>JAWKMJ010000029.1:0-43581 GCA_041392305.1 Crocinitomicaceae bacterium
GGCATCGCTTGGAACTGAGTACTTGGAACTAAATCTTAATTTATGAAAAACACAATTTTAGTAGCCGCTGCAACGGCTTTTGTTACCACTATAATCGTTTTGTTTATTGTAGCAATGGCTAAAGGACCGGGTGGATGTCATGGACATGGCGGACATCAAATGCAAATGCATCATGGTGGAGGAATGCATCATGGAAACATGGGATGTGGTGGTCACGGAGGTGGGCATGGACAAATGCATAAAGGTACCTGTGGTGGACACAAAGGAATGAAAGGCTGTTCTGGTTCTGCTGGAGCATGTAAAGGAGATCTTGAAGGAAAAGAAGTAAAGATCGAAAAGAAAGTGATCATAGAAGATCAAGAGAAATAAACATAGTATGAAAAAGTAAGAAGCCTGCTCAAAAGAGTGGGCTTTTTTTATGCCAGATGTCTGGATTTCTAGAATTCTGGATTTCTGGACGCGGTCATTTTATTTAAAAATTAGAAAGTCCAGTTTCCAGTTCCATGAGCTGCGAAGGATTCCCAAGTCCTGCACTTAGCGATATTGAAAAAGACACTAGATCCTAGATGCAAGATACCAGATACCAGACTTTTTTAATAATCTCTAAATCTGAAAGTCTGAGAATTTTGAGCTTTGGAGGATTTCCAAATCCTGCGCTCAACAAGAGTGAATGAGATACTAGATTCCAGACACAAGATGCAAGACTTTTTTAATAATTTGTATATCTGAAAGTCTGACAATCTTATAATCTTATAATCTTGCAATCTGAAAATCTGACGGTCTGATAATCTGACAATCTGAAAGTCTAGCATCTAGTATCTAGCAGTCTAGAATCTAAAATTCAAGATTTACTTAATTGTCAATTCCACCCTTCTATTCTTTTGTCTTCCCTCCGGAGTATCGTTCTTCTCGATGGGTTTTGCTTCTCCGTATCCTTTTGAAGTGACTCTGTCTTTGTCTACACCTCTTCCAACTAAGTAATCGTATACAGCCTTGGCTCTTCGGTTCGACAAATCCATATTGTAATCTTCTTCACCAACATTATCGGTATGTCCTCCAATCTCAATTCTAAGATCAGGATTCTCCTTCATAATTTTAACCAATCGATTCAACTCTGAAAAAGACTCTTTCTTAATGACAGCCATTCTAGAATCAAAGAAAAGGTTGTTTAAGGTTAGAGTTTGTCCGGATTCAATAGGAACCAAGTACAAGTTCACTTCTTTTTCACCGTATTCTTTCAATTCTGTTAAATCTAAATTATTGGATACCGAAATGAAGCCCTCTGCACTTGCAAGGAATCCATATTTCTTTCCTTTTGGAAGAATAATTTTGAATCCATTGTCTTCAGTTGAATAAGCAATTCCAAGTTTCTTACCGTCAGACAAATCTTCATATTCAATAGCTGCTTCGATTACTTCGTTGGTTTTGGCATTGTATACTTTTCCACTAATCAAATTCAATAGTTCTGGTTTGATACCGTCACCAAGTTTGATTCGGAAAATATCTTCTTCTCCAAGAGATTTGTCACCCGTAGATACCATGTATCCATAATTTCCTTGGGCATCAATTCTAAAATAAGCATCCCAGTTTGGAGAGTTGATGACAGGGCCACAATTTACCGGTTTAGACCAGTTAGTCCAAGTATCATCTAATCTTTTTGTCATGAATACATCGGCTGATCCATATCCTTCATGACCATAAGAAGAGAAGAACATCGTTACCCCGTCTGCGGCAATATATGGAGTAAATTCTCCAGCCCATGTATTGATGTTGGGTCCCATGTTTTCCGGTTCAGACCAGGTTCCATCATCTTGAAGGAAGCTAACAAAAAGATCCTTTTCCCCATAAGATTTTGAGTTTTCACATGCCGAGATCAATTTTAATCCATCAGGTGCCAACCAATAATCAGAATATTCATTATCGTTCACATAGTTTTTTACTGTTACTTTCTGTGGACGCTGCCATTTACCATTTCGTTTTACTCCATAAGATATTCCCGAGGTCATTCCTCCATCTTCTTTGTATACATTTCCAAATAGAGCTGAGTTTTCATCTGGAGAAATCGAAACAACATAGTTGTGAGAAGCATTATTGATAGGCTCACCTAGAATTTGCATAGGTCCCCATGTACCGTCGGCTTGTAATTTGGAATATGCCACGTCAGATTTTTTATCAGCTCCTATATTCTTTTCAGGGTTGTCTGATATCGTAAAGTAAAGCGTTTTTCCATCCGCTGAAATATTCGGAGATTTTTCGATGTATTTTGAGTTTACATTTGGTCCAAGGTTTTCTAATTCTCCTGTTGTTGCATTTTGTGCAATTGTCATTGATTGTTTCTTTCTAGTAACCTTGATCCAATCCACAACCACGCTTTGACCCGCATTGAGCATAAATCCAAGCTTGTATCCTACGAACTTCAGATTAGGAATTTCTTTTTGAAGTACATCATTTACGTAAAGCATTGTGCCATTCGCACTCTTAACGATTTTGAGTACATTCCATTCTCCCGTTCCTTTTATGTTACCTGCATCATCTTTTTGCCATTCCAACTCATATTTGGTCTTTTCCATATACTTGGAACGAGCACTAATGTGACCAGTTCCAGCAATTAAGACACGGGCGTAATCATCCCAAGTATAGAAACCATAAATTACTCCATAACCATAATTGTCTGGCCCTGAGACTTGTTTCATTTTGGCTTCAATAGTGAAATCTTCATTTGCATCTACGCGCCATTCTCGAGAAAAACGGTCGGCATATTCCTGATCGTTATTTTCGATATAATAGTATCCGCCTTCAATTCTGGCCTTTTTCGAATCCGTAGAACCGGTGTACCATTTATTGTCGTTGTTATTAAAATCCTCAAACTGAGTTTCAGATTGAGCAAGTGATAGAGTGGGGATAGTTAGTGCGATCAAATACAAATTCAATAATCTCTTTTTCATTGTTTTAGTTTTAAATCGGGATGAAAATACATATTCTCGTTCAATTTTTAACTTGAATCTCGTGTAAATCAAAAGTCGTGCCTTCTTTTTAAATGCAAATAACGACTGTTTATATTACAGGATTCTCATTTCTACTCTGCGATTCATTGCTTTACCTTCAGGAGTATCATTTTTTGCCTTTGGTTTTGTTTCACCATGACCAACAGATTTAAGATTTGCTGTTTGAACTCCTTTTGAGATCAAATAATCCTTTACAGCCTTAGCACGATCTTGAGATAAAACGAGATTTTTTTGTGCATCGCCATCTGAATCTGTATGGCCACTGATTTCGATCTTCATCTTCGTGTTCTCCTTCATGATTTTCACCAATCGATTTAATTCAGAAAAAGATTCTTTTTTCAATGTGCTTTTTCCTGAATCGAAGAAAAGATTGTTTAGTGTAAGAGATTGACCGGATTCGATTGGAACCAAATAAAGATTGGCTTCTTTTTCTTTGTATTCGGTAATATTGGTAAGATCTATATTGTTTGAAACCGAAATAAAACCTTCAGCACTTGCTCTAAAACCGTAATTTTTTCCTTTTGGCAAAGCAATTTTAAATCCATTTTCAGCCGTGGAGTAGGCGATTCCTAATTTTTTACCTTCCGAAAGATCTTCATATTCAACAGCAGCTTCGATTAATTCGTTGGTTTTGGCATTGTAGACTTTTCCTACAATTAGATTTAATACTTCGGGTTTAAGGCCTTCTCCAATTTTGATTCTGAAAATATCTTCCTTTCCTATTGAATTGGTCGAACTAACCATGTAGCCATAAATTCCTTGCGCATCGATTTTAAAGTAGGCATCAAAATTTTCAGAGTTAATTACATTTCCCGCATTTTTTGGCTTGCTCCAGTTGGTCCAGGTGTCGTCCAATCTCTTAGAAATAAATACATCGCATGAACCGTAACCCGGATGGCCATAAGAGGAAAAGAACAAAGTCTTACCATCCGCAGCAATGAACGGCGTCATTTCATTCCCATAAGAATTGATTACAGGTCCGCAGTTTTTAGGGGCAGACCAAGTTCCATCGTCTTGTAAAAAACTAACATAAATATCACGACCACCATAAGTTTCTTTACTTTGATAAGCAATTAAAATGGTCATTCCATCTGGGCTCAAACAATATTCAGTATAATTAGAATAGTTTTCAAAGTCTTTGATTTCCATGGTTTCTGGTTTTTGCCACTTCCCATTTCTTTTTACTCCAAAAGATACCCCAATATTAGAGCTACCATCCGCTTCGTAAGTATTTCCAAACAAAGCAGAATTTTCATCTGGGGAAATGGAAATCATATAATTATGGTGCTTGTTGTTTACAGGGCCTTCTACTAATTTAGCTTTGGTCCAGTTCCCTTCTGCATCTTTAGAACTATATGCCGCATCCAATAGTAGGTCCTCTCCGATGTTCATTTCAGGATTATTTTTGATGGCAAAGTAAATGGTTTTGTTATCCACAGAAATTAAAGGGTTGAGTTCAGAGTATTTTGAATTTACTCCTGAACCCAGATTTTCTAGTTTATCACCTATTGTTGGGTATTGTACGACATCCAATTTCATCTTTTTCCGGGTGATTTTCAGATAATCTACTTCCATTTTGATCACATTTGAGACGAAAAACCCAAAATTTTGACCGACGAAAATTAGATGACTGCTTAAGGTCTCAACTAATTGATCATTGATGAATATTTTTACCTGCTTACCTTTCTTATCAACTTTTAAAGTATTCCATTGATTGATTCCTTTTACAATGCCATCGTCAAGTTTTTTAGCAGGAACCATCTCTGTTTTTTTGCCGTTTAGTTCGTATTCCACTTTGAAATATCCTTGACCTGAAATTTGAATCGTCGCATAATTGTCCCAGTCGTAATAACCCATTACAATTCCAAAACCGTATCCATCGGGTCCTTCGGTTTGCATAATCTTTGTTTCAACCGAATAATCTTCATTAGGGTCAATGGCAATATCACCTTTGAGTACCTGAAGGTATTCATCATTTTTATTTTTGATGATGTATTTACCACCTTCTACTTTGGCCATCACATTGGCGGTTTCCCCATTATCCCAATTGAAGTTATTTTGGTCGAAATTTTCGGTAATGGTTTCAAATTCCTGAGAATAAGTGTAAAATGCAAAGGCAGATGTTATTGCAATAAGAACATGTTTTATCATAGTCATTCAGCTGTTTTTGTTGATGAAGCAATTTATGAAATATCTTCTTAAAGGCTTGGTTTTCTTCATGAAATACCTCAAGAAGTTCAGGAATGGAATCGCAGGAATTTAGAATAATTTGATTCGAATCTCACCAGACTGATCAATATTCAGGGAAGGTTTGAATTTTATTTCCTCGATCTGGGTTTTAATGCGACTTAAATCCACGGCTTTTTGTGATAGATAGTTTTGAATGTTCGCCATTCTGGCTTGTAATACATTTAGTTGGTCTGAAGCTATTCCACCATTGATCATATTGTTTCCGATTTCAATTTTAATATTCGGATTTAAACGCAACATTTCAGCTAAACGATCTAATTCAAGATAAGACTCTGGACTAAGGTTGGCTGTTGCACCATCAAAAAAGATGTTTTTCAAAGTGAAATCCTGACCTTGTTCGATCGGCACCATGTACAAGTCAATTGTTTTTTCTCTAAAATCGTTTAAATCGGTCAAGTCAAGATTATTGGCAATGGGCATGTATCCTGAAACATTAGCCTGAAATCCGTATTTGTAGCCTTTCGGTAAAGCAATCTGAAAACCATCTTGAATGGTTGAATATGCAGATCCTAATCTTTTTCCGGTAAGTAAGTCATCGTAGTAAACTTCTGCGTCTATCTCTTGCATGGTCTTCGCATCATATACTTTTCCCTTCACTAGTTCAAGTGCTTCCGGGCGAGAACTGGCTGCAAGCGTGATTTCAAATATGTCTTCATTTCCTAAAGAATTTTTTCCGGTGGAAACCATATATGCCTTTTCACCTCGTGCATCCACGGTAAAATAGGCATCCCATCCATCACCATTGATTCCATTTCCTAGATTTTGAGGTTCAGACCAGTTGAGCCAAGTATCATCTAATCGTTTACTCATGAAAATATCTGCGCTTCCATATCCGGGATGACCCTTTGAAGCGAAATACAAGGTAATTCCATCTGCAGCCAGGAAAGGAGCAAAGTCATCTGCAAAAGTATTGATGTTAGGACCAAGATTTTTAGGGGTGCTCCAACTCCCATTTCCTTGTTTTAAACTCACAAAAATATCCAATCCACCATTCGACTGACTATTTTCTATCGCCATAAGCAAATGCTCACCATCTGCGGTTAAGAAATAATTGACGTAGGGGTTCTTGTTCTCAAAATATGCAATCTGTTGAGGTGTAGGCATAAGCCATTGTCCATTTCTTTTTACGGCATAAGATACTCCCTGCTTCATTGAACCATCAGAATAATAGGCATTCCCGAAAAGAGCGGAATTCCCATCTGGTGTAATTGAGACTAAAAAATTGGAGCTACTATTGTTAATTGGTGCAGGAAAAAATTGTCTTTGAGTCCATCCACCATTGATTTCCTTATTTGAATAAAGAACATCATCTTTTTTCGTTCCGCCTAAATTTTGAGGAGATCCAGCCAATGTAAAATAGAGGGTTCTTCCATCAACAGAAATAACTGGTCCTTTTTCAGTATATTTAGAATTGATTTTACTTCCCATGTTATGTATTTTGTCCGCAGTTGTTGGGCTGTCCACATTGTTTATAGGCCGTGATAAATACTTAATTCTTAGATAATCAGCAGAAATTTTTTGCTTATCTGTAAGAATAAAACCGAATTTCTTGCCAACAAATTTGACATTATTTGGGGTAGCAGCTACTTTCCCATTGATGTATAGTCTGGTGATCCCATCAAGTCCTCGATCTAATTTGATATGATTGAATTCTCCTTTTGGGCGGATTATACCTTCTGGTAATTTTTTCCAATCGACTACTTTTTGACCTTTTCCGTTGACGGTTTGCCACATTTGAATCATACCGTTATCACTAATCAAAATTCGACAATAATTATCCCAATTGTCCCATCCCAGAACCAACCCAAATCCCATATCCTTTTTTCCTTTTTCCAGCTTGATGTTGGATTCAATTGTATAAGGTACTTCCGGATCTATAGACAATTCTCTGAAGACAATGCTGCGGGTATCTTTTTCGTAGGATTCAAAGCTATAAAAGCCATCAAATACACTTGCAGTCTTTGCTTTTGTTGTTCCTTCATACCATTGATTGGCATTATCATTAAAATCATCAAAAAACGTTTGAAAGGTATTTTGCGCATTTAATCCAGTACTGAATAGGAAAAGAAATAGAATGTAGAAGTGTTTCATGGTGAGTCTCTTTACTTTTTCAGTAAAGGAAATTACAAAAATTTAGCCAAATGAAATTGAATTCTGGTGCATTAACGATATATTAACAGAATAAATAACTGAAAATGAATAACATCATGCTTTTACTTGCACTAAAATTATTTTTGATTGCGTGTATTTCTGAACCCAATGATCATGGGGAAATCGAAGAATTGGATAAGGAAAAAGTACAGCAACTTTATTGTAATAAGGAAGGGATTGATTGTGAAAAACACAAAACGGATATTTGTGTTCAAATTCCCGATCAATTTAAGCATGTTGCAGCGGTCGGACTATTTGCTCATGATCGAGGCTGTAAGGGGAACGCTTATTATTTTGATGGCGAATTTATTACTTTAAAAGAACTTACTCCAAAAGCACTCGAGTTTTATGGATGGAAAGAGCCTTCGAAAAGGGAAGAATTAGCGCTAAAATGGGTAAAACACATCATTGTGGTTTGGGAATCTCCGTTGAACTATTTACCTAAAGGATTTTCAGAAAAAGAGTTTTACCAACCGATGTCTTGGACAGAAGAAGATAAAGTGAAGGTTAAACTATGGATTCAAGAACCTGCTGGTATGCGCAATGAATCTAAATATAGAGCAGAAGAATACACTTTTGACACAGAGGGTAATTTGGAAAATATCAGATCTTTAGGTTCAAAAACAATTTCAGGTAACTAAATCAGCATATTACAAATGTTTTAATACCCATTTTTCAAACGGGGCCCAATAAACAGTGCGAACTTTGATTTTTTTAAGCACATTATTTGTCCATACATTACAAGTCATAAATAACGAATAGGAACCGTGGGCTTCATAAAAATTATCATCGGGAGTATATCCTTTTCCTTCAATTAATATGGGTTGACCTTGATTATCTTTTATAAAGCGGTCTTTGATTGTCTGTACTAGTATTTTATACTGATTTTGATCGATTAATAAAGATTTACACTTTTCATCACATTGAGGTTTATCAATTAGAGTTAAGTGCATCAAAGTTTGTGTATTCATGAAAAGTGCACGGAAAGCAGTTGAAAATTTGAGGTCTTTCCATTCAGGTGTATCTATGTAAAAACCCTTGTCACCCCATCCAATGGATAAATATTCGGCATGTTGTGAAGCGTAATTTTCAATTCCAATCCAATTTTTCCAATCGAATTGATGCCCAATAGGGAGTACCAAATCACAATGGACACCATTTGATTTAACAAATATTTCTGTGAGATCACCTTCTTTGGTGTAGTTGCCGTTTAAAGGAAAAACATAACATAAAAAAGCAAATGCGAAATATAATATTACAAACGCTGCAAATACTTCTGTGAAGTACAAAAAGAAATAAAAGCTCATTTTTAGAAGCTCCATAAATTTTTTGATATGTCTTTTTAAGATATGAAACATTTTGCTTATTTCCCATTAAAGGATACGCCTAATTGCCTTAACGTAAGAAGGATATTTCTGTTTTAAAAAGGATGTTTATTTAAGAAATTTTGTGAATTGCTTCATAGCTAATGCCAAAGTGCGCATAATTTGACGATAAATTTTTGATGGACACAGAGTTTCAATATTCGAAAAAGTATATAAAAACTTTGTTATAAAAATTCCCATCAGAAATCTAAAATCCTCTTCATCCCTTTATTTTCCATGTCATAATTAATTCCGAATTCCGAATTATCTCCCTATCGGTCGATGAGCTCGCTGTCGCTCGGTTCCGCATTAAATCGAATCCTACTCAATCACTACTTCATCTACAAAAACCCAAGCTTTTCCTCCATTACCTAAATGCCAGTCAGGACAATCTCCCGGGTATTCGAGTTCGATTTTGACGTAGCGGGCATAAATTGGAAGGGGGTAGTTTCTTCCCATTTCTTGGGTAAAAGCACCATATTCTTTTCTTGAGAAAGTGTTGGCTACTCTACCGGATTCTTTGAAATGCCCTTTTGGAGAATTCGCAACCGAAATACGCATTTCTTTGGGATACCAAACCCAAGATTTGATGTCTTGCAAAACGCCCACTTTCACTTTGTTGAATGCTTTGATTTCACCTAAATCTACGATAAAAGTGACGGTCTGACCCTGAAATCCTTGCCAATAGCCTGTTCTGAAATTCGGACTGCCTCTCAAATAATCCACCAATGCTTTTTCTCCGCCCGCCGCATATTGATTGCTGTATTCGGATTTATAAATCACGTTTCTCCCACCTTCAATTTTTTGGTATTTTGAAGTAACGAGCTTACTCTTTTTCGTTCCTTTTTGCCCGTAATACTTGAATTCTGTCGTTTCTGTAATTGAAATTGGCTCGGAATATTTTTCAAATTCTCCGCCATTCTGAGAAACATAAATCTCACAATCTTTGCAAACTGATTTCAATTCGATATTCGCTGATTCTTCAAACGTTTGTTGGGCCACGGTTGAGAAGGGCACAGACACAATTCGGTCTTCTTCTGGAATACTGGAATGTGGGAGTGAATTATTGTCTGATCCCCAGTCTTTGTTGGGAGTATTTCCCATCTGTAAAACCAATTCTCCTCCTTCAAAGAAGTCCATGTAATGAATATAATTCTTGTTGTATTCCTCCCCATTTAAAGTGGCGGATTGGATGTAAATATTGTCTTTCGAATCGCTTCGTCCAATCGCTTTAATAGTGAACGGTTTCTTGTAGGCTGTAAAAGTGATTTCATCAAACAAGGGTGAACCAATGATGAATTCTGGAGATCCTGGAGTCACAGAGTAGAATCCCATAGAACTTAAAACATACCAGGCACTCATTTGACCACAATCTTCGTTTCCAGACAAACCATCTGGTCCATTCCAATACTGTTCGTTCAGAATTTGAGCTACTTTCTCTTGAGTTTTCCATGGTTTGCCAACAAAATTGTACAAATAAGCCATGTGGTGAGAAGGTTCGTTGCCGTGGGCGTACTGACCAATCAGTCCAGTAATATCCACTTGGTGTCGGCCCGAAAGTTCCATTTTGGTGGAGAACAATTCGTCTAATTTCTTTTCAAATTTGTCTGGTCCGCCATAGAGTTCAATCATCCCTTCAATGTCTTGTGGAACGAACATGGAATATTGCCAGGAATTGGCTTCAGTAAAATTGAAATTCACTTCTGAAGGATCAAAATTCGGCGCAAAGGCCCCATTCATTTTCGCTTGCATGAATCCTGTTTCCGGATTAAAGAGGTTCTTGTAGTATTGGGCTCTTTCAATATACTTGTCATAGATTGCCTTGTTTCCATCAGCAAATTCAGCAATGCACCAGTCGTCATAGGCATATTCCAAGGTTTTGGAGACAGACTCGGCTTCATCTCCAGCAGCGATATAACCTTTTTCTCTGAAAGCGGGCTGACCCAAATGATCCATTTCAGCTGAGTGAATCATGGCTTCCAATGCTTTTTTTCTGTCAAATTCGTGGTTTCCTCCCTTAGCGGCATGGTCAACAATTACTGGAACAGCATGGTACCCAATCATGCATCCGGTTTCATTTCCAGCTAGTTCCCAAACAGGTAAAGCGCCTCCTTCTTGGTATTGTCTGAGGAAGGTCTTTACGAATTCCGTGTTTTTATTGCGGTCGATCAAAGCCAAAAGTGGATGTAAGCCCCTAAAAGTGTCCCAAAGAGAAAATACGGTATACATTTTTTCTTCCGGAATATTGTAATGCACTTTTTGATCCATTCCACGGTAATACCCGTCTACATCACTAAAAACATTTGGAGCAATCATGGTGTGGTACAAAGCGGAATAGAAATTAACCAATTGATCTCGGTCTGTACCTTTTACCTTCACTTTATCTAGTTGTTTTTCCCATGTAGTTCGAGCTTGTGCTACATATTCTTCAAAAGTGTTGAATCGCGCTTCATACTTGAGGTTTTTCAGAGCGCCTTCTTCACTCGTAGCCGACAAACCAACTTCAACTCGTATTGGATGCTCATTTTCTTCAAAAACAGCTATTCTGAACAGGTCTTTCACTGTTGCCTGCCCACTTGGATATTCTAATTTGAAAGGCTCAGAAAATCGAATTGCAAAATAGACGTGTTGTTCAGTTGCCCATGCTTCTGAAATTCTTGTCCCAACGATGGTTGAGTCATCCATCATTTTAAAACCACATTCCAGAACTTTGTCACGGTGATTTAAATTGATGGCAATCATTCTGTTTTTGGGGTTCTCGAAGGTGTATTGGTGAATTCCCACTCTTTCCGTTGCGGTTAGAGAAGCATTAATTTGAAAATCTTTTAAAGTAACCGAATAATAGCCGGGATTGGCAATTTCACTTGTTTTATCAAATCGGGATTTGGTTTTCGAATGATCCATCAATTCCTGATAAGCAGGAATATAATCCAAATTGAAGGGTGTCAGTAAAACATCACCATAATCTGAAACCCCAGTTCCACTCAAATGCGTGTGTGAAAATCCAAAGATGATGGAGTCTGAATAATGGTAGCCTCCACAGCCGTCCCAACCATCCAAACGCGTATCCGGACTCAATTGTACCATTCCAAAAGGCATCGTAGCACCTGGATAGGTATGCCCATGACCACCAGTTCCAATAAATGGATTCACTAAATCAACTGGAGATTCTTGGATATACTCTTTATTTGATTGCTCAGATTCATCAGACTCCGACTTCTCCGAACTACAGGATTGAGCAAGAGTAGTGAGCAAGAGCAAGAGGTGAATTGGGTTTTTCAATATAAATTTCATCATCAATTCTTAATTCTTAATTCCTAATTCCTAATTCAAACTTTTCCAAACCAGCGCTCCCGCACCTAAAACCGCTACGTTTCCTTCTTCCAAACCTGAGAATTCAAGTCGGATTTTATTTTGAAAGATGTTTTGTAAGTAGTTTTCGAAGTGTTTCTTTAACGGCGTCATCAAAAGATCTCCGGCCTGACTCACACCTCCGTATAAAACGATCAAACTTGGACTTGTAATCGCCACGGCATTTGCCAAACCTAGTGCAAGTTTTTCAGCCGTGAATTCAAATATGTTAAGAGCCAATTGGTCTCCTTCATTTGCTGCTTCCGCAACTACTCGGCTTGAAATTTCGGTGGAATTGAAACGATTTAAAATGGAATAGGGGTCTTCCGGTATCCATTCTTGAGCTGTTCGCACAAGTCCAGTGGCGCTTGCATAAGTCTCCAAACAACCTCTTCTTCCACATCCGCATTTTCTACCGTTGACTTCTACAATCGTATGACCTAATTCTCCGGCAAAACCATCGTGTCCATAAATCAGTTGACCCCCAGAAACAAAACCACTTCCAAGACCTGTTCCCAATGTCACTAAGATAAAATCCGATTCATTTTTAGCTACTCCAAAAAGCATTTCGCCAATAGCTGCGGCGTTTGCATCGTTGGTCAGGATGATGGGTTGGTCAAAATACTTTTTAAACAGATCCACCAACGGGACAATTCCCTTCCAATCCAAATTTGGAGCATGCTCGATGGTTCCTTTGAAATAATTTCCATTTGGAGCTCCGATTCCAATTCCGACCAACTCCCAATCTTTGTTTTCATCCAATTGAGCTTGAATCTTTTTTGAAAGCGTGTCGACAAGAGTATCTGGCGTGCAGAAATATTTAGTCTTCAAGGATTCTTCGTAAAGAATATTGCCTTTCTGATCTAAAAAGCCAAAAACAATATTCGTTCCTCCGATATCTATTCCAACGGCCAGTTTCATTTCTGTTTGATTTTATAACCTTCCAAACCGTAAAAGATCAAGTAAAGCATCCCAATCAGGGGAATAATGAAAGAAATTTGAACTCCTTGAGCATCTATTATTTGACTTTGAATATTTGGTAAGGCAGCTCCACCTACAATTGCCATGACCAAAAGAGAGGAGCCTTGACTTGTTAGTTTTCCTAAATCTTTGATCGCTAAAGAGAAGATATTAGACCATCCAATTGAGAAGAAAAGTCCTGTTCCAATAATCGACCAAAATGCGAGTTCGCCTTTAGCAAAAATGGTAATAGATAGAAGGACTAAATTGATGGAAGAGAAAATAACCAAAGATCTTGAAGGATTTCCCTTTCCAAAGATAAATGCCAAGTAATTGATCAATAGGAAAAGCAGAAATAAAGCGATTTGGTTAAAACCCAAAAATTCAAAATGCACCGAACCATTTTCAATTTTTATACTCGTTACAAAAAAGATGAAAAAGAATACCGCCAAACTAATTAAAGGCATGTAAATCAATTTTTTCATTTCAGAAAGCCCTTGACTAAGAGAAATACTAGCCATTAAACGACCAATCATCAATCCACCCCAGAAATAGCTCAAATAATAGCTTGCATTGGCTTCTTCAAGTCCCGCAATATCTTCTTGCATGATGAATTTTACAATCCACGAACCTACAGAAACTTCCGAACCTACATAAAAGAAAATCGCAAAAATCCCCAGCACCAAATGACGATGTTTGAAAACTCCAGAACCCGATTCAATCTTCTCTTCATTGGAAAAAGCAGGCATTTTGGAGAACCAGACAAAAATCGCAATCAGAATAAAAGCCATGCCATAGAAAACATAGGTTTTTCCAACAGATTCAGGGGTTTGTTCGCCTGAGGAAAAGATCTTATAAATCAAGATGGTTCCTACAAGTGGACCAATGGTAGTTCCTAAAGAATTAAATCCTTGAGCTAAATTCAATCGACTTGAAGCCGAGTTTTCAGGACCTAAAATTGTCGCATAAGGATTGGCGCAAATTTGCAAGAAGGTGACTCCAGTAGCCAGAATGAACAAAGCCGTTAAAAAGGCACCATAAGATTCCATCTGAGCAGCAGGGTAGAAGGCCAGACAACCCAAGCCACAAACGATCAGACTAATCACCATTCCATTTTTGTAACCAATTCGGTTGATGGGATCTCTACCCGAACTTGTCGAAATCAGAAAATAGATCAGACTCACAATAAAAAAAGCACCAAAAAAGGCCAGTTGAATAAAGGATTGTTGGACCGAAGTAAGATCAAATATCCCTTTAAAAGTGTTGATCAAGACATCATTCATCACGGTAATGAATCCCCACATGAAAAAGAGGGAAGTCAATAGAATGAACGATTTTCTATAGTTTACGATCTCCAATGGCTAGTGAATTCCTTTAATTTTAATTGTGCTGAATACTTGATCAACTGATTTGACCAATTCCTCAAACAATTCTGGTTTTGTAGTGAAAGTATAGATGTAAGCCGTGTTTTTATAAAGATAAATGACCTGTTTCCAATTCAGACGATCATCTTTGTACAAACCAGAATAAGAAATAGAGTAATAAGCAGTTTTTCCTGATCCAATAAGTTTAGCCGATAAAATATCCAAACCAGCAAAGTACTGATCCAATTGATCTTTCGTCATTTGACCATATTTAGCTAAATCAATGCTCTTATCTACATTAGTTTGCTTGATTAAGGTAAAATTACTCCTAAATTTCTCATCCGTCCCCGGAATAAAAACAACAAATTCCCCAGTTTCTTCTTTCACCTCAGAAGTCCAGTCTTGAGGGATATCAATCGATCCAAATTTTGTTTTTAAGGTAGTCGTTTGCGCCATCGAACTATTGAAATAGCAAGTGATCGCAATCAAAGAAAAAATAATCGTTTTCAGTTTCATCGTAAAAAGTTTTGAATTGGGACGAAGATAGGGGTTTCTTTAATTAAGAATTAAGAATTAAGAATGAAAAATTGAGAATGAAGGGGATTGTTACGAACAGATAGCGAATAATTTCTCCGTGAATCACCGTGTCTTCTCCGTGCATCACCGTGTAACAAAAAAAGTGTGAATTAATGTTTCGCTAAGTTTCGCTAAGGAGTCGCAAAGTTTCGCTAAGAAATTTCTCTATAAAGCAATTAATAAAATAATTTGTACCCCAGAATTAAACCCTCTTGCTCTTGCTCTATACTCTTGCTCCAATCTCTTGCTCTTGCTCTTGCTCTAAACTCTTGCTCAATCCTCTTGCTCAATCCTCTTGCTCCAAACTCTTGCTCAACTCTCTTGCTCAAAAACATCCAACATCTCATCCGTAAAATCCAAATGCGTGACAAAACGTATCAAGTTTTTACCGAATGCGATTCCCAGAATTCCTTTGGTTTTCAACTGATCCAGAGTAGCCTCAACATTTTCAACTTTTACCACCACGATATTGGTTTCAATTGGAAAAACATCCAAAGCCCAGTCTTTTTGCTGAATGATGGCTCCTAATTTCTTGGCTCGAATGTGATCTTCTTTCGTCCTTTGAACATTGTTTTTCAAGGCAAATAACCCTCCAGCTGCGATAATTCCAGCTTGTCTCATTCCGCCTCCAAAAGCTTTTCTTACTCTTCTTGCTTCTTTGATAAAGTCTTTCGAGCCGAGAAGTAGTGAACCAATTGGAGCGCCTAAACCTTTAGACAAACAAACAGAAATTGAATCAAATTGAGCGGCATATGTCTTCGGATCGATGCCATTTTCAGCTAGTGCGTTAAAGATTCTTGCACCATCATTGTGTAGCGGTAAATTATGCTTTTCAGCTACTTTTCTGATTCTTTTGATCTCTTCAAAATCATAAACTGCTCCACCTCCTCGGTTAAAGGTATCTTCGATGGAAATGACAGCCGTAACAGGTAAATGTACATTGTCAGGATTGATCCATTCTTCTACTTCTTCGGCGGTCATCATGCCTCTTTCACCCCTTAGCAGGCGCACAGACGAACCTGTATTTCGCATCAAACCTCCACCTTCGTATTTGTACACGTGAGCATCTTCATGGCAAATCACTTCTTTTCCTGGACCTGAGTGAATATTTAAAGCAATCTGATTGGTTTGCGTACCAGAAGAACAGTAAATCGCTGCCTCGTGACCAAAAAGCTCAGCTCCGTATTTTTCCAATTCATTTACGGTTGGATCTTCTTCAAAAACATCATCTCCAACTGGAGCATTGAACATGGCTTCTCTCATCTCTTGAGAAGGCTTAGTAACCGTGTCGCTTCTTAAATCTATGATCATTGTATAAATCGATGTTGAACCGGTTTTTCTGGAATCATGCAAGATTCTTTCTGACCGAATAATTTGTATCTGTTTTGGGCAATAAAACTATAAACAAAATCTCGAATGGGTTTCGGAACAAGGATAAAAACATACAAAAGTTGCCACATATTTTTCAAATCCTTTGCAATTTCTAAGGCAGCAGATGACTTTTGAATTAATTCTCCATTTCTTAAATAGATAAAAGAATTAAAGTCGTTCTGATCCAATCCATAGTCTTTTAAAACCTGCTGACCAAAATCCGATTGCAATGAAGCAAATTTAAACTGCTCCTGATGATCCCGCTTCAAAACAAACTGAACCGACCCATTGCAGAGATTGCAAACCCCATCGAAAAGAATGATTTTATCTGAAACAAGAGTCATATGAGTGCTAAGTTCTTTGTTCTAAGTTCTAAATTAATTATTATTGTCCAGCATCCAGATATCCAGCTTCCAGAAATCCAACAATCACTAAATAAAAACAACTTCCGTCCGTCTATTCTGCTTTCTTCCCGATTCAGTTGAATTATCGGCCACAGGATTGTTTTCACCAAAACCTTGTGATTGAAGTCTGTCGGCTGAAACACCTTGTTGAATAAGATAGTTTTTTACTGCTTCGGCTCTTTTTTCTGATAGAGTTAAGTTACTTTGATCATCTCCTACATTGTCGGTATACCCATAGATAGCCAAATTTATATCCGGATTGTTCTTGAGGTAGGTTGCTAGTTGTTTTAACTGCTCAAATGAACTGGATTGAATGCTCCATTTTCCGGTATCAAATCGCAAATTATCTAAGGTCAACTTTTGAGGCATTTCGAAAAAGATCTGCAAAAGTGCTTCTGTATATTGCGCTCCTTTAGCCAATTCTGGAACGGTGATCTGATTGTTTTTTATCTGCATTCCAATAGCTTCAACATAAATATCGTAGGTGTGGCCCCCAGTGAGTTTTACTCGGCATTCACCGCTTTCATCACTCACTGTTTTGGCATGAATGGTTTTGTCTTCACTTACAAATACCACGGTTTCACCGGATTTTCCTTTGTTGTCAAAATCCATCACTTTTACTTTTAAGTCAGCCACCGACTGACACAAAACGCTTCCAAAAAACATTATGGAAAAAATACTTGCTGCTGTTTTCATGGTTTTTTATAGAGACAATACAGGAGGATGGGAAAAGTAACAGGAGTTTAATTAAAAGTGAAAAATGAAAAATGAAAAGTGAAAAATTTGGTTCGTAGTAATTTATTGGGGAGGATTTCAATCCTTGGATGAAAAGGGAAAAGAATATTGAACCAAACAAGTGGATTGACTCCCTGTGTTTCTGGATTTGTCAGAATAAAAAAAATGCAAGCCAAAAACGAAAACTTGATTTGTAACCCTGTGACTTCAGTCCGGGGTGGAAAAAGGATAAAAATTCAAAATGCAAAGTGAAAAATTACATATTTCGATTTTTTAAACTCAACAAACTCTACATTCGAAAAACTCTACACTCGAATAATTCGAATAACTTAAATAATTTCCATATTCTCCATCAAGAAAGTTGCACTTTTATTCTTGCAGACTCCTTCTCTTAGTTTGTAATCAAAGTGTAGGTCTTCATTTTGTATTTCGACTTCGAAGTTTTTATTGCTTAGAATTCCTGGATGATCTTTGGTGATGTCGCAGACTTTCAAGTCGTGGGTGGCGATGGCTCCGTAGATGTCTTTTTGGATGAGCTTTTTGATGACTCCAATCGTTCCTTCTCTTTTATCGTTGGAGTTGGTTCCTCTTAGAATTTCATCCAGCAATACAAAGGATAGCGAGTTGGAGGCTTTTTCCATGGTTTCTTTTAATCGTTTGACTTCCGCGAAGAAGAAACTCTCATTCTCGTTGAGGTTATCTGTTACGCGCATGGAAACCAAAACCTGCATGGGATGAACATTAGCTGATTTGGCGCAGATGGAGGATCCGGCTTGAGCTAAAACCATATTCACACCCAAACTTCTCAAAAAGGTTGATTTTCCTGACATATTGGAGCCCGTCAGAATAATGAATTTGAACTGGTCGTACTTTAAATCGTTGCAAACTCTCACTTTTTCGTGAATCAAATGGTGACCCAATTCTTCAAATTCAAGTTGCTTTTGCTGATTGATTTCGGGGAAACAGAAAGAAGGATTGTTGTAGTGAAAATTCGACAGCGAACTCAAAGCCTCCATTTCTCCAATTACTTCCAACCAAGATTGAATACTTGAAATATAGTTTTTTTTCCATTTTTCCAGATCACTCATGGTACGTACGTGGTACATGATTAATGCGTTGAATAACACGGCTCCCACTGGATTTTGAATATTCTCCAATTGCCCAAAAATAGAGGATAATTTCGCAATATTTTGTGAAGCCAAAGAAGCATCCGTTTTGAGTTTGTTTTGCAGTTCTTTTAATTTATCTGATTCGAAGTTTTGGGCCTCAATTTGCTCAATGATCCGGCTGTAATTGCCTAAAATAAGATCGATTTTGGTCGTGTTCAAAAGTTCGCCTTTCACATGTTTGAACTGACGCATCACTAAAGCCAGATTAAATACACCGGATATCACCGTGATCTTTCCCCAGGGTAAATGATGACCTGCAATCAGAAATCCTAAGGAAACAAAAGTGAATACAGGTAAAATATAACTCAGGTAAACCAGCCATTTTGGGATCTCCACAATTTCCGAACGGCTCCATTCAATCAATTCATTATGAATCTCCTGACTATCTTTTCTTGCCATTCCAAAAGCAGCAATCTTTTGTCTGAATTCAAGTTTGTCTTCCAGTTCGGCAACGGCTTTTTGTCTATTTTGAATTTCTTCGATGGACTTAAGTTCCAATAAATATTCGGCCAGTTTCTGACTCCCAATGAAAGTAGAAGTTCGATTCAAAATCTGATAGATGGAGCGATCCCCAAATAGGTCTAAATCATAGGAGTAGGGGTGATGAGGATCAATAAATTCTTTTCCATTGGTAAAGGATAAAGTTCCGTTTTCAATGAAGTCAATTTCATTTTGATTGATTTGGATCAGGGCTCGAACAATCTCTCTTTGATTTTTCAAATTCACATGAATTCGAACCAGAAAAAGGAAAGCAGTTAGTAAAACCAAACATCCAATCAAATAGGCATTTTGATAAGTAGTTAGGAAAAAATAAAAGAGAATTGGAATGGCGAGTCCGATAACTAATCGAATGGATCCCAGTAAATTGTATCGGCTATTAAAACCTTTAAGTTCCTCCTCGAATCGGGCTACTTGTTCTTTGTATACTTTCGCTTCCAAGATTTTTTTGAGCGAAAATAAGGAATTATTGGCATTCTGAATTGTAATATTCTACAGCCTCTTTCACTTGTTTTTTCTTAAACTCTTTGTTTTCGATTTTTTTGGATAAGCTCGGGCAGTCTTTGAAATATTCGGATGCTTTTTCTTTAAATGGTTTTGAAAAATTTATTTGAATTAATGGAGTGGGATAATCTTCCCCCTCTCTGAATGCATAAAATAAATTGAAATTACCAAAAGTATAGGGTCCCCACATGGACATAGGTATACCAGCTCCTACAGATGCGGCTCCACCATTCATCGAGGGGGCGCCTACAAGAGTTACAGATTGTTTTCGAGCATAAAGAGTGGCAGTACCTCTAACTAGGACACGCATGATATAAATTTTATCTTCATATAATTCAACAAATTCAAATTCACTTTCCTCTCCACTTTTTTCATCCTTCAAAAACACTTTTCCTACTTGTGTATTCAAAAATTTCTCAGCATCAGATCCTTTCCCTCTTTTATATTTGATGAATTCTTTATTAGGTGTTCCATATTTGGCAATCTTGACATAGCCGTCTTTTGTTCCGCCACTAGCAAGTTGGATATAGCCTCGGGTCCAACCTTCCTCTTGAGAAAATAAATGGGTGAATTGAAATAAGATTAGGATCAGCAGTACATAGGTTTTCATACAAAATAGATTTACGTTTGGTCAAATGTAAAAATTATTTCTGAACAAAGCCATTCTTCTCAAGCTTGTAGAAAATAACCTTCCCCGTAGCTTCAGCAAACCCAAATTCTCCTTCCAAGTCAAATTCTTTGTGCCGAATGGTCTCTGAAATAGGGTCGTAAATCAATTCTGTTTTGTCTCTCCGAGCCGCGACAATGATAATCTCTTTCTTACCATTTAAAAAGCTAGGATGTTCTTTGAGTTTTCCTTCATCGAAAAACAAAACTCTAACCGTATTGTGGTGATGACCACTGCCATGAGTTCCATAAGCAAAGGTGAGGTAAAATGTTTGGCCATTAAGCTGAACATCATATATAGCGAAGATTCCAGCGTCATCGTAATTACTGTATCCCGAGTCGCTATCCTGATTCATGTCGATAATCTGATTAAAAGACTGCGCCAAAACAGCATAATCATGCCAGGTGCCACCAGACACTAAATCCCAGGAAATCGTTCTGACTTTTTGATCATCAGAATACTGTAATGAAACATATTCTTTCAGACTATCCAGAGGATAATAAAAACTCGAATCCAGTTTAGCGAATTCTAAAAACAACTGCTTGGCATTAACTCGTTGCTGATAAATCTCCTCAAAAGGTTGAATGGTTTTAAGATTACGGAGGATCTTCATCTCCAAAATACGCATTTGACCTGCCTTTTCCGGACTCAGTTTTTGTCCATTTAGAAACAAAGGTATACTTAGGATGAAAAGGAATAGATAGCGCATTATTTAACCAAAGTAATGAATCCGTTGAGCTTCTCTTCTCTACCATCAGCCCAAACCAATTCGATTTTGTAGAAATAGGTTCCCGCGGGTTCTTCCTTAGCTTGCCAGGCTTCATTTAAGTCTTTTGTGGAAAACAATTGCTTTCCCCATCGATCAAATATGTGGGCATCAAAACTATTCATCTCACAGGTGGAAGAACACATCCATTGGTAGTCTTGACCCGTCTTACAATTCATGGTAACAGTCTGCGGAATATCCAGTTTGCAAGGTTCTTGAGCATTTAGATTTAAGAAAAATCCAAAAGCAAAAATTAAAATCAGTCTCTTCATAGCAGAGGAAAGATACGGAAAATTAGAGTTCGAAGTACTTTTTGTTTCTATATATACTTTCAGCTAGTGAATTGCTAAAAAAAGTCAAATAGTTTTTAGAAATACTTCAAGCCAATTACAATTGAATATATATAGCCCCATCTTCCATTGAATTTTGATCAAAGCTTAAAATCAATTGCTTATGTTTATCTCCTGTTTCTGAATAGGTAAAAACGATATTTACAGTTTTTACTTCAGCTCTATTAAAATTATTACCTTCAGCCAAGTAGAAAATCATTCTACCTGAATCTATTTTTTCAATAGAATTTAACTTTTCCATTAATCTTGTCCAATCATCTGAACCAGCGTAATGCTTCTTAAGGCCTTCTGAGAAAATTTCAATCCTTCTATTTTTTTCTTCATTAAATAATCTTAAAATCTTCTCTGATAGGTTATATATATAATTTAACTCTTCAATATCTTCTTCCAATAATTGGGCAAATTGATCTTCATTTTTGAAAAGTCTAATGACTTCAATATTATCTTTTAAGAGTTTATTATAATTGGCTCCTAATTCATAAAAAAGAGGATATCTAACATCAGGTTCATTTTCTTTTTCGTTGGCCACATAGATATCCAAGACTGTCTTATCACCAACCTTTAGTACTTCACAATTGTTTATTTGTTCAATATCTTTACAAAATTGGATATTTATACTTTGACTTTCAGTTGATAATTTTTGTTCTTTTACTTTTTTTTCTGGATGTTCAATTCTGATACAAGAAACAATATAAAACATACTTAGAAGTAGACAAATTGAAAAAATAGGTTTTCTCAAATATGTCTTGAAAAGGCAATTTCTTAAATTCAATTTATTGTCGTTCCAAAACATCAGTCTAGGTAAAAATTTCATTTGATTCCTCATTAAAGGTCGATTTGGTTCTAAAGTAGTCAATATTTCAGTTAGTCGATCAAATTAATTCAAGCAAGTCTGCCCTTCGACTGATATATTCAATATGCATCAGTTTTTTCAAGTTAAATATTTCTAGTTTTTTTTACATAATATTTTGTCATGTTAAAGAAAACGGATTATATTTACATGAAGAAGCAGTGATGTGAAATACTTATACATCTTTTAACATTAGAAAAAATATGAGTTGGAAATTACAATATTTGCCTTTGCATAAGGACGTTGAAAGTAAAACTGTATTAAGAAAAGTTGCAGAAGCTAGAAGTGCACTTGCAGAATTAAAAGGTGTGGCTCCTAGTATTCCAAATGAAGCTATATTAATAAATACCTTGTCTTTACAGGAGGCAAAGGATAGTAGTGAAGTTGAGAACATAATCACAACTCATGATGAGCTTTATCGATCTCAGTTAAATCTTAAAAAAGAAATAGAAAGTAGTGCAGCAAAAGAAGTTCAGAATTATGTGAGCGCCCTCAAAATGGGTTTTTCCTTAGTAAAAAAGAAGAATGTATTGACCAACAATGATATTTTAGTTATTCAAGAAACATTGGAAAAGAATAATGCAGGATTCAGAAGTGTTCCTGGAACAAATCTACAAAATGAAATAACCAAAGAAATTATTTATACACCTCCTCAAGATTCTAAAGAAATAATAAACCTGATGGTGAATCTTGAAGCTTACATCAATGACAATGAAATGTGTGACATGGATCCATTGATAAAAATGGCAATTATACATCACCAATTTGAAAGTATTCACCCATTTTATGATGGAAATGGAAGAACAGGACGTATCGTTAATATTTTATACTTGGTATTAAATAAGCTGTTGGACCTCCCAATACTTTATCTTAGCAGATACATCATCCAGAACAAGAGCGAATATTACAAATTATTGCAAAGTGTCAGAGAAAATGGTGAGTGGGAATCTTGGATTTTGTTTATTCTCGATGCTATTGAAAAAACAGCAAAACAGACCATTGAATTGATTACCGAATTAAAGGAATTAATGCAAATATTCAAGCTAGAACTGCGTTTGGGGTACAAGTTTTACAGTCAAGAATTATTAAATAATCTATTTAAGCATCCATACACGAAAATATCTTTCCTAATGGATGATTTAGGTATCACAAGACAAACGGCTTCAGTTTATTTGAAGGATTTAGTTCAAGACGGACTACTTGAGATGCATCAGGTTCATCGAACAAAGTTTTATATCAATACCAGACTTTTTGAATTGCTTCACAGAGAGCGAAAATTCTAGATTACCAAAAACTTTCCCACGATCATCGAACAGTCCAAAAGTCTAGGAATCCAAAAGTCGAATCTACAATCCAACAATCGCCTTCGCATAATTCTCCCAACTCATCTCCTTGGTTTTTTGCGCAATATTCTCTCGATTGATAGGCTTTTCGATAGACTGAATCATCTTAGACGCCATGTCGTCCAAGTTTTCGGGTTCTGCCAAATACCCGTTTATTCCATTTTCTATGGTTTCTGGGAAGTGTCCGACAGAAGTCGCAATAACCGGTAATTTGAAGTTGTAGTTCAGCGATTCTACACCGGATGGAGTGGCTCTCAAATAGAATAGTAAACCAACATCTGCCACTTGGAAATACTTGTGTACTTCTTCATTCGGAACAAATTCGTTCATCAGCATCACGCGATCTTGCAGATTCAATTCGTTGATCAAATCCAGTGGTCGGTAATCTTTTTCATCGTCTTCTTTTTTCATGAAGAGTTTCTTGACAATTCCGAAGATAAAATTCTTCACTTTGGTCGAGAACTTAGTTGTATCCAAGGTATTCCAAAAGCTTTCTCCGCAAATGATCAGGGAAACATCCTCTCTTTGATCAGCTACTTTTTTATACGCTTTAATCACATTGTGCAAGCCTTTGTACTTTCGGATAAAACCAAAATACAAGAAAACGTTTTGTTGAAGATGGTGTTCTTTTTTATAGGCTGCAATATCAAAATTGGGATCGGGTTCGAATAGATCGTAAACGGGATGATACAATTTAATCACCGCATCTTTTTCCGTAAAATCGTCTTTCTCGATCAGCTTAAAATTACGATCTGGAAATAAGGCTTTTAGTTCATTGTAAGTCGATAAAGCATGAACAATGAAGTTGTCTACCTTATTCAATCCCATTTGAGTAAAAAAGCGATCGATTTTGGAATTTTCTTTAGGAACAACAAAATGTAAGTCAAAAAATACACGAACTCCGGCTTTTTTCAGCCATTGGGCTATTTTTCCTAGAGGCCATCCTTGCTGAGCGTTGTACCACTGTATGACTACCACATCCGGTTTTTTCTCGATCATGAGATTGGCCGTTTGCTTCCAAGTAGACATTTTATTGTAATTGGTAATGTAAGTCTCTGTTACTTTCGTGCCTTCCAATAAGTTTTTCTTGGAAGTATTGTCTTTGAATTCTCTTGGAACAATTGCAGGATATTGTTGCGTCCAGGAAATGATTTCGGTATCACAACCAATTTTGTCCATGGCTTTGGCCAAAGAAACATTGTAATTGGCAATTCCGCCTTTAAAAGCAGTACCCGGACCGAAACAGATGACTTTTTTTGCCATTAGACTTGAGAACAATGTTTTTCGTAAACTCTTCTCATCCCTTCACGGATCGAAATTTTAGGTTCCCATCCCAGGTTTTCCTTCACCCAATCCATATTGCAGTATCTTGAATACACTCCAACGGGTTTGTCTAGTAAAGGCTTGATTTCAGGCTTGTAACCAGCAAAATCAGTGAAAATATCGATGATTTCCAGGAAAGAAGTTAATTGTCCTTGTCCAATATTGATTGCCGTTCCATCCGAAATTTTATCCATTGCCAAAAGCGTACAATCCAAAACGTCATCAATGTGTACAAAATCTCTTCCTTGTTTTCCTGATCCCCAAACTTCAAATGGGTTTTCTTTGTTTGCTGCTCTTCTTGCAATGGCTGGAATTGGGTAAGTCAAATCCTGATCTTCTCCATAACCTGAAAATGGACGAATACATGTCACAGAAACATCGTAATGCTTAGCAGTGATCATGGCTAAATATTCTCCAGTTAGTTTAGACCAACCATAAGTCATGTCTGGCTCACCCATCTTTTTGAAATCGATATCTGATTCACTTAAAGCGATGGCATGCGACTCCGATTGTAAATCTACCGGATAAGCTGCTGAAGAACTCGGATACAAAACTCTTTTCGGTTTTCTTCTGGTTACCCAGTAAAAGAATTCAGCATCAATGGAAAGATCTAAGGCCACCATCATCGGGTCTCCATCGATTTTAGCTCTACCTCCAACGATTGCTGCAAAATGAAAGACATCATCAAATTGATCTACTTCTATTCCGTATTCTTTTGAAAGATAGTTTTCATCTGCTGTCATGTGTTGCAACAAGAATCTGAAATCTCTTTCTAAAAAGATCAAATTATCACCATAAAATTCACAATCTTTCACCTTTTTGGTTTGTTCTTTATTCAACCAAGTAGAAGGGTGTGTTCCTACAGAAAGGTCGTCTACAAAGATTACTCGATTGTTTGGATCGGAAGAAAGACGCTGAACCATGTTTCTACCAACAAATCCGCATCCTCCGGAGATCAAATGTGTCTTCATTTTTCTTAATTTAGGGAACAAAAATAGGAAAATTCCTTGCCTCAGGGGTACAATAATTAAATTTGTGACAAAAAGTATGATGAACTTCCTAGAACAAATCAATTCGGACTGGACGCTTTTCTTGGATCGCGATGGAGTGATTAATAAAAAAAGAGACAATGACTATGTGAAGTCCATCGAAGAATTTGAGTTCATTGAAGGTGTTTTGGAAAGCTTGAAGGTCTTTTCGGAACTGTTTGGAAAAGTTGTTGTGGTAACCAATCAGCAAGGCATAGGGAAGGGCATCATGACGGAAAGTAACCTTCGGGAAGTTCATGGTTATATGTTGGAAGAAGTAAAGAAACATGGAGGAAGAATCGACCAGATTTATTTTGCTCCTCATCTGGCTTCTGAAAACTCAAACGACCGAAAACCAGGAACTGGGATGGGATTGAAAGCCCAAATTGATTTTCCTGAAATTGATTTTGAAAAGAGCCTGTTGATTGGAGATTCAGAATCAGATATCGAGTTTGGAACAAAACTTGGAATGAAAACCATAATGTTGAAAAATAACAGGGAAATTGAGTCAAAAGCCGACTTAATTTGCCAAAATTTGAAAGATGTTAAAGATCAAATGACAAACTTATGATAATCAAAAAAATAACCTTTTTTGTCGTGTTAATTCCATTTTTCACAGTTGCTCAGATCAATCAAAATGATGCAAGTGGTCAGAAACATGGTAAATGGATAGGAACCTACCCAAATTCTACTCAAACCGCTTATGAAGGCACTTTTGATCACGGCAAACGTACCGGAGTATTCTTTTTTTACTATCCGAATGGTAAAATGAAGGCAGCAATGAAATTTTCGAAGAATGGAACGTTTGCTAGAGCCGAAATGTACTTTGAAGATGGAACCCTGATTGCGAAAGGAAATTATGTAAATGAGAAAAAAGATTCGGTTTGGACTTACTTTGGAGGAACAGGCTACGTTAGAAAGACTGAAGGGTGGAAGAATGGACGATTGGAAGGGAAGACAACCGTCTACATGGAACCACAGCCCGGAGACACCAAATTGAAGCCAATTCAGTTTATGACTTATAGAGACAGTATATTAAATGGCCCTTTTGCAGTTTATTATCCTTCTGGTGAAATCAAACAAAAAGGGAATTATCTGGATGGCAATATGGATGGAGAGGTTTACACCTTCTATGAAAGTGGAAAAAGAATGATTATCGAACGATATAAGTATGCCGTACGTCATGGATTATGGGTATATTTTAATGAAGATGGTACGCTTAATCGTAAAAGGTATTTCAATATGAACCGAGAACTCAAAGGAAAAGAACTTGAGGAAAAACTTCAAGAGTTAAAAAGTGAAAATTAATGGATATACGTCTCTGTTTCTTGTTGATGATTTTAGGTTTTTTTTCTGCATGCAAGAAGACAGAGCCTTATGATTCAGATTTAGACTATTCCTATTTTCCAATTGAAGAAGGTAAATTTATAGAATATCAAGTATTAGAAATTTCCCATGACATTAATTTGAATCCAAGTATTGATAGCAACTTGTATTATTTAAAAGTAAGTATTGGAGAGAAAATCTTAAGCAATACGGGAGATTCTGTAAATAAATTAATTTTCTATACCAAGCCTCATCCGGATTCCATGTACTTACTGGATAAGGTGAACACCATATATAATAATGGTTTTCAAGGCATCTATAATTTAGATAATCAAAAGTATATTAAATTGGCCTTTCCTGCCCGAGTTGGTGTGAATTGGAATATAAATGCCTGCAATACGAGTGATCCATTAAATTCAAGTGTGGTTCAAAAAGATTTCTCTGGATCAGTAAACGGAATCAATTTTTCTAGTTTACTACTTACAGAACAACTCGATTTCTTTTCTCTTGTGGATTATCAAAAAGCCTATGAAATTTATGCCAAAGATATAGGGTTGGTTCGAATTTATTTTAAGGATTTGACAATTCAGAATTTTGATACAACCCAAATCAAAAAAGGTGAGGAAGTTTATTGGAATTATTTGAGTTCGGGACAAGAATGAATTTTTTGAATCCCAATACTGGTCATTAAAACTTTAGCTTTTCCCCTTAAAGATTTTTCATTATCTGAATAAGGGAAGCAAATTATTTCTAAATTGCTTATTTGGATTTACTATGAAGCATTTACTTATCCTATTATTTCTGGTTATTAGTTTGATTTCTTGTTCTTCTGAAGATCAGGATAAATCCTATGCATACAAAATCACTTTTGCAGCAGAAAGAACAGGGATGGAACAATTAAAAGCAAAAGGGATATTAAAGGAGGAGATGGAGAATGCTTTGGATGTGTTTAGAAAGCGCTTTCATGTTCTTGGAGTAAATGATTTGAGACCTACCCTCGATTTTGAAAATTGCGAAATTCTCTTTGAATACAATGCTTCTAAAGAAATTCCAAAGGAGTTGCATTCGAAATTACTTGGAAACGGACAACAAATTGGGTTTTACGAATGCTACGAAGCAAGTGAAATTCTTAGCTTGATTTTTGGTGATGCGATGAAAAAATATGTGGTCACACGTTGGATTGATGACCAAGATCTGATAGATGTGTTAATTGACTCAAATCAAATCGCCACTCAGTATATGGAAAAGTACTTTCCCGCTCAAATGGCAATCGATGTGCATAATACGGAAACATATAAACAACCATTTTTTCTTTTAGCAATAGCTAGCGATACAGCTAAAATCAATGAAATTCTAAAGAATGAACCTTTTAAAAATGCACTTATCAATCTGCAAGATGTTCGTTTTGTTTGGGATCTTTATCCTGTTAATGATAATTCAAAGACTGATTATTTCAGGTTTTATGCCTTAAAATCCAATTTTGGAGACCCGTATATTACTGGAGAGTCCATTGCAAACACAAATGTTGAGATGAATCAGAATTCAGGTCAGGCTCAAGTAAAACTAACCATGAATGAAAATGGAGCAGATCAAATTTCCAAATTAACAGCCCAAAACCTGAATAAATATATCGCCATCGTTTTGGAAGATAAATTATTGTCTGCACCAATCGTTGTTCAACAGATTGTGGGTGGGGAAGTCATGATTTCAGGAAATTTTTCGCCTGATCAAGCAAATGAGTTGATAGGGCAACTAAATTTTGGTCAACTTCCAATGATATTTTCGGTGAAAAATTAAGTCTAGATTATCTCTAAAACACCATAAATCAAAAGGTTATAATCTTCTTAGGCCTTATGGTGAAGCATTCTTTCCAATATTCATAAACTTTAATTGATATTTAAAAATGGAAAGTCTATATTTGCAGGCTCTAAATCAAGTTGAATTAATAAAAACTAAATGAGAAACAAGAGTTTTTTCTGGGTACTAACAATCTTGTTAGTAGTTGTAACGATTTGGTCACTATCCCTTACATGGGTCGCTGCAGGTGTTGAAAATGATGCGGATTCATATGCGCAAACGCAATATGATTCGATAAAAAATGCAATGACGGAAAGTGGCGACAGCTTAGTGCTTTTACCTAATGGAAGTGCAGTTAATTTCTATGACAAAAAAGCGGAAGACGAAATCAAAAATTCGTATGTAGACAGCTACTTAAAAGAAATGGCTGAAAAGCCTGTTTACCCAATTTTAGGTCATACCTATAAGTATTGTAAGGAAAGTGGATTGAATTTTGGGCTAGACCTTCAGGGAGGAATGAGTGTGACCCTTGAAATGTCATTGCCTGATTTTGTTCAAAATAAATGTAATAATTACAGAGATCCTGAGTTTTTTGCTGCTTTCGCTGAAGCAAACAAGCAATGGGAAGAAGGAAAAAGCGATAAGTATCTTGAACTTTTTGTTTCTATTTTCCAAGAAAAGAATGGTGAAGGGAAATTAGCATCTCACTTTCATCTGAATAATGACGGAATTAAAGCCACGGATTCAGATGATCAAGTTGTTGATTACCTGAATAAGCAAATCAATACAGCTCTTGATGGAGTGGAAGTGATTATGGAGAAAAGGGTGAACCAATTTGGTGTTGCTCAGCCAACAATTACGAAAGAACCCTTAACAAATAGAATCACTGTTGAGTTACCTGGTGTTAAAGATCAGGAATCAGTAGAAAGAAAATTAAAATCTACTGCAAATATTGAATTCTTTGGAGTATATGATAATATCCAGGTTGGACCTCTTTTATTCAACCAAGCTCGACCTCAACTGATTCAAAAATATAAAGAAGAGGATGGTTTGGTTTCGGAAACAAAGACGGAAGAACCTGCTGTTAAAATCATCGATGAAAATATTGAGGATACAACCAAAAAGGAAGATGGTGAACTCGATCTAAACCTAGGTTTGGGAGATGATGATACGACTTCTAATGCAGCTGATTCAGTAAAAACGGAAGAGGCTTCTACTTCTGGAATCAATACAGATAGCACGGAAGCGGTAATGAACCAACAGATACTTATCAAGTATTTCCCTTTGAATCCGAACGTAACTGAAGGGAAGTTCACCCCGAACTCTCCAGTTATAGGTTATGCTTCTTACAAGGATACAGCTAAAATTAATAAGGGTCTTCATGATCCTGCTATCCAAGACGTATTAATGGAATTGCCTAACCTCAAATTAATGTGGTCGGCAAAACCATTTTATGACCCTAAGACAAATGAGCCTACGGAGATTCACATGCTTTATGCAATAATGACTCCAGAAGACGGAAGAGCAGAGGTAAGTGGAAAAGACATCGATAAAGCGCAGAAGGATTATGATCCGCAAACAGGTGCCATTGTGGTTTCAATGAAAATGAATGGAACCGGAACAGATCGATGGAAAGAAATGACTCAAAAGTATGTTGGTAAAATTGTTGCTATCACAATGGACAACATGGTTTGGTCTGCTCCAGTGGTTAACGAAGTAATGACCACAGGTTCTTCCCAAATCTCAGGGAACTTCACGAATGAAGAAGCTGATGAATTAGCAGGGTTATTATCTGCTGGTGCTTTGCCTGCACCAATGGTTATTGTGGATCAATCTGTTGTTGGAGCAACTTTGGGTGCTGACAATGTGAATTCTGGTATTTGGTCATTTATTATTGCACTTATGATGGTTCTGGCCTATATGATTTTCTACTACGCACGAGCAGGTGTAGTTGCAAATGTGGCGTTGGTGACCAATATTTTCTTAATCTTTGGAGCTCTTGCTTCTTTCAAGGCGGTTCTTACACTTCCTGGTATTGCAGGTATTGTATTGACCATTGGTATGTCTGTAGATGCTAACGTATTGATCTTTGAAAGAATTAGAGAAGAGTTAAGAGGTGGAAAAGGAGTAAAATTGGCAATCAAAGATGGTTATCAAAAGGCTCTTGCTGCCATTTTGGATGCTAATATTACAACCCTATTAACTGCAATAGTGTTGAAGGTATTTGGATCTGGACCAATTGAGTCGTTTGCTACTTCTTTGATCATCGGTATTTTTACTTCTGTTTTTGCTGCTTTGGTAATTACTAGGTTGATCTTCATCGAAATGTTTGATAGAAAGAAAGAAATTACGTTCTCGACAAAGATCACTCAAAACTTCTTGACCAATGCAAACTATGCTTTCGTTAAGAAAAGAAAGATATTTTATATTATTTCAGGTTTGATTGTTGCTGGAGGTATTGCTTCTTTAGCAACTAGAGGTTTGGATTATGGTGTCGAATTTACAGGAGGTAGAACATATCAAGTTGAATTCGCGAATGAAGTAGATTATGAGAAGCTTAAAACGGCTATCGGAGACGAATTCATTGATAAAGACGGAAATAGAGTAGAGCCTGAAGTAAAACAGATCAATAATAAGTTTACCGCTTTGATCAAAACTAAATTCATGGAGAACAGTACGACTCCTGAAGTAGATTCGCTAGTAAATACGGCTCTTGCAACTGCACTTGAGAAGAATAAAGATGCATTTGGAGAATACGAAATTTTGGAGCAAAGAAAGATTTCACCTTCTATCTCTAACTCTTTAAGAACCTCTTCGGTTTGGGCTGTTGTGATTTCCTTGATCATTATTTTCCTTTATATTTTGATTCGATTTAGAAAACCCCAATTTGGTATTGGTGCGTTGCTAGCAATGGCGCATGATGTTATTGTTGTTTTAGCAATTTTCTCGATTTTCAAAGGAATCATGCCTTTCTCCATGGAAATTAATCAGGCATTTATTGCAGCTATTTTGACGGTTGTTGGTTATTCAATCAACGATACCGTGGTTGTATTTGATAGAATTAGAGAATATTTAGGATTACACAAAAGAACAGAAGAAAGCGAAGTAGTAAACAGTGCCTTGAACTCTACATTGAGTAGAACAATCAATACATCCGTTTCTACATTTATCGTATTGCTGATGATCTTCATCTTTGGTGGAGAGGCGATCAGAGGATTTATCTTCGCCTTAATGATCGGTGTCGTTGTCGGAACATATTCTTCTTTATGTATTGCTACTCCTTTGGTAATTGACTTAACAAGAAATATCAAGTCAGTAGCCAAGCCGGCAAAAAGAGAAGAGAACCAATAAAATCAACACAATAAAATTGGAAAGCCTTTCCTTATATGGAAGGGCTTTTTTTGTAACTTTGAATAACGAAAATACCGGGATGTTTTTATTTTTAAATAGTTTGGGGACAGGTGAAGTAATCGTGATTTTAATGGTCATACTAATGTTCTTTGGATCTAAAAATATTCCTTCCATTGCCCGAACCATGGGTAAGGGTATTCGTCAAATGCGAGATGCATCGCAGGAAATCCAGAACGAGATTACCAAAACGACGCATAATATGCGGGAAGATTTGAATATTAAACGAGAAATCGAGCAGTCGGTTAAAGAAATCGATCAAAAGAAAAGTGAACCGAAAACGGAAAAACTACCTGATTCGGATAAATCAACTGAAGTTTGAATATTTTTCTACTGATTATCGGTCTGGCTACTCTTATTGTTGGCGGTGATTTCCTAGTAAAAGGTGCGGTTGGAATTGCTCAGAAATTTAAAGTATCTACTTTGGTGATTGGAATGACGGTTGTGTCATTCGGTACGTCAGCACCCGAATTAATAGTAAGTATAAAAGCCGCCTTAGACGGAAATCCAGAAATTGCCATTGGAAATGTGATTGGATCCAATATTGCTAATATCGCTCTGGTTTTAGCAGTTACCATTATGATTTTTCCAATAGCTGTAGATCGAAATTCCAAAATCATAGATTGGCCGATGATGATGTTTTCTTCGATCATCTTCTATTTTTTTGCTCTGAATAATGAAATGGAGTTTTATGAAGGAGTAATCATGTTTGTGATTCTATTGATTTTCATAGGATTCTTAATTTATAATTCCCGAAAAGCATCAAAAAGAATCGAAGCTGCCATAGAAACAGAAGGGGTAGAAGTAATTGAAAACACCCATTTCGCCTTTTCCCTGTTATATATTCTAGGTGGTTTAGTTGCTCTCTATTTTGGAGCGGAATGGTTATTAGATGGAGCGGTTGGATTAGCGGAAAATCTTGGAATGGAGAAAAGAGTTATCGGAATTACCATTGTTGCATTTGGAACCTCTGTTCCAGAGTTAGTTACTTCTGCGGTGGCAGCCTTTCGCAAACAAACAGATATCTCTATAGGGAATCTAGTTGGGTCTAATATCTTTCAATATTTGGCAGCAATTGGATTTACATATAAAGGTTAAAAGTAGATATCCAACGATATTGGCTTTACAATTTGGCATGGATTTGGATGCTAGGAATAGCCCTTTTTCCTGCTCCCTCTTATGCTAATTGGAAGAAAAATCTAGGTTGGACCAAAGGGATTTTACTTTTAGGAGCGTATGTGACATACATTATTATCTTATTGCTCAGCGTTTGATCTTGTTCAAAATGCAAAATTCTATTTGTTCTCGATGCCAAAAACTAGCAGAACCAAAAAAATTAACTTAGCACTTAGCACAAAGCACTTTGCATTTTTGCATTTGAACTTTTGAACTTAAAAAGATGGATATCAAAAATTAGATCAGCTCAAATCTGGGAAGAAGAAATTATATAAGCTCGTAATGAATACCTGAAAGTTTCCGGAAGCGTAGATCGAAATATGTATTTTGTTGTCGAAGGTTGCTTGCGCGTTTTTGTCATTGAAGAGTTTGAAGAGCATACCATTCGTTTTGGTTATCAGGACAATATTATTGGGGCTTTGGATTCGTTTATTACTGGCAAACCCTCTGAATTTTATATCCAGGCATTGAAGAAGACAGTAGTCAAAAGAGTTTCCCGTGAAAAGTACATGGATTTCATTCATTCGAACAACGATAATGTTGAAATGTGGAATTTGATGTTGGAATATCTGGTTTTGGCTATGATGGAAAGAGAAAGAGATCTTCTGATTTCATCTCCTATAGAAAGGTATAAAAGAGTTCAGGAAAGATCTCCTCAATTGTTTCAGGAGGTTCCAAATAAATACATTGCTTCTTACCTTCGAATGACTCCCGAAACCTTATCGCGTTTAAAAAAGTCTTGATTTGAATCAATTTTTTTCTTTGCTGTCCCGACTATCTTTGAAATAAAAAAATGAAAGCAGAAGAATTAATAAATGATCTGATAGATCGAGTAAAAGGAACGATGAATGACACAGAAAAGCTCAAATCATTGTCTGAATCCAAATTGAATCAAAGACCAAAAGAAGGGGCTTGGAGTGCTTTGGAGGCTATTCAACATTTGAATAGGTATGGAGATTTCTATACTCCTGAAATTAGAAAACGCATTAATGAATCAACGCTGGCGAAAAGCGACACATTCAAAACTGGAGTCTTAGGAGGATGTTTTGCGAAATCAGTAGCTCGAAGAAATTAAATAAGATGAAAACGTTCAAGAATATGAATCCAGCTGGAAGCAAATTAGATAGAACAGTTTTAGACGATTTATTTTTCATCAGCAACAAATGCTAGATCTTTTAAAAGAGGCGAGAAATTCAAATCTTTAAAAGTGAAACACAATTACCATTTCCAATGATCAAACTAAGATTGGGAATACTTTCAGAGTGGTTATCTATCACAATCAAAGACATTTGGTTCAGGCTTTGAAAGCTGGGGGTGTCAGGGATTAAAAATGAAAAATGAAAAGCCCTATCCTGAGCTTGTCGAAGTGAAAAATTGCTAAAATATATAGTGGCATAACGGCACCTTCAAATCAACACTATTTTTCAAACTCTAACTTCCACATTCCCCTGAGTTCACCAAGACTGCTGTTTTGTGCTCGATCGTCAGGAGTAAAATTCATTTAGCTTTGCAATTGTTCCCTCAAGTATATCGGTTCCTTCTTGACCATGGCAGTTGAGACAAGCTGGATTTGCAATGTAGATGGGTTTGTAATAAACCATTTTACCTGATAAGTTAACTAATGTATCTCCCATTTGCACATTGATTTCTCCACTTTTGTAGAATTCCCAAATTCCTAGATCTTCTTGAACGAGTGCATTTTTTTCATTTCTGTTTCGCTCTGTTACTCTTGAGATTTTAACATGATTTGCTGTGCTTAAGGAATCTGTAATTGATAAGGCATTAATATTACAATACTGAATTGCGGCATTTGGTCCGCCCATTTTCATAGCACTTCCAACATGTTTTAATAAGGTGGATTGAGCAGTATTCGTCACTTGATTTCCAATGTGCTTGTAATCAGGACTTGTCGCTTCTTTTTCCTTTCTAGAAATGCTTTTTTCATTTTTCTGATTTGACTCGCTACAAGCAAAAATTCCAAAAGAAAGTAATCCAAATACGAATAGTGTTTTCATTCTAACCTAAATTATGGAATACTTGCTGAACATCATCATCTTCTTCTAATCTCTCGATTAATTTGTGAAACAGTGCCTCATCTTCAGGGGAAAGAGATTTGGTGTCCACCGGAATTCTTTCAAATCCAGCTGATTTTATTTCGATTCCTTTTTCTTCCAATGCTTTTTGTAAGTTTCCAAAATCAGTAAAGTTTCCATAAATGATAATCTCATTATCCTCTTCATCTTTATCAACTTCTTCTGCACCAAAGTCAATCAACTCAAATTCCAATTCTTCTGGGTCGAGTTCTCCGGCATCTATTTTAAACATGCATTTTCTGTCAAAAAGAAAATCTGTCATTCCCTGTGTTCCCAAAGAACCATTGAACTTATTGAAAGCCGCACGCACATTGGCTACAGTTCGAGTGGAATTATCGGTAGTTGTTTCTACAACAATTGCAACCCCACCTGAAGCATACCCTTCATAGACCATCTCATCATAGTTGGCTGTGTCTTTTTCAGATGCTTTTTTAATTGCACGTTCAACATTTTCTTTGGGCATATTTGCCGCCTTAGCATTCTGAATAATTACACGGAGCTTTGAATTGCTTTCAGGACTTGGACCACCTTCTTTTACGGCCATTGCGATTTCTCTACCAATTTTGGTAAAGGTTTTGGCCATTTTGCCCCATCTTTTTAGTTTCCTTGTTTTTCTAAATTCAAATGCTCTTCCCATGATTTTTGATTTTTTGCAAAAATATAAATTTTTCCAATCGGTCTTTCAATCAGTCGGTGGATTCTAAGTAGGATGGCTTATTTTTCAGATATCTTATATCTGAACTACTTCAAGTCTGCAAGTGCTTCTTTCAATTCTGGATATTTGTAAATATATCCGGCGGTAATTAATTTATTAGGTACAGCATAAGTACTACCGAGAATGAGATCTGCTTCTGTTCCCAAAATCTTTGCACCTAGCCGGATAGCAAATACCGGAGCTGGCAAACCAAAGGGAACTTTTTGAACGTGACGCAGTGTGCGCATAAAAATTTGGTCAGTCACAGGATTCGGACTACATGCATTTACTGCACCAGATAGTTCTCTACTATGAATCAGGAAAAGCATGATTTGCGCAATATCCTCAATATGAATCCATGGAATCATCTGCTTACCGTTTCCATGTTTACCACCTAAACCCCAAATGGTTTGTTTTTGAAGTATTTTAAGGGCTCCTTCTTTTCCTAGAACTACTCCAATCCGAAGTGCAATTTTTCTGATCATTGACTGATCATTTAGATTCATTGCTGCTTCCCATTTTTGGGCAACTTCAGAAATGAAAGAATCGCCAAGTTCAAAGTCAGTTTCGGTCATTTTTCGATCAAATGAATCTTGATAAATCGAAATCCCGCTGGCATTGATCCAAACTTCAGGGGGTTGGTCACATTTTTGAATCGCCTGATCAATAATGTGTGTGGAATCTACACGTGACTCAAGAATTTGTTTTTTGTTCTCTGTATTGTGACGACAATTCACATTTTTTCCTGATAAATTGATTACGGCGACAGCGTTTTCAAGCGTTTTTGTCCAATCACCAAGAGTTTTTCCATCCCATTGAATATTCTTAACTCCATTTTCAGTATGAGATTTCTCCCGGGTTAAAATAACCAGCTCGTATCCTTTTTCCTGAAAGAAATCTTGAAGTTTATTGCCGATAAAACCAGATCCTCCAGCTAAAACAATTTTTCTCGCCATATTCAAATATATAAAAAGCAAAGTCTCAGTTTGTTCATTTAACAAATTGGAAACAACGTCAAAGGAATCAGAATTTCACATGGACATTTCTTCACTTGAAATCAGAATGATACTAGTATTTGTTAAAAATATCACATAATATTTAATTTTTGTATTCCTGATTGAGGGGGGAACCCTCCTGAATCTGGTTTAACAATAAATTAATTTTGTATTGTCATTTACTAGTTATTGAAGTCAGAAAAAAATTATCATGATTAAAGCGCTACTTCTTGGATTTACCTTTTTGGTGATCGGATTAAATGGTTACGGCCAAAACAAAGTTTTTCAGCATAGTTCTATTGGTGATGCTGCATTTATTCCCAATCTAGGTCAATTTGATAAAAGAGATTGGCAGGCCGACAAAATTGAATACGGGTATGATCATAATCCATTTTACATTTTCTTTACAAAGAAAGGAGTCACATATAGATTCGACAAGATTGTCAGAAATTCCAAAAGTGGGGAAGAACACGAAGGAGAAAATCATGAAGAAGAATTAAAAGATCCCGATGCACCAAAGCGCACGAATATTTCAGAACTTATTCATGCAAATTGGATTGGTGCAAATCCAGATGTTGAAATTATTGCTGAATCGAAAACGGACTATTATTTTTCCTATGCTGTTAGGAAAAATCGGTGGGAGGCTGAGAATATTGCTAGCGTTCCTGGTTATAAGAAGATCATATATAAAAATTTGTATGATCACATAGATGTCGAATACGAATTTCATGAAAAAGGAGGTATAAAATATTCAATTATCGTACATCCGGGTGGGGATCCGACACAAATCAAATTAAAGTATTCTTTTGATAAAACTTCAGTGGCGGAGGAGAGAATTGAAATGGTGCTAAATTCAAAAGGGCAAATTGAAACAAATACTTCTCTTGCCCAATTAATAGAGCATGCACCTTTTACTTTTGATCAAGTTACAAATCAAATAATCAGTTCGAAATATAAACTTGTGGATAATGAGTTAAGTTTTGATCTTGGGATTTATGATCCATCCCATACCCTAGTGATTGATCCTTGGGTTATTTCTCCTACCTACACAACTTCAACTGCTGTATGGGAAGTTGAAACTGATGGTGCGGGCAATATTTATTCTATCGGGGGAGAAACTCCCATGCAATTAAAAAAGTTTAATTCTGCCGGGGTTCTTCAATGGACTTATACTACACCTTGGGATACAAGTACGGTTTGGTTAGGAACATTGGCGACAGATGCCTCTGGTATAAGTTATATCACTAGTGGGGTTTCACCTGAAATGGAAAGAGTTTCCGCAGCAGGAGTTATGGATTGGCACCAAAATAATGGTGGAACTTATTCTTTAGGTTTAGCAAGTGAACTTTGGTCCATTACTTTTAATTGCGACAGAACTAAGTTAATTGTGGGGGGAACTTATGCACCTGGTCCTATAGTTTATCATTCAGCAATTTTTGATGTGGATGTATTAACAGGGAATGTAACTAGTCATGTTACCTTTGATTCAGTTAGTATATTTGGGATTTCCTTCCCTCCAGTTACTCCTATAGAAGTACGCTCAATAGCATCCTCATCAAATGCTAAATATGTGTTTCTTACTCATGATGATGTTGGTGTAATTAATCAAAATTTTGGAGCATGCCCTGAAGTGAAACCTGATTTTAGAGTCAATAACACTCATAATTTGGGATATAAATGTGAAAACTATCTGCCAGCTACTCAAAATGGAGGCGGCCTGAAAGCTTTAGTAGCAAACGACTCGTACTTCTATACGCACAAAGGAGATCAAATTCTGCAATGGGATATAAATTCTGGAGCTTTGATAAATACAGTAGCTATTCCTGGAGGTGCATCTAATACAATACCGATAGTTGGAGGAATTGAGGTTGAAAATAGTGGTTTAGCTGTTGATGATTGTGGGAATGTTTATGCTGGGTCAAAGAATCAAGTGCATAAATACGATCAAAACTTAAACTTATTGGCTTCTGCAGCTGTTTCTATTGATGTTTACGATGTTAGTGTAAATTCTAACGGAGAGGTGATCGTATGTGGAGCACAATCTGATAACTCTTTAAATGGAAATAGAAATGGTAGAATTGAAGCGGTAAACATGTCGGCTTGTGCGCAGTATTCCCTTGTATGTTGCGACGCCAATGTTTGTCCGGCCGATACAGTTTGTGAAACCGACCCCACTTTTAACCTAATACCAAATACTGTAGGTGGAACGTGGTCGGGAACAGGAGTAAATCCTACAACAGGTGTCTTTAATCCAGCAACTGCTGGAGCAGGGACGCACACCATAACCTATACTTTGGCCTGTGGTTCAGATGAGGTAACTGTTGTGGTAGATCCTTGTACTAACTTGACGGCATGTTTAGAATCAAATGGAGATATTACAATTACAAACGGTACGGGATCTTATACTTGGGAAGAATGGACAACAATTTCTACTACATCAAATGATTGTGTTACTTGTGGAGGAACGGTTGTCCCAATCGTTGGATGTATAGGAGCTACTTTACCATGTACGATTACCACTACTGGATATGGTGTTTTTGGAGGAAATGGAGCAACTCAAACTCCTTCTGGAAATGCACCTTATCAAGTAACGGATGGTTTAGGGTCGCAAATTATTATAAATGATCCTTCAACGTTAATAGCATGTTCCTCGACTTGCACACCGCCAACATTGTCTACAATTACTACAAATGTCACTTGCGCAGGGGGGACAGATGGTGCTGTTGACCTGACTGTAACTGGAGCTTCCTCATATAGTTATTCGTGGACTAATTCGGCTATATCAGAAGATATTTCTAATTTAGTTGCAGGAAATTATACTGTTACTGTAACAGATCAAACAGACCCTTCATGTACTGCAACCACGACAGTAACAATTAATGACGGATTTACGCCAATTGCGCCCACTGCCGGCACGGATAATTCATACTGCAACGGAGATGCTTTATCTGATTTAACCGCAACCGCTGGATCAGGAGGTACTTTGAATTGGTATTCTGACGCTGGTTTGACTGCCAACATAGGAACAGGAACATCTCTTACTCCAGGATCAACAATTGGAACAACAATATATTATGTAACCGAAACCTTAAATGGATGCGAATCTCCGGCAAGCACAGTAACAATAACGGTAAATGACAATCCTGTTATCTCGGCTGAGAATGCTACAGACATCACTAACTGTCTGGTGCCGGATGGTTCCATCTCTATCACTTCAAACGGAACTTCCTATGAGTTATTTACTTCAGGTGGGGCTTCAGTTTCAACTAATGCTACTGGAAACTTTACTGGTTTAGCTGCTGGTAGTTATTATGTTGTAGTGACCTTAAATGGATGTTCAACTCAATCTACCACTCTTACGATCAGCAATGCCTCGGCACCAGCTGCACCAAATGCTCTTGCAGATGCAACCTATTGTGTGGGAGACGCCATGTTGGATTTAACAGTAAGTGGTACTGGAGGTACTTATAATTGGTATTCTGATCCAGGTTTGACTTCCAATATCGGAACGGGAACTGCTTTAACTCCAGGTTCTACTTTTGGAACTACAATTTATTATGTAACCGAGACAGTTGCAGGTTGTGAATCACCAGCAAGTACAGTTACCATTACTATTCAAAACTGTTGTGATCTTTCGGTTACTACAGCCATTACAGATGAATCTTGTGATGGAGCAAATGATGGTTCTGTAGATTTTACTATTGCTGGAACAGGAACTTATGATGTAATTATCGGTGGAACGACAGAATTCAACGATGTTATGGCTGGTACGCAAAACTGGACTGGTCAGGCAGATGGTACATTTGCTATACAAATCGTAGACATTAATGATCCTACATGTGATACAACATTTAACGTGACTATTAATGCGGGGCCAATGCTTACTATTGGATCAGAGAGTTCTACTGATATTACAGATTGTGTCAACCCAGATGGAACATTTACAGTAACAGCGGCCGGAGCAACTTCTTATGAATTGTATACTTCAGCTGGTGGTTTGGTTACTTCTAACGCTACGGGTGTTTTCACCGGATTAAATGCTGGAAGTTATTACGTAATCGCAATTATGGGTACTTGTGCTGTTCAATCGAGTACTTTATTAATTAACAACCCTTCAGCTCCTTCAGCACCTGTAGCAGGTGTAAGTGCTACCTACTGTGTTGGAGATGTGATATCTGATCTAAGTGCAACTGCGGGATCTTCGGGAACACTTACATGGTATGATGATGCAGGGTTAACAAATGTAGTTGGAACAGGTACTGCTCTTACGCCAAGCGCCTCGGTTGGTACAACAATTTATTATGTTACTGAAACAGTTGCTGGATGTGAATCTGCTGCAACGGCAGTTACAATTACAATCAATGCGATTCCTTCTGCTCCTAATGCAGGAACAGATGCTATTTACTGTTTTGGAGATATCATGACTGATTTATCCGCAAATACCTCAGCTGGTGGTTCTTTAAATTGGTATTCTGATGCAGGATTAACTGTTAATATTGGAACAGGAAGCACATTGGCCCCAAATTCAATTTTGGGTACTACCATTTATTATGTTACCGAATCTGTTGGATTATGCGAATCACCTGCTTCAACAGTAACCGTAGTAATTAATGATATTCCTGCAATTTCATCGGAAGTCACAACGGATCTTACTGATTGCACATCTCCAAATGGATCAATCACAATTGCTTCAAATGGAACATCTTATGAATTGTTTGATGCCTCAAATAATTCCATCAGTTCAAATACAACTGGAGCATTTGGTGGTTTAGGAGCAGGAAATTATTATGTTGTTGTTTCAAATGGGAATTGCACAACTACAGGATCGAATCTCTCAATTATTGACCAAACGACTTCTTCTTCCAATACGATAAATGAACAAGTTTGTGTGGGAAGTTCTTTCACTTTTGCAGACGGCACTACTCAAACAATAAATTCAGCAACTTCATATGTTTCCACTCTAACCAATTCTATTGGCTGTGATTCAATTATAACACAGAATGTTACAGTGGTTCAACCAATTATTACAATTATAGATACATCTATTTGTGAAGGTGGGAATTATACTTCTATTGGAGATGCAGCCAATTTTGTAAATGTTTTATCAAGTTTTCAGCATACTTCTGTAGTCCAAGGATCAGGTATTTGTTATGATACAATAATTGAAAATGTAACTGTGATTCCAGGTGCAAGCGTGAATCTTGGAGCTGACTTTACAGTGTGTTATGGGGAAAGTGTGACAATTACAGCAAACTCGAACACAGGTGCTCCTCTATGGAATAATGGAGATACACTTTCTTCAGTAACATTCACTGTTACTTCAGATACAACTTTATATGCTACAGTGACTGGGATATGTGGTTCAGCTTCTGACTCTATTCATATAACTGTATTGCCGCCTCCTGTAATTGATGCTGGTTCTGATGTAACTATTCCTTTAGGTACCACAACTCAATTGCAAGCTACAAGCCCGACTGTAATTATTTCTTACACATGGACACCTTCTAACTATCTTGATTGTGATGATTGTTCAGACCCTGTTGCTGGTCCTTTAGGAACAATTACATACATAGTTCAAGGTACTGATGAAAATGGATGTGTGGGATATGATACTATTTCAGTTATTATTGATGGAGAGGTTGCTATCTATATTCCTAACATATTCTCTCCAAATAATGATGGACAAAATGATTTGTTCAGAGTATATGGTCCCGTATGGAAATCCTACAAAATGGAAATTTATAATCGTTGGGGAGGATTAATATGGGAGTCTGAGGATGCAAATGTTGAATGGGATGGAACTCATAAAAATGGAGAAGAATGCCCTCAAGCAGTATTTGTTTATAAATTCTGGGGAACCTCCACAGTTGGGCAGACTTTTGAGAGAACTGGAAATGTAATGTTGACTAGGTAATATTTATTTTAAAAATTCATAGTGATGAAAAGAATTTTAATCTTGGCAGTTATGTCGTTAGCCTTCAATTCAATGAAAGCACAGGACATCCACTTTTCACAAATTTACAATGCGGCTTTACACATGAATCCGGCCTTAACGGGGAATTT
>JAWKMJ010000003.1:0-273322 GCA_041392305.1 Crocinitomicaceae bacterium
CACCTCCATCAAAATTCTCAAACTTACCGGTGAGCCAATAGTAATCTTGACCAAATGGATCTTGTCTCTTATCAAATTTATCTTCCCAATAGGCTCTTGCTTGCCTACAAACTTTGATTCCTGCAATTTCTGTAATGGGCAGTTTTGGAATGTTGACGTTCAAACAAACGCCTTTTGTTAATCCATTTTTTAATACTTCCTGTGTAATTCTTTCTGCGTAATATTTTGATGCATCAAAGTCAGCGTCCAAATCATGATCCAAGAGCGAAAAACCAATTGAGGGAATTCCTTCTAAAGCCCCTTCTACCGCGGCTGACATCGTCCCTGAATACAATACATTAGTTGCATAATTGGCTCCATGATTGATTCCTGAAACAATAATATCTGGTCTTTCATGTAAAATCTCATAAATGGCAAGCTTTACGCAATCTACCGGTGTTCCAGAGCAAGAATAGGCTTCAATGCCTTCGTATCGATCACTTTTTTGCAATCTAAGTGGGTGATTTACCGTTATGGCGTGTCCCATTCCCGATTGTGGTTTTTCGGGCGCTACAACCAAAATATCCCCTAAATCTTTAACTGCCTCAATCAACGAAGCTATACCTTTTGCGTAAATACTATCGTCATTGGTAATTAAAATCAATGGTTTTTTCTTCATGCTTTCGAAATTAATCAAAAATAGCTTCGATAAAACTTCCCGCTTCTTGAATTTTTAATGTGTCGATGTGAGAAAGTAACGGTATTTTACCTATACATTTCAGCTTGTGCTTATTCAAAATAATCTCTTCTGTAGCCGGATTGGATTCTCCATTAAAAATGAGCCCTAATATTGGAATTTTTCTCTTCTGCAAGGCTTCAATAGAGAGCATGGTATGATTGATACTTCCCAAATAATTCCGACTCACCAAAATCACGCCATCCGCTACCTTTGGAATCAAATCAATAATCAAATCTCCGTTATCATTTAAAGGAACCATCAAACCTCCAGCTCCCTCTACTAGCAGATTGTTTTCAGTTTCAGGTACTATAAAATCTTCCAAATCAATTTGAACTCCATCTACTTTTGCGGCATGGTGTGGAGAAGCCGGAGTTTTCAACTGAAATTGTTCCTGATGAAAAACAGAGGCATCATTTTTTACCCAAGATTGTACCTTCATGGTATCCGTAAATTCCAATTCACCTGCCTGAACCGGTTTCCAGTAATCCATTTTGAATTTCTCGACAAGAATTGCAGAAACCACCGTTTTACCGACTTCCGTACCTATCCCTGTTAAAAATATTTTCTTTGCTTTTTTGATGATGTATTGATTTTATGATTTATGACAGATTGATTTATGATTCAAATTTTCAATCATTTTGCACTTTGCATTTTGCACTTTGCATTAATTCAATTTCTCCTTCATATACTGAGCCGTATACGACTCTTTTGATTTTACCAATTCCTCTGGTGTTCCCTGAAAAACAATCTTTCCTCCTTCTTTCCCTCCTTCTGGTCCAAGATCCACAATATGATCTGCACATTTCAAAACGTCCAAATTATGCTCGATGACAATCAATGAATGTCCCATTTTCACCAGTTCTTCAAAGGCAATTAACAATTTTGCTATATCGTGAAAGTGAAGCCCTGTAGTGGGTTCGTCAAAAATGAATAACGTTTTGGCACTTTTCTTACCCTTAATTAGAAAGGAAGCCAGTTTGATTCTTTGTGCTTCTCCTCCAGACAAAGTCGAACTGGATTGCCCGAGTTTTAAATATCCGAGACCTACTTCCTGCAGTGGTTTTAATTTGTTGATGATCTTTTCCTCTTTCGTGGCTCGCCCTCCTTTCTTTAGATGCGTTTCAAAAAAAGTGATGGCCTCATCAATACTCATGGCTAAAATATCAGCAATGTTTTTGTCTTGGTATTTTACTTCCAGTGTTTCATTCTTATATCGGCTTCCTTTGCAGGTTTCGCATTCTAAATGGACATCTGCCATAAACTGCATTGAAATGGTTACTTCTCCTTCTCCTTCACACATTTCACATCTCCCACCATCTACATTAAAAGAAAACCATCCCGCCTTATATCCACGAATTTTTGAAATCTGCTGACTTGCAAACAAATCACGGATTTCATCAAAAGCTTTGACATAAGTCACCGGATTCGACCTAGAACTCCTTCCAATTGGGTTTTGGTCGATGAATTCAATTTGTTCAATACAGTCTTTTGGAAAACTAACAGAATCGAAATCTCCTTTTTTATCTTTGAAAATCCCTAATTCTCTTGACACACCTGGCAATAAAACATTGCGAACTAAAGTAGATTTTCCCGAACCTGAAACACCTGAAATACAAGTTAGTACTTGTAAAGGAAGCTCTAAAGAAAGATTCTTCAAATTATTTTCTCTGGCCCCTTCAATTTTAATGAACTGCTTTCCAGTTTTTCTTTTTTCCGGAATTGGAATCTGTAATTTTCTATTTAAATAATCTGCTGTTAATGACCCTTTGGCCTTTAGCAATTGCTTGTGATCTCCTTGAAATACGACTTCTCCACCAAACAATCCAGCTTCTGGACCCATGTCCAAAATTTCATCCGCAGCTTTCATGATGTCCTCATCGTGTTCCACCACAATTACTGTATTTCCGATCTCCTTTAAATTGTGAAGAATGTGAATTAGTCTTTCCGTATCTCTTGAGTGCAAACCAATGGAGGGTTCGTCCAAAATATACATCGACCCAACAAGTCCAGATCCCAAATTGGTAGCCAAATTGATTCTTTGGGATTCTCCTCCAGACAAAGAATTGGCTTGTCGATTTAAAGTCAAATACCCTAATCCTACCTCATCTAGATAGCGCAAACGAGTTTGAATTTCAACCAACAGTCTTTTAGCAACTTTAGAATCATGTTCATCCAATTGAATTTCATCAAAAATAACCCTAAGTTCCTTGATTGGCTTGAGAACTAATTCGATCAAATTATAGTTTCCCACTTTTACATAAGAAGCATCTTTTCTCAACCTAGTTCCTTTGCATGAAGGACATTCCGTTTTACCTCGGTATCGAGACAATAAAATTCGATAATGAATCTTGTAGGATTTTGATTTTACATAATCGAAAAAGTCATTGATCCCTTCAAAATTTTGATCTCCATTCCACATGAGCTCTATTTCCTCTGGACTAAACTCTGCAATCGGCTTGTGAATAGAAAGACCTGACTTAGTTCCTCCAATAATCATTTGCTGTTTCCACTCAGACATTTTTTCACCGTTAAACGGGGCAATGGCATCTTCATAAATGGACGCTTTTTTATTTGGAATCACCAAGTCTTTATCAATTCCAATAATCGAACCATATCCATCGCATTCTTTACAGGCACCTACCGGATTATTAAAAGTAAAAAAATGAACATCAGGCTCAACAAATTCAACCCCATCCAATTCGAATCTATTGCTGAACATTTTAGGTGATTTTTCATCAGTCCTTAAGACAAAACATTCACCCCTTCCTTCTTCAAATGCCAACTGAACAGAATCTCCCAATCTGGAATTGTTCTCATCACTTTCCTTTTCTACTGAAACACGATCAATAACAATATACGATTGCTCAATATTGATTTTTTCATTCTCTTTTAAATCTGTCAATTTATAGGTTTCCCCCTCCTTCCAAAGTCTGGAATAACCCTGATCAATTAGGACATCCAAAAAACGAGATCGAGCAATGTCTGATTTGAAAAAATTTGGTGCCAAAATGGTAAATCTTGTTCCATCTTCAAAGGAATTCAGATAATCAACCACATCTGAAACTCTATGTTTAACAACCTCCTTACCTGATACTGGAGAATAGGTTTTTCCTACTCGGGCAAATAGTAGTTTTAGAAAATCATATACTTCTGTGGTGGTTCCTACTGTAGATCTTGGATTGTTAGTTTTTACTTTCTGCTCGATGGCGATGGCCGGAGAAATTCCTTTTATCTGATCCACCTCAGGTTTATCCAATCGACCTAAAAATTGTCTGGCATAAGAAGACAAGCTTTCAACATATCTTCTTTGTCCTTCAGAAAACAATGTATCAAAAGCTAAAGAAGATTTTCCCGAACCCGACAAACCTGTAATCACAGTGAAATACTTGTGTTTGATGTTCACATCGATATTTTTCAAATTGTGAACTCGCGCTCCTTTGATTCGGATTTCTTTGCTTTCTGACATGGTAACAAAATTAAGATTTTAGATCTATGTTTCGCCAGCAAATCAAAAAGAAAACTTAAACCATTAGTCTATGTTCAAATCAAAAGCTATTCTTTAAGTAGCTTAAGAACAATTGGATTCTTTTCAGTTAGAATTGAAAAAAAGTACATCCCATTTGGATATCCAGATAAATCTATTGTCTGAGCTCCAAATTTCAGTTTATTTGATTTAATAAATTGACCCAATGAATTATACAACTTCCATTCAACATTATTGTATTCAGTTGAAAAACTATTTACAATAAAAATCCCTTTACTCGGGTTCGGATATACTTTAAATGAAGACTCTATTTCTGAAAGCCCAACATTTGAATCATTCTCCCTGAAAACAGCATTTGAATTAGCTGAATAATATAATTGTTTACTCGGATCACAACCACTTCCTAAATCTACCACAATCTGGTAATAGTAAGAAGTTCCTGCTAGAACATTCATATCAAAATACGCCGTAATATTAAAAGGAACAGTTGCTAACAAAGTCATATTAGAAAGGGAAGTTCCTCGGTAAATTTTGTACTCATTAAAATTTAATCCTCTGTAATCACACCAAGAAAGCAAATTGGTATTTGTATCCAGAGCTGTTAAGGTGAGGTGAATTGATTTATGCTCTTCACTCAAATTGGTTTCAATCCCACATGTATCTAATACAGATATTTTGTAAGAGTACCCATGTGATTCAGGTTCTGAACTTAAATCTGCCCAAATACCTAGATCTGAATAATCTGTGGCTCCAAATTTCGTGTAATCTTGACCGATTTCTGACTTTCTGTATATGTAAAAAGAATCAATGGCTGTGGTAATAGGTTTTTCCCATAATAATACTATATGATTTTGAGACGTATCTACAGTCACTACACATATTTCAGGCCTAGTCACATTTGAAGCATTTAAATATTCAATACCAGAAATACTTGGACATAATCCCCCATCTGTGGTAATCACCCAATACTCACCGCTACTAGTAGGATTTATTGAAGAAGTTGTTTCTCCAGTATTCCATAAATAAGAGTTATACCCGACACCAGCATCTAAATTTACAGTTCCTCCTATACATCCATTAAAAGTCCCTGTTTGGGTGATATTTGCCGGAGACAAACCTTCATCAATTGTAACAAGTACACTATCCGATATGGTCGAACACCCATTTTCTGTGATAACTACTTTGTAAGCTCCTTCAGTAATAACCAATATCTCCGCATGGGTTTCACAATGTATTGGATTACCGTCTACATACCATTGATACTCAAATCCTGGACTAGAATTACAACTTAAAATCAAACTATCAGCAACACAAACATTGTGGTTTGATGGACCAGATATCAATGCGCTATGCGTACAAACGGGGTTTTGGACCGAGTTAATAGCAAGATTATAACTTATCGTATCCATACATCCTAATACTGTATCATGTGCCATCAATGAAACATTTCTAATTCCTGAAGAGAGGTAGGTGTGTGCAAGAAAAATTGAATTAAAAATGGTATCATTAAATTCACCGAAATTCCATGTGAAGTCAACATTAAGCATTAGGGGAGTCAAGTTTTCAAATAAAACTAAATGTGGAATTTCACCATAGCTATTTGTGATTGAAAAATCTGGAGCTATTGATGTTAAAGTATCTACAAACACGGTATCATAAGCATTATTTCCTTGCTGATCAGTGACATGAACTACGTACTCACCAAAGCATACATTTTGAATATGCGCATTTGTCTCTCCCGGCATCACATTTCCATTTTGATACCATTGATAATTGAATGGTCCAGTACCGCTTACCATAGTTTGTACTTCACCATCACAAACTCCCTTACAAGTCGAATGATTTACAATATTTGCGGTAACATGAATGGGGTTTTCCATGATGGCACGAACGGCATATACCTCATTAAATAAATACAACTGATATTCTCCGGTATTATCTTTTACAAAACCAAGATTATCATGTTCTATGGAAGCATCGAATACAACAGGATTAATTCTACTTCCTGTTGTTGTAAGCAATTCTGATACCACACCAACAAAATACTCTTCTCCTGCTAAAACTGGAACTCCATTCCCCATATCAAAAGTATGCCAAATTGCATTCGATAGAGTTGGTGTTAGCATACTTGGTCCTGTTATTGTGTATGATGTAGCATTCTCTGAAATAATCTCATAGCCTCCCTGAATAGATGAATCAATTCTTATAACAATTGGATAAACAGTGAAGGGGAAATTAACATTACCGGTTTGCATTAACGAAAATTTGATTTGTCTTATAGTGTCAGCTGCATTATATCGAAAAGCATTTCCCAAAGCAATAGCTTGATTACTAGAATTCATGACTAATCCTCCTTGATCAGCAAGGACATGATCGAAATTGTCCAAAGCAAACTCTGCCTGAGTTACCTCATAATAGATGGTATCACTTGAATTATTTGATGGGTCTGCGTCTGAAGCTATATTATCGTAGGTGAAATTATTTACAATTCGATATTCTCCTAAACCTGGACTCCACGGAGTTGTAATTGTATCAGCTAGAGTATCTCCAGAATTAATAGTTAGGGAATTGCTTGATCCTGAAAAAGCTACTGAAAGCATCTCATCATAAACTGTTGTATTCTGGATCAAATTTGTTTCAGAGTTTGCTCCCGTGTTGCGAACACTGCCATAAATTCGAGTTGGCACAACTTGATTTAGAGGTACTTTAGAATAAAAATAATCACCTGAGGAGTAATCCGAATTGAAGGAGCATTTTAATCCTGAATCATAAGATGAAATCTCATGCGCCGCAGGTACCTGAATTTCTAAATCATCAATCATCCAATAATAATGTGATGGACTATTCATGTTACCAAATTCACCCCATCTAAACCTTACTTGGAAATTCGATGGATTGGAAGCGATAAAACTTGAAACATCTATAACATAATCTCTTGTGCCCGAAATTACATTGATCGGGGCATCGGAATACATGACATCAAAAGAAGTAAAGCTTGAAAAACCATCAGTAGAAACGTCTAAAAATATATTTGGTCCTGAAAAAGTACAGCACATATTGTATGCCTGAGTAAACTTCACTAGAACAATTGAATTTCCTGAAACATCATAAACTGGTGAAACAGCCTCTGCATTAAAGTAGTCACTTACTGTTGGCATAGAACCAAATCCATTAAAATAATCCCCATCTAAAATTAAAAATCCATCTCCTACTGAATTTGAAGCAATTATTGGCTCTGGATTAGCATAATATCCACTTGGACCATCTGTGTCGTGTAACCAAAGATCCGCCGGCGTCAAAGAACCACTTGACGACCCCTGTCCGCTTACTGTCCAGCCTCCTGAAGTGAATACCGTTGAAGGAAATGTCTCTTGGTATAAAACAGTTTGACTTGTTAAGACATTACAATGAAACAAAAAATAAAAAAAAGTAAAATTGCTTAGAAATAATGAGAATATTTGATTTTTCATCTTAGTAGGTTTTTGCATGCTAAAAGTATTTTAAAGACTCTAAAGATAAATTATTTGAGAGTAAATTTCGGATAAATCTTACATTTCCTACTAGACAATCTAAAAATTCCTCCCTATATTTGACATATCGATAAACATTTACACCTATGAAAAAGTTTCTTATAATTGGTTTGTTTGGTGCAGTTGCTTTTGCCTGCAAGTACGATTACGATTGCTACTGTACACAAAGTGGTTTTGGAGCAGGTTCTAAAACTGTACTAAATTCATCAAGATCGGCTGCGTTATCTGAATGTAATGCCCTTAAAGCGGAATTAGAAGCCGACACAACCAATTTGGACTCTACGGCCATTTCTTGCGATTTGGCTCAACAGTATTAATCCGTTTTTATTGCTGTTTGTTTCTTAGAATTCTTTTTCTGGGTTCAATTTTGAACTGATGAACGTTAAACAGCTTTTTCTTTCTATTTCTCTGATGATTGTCATCAGTGTTTCTGCTATTGCTTATTTTTTATGGACACCCATTCTATGGACATTCGTTTTGTTTGGACCTCTTATATTACTTGGACTCTTTGACATGTCTCAATCAAAACATTCAATTAAAAGAAATTTTCCTGTTATTGGCCATGGTAGATATATTTTAGAATCAGTGAGACCTGAAATTATGCAGTATTTTGTGGAGACTGATACCCAGGGTCGACCTATAAATAGAATTCTGAGATCTCTGATTTATCAACGCGCTAAAAAAGTAAATGACACAACTCCTTTCGGGACACAAATGGATGTGTATGCTTCAGGCTATGAATGGATGAATCACTCAATTTTTGCCAAAAATCTTGAAGTTCATAATGAGTCACCTCGAGTTACAATTGGAGAAAAAAACTGTAAACAACCCTATTCTGCAAGTATTATGAATATTTCAGCAATGAGTTTTGGATCTTTAAGTAAGAATGCTGTTTTGGCAATGAATAAAGGTGCCCAACTTGGAAATTTTGCTCAAAATACAGGAGAAGGAGGTTTAAGTCCCTACCATTTGCAAAATGGAGGTGATTTGATCTGGCAGATTGGAACTGGCTATTTTGGATGCAGGAATGATCAAGGAGAATTCTGCCCCGATTCATTTAAGGAAAGAGCAATGCTCAAGAATGTCAAAATGATTGAAATTAAAATCTCTCAGGGGGCCAAACCCGGTCATGGAGGAATTCTTCCGGCAGCAAAAAACACTCCAGAAATTGCCAAGATCAGAAAAGTGGAACCTCACATTGATGTGCATTCCCCACCTGCACATAAGACTTTTAGCAATCCCGAGGGATTGTTGGCTTTTGTCAAACAATTAAGAGAGTTATCGGAAGGCAAACCTGTTGGATTTAAACTTTGTATTGGTAAAAAAGAAGAGTTTATTGCAATCTGTGAAGCAATGGTTGCAACAGGAGAAACACCTGATTTTATTACCGTTGATGGAGGTGAAGGTGGGACAGGTGCAGCGCCGGTCGAATTTTCCAATTCATTAGGATCCCCAATGAGAGATGGACTAGCTTTTGTCATCGATACACTCAAAGGTTATAATCTAAAAAAGGACATCGTTGTAATTGCATCTGGAAAAATAATCAGTGGATTTGATATTGCTCGAGCTATTGCGATTGGGGCAGATATGGTTAACAGTGCACGTGCAATGATGATGGCTACCGGATGTATTCAAGCTTTAAAATGTAATGATAATACTTGTCCGGTGGGGGTTGCTACTCAAGACAAATCTCTTATGAAAGGATTAGTGGTCGAAGATAAATCCGAAAGAGTAAAAAACTATCATAACGCCACTGTGAAAAGTTTCGCTGAATTACTCGCTGCATCAGGTTTTGATGTGCCTTCCGACTTAAAACGAGACAGCATAAACCGCAGAGTGAGTATGAATAAAATCATGACTTACGAAGAAATCTTTCCAAGTGTAGAAGAAGGAAGCATTGCGATAAAAGCCAACGTTGCTAAGAAGCTTAATTAATATTTTAAACTTACAGGAATTGTTCCGCAAAGCTACGCTAAGAAGTCGCTAAGTTGCGCAAAGTGAAATTTATTTCATTCGAAAGACATATCCCTGAACATATCCATCACTTGAATCAAAATTTACTACAGCCATCACTAACTAAACAAAATAATTACATATTCCTTCTATACTGCCCCCCAACATCAAACAACGAATCTGTAATTTGACCTAAAGAACAATATTTACATGCTTCCATCAATTCTGCAAACATGTTTTGGTTTTGAATAGCTGCTTTTTGAACCACTTGAATCGATTCCTCAGCCTTCTCTCCTCTAGCTTTGTGAAGATTCTTCAACATATCAATTTGATATTGTTTTTCTTCTTCCGTAGCGCGAATAACTTCCTGTGGAATGATGGTTGGAGACCCTTTTGAACTCAAGAATGTGTTGACTCCGATAATTGGGAATTCTCCAGTATGTTTCAAAGTTTCATAATACAAACTTTCTTCTTGAATCTTCGAACGTTGGTACATGGTTTCCATGGCACCTAAAACGCCTCCTCTTTCTGTAATTCTATCAAATTCTGTTAACACAGCTTCTTCCACTAATTCAGTCAATTCTTCAATGATGAAAGCTCCCTGAATTGGGTTTTGGTTCTTCGCCAATCCTAACTCTCTGTTAATGATCAACTGAATAGCCATGGCACGTCTTACAGACTCCTCTGTTGGAGTGGTAATCGCTTCATCATAAGCATTGGTGTGTAATGAATTACAGTTATCGTAAATGGCGTAAAGTGCCTGTAACGTCGTACGAATATCGTTGAAATCAATCTCTTGGGCGTGCAAAGATCGTCCTGAAGTTTGAATATGATATTTCAACATCTGAGCTCTAGGATTAGCTCCGTATTTTTTATCTAGTGCTTTGGACCAAATTCTTCTTGCAACTCTACCTATTACGGCATATTCCGGATCGATTCCGTTCGAGAAAAAGAAAGATAAGTTCGGACCAAATGCATTGATGTCCATCCCTCTACTTAAATAATATTCTACATAAGTGAATCCGTTTGCCAATGTCAGTGCCAACTGCGTAATTGGATTCGCTCCAGCCTCCGCAATGTGATAACCTGAAATAGAAACTGAATAGAAGTTTCTTACTCCATGTTCAATAAAATATTCTTGAACATCTCCCATCAATCTCAAAGCAAATTCAGTAGAGAAGATACAAGTATTCTGAGCTTGATCTTCTTTTAAAATATCAGCTTGAACAGTCCCTCTCACTTGCTTCAATGTTTCTGCTTTGATTTTAGCATAGACATCTGCAGGTAGTACTTGATCTCCGGTAACGCCCAAAAGCATCAATCCTAAACCATCATTTCCTTCAGGTAAATCTCCTTGATAGGCGGGTCTGGCAATACCTTGATCATCGTACAATGCCTTTTTAACTTTTTCAACTTCCGCTTCCAGACCTTTTTCCTTGATGTATTTTTCGCAATTTTGATCGATTGCTGCATTCATAAAGAACCCTAAAAGCATTGGAGCCGGACCATTGATCGTCATCGAAACTGATGTTTTTGGATCAGATAGATCAAATCCAGAATACAATTTTTTCGCATCATCCAAACAACAAATCGAAACTCCTGAATTCCCAATTTTCCCGTAAATATCTGGTCTTAAATCTGGATCATTTCCATAAAGTGTTACAGAGTCAAAAGCCGTTGATAATCTTTTTGCCGGCATCCCCAAAGAAACGTAATGGAATCTTCTATTTGTTCTTTCCGGACCTCCTTCACCGGCAAACATTCTTGTTGGATCCTCTCCTTCTCTTTTGAAAGGGAATAATCCAGCAGTGTAAGGAAATTTCCCAGGAACATTTTCCTGTAATTGCCATTTCAATAAATCTCCCCAAGCCTTGTATTTTGGAAGTGCCACTTTCGGGATTTGAAGATGCGATAAGGACTCTGTATGGGTTTCAATGGAAAGTTCTTTATCTCGAACCATGAATTTGTAGATCGGATCTTCATATTTCTTTACTACTTCCGGCCATTCTTGAATCAACATCCAGTTTTTTGGATCCAAATTCAATTTCACCTTTTCAAAAGTTTCTTGAAGTCCTTTAATCAATCGATCCTTGTCTTCAACATCCAAAGATTTTAAGGCATCCATGGACATCTGAATTCCGTACAACTCCTGTGCAACTTTCACTTGATCTTCTACCCATTTGTCGTAAGATCTATTGTTTTCTGAGATTTCAGATAAATATCTAGTTCTGTCTGGCGGAATCACGAAGATTTTCTCAGACATCTCTTTCGTAATTTCAAATGTAGATTCCAGTTTAGCACCTGTCTTCTCGCAAATTGTATCCATGATCACCTTGTAAAGTGAATTCATTCCCGGATCATTAAACTGAGACGCGATGGTACCATAAACTGGCATGTCGTCCACATCCTTTTCCCATAATTGATGATTTCTTTGATACTGCTTTCTTACATCTCTCAAAGCATCCAATGCACCTCTTTTGTCGAATTTATTCAAGGCGATGACATCCGCAAAATCCAGCATGTCGATTTTCTCTAATTGAGTCGCCGCACCATATTCTGGCGTCATTACATATAAAGAAACGTCTGAATGATCTAATATTTCAGTATCCGATTGCCCGATTCCAGAAGTTTCCAGGATGATCAAGTCGTATTTCGCCGCCTTCAATACTTGAATCGCTTCAGCAACATGTTTAGAAAGTGCCAAATTGGATTGACGCGTAGCTAACGAACGCATATAAACTCTATCATTTCGAATCGAATTCATTCTGATTCTATCCCCAAGAAGTGCTCCTCCTGTTTTTCTTTTGGAAGGGTCTACTGAAACAACCGCTATCGTTTTATCTTTAAAATCAATTAAAAATCTTCTAACCAATTCATCTACCAATGAAGATTTTCCTGCTCCACCTGTTCCAGTGATCCCTAGCACAGGCGTATGCACTTTCTCTGCCATTTGATGTACCTCATCCAAGATCTCTTTAGAAGCATCCGGGAAGTTTTCTGCAGCTGAAATAACTCTCGCAATGGCCGGAATTCTTTTCGATTCTAGTTGCTTGATCTCACCATTTAAATGTTCTCCAACAGGAAAATCTGCTTGTTTTACCAAGTCATTGATCATCCCTTGCAATCCCATTTCTCTTCCATCATCCGGGTGATAAATTCTGGTAATACCGTAATCCTGAAGTTCTTTAATTTCTTCTGGAAGAATGGTTCCTCCACCTCCACCGAAAATTTTAATATGATCTGCACCTTTTTCTTTTAATAGATCATACATGTATTTGAAATATTCAATGTGTCCCCCTTGATACGAAGTCATCGCAATTGCCTGTGCATCTTCCTGAATAGCACAATTCACAACTTCTTCTACAGAACGATCATGCCCTAAGTGAATCACCTCACATCCAGTTGATTGTATGATTCTTCTCATGATATTGATAGCGGCATCGTGTCCATCAAACAAAGATGCTGCGGTTACGATTCTAACTTTATTTACGGGTTTATAAGGTGCAATATTCTCCATACTTCAGTTTGATATTCGGTTTTTTCGAGACGCGAATATAAGCAATTTTAGATGAAATTGAGCCTATTTATATGGTTCTGAGAGCTACTCGTTTACATCCTCAGCGGGACAGTCAGAACATTTCTTTTTCCAGTTGAGTTCTATTCCAAAAATCAACTTTACATTATAATCTTGTAGCTTCCCTTCTCTTCTTTCCGCCGAATAAAATTGATTAATATTGGGATTAGATAGATCGATATACTGAACAGTTGTCCCACTTGGTGTAAATCCCAATTCCACTCCGACAGAGTAATGTTTCCCTTTTTTATCCCAGAAACTTACTCCAGCCGATCCATAATAGTTATTCCAAATAGCGCCCACTTTTTTTATGTGCTCCAACTCAACATGACGGTCTTCAGGAAATGAAAAATTAAAATCTGTTCTGAAACCAAACATTAATTCTACTCTGTCATTGATTCTTTGCTCCCATCCTATTCCAGCGTTTACGACCTGCTTTCTTCTTTCTCCGTAGGCAAGGAAATTTTGTAAGCCAAATATGGTATCAATCTGTTCCTCAGATATTCCTTGGGGAAAAGCAACAACATGATTGTCAGGATTAAATAGCAGATAATATTCCTGAGGAAAAAAGTACTCTCCTGATAGATGAAGCCAACTTCCTTTTCCTATTTTCAAACCCATACCGGTTGATATTGAACCTGAAAATCTGGTTTTCGCCTTTATTTTTTTCTGTTGATCCGTAAATAGGAAATCTACTCCCTGAAATTGAGGGAAATTTAAAACTTCAACTTCTCTGTTGGCCTTGGCTTCACCATAAATATTAAAAGATGGAATAGTCCCACTTATCCCCCACCTAAACCGGGGTTTTGAGATCGCCAAAGAAGGCTTAAAAATGCCTTTGAAATTCCAGTATGAAAAGTCATAATTACTCCGTAAGCTGATATAATCTGTCTGACTCCCAGACGGAATAACACGAAAGCTTAAGTTATTAATTACGCGCTCGTCAATGAAAGAAATAAAAAAGGAGCAACCAACTGAAAATATGGGATTAACATTATAGGCAACTGCTGCACCTGCCCAGATTTCATTATATTTATGACTCGATTGATAGGTTGTGAAAAAGTTTTCATTTCCTGAAACACTATCCACAAAATTATCTTGTCCATTATAACTCAATGTATAATCGCTATTGAATGATTCTTTGGCAAGTAGGATATAACCTAGCTTTAATTTTGGCGTTTTCTTTAGATCGATCATACCTGAAATTAATTGTGGTAGAATGGTAAATCCGGTTGTATTCAAATCTAAATTATTTCCTAAGCCATCTTCCACTCGAACAAAGCGCAATGAAAAGGTGTTGGCTGAAACGCTTAAATTGCCTCCATCAACAAAACCAAGTGATGCAGGGTTATAGTAAATTGAAGTATTGTCGAGTACCGATCCTACAGCAGCCCCGCCTAAAAAACTTGCTCGTACTCCATACTGATTTCCCCAATAAGAAAAGCCTTGAGCCAATCCAGATAAGGATATGAAAATATAAATCAGAAATAGAATACGTTGCATCCTACTAATTTACACTTCTTTCTCTACCAAATAATTATTTCTTGAAGAAGAATTTCGGTTGACCAATTCTGCAATGAACCCAGTTAAAAACATTTGAGAACCAATAATCATGAACGTAAGCGCCAAATAAAATTCAGTTCTTTGTGCAATGAGTTTTCCTTCTGTATCCACAAACAACTTCATGATTCCTAGATAAATCGCCAACAAGAATCCAAGGAAAAACATCAAGGTTCCCATGGCACCAAAAAAGTGCATTGGCTTCTTTCCAAAACGGCCCATGAATGTAACGGTAATCAAATCCAGGAAACCATTCATGAATCGATTCATTCCAAATTTCGTTTTACCGTATTTTCTGGCTTGATGTTGAACTACTTTCTCTCCAATCTTCTTAAACCCAGCAAATTTGGCTAAGACAGGAATATATCTGTGCATTTCCCCATACACTTCCACGCTTTTTACTACAGATTTTTTATAAGCTTTTAACCCACAATTAAAATCGTGCAAATAAATCCCCGAAAGCTTTCTAGTAGCCCAATTGAATAATTTGGTAGGAATTGTTTTGGTTATCGGGTCATATCTTTTTTTCTTCCAGCCACTTATCAGATCAAATCCCTCATCTGTAATCATTTTATACAAACCTGGAATCTCATCCGGTGAATCCTGAAGGTCTGCATCCATTGTAATCACAACATCTCCCACCACTTTCTGAAAACCCATGTGTAAGGCTGCAGATTTCCCATAATTTCTTTGGAATTTAATCCCAACCACGTTTGAATCCTTCGCTTGTAATTCTTCAATAACTTTCCAGGATTGGTCACTTGAACCGTCATCTACGAAAACAACCTCATAAGAATATTGATTCTCATTCATCACTTTTTGAATCCATGCATGTAATTCTGGCAAAGACTCTTCTTCGTTAAACAAGGGTATGACAACCGATATATTCTTTGATGTACTCACTTATTCGAAATTTCTGTAAATGTAATGTACTTTTAATTCTCAAATATTACTTTGAAGAACCTATAGCAAATATACAGGAATACGAAAAATATTAAGGAAGGATACTGAATTTTATGATTTTTTTAATAGTTTTGCGCCGGGTAAGTCTTGTACGACCAGCTCCTGTTAAATCCCCCAGGATGGGAACATAGCAAGGGTAGACGGTTGTAGCGGTGCGATGCAAGTAGCTTACCCACTTTTTTTCTAATAACTTTCTATTCTTTCTAACGGTAGTTTAGTCTTCATAAACTGTCCAGTTCCAGTTGCCACTACCCGACCCTTATCATCATAAAGAGTTGATTTTGCAAAATATTCATCAAAAGAAAGCCGTATTACTTCACCAATTGCTTTAACTCTCCCTGTTTTCAAAGGTCTTTGCAGATCCACATGGAATTTTGCAGTTACTATAAACTGATCCTCTAACTGTGATTGAATGGCAAAGTAACAGGCATCATCAAGAAGTTTAAAAAAAACTGAACCATGAACAGCTCCTCCAGAATGAAAATACTTTTCCTCTAAATCCAGTTCTATCTCACATATACCTTTGGATATTTTGATTTGAAGCGAATCATAAAATTTGTGCAACGGCGCAGCATAGTACATTTGCTCCAATTTTGAAAAATGTTCCTGAGTCATGAGAAGTAGTTTTAAAATTTTATCCTAGCCTTCGGTGTAATACTTTGGTTTTCAAAAGTCCCGTTAAGATACTTAAAATATCCCAATATTCCAATCATGGCTGCATTGTCTGTGCAATACTCAAATTTTGGAATATAAGTATTCCATCCCGACTCTCTCCCAAGATCTTGGATCTCCGAACGTAATCTTGAATTTGCACTTACTCCACCAGCAATTGCGATCTCCTTGATTCCATGAATTTTTGCTGCTTTACGTAAGTTATTCATTAGGATGTCGATAATTGTTTTCTGGACAGAAGCACAGAGATCATTTTTATTTTTTTCTATAAAATCAGGATCTCGAGCAATCTCCTTTTTTAGAAAATACAAGACACTTGTTTTCAATCCACTAAATGAATAATTCAATCCCTCAACTTTGGGGTGCGGAAAACTGAATCGATCAGCATGACCTTCCTTTGCATATTTATCAATAAATGGTCCTCCCGGATAAGGCAAACCTATAATTTTAGCAATCTTATCGAAAGCCTCACCTGCTGCATCGTCTATGGTTTTCCCTAAAATTTCCATCTTAGTGTGACTATCTACTTTAACGATCATGGTGTGTCCTCCTGATACCGTCAAGCACAAAAAAGGAAACTGAGGAACACCTTCATTATCTCGAATAAAGTGGGAGATGATATGTGCTTTCAAGTGGTCTACGGCAACCAAAGGAATGTTTAACCCCAGCGCCATTGATTTCGCAAAACTAGCACCAACAATCAACGAACCCAATAAACCAGGGCCCTCAGTGAAAGCGATTGCATGCAATTGTTCCTTTGTGATTCCTGCCTTTTTTAAGGCCATTGAAACCACTGGTACAATATTTTGTTGATGTGCTCTACTAGCCAGTTCCGGGACCACTCCACCATATTCTTTGTGAACACTCTGACTTGCAATAATATTCGACAACACTTTGTCGTTTTCTAAAATAGCCACAGACGTATCATCACAGGAGGATTCAATTGCAAGGATATATATGTGTTTTATCGTCAAATTTATTGTATTTTTAAACCCAAAAAAGAATCGCAAAGGTAGTTAAAATAGTAGGAAGGGGAAGTTTTATATTCCTAGAATTCATATTCATTCTGATTATCTCCTTGGCCTTTGCAATTCGAACATCTACCTTTCAAACATGGTTGGCAAACCGTGTAGCAGCTTATCTTGCAGATGAATGGGGGACAGTAGTAACCATTGATAAAGTTGAAATTATATTTTTCGATAGTGCCGAAATCCAAGGCTTGTATGCTGAAGACCAGCAAGGTGACACACTTATTTATGCTGAAAAAATCTGGGTAGAAATAGATGATTTTTCTTTTAAAAAGAAGTTTTTCTATATAGAGAACATTGAATTTGAAAATACCAACGCCTATCTTATTAAACACGAAGGAGAAGATGATCTGAACCTAAAATTTATAATCGATTACTTTACCCCTGAAGAACCTGATACAAGCAAAATTGACTTTGATTTCCGTATTGCGAATATCGCCCTAAAAAATGTGCATTTCATTTTTAAAGACGAAAACAAACCAGAGCAGAATTATGGTGTGAATTATAGCGATATCGACCTAAGAAATATTCATTTATCTATGTCCGAATTCAAATTGATCCCTGGTGGTGTGGCTATAGCGATTGATGATTTAGAGGCAAGAGATAAAAGTGGTGTTCAAATCTATGCCATGCGATCCGAAGTAGCAATTGATTCAACCGGTTTAATCCTGGATAATTTGTATCTGCAACTTGGCAAAAGTATGTTGGATATGGAAAAATTAGAGTTCAAAACCAAAAACTGGAGGTCATGGATAAGTTTTGAAGATAGTGTCAAACTTGTAGCTCATTTCAACTCAACTGAGGTCTCACTAAAGGACGTTTCATTCTTTGCTACTCCCCTTAAAGGATTAGATCACATTGTCAAAATACAAGGTAAAGTAAAAGGCAAGGTGAGAAAATTAAAAGTAAAAAACTTTGACCTAACTACTGGAAAACACACCCATATTGCTGGATCTTTTAATATCCCAGATTACAGAAATTTCTACAATTCATTCGTCGATTTCAATTTTAGTAACATTCAAACATCTGTAGAAGACATCGAATCTTTTCCATTGTATCCATTCGACTCAGGCAAAAAAATACAAATACCCTCTAACTTAAGAGGATTGGGAGTTGTTAATATCAATGACGGTTTCGTCTATGGCCCTATTTCAGGTGATGGATTTATTCTTGAGGCATCTATTAATTCTGGACTCGGAAATATTGTCGCAAAAAGGGGAATCAAGATCAATTATGACTTCGAAGATTCTACTTTTTACTATCAAGGTCCACAAGACCCTTCCAAATTTACCCGTAAAGAATATGATATTTTGGTGGACCATGTAGACTTAAAAGCAATAACTGGCAATCAATCATTTGGGATGATGGATGGAGGACTTTTTCTCAAGGGAAAAGGTTTGTCCAAAAAAGATATGGATATCGACCTCTCTGGAAGAATCAATGAGCTCCAATTCAAGGGTTATTCCTATTCTGATCTCAACATTCAAGAAGGAAAAATAAAAGACAATAAATTTCAAGGTAAAATAAAAATGGAAGAGGAAAATATCAGTATTCTTTACAATGGAATGGTTGATTTTGGTCCTCAAAACAAGTTGGATTTTGAGCTCGATATCCAAAAAGCAATGCTCACTAGACTAAACATTATTGAAAAAGACAGTATTCGAACAGAAACGGAATTATGTGCCAAATTACACGTCAAAACTTCTGGTAAAACATTCAATAATATAAAAGGTACTATAGGAATTTCGAATTTAAACTACCAACAAAACGAAATCAATCTGGCATTTGATACTTTAGGAATTTATATCGGCCGCTCAAAAAAAGCAGATTCCATTATTCTTAGGAGCGATCTAATCGATGGAGAACTCATTGGAAAATTTGATCTAACAAGTATTCAAAACACTTTACGTAACCAGTTTCAAAAAATCTTCCCGGATTATTTTCAGGATGAAAAAGAATATGTGGAGAAAAAATCAGAATTCGAATTCGACGTAAAAATGCACGATGTACAACCCATTTTAAACGTGTTTTATCCTGATATCAAAATTGCAAAAAAATCAACCCTTGATGGAGAATTTAAATCGGAAGATCATTCTTTTAAATTCAATTTGAAAAGCAAGCAAATTGCTTATAAAGATGTAGTTTTTGATGATGTACGTATTCAAAATTCAGGCGCACCTTTACAATTAGACTTAGCCCTTGATATAGGTCACTTAAAAGCTACAGATCGGCTACAATTCAATGATATACACATGACTGCCCATGGTGAATACAATTTTATCAATGCAGATTTGGTGTGGCATGTTGATAAATATCCTGACAACTACGGAAGTTTGGTTTGGGAAACACAAATTATTTCCCCTGACGAATATATCTTAGACTTTGATATTTCAAAACTTCCAATTCGAGGTCAAACCTGGAATATCGAAGATAGAGGAATGGTTTTTCTAAAAAATAATACTATCGAGCTATCCAATATTTTAATTTCCAAAGGAAACAGAGAAATTAATCTAGATGGTATTCTTTCGCGCGACTCCTCGCAAGTTTTAAATTATATGATTAAGGATTTTGAATTGGAAGACCTAGACGAATTTTTACCTGATGATTTGCAATTCGATGGAACAATGAATGCCTATGGTGAAATTAGAGACATTTTTACTAATGTAGATCTAACTACCATGGCTGGGATTGATTCCTTCCGCATCAATAACGAATTTATTGGTGATCTGATGTTTAGCCAACAATGGAATAATCAAACTCTAAGCTTTGATATTGAAGGTGGAATCATGCGTAAATTCAAACAGGTATCAGATAAAATCAAAACTTTTGATTTCCGCGGAAAATATTATCTATTTAGAGAAAACAACAATCTTGACCTTTCCTTGCTTTTCGATAAAACCGATATTTCTTTTGTAAACGCTTTTTTACCTGAGGATCAGGTCAATAATATCCGTGGTTTCTTAAACGGTCAACTTGAAATGGCCGGAGAACTAGCCAAACCTGTGTTTAAAGGAAAAGTTGACTTCCAGGCAGGAAACATTTTTGTTGATATGCTTGGTAATAACTTTGGATTAATGGGAGAGGTAGAATCGGTTGAAGATGGATTTTACATCAACCACATGTACATCACAGATCCCGAAGGCAATACAGGGATGGTTTACGGATCGGTCTATCATACCAACTTTAGAGATTGGAACTTTAACGCTACTGTAGATTTGTATAATAACCCATTCGAATTTCTCCCTACAGGTTTTCCAAAACCATTGGAACGGTTTCAATTACTCAACACGGAATATGAAGATGGGGATACCTATTATGGAATTGCCTATGTAACGGGAACGACTGAAATTTCAGGAGATGAATCCCATTTTGAAATCTCATCCAATATCAAAACGCTGGATGGGACTAAAATAAGCTTTCCGATGTATGGTAGCACGGAGGTTTCTGAAGATGATTTTATTGTTTTTAAAGTTAAAGACTCTACCCAATTGAACGACTTGATTGATGACCGAATAAGTGGTGTGGATCTGAATCTGGAACTAGATATTTCACCAGAAACTGAGGCACGTATTGTATTCGATGAAACAACAGGTGATTTAATTAAAGCCAACGGAACTGGATTGATTAATCTTAAGCTGAATACGCTCGGTGAAATTTCAATGACAGGTAAATACACGATTGAAAAAGGGAAATACTATTTCAGTATGAAAAATCTGATTAAAAAAGATTTCACACTGCGCAAAGGTGGAACCATTGACTGGACCGGATCTGCTTATGAAGCTGATTTAGATGTACAAGCGGTGTATTCCGTGAAAGCCTCTTTTTCAGAAGCCATTCCGGATATCACGAATTCGACCAATAGTGGAACAAAAGATCGTGTCGATTGTGTACTTGAATTAACGAAAAGTATTTCCAACCCTCAAATGGATATTGACATTCAAACGCCTTCTAACAATGAATCAGCAAAGGCCGTTATTTCCAGAATAAAAAGCTCCGAAGACGAATTGAATCGTCAGTTTTTCTCGCTGTTGATGCTTCAAAAATTTCAACCGATTGTCGGAGTTCAAGGAAATGTTTCTGGCGGAGTAGCAAATGCAGTAGGAGAAGCACTTACGGGTCAACTTAATTCAATTCTAAATTCCATCGATGAGAACTACAATTTCAATGTAAACTATAATCAGGACGATGTAAATAAAACGGAGAGATACGAAATTGGGATGTCTACAGAAGTACTGAATGATCGATTAGTAATCTCAGGAAATTTTGGACTTGAAAACTATTCTGGTGGAGAGACCAATCAAAATAATTTTATTGGAGATGTAAAATTAGAATATAAAATAAGTAAAGATGGATCTTTCCGAGTTAGTGCCTTCAACCAATCCAATGACACCCGAATTTTACAAGACAAAGATCTTGGACAGTTTACCCAAGGTATCGGTATTCACTATGAAGAGGATTTCGATAAATTCAAAAACTTTAGATTATTAGGCTACTTCTTGGATTTATTTAGAAAAAACAAAATATTTTGGGATACTACGCCAAAATCGGAGTCACCAAAATGGAGATCAGTTCATGATGAAATTCAGCCACTAAATCTGGATACTTCAAAAATAGATTCGTCCAAAAATTTGGATACCACATCTATCAATACAGGATTTATATTAAAAAATAACCATATTTACCAAGGAAATTGGGGCTTAAATCCTAATGGTAAATCTCCTTTTAAAGAGGAAGAAGTGATCAATATTCAAACTATATTAAGAAGAGAAAATGAATACTAAGAATTTTTCAAAAATACTGGTTGCCAACAGAGGAGAAATCGCCTGCAGAATTATTCGATCTATCAAAAAAATGGGTAAAACATCCGTTGCGATTTATTCAGAGGCTGATGAAAATGCGCTTTTCACCCAATTGGCAGATGAAGCTTATTTGATTGGGAAAGCAGACAGCGCAGACTCTTATCTAAATATTGAAAAGATCATCCTTGTTTGTAAAGAACACCACGTAGATGCAGTTCATCCTGGATATGGATTCCTATCTGAAAACTCCAATTTTGCAAAGGCCTTGACCAATAATGGTATCACATTGATTGGACCTTCACCTGAAGCTATGGATTTGATGGGGTCCAAGCTTGCTGCAAAAGAAACAGTAGCTAAATATAACGTACCAATGGTTCCCGGAACTGAAGGCGCTGTCGAAAATCCAGATCTAGCAGCTAAAATTGCGGACGAAATCGGATTGCCAATTCTGATTAAAGCATCTGCTGGTGGAGGTGGAAAAGGGATGCGTGTGGTTTATGAAAAATCAGAAGTAAAAGAACAATTTGAAAGAGCGGTTTCAGAAGCTATCAGTGCATTTGGAGATGGTCAGGTATTTATCGAGAAATTTGTCGAAGAACCCAGGCACATCGAAATACAAATTTTAGCAGATCGATATGGAAACGTCGTTTATTTGAATGAAAGAGAATGTTCGATTCAAAGACGACATCAAAAAGTCATCGAGGAAGCACCAAGTCCTGTCATCACCCCAGAATTAAGAAAACAAATGGGGGAAGCAGCTTGTAATGTGGCGCGATCTTGTGATTACGAAGGAGCTGGAACTGTCGAATTCTTATACGACAGTGGGAATTTTTATTTCTTAGAAATGAACACCAGACTTCAGGTGGAACATCCAGTTACGGAATACATCACGGGAATAGATCTAGTTGAGGAACAAATTAAAATCGCACAGGGTGAAGAAATGAAAATTCGCCAGGAAGATGTAAAAATAGATGGGCATGCGATCGAAGTTAGAGTCTATGCTGAAGATCCTTTCAATAATTTCTTACCAGATATCGGAAAGTTAATTAAGTATAAAGAACCTAAAGGAATAGGTATCCGAGTGGATTCTGGATTTGTTGAAGGCGATACCATCCCTCTTCAATATGATCCCATGATTGCTAAATTAATTGTACATGCAAAGGATCGAAATTCAGCCATTGAAAAAATGACTCAGGCAATTAATAATTATAAGATCATTGGTATTTCGACTACCCTTGGTTTTTGTGAATTTGCGATTAATCACGAGGATTTCGTGTCTGGAAACTTCTCCACCAATTTCGTTAAGAAAAATTTCGAAAACCCTGAGGTCATGTATGATAGCAATCCAGATATCATGTTGGCAGGAGCGATTAAAACATTTTTAAACAAAGAAGAAGAACTTCAAAATATTGAAACCGCTTCTATCAGTCCACAAGGCGTTTCGGAATGGACTACAAGAAAGTAAGAAAAACTTCATCCAATTAGGTTGAAATTTTAATTAATAAAATATACATTTGAGCAACAAAAATTATCAAAAATGAATCTTCACGAATATCAAGGAAAATCTATACTTAAAAGTTTCGGTGTTGCAATTCAAGAAGGAAAAGTTGTTGACAGCCCTTCTCAAGCCGTAGCTGCTGCAAAAGAACTTACTACTGAAACTGGAACTGAATGGTACGTAGTTAAAGCACAAATCCATGCCGGAGGTAGAGGAAAAGGAACTGTAACAGAAACTGGATCTCACGGTGTCGTTTTAGCTAAAGGAATTGATAAAGTAGAAGAAATTGCTGCTGGAATTCTTGGAGGACACCTTGTAACTGCACAAACTAAAGCCGACGGTAAAAAAGTAAATAAAGTTTTGATTGCTCAGGATGTTTATTACCCTGGTGAATCTGAGCCTTCTGAATTCTATATGTCTGTTTTGATGAACAGAGAAAGAGGAAGAAATATCATCATGTATTCTACAGAAGGTGGTATGGACATCGAAAAAGTGGCAGAAGAAACACCTCATTTGATTTTCAAAGAAGAAATCGATCCAAGAGTAGGACTTCAAGGCTTCCAAGCTAGAAAGATTGCTTTTAATCTTGGATTGTCAGGAAAAGCATTGAAAGAAATGACAAAATTCGTTGCTGCTCTTTACAAAGCTTACGAAGGTTGTGATGCCTCTCTTTTCGAAATCAACCCGGTTTTGAAAACGTCAGATGATAGAATCATTGCAGTTGACTCTAAAGTTACTTTAGATGATAACTCACTTTTCAGACATCCAGATTATGCTGAAATGAGAGATAAGACAGAAGAAGATCCTACAGAAGTTGAAGCTGGAGAACATGGATTAAATTATGTTGCTTTAGATGGTAACGTTGGATGTATGGTGAATGGTGCTGGACTAGCAATGGCCACAATGGATATCATCAAGCTTTCTGGAGGGAATCCTGCAAATTTCCTAGATGTGGGAGGAACAGCTGATGCGGAAAGAGTTGAAAAAGCATTTAAAATCATTTTGAAAGATCCGGGTGTAAAAGCTATCCTTATTAATATTTTTGGAGGAATTGTAAGATGTGATCGTGTAGCTCAAGGTGTTGTTGACGCATACAAAAACATGGGAGAAATTCCTGTTCCAATTATTGTTAGACTTCAAGGAACTAACGCTGTAGAGGCTAAAAAACTGATCGACGAATCCGGATTGAATGTACATTCTGCAGTATTGCTTCAAGAAGCTGCGGACAAAGTAAAAGAAGTTTTAGCATAGAATAAAACACAATATTTAAAGAGAAGGCTGTTCTAAAAGAATGGCCTTTTTTTATTTTTCCTATTTTTGCACAAAATTCAGTAAATGATTATCTATAAAACACCCGAAGAAATTGAATTAATGAGAGAGGCTGCTCTTGTGGTTTCAAAAACTCTAGGAGAGGTTGCGAAAGCTATTCGACCTGGAGTTACCCCTCTGGAACTGGATGCGATTGCAGAAAAAACAATTCGCGATCAGGGAGCCATTCCTGGTTTTTTGGGTTTATATGATTTTCCAAATACATTATGCACTTCGGTTAATGAGCAGGTGGTTCACGGAATCCCCACCAACAAACCACTTGAGGAAGGAGATATCATATCTGTAGATTGTGGAGCCATTCTTCATGGATTTTACGGAGATCACGCTTACACCTTTGAAGTGGGGGAAGTAGCTCCCGAAATTAAAAAGCTTCTTGATGTAACGAAAGAGTGTCTAGAAATCGGAATTGAAGAAACTAAAGTAGGAAATCGAATCTCTGATATTGGTTTCGCTATACAACAACATGCAGAAAAACACGGCTATGGTGTGGTTAGGGAACTTGTAGGACATGGAATCGGTAGAACCATGCATGAAGATCCTCAAGTGCCAAATTATGGCAGAAGAGGTCGCGGAAAGAAAATAAAAGATGGATTAACGATTGCTATAGAACCCATGATTAATATGGGGACAGAAAAAGTAAATCAACTTTCCGATAACTGGACCATTGTGACGGCTGATGGTAAACCCAGTGCACATTTCGAACATGATGTAGCGGTTGTGAATGGGCTTCCTGTTAAATTGTCAACTTTTGATTATATATACGAAGCCCTTGGTATCAAGTAATGGAACTAGAAATAAAAATAGTTAGAGCCACTATTTTAAGTTCCATTTTCTTCGGGTTGTTTAATTTAATTGGACAATCTCAAGTTTTTTTGACTCCATTTCTCTTTAATTATGCCCTTGTTTTTCTAATTGCAGTTTACTTTTCATACAGAAACAGAAAGATGATTGGTTTTTTGCCTCTCATTTTATTCACCATTGCATTTGGTGGAATTACTCTTGCATCAGGTCAATTTATGATGCTAGTGAATTTTTTCTCTCATGAAAATATAGTCTATACAATTCCTCCGCTTTATGAAATTGCAAGTTTCGTATTGTTTTGGGGAGTTCTAGTTTATATTTTATTAAATCTGCTTGCTGAAAATAGAAAATCCATTCAATCCTACACATTAATTTTAGCTGAGATCATTCTACTTTTAGCCTATATTGTTCTTCATTTATCTCATCATGAACTTGCCTTCCTTTTTTTCATATTGTTCTCTGTTACGGTGTCCTTCAATTTAATTTTTGGAGGATTAACTTCAAACTCAGGTTATATAAGAATCTTTTACATATTATTTCTCAATATGAGCCTTGAGATATTAAAGTCCGCATCCCTGTATTGGATATAAAAAAAGGGTCACTCAAGAGCAACCCTTTTAAAATATATTATAAATATTTACTAAGGCTTACTGATCAGATGAACAAATCCCTGACCTTCAAACTCGGTTCCATTCTGAGCCTTGGCTGTATAAATAAAAGAATATACGCCATCAGCACATCTTTGACCCGAATTCATATTCGTTCCATCCCATGTATCTGAAACAGAAGTGAATTCATACACCTTATTCCCCCATCGATTCACGAAAGTCGCATTAAGTTCTGACAAACCATCAGAAGGGAAAAAGAATAAATCATTGTCGCCATCTCCATTTGGAGTAAATACGTTAGGGACTTGAATATTCGGAATTGGATAAACCGTAATGTCCTTACATAATGTATCATAACATTCAAAGTCGTTCGAAACTACCAAACAGATAGCGTACTCATCATCATCCACGAATGTCGTATCAAAGGGAGGTTGCAAGGAATCATACCCAATGATATAAGAATTAGAGCTATTCCCATGATTCACTGAAAAATATTGCCAGGTATTTGTCACCCTATTCGATGAATTATCTGTTACAGTAACGGTGACAGGTTGTGTCCCCTGATCTGGATTAACAGTAAAATCAGCAATTGGGTTAAGAGAATCCACATAAACTGAATCCGAAATAATACAACCATTTTGATCGGTTACATATAAATTGTACCATCCTGGTTCTCTATTTCCAACGGTGTTTGTGTTCACAGTATCCCCACCACCAATCCATGTATACATCAGAGTGCCTGTTCCACCAGATGCTGTTCCTGAAACAGTTCCAGATCCAGGGTAAATTCCATTCGCCCTACATCTTGATGGTTGACTGGATATTGTTTGAATAGACAATAATGGTGGATTCGAAATTGTAAACTGTTTTTCAGACTCACATGCATTATCATCAAAAATTTGAACCGTGTGGGACCCTGCAAATAAATTGGATACCGGGTTTGCATTTACCGGGTTTGGTCTATTTGTCTGCCAGAAAATAGTTGTTGGTCCTTGAGATCCATGAATTACAGATACATAAGCATAACCAGTACTATCACCATGACACAAAGCATCTTTAAGTACTAGTTCAAACCACAATGAATCAGGCTGATCCAATACTTGAGTAATTGAATCTATACATCCATTCGCATCCGTTACATACATCGTATACGTACCTGCAGCCAAAAACTCAGCGGCTGAATTGTTTCTCGATGGATCATGTGACCAAGAATAAATGTAAGGAGTTTGACCACCAGTTACACCTGTATTGATGGAACCATCATTTTCTCCGTAACAAGTTGGATCATTCGCAGCTTGGATTACTGGAATAATTGGATCCGGTGACCCAATTGTAATTGGAACAGTCACATCACATCCAAAATCATCAGAATACTGCACATAATGAATACCTGAACAAAGGTTAGTAAGATTTAATGGATTGGCAATCGTTACAGTATTCCCATCTAGTGTTATGCCATTAATTACTGCTCCATCAGGATTCAATGTCCCGTCAACTGGCACTGCTGTCAATGTAGCCGTACCATCACAAGTTCCAGGGCAAGATTCGGCATTTTCTGCAGTTACATTTGTTAAAATAAAATGGTTGGTAGAACCAATTGTTGTATCCCCCTGAGTTACACAACCGTTTCCATCGGCTACCAAGAAAGTAACCACATCTCCTGCAAACAAACTAGATGCTGTTGCTGGAGAAGGCGCTCCCGCAATTGTTGGCGTAATGAATGAAATAGTAGTACCTGCTTCGGTTACAGTAATCGACCCATTGTTTGTAGCACTTGTACCACAAGTTGAACCTGGAGTTATCGAAACGCTGTAAGATGGTGCACTAAAATTACCTGTAAATGTTTGAGAACATCCATTTGCATCTGTTACTATGATGCTTGCGACATCTCCATCTGACAAATTCGTCACAGTTACACTTCCACCAACTCCTGTAGAGTTTGATGAAAGAATACCCGGCCCACTGTTTGTAATGATATAATTTCCTCCATTAATTGCAGGTAATCCCCCGTTTATAGTAAATGACACACCATTACCAGCAAGTGTCCCATTACATGATAAACCATTTGTTGCAGTAATTGGACAAGTAAAAGTTAATTTAAAGGCGGCAGCTGTATCCAAATCATAACATCCGTTATTGTTTTTGTCAATGTACAGCTCATTTATATTTCCTGAAAACATTAATCCATCATCACACTGTGAGTGAATAAATCAGTTATTTCACAAACCAAAATTGTCGCTACCACTTCCTAACCATTTGATTCGCCATGTTGATCTACCATTTTTGATGAGTGCCGTGCAATCCTAAAAATCCGGATCTGAAGAAGGATCTAAGGACACAGGTTCTTGATCATAAATTAGGTACATCATTTCTGCATTCCACACCCCATCTCCAGGAGGATTACTAGGAACGGTATCATTAGTAAAGTATAATCTTGATTTAAAATCAGAAAGTCATCTCCAGGACATAAAATAGCCTCATTTCCTTGAATGAATTGCCCATTGATTTTGTATTCGAAAGTTCCTGCATCTGCTACACATGGATCTGGTGTAACAATAGAACAATCTGTTTCACCTGTTGAGCCCGCATTTAATGTCAAGTCAATATTTTGAACCTGATTGGCATAATTCGTAATCAACATCACATATACCTCTCCAACTTGAGCACTTGGTATATTCGGAGTTTCGTTATTAGTTGATGAATAAGAACAATCCACTTCAGGAGCTCCAGCTGCCACTCCCATCTGCCCACAATTAGCTTGTGCAGTTGCTAAATCGGCAAAAGGTCCCCAAATAATAAAATCAATATCTTGAGGAGCGGATAAAGTCATATCCAATGATCCTGACTGTGAAATCTCAAAGAAATACCAAGTAGGATTTGGACTTGTAAATAGACAACCGTAATCATTTCCTGGATCCTGTGTTGATGCAGCAGGAACATTTGATTGTGCTTGAAAATTCAAACCTACATCAGTACAAATTGGATCCATATCTGCACATGTTGTATTTTGCTGTGCAAACAAGGATACACTGGAGGATAGCAGGGTAAATATAACTAGTATTTTTTTCATAATTGCGATTATTTATTCTCAAGTTCTTTGATTCTCTTTCTCACTTCGGATCTAGTTTTTTCGGCATTTTTAAACCAACCAGACTCTTCCGCTTTTTTCATTTCTTCTGGATTGGATCTTATCCAAGCCTCTTTCTTATCCAATGCAGTCAAAAGGTCTTTTTTAGCCCTTAGTTCTTTTTGTTCTGCTTCGGTCAATCGACCATTCACTTCCGTTCCGTTCTTTTTAGTTACGTTTGGATTCTCCTGAGCGAATCCAAATGAAACCATTGAGAAGAAAATTGTGGTATAAATCAGTTTTTTCATAACATCTATAAGGTTTAAATAGAAAACGATTTTAAATAGTACATAGTTGCTTGGTCAATGAAAATCATTTTAAACAATTGTCCAGAACTTAACAGTACATCATTTTTCTGTTTGATTTCTAAATAGCAAAATACAAAAAAAAGCGGAAGTTACACCTCCGCTTTGTTATATAATTCCTCTTTTCTTTAAGCTTCTTGAGCTTGTTCTTTAATCAAGTTTAGTGCAGAACCTGCCTTGAACCATTCAATTTGCTGTGAATTATATGTATGATTACACATAACGATATCTTTTGAACCATCCTTGTGAACAACCTCTAAAGTCAATTGCTTTCCTGGGGCAAAATCAGCCAAATCAACAAAATTAAAAGTATCATCTTCTTTTATCTTGTCATAGTCCGACTCATTCATAAATGTAAGACCAAGCATTCCTTGCTTCTTAAGGTTCGTCTCATGAATTCTTGCAAATGATTTTACAATAACCGCTCTTACTCCTAAATGTCGTGGCTCCATAGCGGCATGCTCTCTTGAAGAACCTTCTCCATAATTATGATCTCCAACAACAATCGAAGGAACTCCGGCAGCTTTGTATGCTCTTGCAGTTGCAGGTACTTCTCCCTTATCACCGGTTAATTGGTTCACCACTTCATTCGTTGCACCACCGAAAGCATTTACAGCACCAATCAAACAATTATTTGAAATATTGTCTAGATGCCCTCGATATCTCAACCAAGGACCAGCCATTGAAATGTGATCCGTAGTACATTTTCCTTGAGCCTTAATCAATAATTTGGCTCCCATAATATTTTGACCGTCCCAAGCAGGGAATGGAGATAACAATTGAAGTCTGTCCGAATCAGGTTTAACAACAACCTCTACTCCAGAACCATCTGCCGCAGGCGCTTGATATCCATTATCTTCTACAGCAAATCCCTTTTCTGGCAATTCGTATCCTGTTGGAGGATCTAGCATGACATCTTCTCCATTTTTATTTTTCAATGTATCCGTCATGGGATTAAAATCTAATCTGCCAGAAATTGCTATTGCCGCTACCATCTCAGGAGACGCTACAAATGCATGTGTGTTTGGATTTCCATCTGCTCTCTTGGCAAAGTTTCTATTGAATGAGTGAACGATGCTATTTTTAGGAGCATTCTTTGGATCTGAATATCTAGCCCATTGACCAATACAAGGTCCGCAAGCATTTGTAAAAATTGTAGCATCTAAATCTTCAAAAGTCTTAAGTAGTCCATCTCTTTCAGCAGTATATCTCACTTGTTCTGAACCTGGATTGATTCCAAACTGAGCTTTTGTTTCTAACCCCTTGTCTACAGCTTGTTTTGCAATAGAGGCTGCTCTGGATAAATCTTCATAAGAAGAATTGGTACATGAACCAATCAATCCCCATTCAACCTCTAATGGCCATCCATTTTCATTTGCTTTTTTATTCATCGACCCAACTTCAGTAGCTAAATCTGGCGTAAATGGACCATTCAAATGAGGTTTCAAATCAGTTAAATTGATTTCAATTACCTGATCGAAGTATTTTTCTGGATTTGCGTAAACCTCAGCATCTCCTGTTAAATGTTCTGCAATTTTATCTGCTGCATCCACCACTTCTTGTCGTCCTGTTGAAGCTAAATACCTCCTCATGGAATCATCATATCCAAACGTTGAAGTCGTAGCTCCGATTTCCGCTCCCATATTACAAATGGTTCCTTTTCCTGTACATGACAAGTTCTGAGCTCCTTCACCAAAATATTCAACGATACATCCCGTACCACCTTTTACGGTAAGAATCTCAGCTACTTTTAAAATTACATCCTTTGGTGCAGTCCATCCATTCAATTCTCCTGTTAGCTTAACACCAATTAATTTCGGAAATTTCAATTCCCACGCCATTCCTGCCATCACATCAACGGCATCTGCTCCACCAACACCTACTGCAACCATACCAAGTCCACCAGCATTTACAGTATGGGAGTCTGTTCCTATCATCATTCCTCCAGGAAAGGCATAATTTTCCAAAACAACCTGGTGGATAATCCCTGCACCTGGTTTCCAAAATCCAATTCCGTATTTGTTACACACTGAAGAAAGAAAGTTAAATACTTCATTATTGGTGTTCATTGATTCCTGCAAATCTTTAGAAGCCCCTAATCTTGCTTGAATTAAATGATCTGCATGAGCAGTCGAAGGCACTGCAACTTTTGCTTTTCCTGCTTGCATAAATTGAAGTAATGCCATTTGAGCGGTTGCATCCTGCATCGCTACTCTATCTGGAGCAAAATCCACATAGGAACCTCCTCTTTCATAGCTCTGAGTTGCATTTCCATCCCACAAGTGAGAATAAAGAATTTTTTCTGCTAATGTTAAGGGCTTTCCAACCACCTTTCTTGCTGCCTCTACACGTGAAGGTATTCTTTCATATACCTTTTTGATCATATCTATATCAAACACCATATTTTGAACTTTTTGTTTTGTTTTTGTTATTCTATTTGAAATCCAAGGTTCGCGAATTTAAAAATTCTATGATTCATTTAAAAACGAATACGTAAGAAATTGGAACCATTTTCGACTATTAATTAAGGAATCAAACTAAAAATAAACTCTGTATGATTAAAATTTCATTAGCCATTTTGACATTTATAGCTCTTTCATTTTTTCAAAACAAGGATTCAGAAAAATTTCCTATCAAAAAAAGAGTGGTAAAAACTGATCAGGAATGGGAGAAAATACTATCTCCACAAGCATATCAAATTGCACGTCTCAAAGGAACTGAGAAAGCTTTTTCGCATCCCTATAATTCAAATTATTTAAAAGGCCATTACACGTGCATCGCCTGTGGTAATGTCCTGTTTCTTTCAAAACACAAATTCGATTCCGGTACAGGTTGGCCCAGTTTTTACGATGAAGCTTCGGATACAAGTCTCTACAAAAAAGCTGAATTTTCGAGTTGGGATCCGTACTATGAATTATTGTGTATGAAATGTGATGCTCATTTAGGGCATGTTTTCAACGATGGACCTGAACCAACTGGAAAAAGATATTGTATTAATGGAACCATTTTAAAATTTATTAGACATGAATAAGCAAATTCTATTAATTTTAATTTTATTAATCTCAAATGTTAGCTGTATCTCACAAACTAAAAGGGAATCTATGGATAATGAAAATGTAAAAAATCTGGAAACTGCCACATTCGGTGCTGGCTGCTTCTGGTGTGTTGAAGCCATTTTTCAGGATGTAAAAGGTGTTTATTCTGTAAAACCAGGTTATACTGGAGGACATAAAGAAAACCCAACTTATAAAGAAGTTTGTACGGGATCTACCGGACATGCTGAAGTTGCTCAAATTAAGTTTGATCCGAAAGTGGTTAGTTTCGATAAACTGCTGGAAATTTTCTGGTATACCCACGACCCTACTACGCTTAATAGACAAGGTGCTGATGTAGGTACACAATACAGATCAGCAATCTTTTTTCATTCTGAAGAACAAAAAATTAAAGCAGAAGCTTACAAAGCGAAACTGGAGGAATTAAATGTATATCCCAACCCCATAGTTACCGAAATTGTTAAGTTTGATGTCTTTTATGAAGCGGAAAACTACCACAATGATTATTATTCAAATAATCCAGAGCAAGGATACTGCAAAATGGTCATCAAACCGAAAATTGAAAAATTCAAAAAAGCATTTGAAAAAGAACTCAAATAGTTTGAACAATAAAAAAGCCCTGAAACGTCAGGGCTTTTTTTTTATAATTAGCTCTTTTATTTAAACCAACATTCTTACTGGATCTTCCAAGAATCCTTTTAAAGTTTGCAAGAATTCGGAACCTACCGCTCCGTCCACAACTCTGTGATCACAAGACAAACTCAACATCATTACGTTTCCTGGAACAACTTCTCCATTCTTTACAACTGGAGTTTGCTTGATCTGTCCAACTGACAGAATACATCCATTTGGAGGATTGATAATAGAAGTAAAATCTTCAATTCCATACATTCCTAAATTGGATACTGCAAAAGTTCCACCCTGCATTTCTTCCGGAAGAATTTTCTTTGACCTTGCTCTTCCAGCTAGATCTTTAATTTCTTCTCCAATTTGCGCGATTCCTTTTGTATCAGTAAACCTAACAACCGGAACTACCAATCCTTCTTCCACTGCAACTGCAACGCCTACATGAATGTGATTATTGTAACGAATATAATCCCCCATCCAATCTGCATTTACTTTTGGGTGTTTTCTTAAAGCAGCAGCCACTGCTTTTATCACCATATCATTGAAAGAAATCTTAACATCTCCATTTCCGTTGATCGCTTTTCTTGCAGCTATTGCGTTATCCATATCCACTTCCATTTTTAAATAGAAGTGAGGCGCTGAAAATTTCGAAGCTGTAAGCGCTTTTGCAATGGCCTTCCTCATTTGAGAATTTGGAACATCTGTATAGGATTCTTGACCCACAGGACCTGCAAAGGAGGCTGCTGGTTGATAATTTTCCACGTCTCTTTTAACTATTCTTCCTCCATCACCTGACCCTTGGATTTGATTAATATTCAATCCTTTTTCTTCTGCCATTTTCTTGGCTAAAGGAGAAGCAAAAACTCGCCCATTCCCACTACTAACTGGTACTGGTACTGGCGCTGGAGTAGACACAGCCACAGGAGCAACAACCTCTTCTTTCACTACTGGTGCTGCAACCGGTTCTGGGCTTGGAGATGATTTCTCTTCTTTCGGTTCTTCCTTTGGAGTTGCATTTGCTGAAGCATTTTTCAATACATCATCAATATTCTCACCTTTCTCACCAATTACAGCTAATACTGCATTTACTGGAGCTGAACCTCCTTTTTCAACACCTATGTGAAGTAGAATTCCATCATAAAATGATTCAAACTCCATAGTTGCTTTATCTGTTTCAATTTCAGCAAGAATATCTCCTTCTGAAACCTTATCTCCTACCTTTGCATGCCATTCAGCTACAACACCTTCTGTCATTGTATCTGAAAGCTTTGGCATTAAAATAACTTCAGCCATTTTTTAGTAATCCCTAATTATGATTAATCAATAAACTCTTTTACATACGGATAATCTTCCTGATCATACACATCTTTGTATAACTCGTCTGGAGTTGGTTCGGGTGACTCTTCCGCAAATTTCACAGATTCTTCAACCTCCTTTTTAACCCAATCCTGAATATCCTGAATTTCTTTTTCTGTAAGAAGTTTGTTCTCTACAATAGTCTTAAGAACTTTTTCTATAGGATCTTCATCCTGATATTTTTTCACTTCTTCTTTAGTTCTGTATTTCTGAGGGTCAGACATGGAATGCCCTTTGTATCTATATGTTCTGATATCCAAAAGCATTGGTCCATCTCCCTTTCTAACTTTCTTGCAAGCTTCTTCAATAGCTTCATGTACCGCCTCAACTGTCATCCCGTCTACTACCATGGAAGGCATTTCATAAGAATCTCCTAGTTTGGATAAGTCTACAACGTTTGAAGTTCTTTCTACAGAAGTTCCCATGGCGTAATTATTATTTTCTACAATAAAAATTGCCGGAATCTTCCATGTCATGGCCATGTTAAACGTTTCATGTAAAGCCCCTTGTCTGGCAGCTCCGTCTCCAAAAGAAACAAAAGTCACCGCATCAGACCCATTGTATTTGTCTGCAAATGCAATACCTGCTCCCATTGGTATTTGAGCCCCAACAATACCATGTCCTCCCATGAAATTGACATCCTTATCAAAGAAGTGCATAGAACCACCTTTTCCTTTAGAACAACCAGTGATTTTACCGTATAATTCTGCCATTAATTTTCTAGGGTCAGTCCCCATAGCAATTGGGTGACCATGAGATCTATAAGCTGTCATGTGTTTATCATCTTTTCTACATGCCGAGACAGTTCCACATACTACCGCTTCCTGACCAATATACAAGTGACAAAATCCACCAAATTTCTGTTGGATATATAATTTTGATGCAGTTTCCTCAAATTTTCTGATCAATAACATTGACTTATACCAGCTAACATATTGATCCTTTGAATACTTTAATTTTGACTTCACTGCCTTGGAAGTTGTTGATTTTTTGTTGGTTGTAGCTTTGGGCTTAACCGCTGTTTTTCCTGCCATAGCAAAAGATGTTTTAACGTCAGAGAGCAAATATATAATATTTTTAGTTGAGCATAGAATTAAACCTGCAATAATTCAAAGGTATCCGAGGAAAAAAGCAGTGGCAGTAAATGGGCTGCAGAATCAAAAACATAAAAGCCTTTTGACTTACTACCAAAAACAACCTGAATCGATGTTTCCTGTCTTCCTTCTGATTCCACCATGAATTGCCTGCAATTTCCACAAGGAGATATAAATTCAATTTCTTCTTTTCCTTTTCTAAAGGCTCTTACAACAATAGTTTTTATCTGTAATCCTTTCTTATTTGAACCACAATAACTCAGGACATTTACTTCTGCGCAAATTCCGCTAGGAAAAGCTAAATTCTCTTGATTCGTCGCAGTCACCAATTCACCATTTTCCAATATAACTGCAGCTACAACCTCTACTCCAGAATAGGGCGAATAAGAGTTTCCCCTATTTTCTTCGCAAACATCTATTGCTTTCCGAATTTCAGGATCAGAAAACTGATCATAGGACTGAAAGGAATACTTAATTTCTAATTTCATAATTGCAATCTTGGTGACCTGAAACTTAAAACGAAAATGTTGTGAAAAGGTTATTTCAACTTAATCTGATATTCGCTTCAGCAATGCAACAACTCGAACTTCAATCGCCTTGTTTTCTCCAATTGGTCCTAAACCCTCTGCGGTAGTTGCTTTAATCGAAATGTTTTCAGCTGAAGTATTCAGTACTCTTGAAATGCTATCAATCATTTCAGGAATAAATTTTTGAAGTTTTGGAGTTTCTAATATTACAGTACTATCTAAATTGACAAGTTCATACTTTTTTTGCCTCATCAGGCACACTATTTTGTCTAGAAAAAAACTGGAATCTTTGCCTTTAAACTCAGGGTTAGTATCTGGGAAATGAAACCCAATATCTCTTTTGTTAAGAGCCCCTAAGATAGCATCGCATATAGCGTGAATCAATGCATCAGCATCTGAATGTCCAACAGCCTTAATCTTTGAAGGGATTTTAATTCCTCCCAAGATTAGTTCGGTACCATCTTCTAATCTATGAAAGTCAGTCCCGTAACCAATTCTAAAATCCATGAAACTTAGAATGTTTATTCCTCTACGTCGTCTTGTTGCTTTCTTAACTGACCTTTATTGAATTTAAAACTCAGCGTAAAACGTATTGTGTTAGCAAGTGGACTATTTTGAGTCAATGATGCTAAATAAGAGAAATCTATTCCAAATACTTTATAATGCAGCCCTACTCCAAAAGTAAGAAACTGTCTTGCACCTTTTGATGGATGCTCATAAAAAAAACCTGTTCTGAAGGCAAAAATACTTTTATACCAATACTCTAAACCAATAGCCACATTAATCTCTCTCAATTCCTCTAAAGATCTAGAACCTTTTTTGATTTGTTCAGTTCCGTCGTCATTATAAAGAGTAGCACCATTTTCATCAACAAGAGCTTGCCCAGGCGCATCGTTAAATGATTGAAAAATTCCTTTAGCAACACCAACATCTGGATCTTTTCCAGCAATAATACCTATAGTTGTATCCCCATTTTCATATCGATCACCATATCGTGGAGGAGTAGGCACAAGAAGCTTGTTAATATCCAATGCAGTCGTTAATGAATTATAATCATCAAAGTATACTTTTAAAGCACTTCCAATCCTCATATTAGTTGGCAGAAAATCCGCAGTTGAGGTTTCGGTATACTTAATTTTATTCCCGATATTCGAGAAAGTAATCCCTGCGCTAACTGTTGCTTTTTTCTGTCCCAATTTAATTTCTTCGTCGTAGTAGATAAATGAAACATCAGCGGCTCCAGCAATCCCCGCCTTTGTATTGGCCCCCACAACTGAGATACCACCCGTTAAATTTGAGTAAATAAAACTTCCATTGAGTCCTAATGCGAATTTATCACTTAACTTAAACGAGTAAGCTAACTGAAGTGCAAACTCATTCGGAACAAAATTTCTGATGGTATTTCCTGTAATATCTGTAAATGTAATTTCACCAAGAGAAAAATACCTCAAGGATCCTCCGATAGTATGTCGTTTCCCTATTTTCGTATAAAAAGACAAGTAGGATAAGTGAATATCATTTGTAAGCTGTCGTAACCATGGAGAATAGGATAAGGCGATTTCGAAATTTGGTTTTGCAAATGCGAGCTTAGCTGTATTCCAATATATTGAGTTAGCATCGGGAGACAAACCGAGTCCCACATCTCCCATCGCACCTGACCTAGAATCAGGCGTAATTAGCATAAAAGGAACTGCTGTAGTGATTGTATTTAACTGTACATCCTTTGCTCTTTCTTTTTGTGTTGGGTTATTTCCTTGTCCTAAAACAGAGGCTGAAAAAAGCACAAAGGCACCTATTATTAATAATTTATTCATCTTTGTTTGGTATAATTCCTCTATTATGAGGGCAACAAAATTAGTTTATTCAAAGCAATAAAACAATATAACTTCGCCAAGCAAAAACGTACTTCCCAAAACGTTTATTGTGCAATAAGGAAATTTAATTCAAAATAACGAGCTTCTCAGTTTTTTCGACCGTCTCACCGTCTGGAGAGGTCACAGAAATGATATAAATATAAACTCCTTTAGCCAAAATATCTCCATAATCATCTCTACCATTCCAATGGATTCCTTCCGACCTAAAGCCTTCAGTATGAACTAGCTTATTGATAGTTTTTACAAGTTTTCCCGAAACAGTGAAAATCTGAATTTGAGTTTGCAAATTTTGACAATGCAAATTATGTTCAAAATAGAATTCTGTACTTGTGCTGAATGGATTTGGGTAATTCAATACATGATTGAGTGCCAAACTCTCATCCTTCGCAACAACAAAGTCGATACTCCTGTCAGCTGAATTATTGTAAACATCCCACAATTTCAATGTCAAGGTATGATTCCCTTCTTCTAAATCAGATAACGGATAATTCACTCTTCCAGATTGATAAGAATCTACATCCGCAGAATAAAAATCATTCAGAATAATGGGATTTTGAGTATCTCCATCAAGTATTAATGTGATATCATGACCAATTCCATTTCCAACGGTATTAATTCCTGAACTATCAAATACGGTGGCAATCAGAACTGGACTTTGATCGGTAACCCCGCCATTCACAAATTTTTCATCGTTAAGAAACAACTTTACTTCAGGTCCAATGTTGTCTAATGAAGCAGCTGTATCAATCCCTCCAATCATTAAGGTATAATCATATCCGTAATTATCTATACTATCATTATCAGCATAAAAGGATATTTTTCCATTACCGAAATTGTAATTAATGTCCTTGGGAACAATGAATTCAAAACTAAAATCTCCATTTGAAATCGTTGCCGCTCCTTTGTAAATTACATTATTTCGAATCTGAAAACTTGTAGGAATATCGGTTGAAGTCTGACCTAAAGTGGTTATTGTTTTTTCCTTGTCAAATACTGTTGGGAAAGCTACACCGTTATAAAAAGTTTGTTTGAAACCAGAGTTATTTTCTACATGCCCACTTATCCTAACTTTTGACAAAGCTTTCAAAGTATCGGTACTACCTGAACTGATAGCTACCCCATTAATAGAGTCAGCGACTACTTTGAATTCTGGAATAGCTAATCGAAGTGCAGGATCTCCCACTGTCATAAAACATCTATAGTTGTCACTTCCACTTACGGAAAGAATTTTTGTTTCCTTCATAATTTGCCCAAAAGTTTTAGGAGCACCATTAACATCTCTTGTAAGAATCAATGACATTAAATTTCCATTAAGAATGTCATTTGTATTGAATGTAACTGGTCTAGTAGTTGAAAATAAAGCAATACCTCCACCTTTTTCTGACAACAAGATTATCTCACCTGCAGAATACCTCCTTGGATCATCAAATCTTGTGAATTCACAGGTAGCTGAAATGAAAAGATTTAACTTATTGATATTATCCCATTCCTCTATCTGAGGAATAGTAACAATTCTTTCCGAAGCCAACCCTTGTTCTCCTCCGTGACCACAGTAGTTTGCAATCAGAGTCCCTTTTTTAATTCTTTCATTGATTCGTTGAACCATATCTGGCGATCTATATCCTCCCGTAGTCACTTCCAAAGGAAAAGCATCTATATAAAGCTTGTCAAAATTAAACTCTGGATAATGTAAAGAAAGAGAGTCATACACCTTTTCCTGCTGATTCACGAAGTGATTTGAATGTTGATTATCTGCAAGTAAAGAAATATAATTTCGCCATTCACCGAAAGTGGACGCCCCAGTTGTATCTGAACATGTTGTATTTCCAGAAACAAAAAGCTGCGAGCCATTTTTCATATAATGTTCTATTTTATCAACCACAATATTGGCTTCTTCCGCATTTTGAACTACCAACCTTCCAATCCCCATATCAACCAAATCAATTGGAGAATCCGACTCGCCATCATCTAACAAAACGAAATAATCATCTATTGCCATATCTGAAATCTCAGATTCACTGTTTCCTCCGGTATTTTTTTGATAAGTTGGGATGAAGTCAGTATTGTTTGCTATTCTAGATTTTGGATCATAGGAACCATCTCCAAACAAGAGTACATTATCCGGAATCAGTGCAGTATTACCTCCCGCCCGATCATAAAACATTTTTAAGAAGGACTTTATTGAAGTAGGATCTGGTACTCCACATGAAAACTCTTCGAAAATCTCCTTTACGTTCACAACATGGACCGACTTACCACTTTCCACGTGTAATTCACCCAATCGCATTGCTTGTGTCTCAAATGAAGGGTGGTAGATAATTATATAATCTGCATATCCAAGTGCATGCAGATTTTGATTAGCAACTTTTCCTACATATTCTGGCTTCTGACCAGGTACACTTCGAAGGCAAACAAATTCTTTTAAGGAATCATTATAGGATTTAAACGAAGTTATATTGCCACTGTTGTAAACAAAAACATTTGTAGGATTCGTAGGATCTGTAACATTCCACACGATTCCATTGAATGAATTTTGAATTGTGTATTCTCCTAAATTTAGACCATTATTTAAAATTTCAAAGTTTCTGAATCCCATCTGAGTAAGACCTGAAGCTAGGGATAAGTTTCTCCGAACATTCAGCTCAATGTAATCCAACCAACCTGTAAGAATGGGATTATCTCTATTAAGGGTGATATTCATATTAATCGTCCCATTTGATGGCATATAGTAAAATTGATCAAAATTCCTTCTATAAGTGGATGAGCTGGAGGCAATAGCCATTGTACTCACTAAAGCATTATTAATCTTGGTCTGAAAAGAACTACTTGAGGATCCACCGTAAACCAGATAGGCAATGTTGACTTTAACTGAATCAGTCAAATCAAGATCTGAAAAACCAAACAAAAAATCATAAGATAGGAGATAATCAAATTTTTCCCCATACCAATTTTTACCTCCGTAAGTTTGATTTTCCAACTCTTGCTCGTAAAATGTGTAGTCATTGAAATTGTTTACTGAAAAATCTGGAGAAGCCGTGATTTCTGATTCATTTTGAATTCTTTTTGCCGGTTCAGCAGGATTTATATTGATATAATAATAAGTATAATCATCATATAGGTTTACTGAATGACGAAATCCATACCCTACACTATATTCCCACTTAACAGGCCCTTGAGCATAAAATAAAAAGTAATCATTTGCATTAAAGACACCATCCGACTCTCCAAACGCATAGATTGCATTCTTTATTAAATCATTTGGACGGTTTGAGGCGTTAGAAATCGGCAGCATAGGAGTTGCATTACCATACACATTCAGATTTTGCGGATTGAAAGTACTTAAATCCACACCCATTTGAGTTAGTAATTCTTGATCAATTTTAAAAACACCGGTAGAGTTCACTCTGATTTTATACCAATCCCCCGATCCATCTTGAAGCACCGAACTAGGAGGATACACTGTTGCCCTCGATAAGGATGTTCCTTCGGTTGAAGAAAAATCAGAAATTTGATAAACAAAATCCGTCACCTTTCTAATTTCACTTCCAGAAAAATAGTATGGAGACAGGCTAATAATCAGATATCGCTGATTCTCACTTTTGGAAACAACACTTTTCAATTGTGGTTCATTTGGAAGTTCTAATCCAAAATCCCTTATCCTCTCAACTTCCCTTGTTGTCGCTTGAATAGAGTTATATCCAAGCAACGAAGCCTTTCTTGACAAACCAGGTCCCAATCTAAGTGCCTCCACTTTAGAAAAAATAGGAAGTCCAAATTGATCTATACTTTGGCCTAGTATATAATCGAATTGCTCCGTTTGTTCCGTTTCACTATTTACAACATGTGTACCCACTTGCCAATCTAGAACAACTGATTGAGTAGATTGAGCTCCCAAAAAATAAGGCAAAAAGCATAAAGTGAAGAAAATATGTAGTCTTTTCATAATTCAAATTCTTCCGCAAAAATATGTAAATATGAACGAAATAGATTTCTATTTATTTCATCGCGTTATATTCGTAGACAAAAATACTTTATTAAAATGAATGACTTTCTTCCGAAACTTAAATAAACAAAGAAGTCTTGATAGAATTAGATCTGTTTTCTTTTGCTATGAATTTTAAATTAATTATTATTGCAAATTATAGGAATTTTGAAACCAAATAAATTCCCTTGCGTAAACAAGCTGGAATTGACTGTATTTAATTGAAAAACGAAAATTTACAAAATGCTTATTAGCAGATTTTTGAAAGTTCTTGTGTTAGGTCTCTTAACTGTTGTGTTGTTTAAGCCTACGGACGCTAGAGCTCAGGACCCGCATTTTTCGCAGTTTTATGCGAATCCGCTTTACCTGAACCCGGCTTTAGCTGGTACTCATGGATGTCCGAGACTGAATTTCAACTATAGAAACCAATGGCCTGCTCTGTCTGGTACGTTTGTGACCTATAGTGCTTCTTACGATCAGTATTTCGATAACCTTTCCGGAGGGATTGGTGTAATTGCTACTTTGGATCAGGCAGGTAAGGGTACAATTAACACCCTGACGCTTAGTTTCATTTATGCCTATCACTTGAAACTGGGTAGAAAATGGAGAATGATTTTTGGTGCACAAGCAACTTGGAATCAAAAATTCCTGGATTGGAGTAAACTTTCGTTTGGAGATCAAATTGATCCTAGAAGAGGTTTTTTATTTACAATACCGGAGATCAACCCAGAGGTGGAACTCGAGGCTTCTTTGATGTATCGGCAGGTTTTGTAATCTACAATGAATTTTTCTATGGTGGATTTACCGCCAAGCATTTGAATATGCCAAATGAGTCTATGATTATTGGCGAATCGAAGCACCATTAAAATGACTGCCCATTTAGGTGCCGACATCAAATTTGGTAAAGGTTCTAAATATTCCAATACCACTTCCATTTCTCCAAACGTAATTTTCCAATACCAACAAGGGTTTATGGAATTGAATTTGGGTCTTTATGTGAAGTACGGTGTGATTCGAGGAGGTGTTTGGTGGAGAACCAATGATGCTTTCATTATCATGCTGGGATTAGATACTAAAGTATTCAAGCTGGGATACAGCTATGATGTAACAATATCGAAATTAACAAATGCTTCAGGTGGTTCTCACGAGGTTTCATTGGGACTTTACCTGAACTGTAAAAAGAAGCCTAAAGGATTTAGAACTATTTCTTGTCCTTCCTTCTAATAAAGTTTGTAACCAATTAAAATCACTTCGTTATTGAAGTAATTTGATAGAAAAAATTGACGAAAAAAGAATTTAAATACAATAAAATGAAAAACCTGAAAATGATCGCTGTTTTAGCAGCGGCAGTGTTTGTTGCTAGTTGTGGTAGAGAAAGGTCTGGTTCTACAGGTTGGGAATACAATAACCCAAAAAATGGTGGGTTTCAAAAAGTTCCTTACATCGACCAGGAGACAGGCCCAGGATTGGTATTTATTCAAGGTGGTACATTCACCATGGGTCGTGCTGAACAAGATGTGATGTATGATTGGAACAACATTCCAAGAAGAGTGACTGTCTCATCTTTTTATATGGATCAATTTGAAGTTACCAACTTTTATTGGTGTGAATACCTTTATTGGGTTAAAAGAACTTATACGACCTACCCCATGGTCTACAAAAACGCTTTGCCTGATACCAACAGTTGGAGATCTAAATTAGGTTTCAATGAGCCTTATGTTGAATACTATTTAAGACACCCGGCTTATAGAGACTATCCAGTTGTTGGAGTTTCGTGGCTGCAAGCAAATGATTTTTGTAAATGGAGAACAGACAGGGTTAATGAATTCATTTTGATCAGAGAAGGTATCTTGAATATGAATCCTTTTCAGGAAGATGATCCATTCACCACAGATGCATTTATGGCTGGACAATATGATAATGAAATTAATCAGTTGATGCCGGATTTAGATCCTGCGAAAGGTGCTGGAGGAACAAAAAGAAAAGATTTAGGGACAAGAATTCCAAGAACTGCGGATGGAATCTTATTGCCTAGATACCGCCTACCAACTGAAGCTGAGTGGGAATTTGCATACTACGGGTTGATTGGTAATCTTCAAAATGAAGGGTCAGAGGTTATAACAGATAGAAGACTTTATCCATGGGATGGCCACTGGGTAAGACAAGATGATCAAAAATTCCAAGGTCAGATCCGCGCGAACTTTGTTAGAGGGCGTGGTGACTACATGGGAGTTGCAGGTCAATTAAACGACAACGCGGATATAACTGCCCCAGTAATGGCATATTGGCCAAATGATTATGGTCTTTATCACATGGCAGGTAACGTTTCCGAATGGGTGATGGATGTTTATAGACCTCTTTCTTCTGAAGACTTTGATGAATTCAGACCTTTTAGAGGAAATGTGTTCAAAACAAAAGTTCTTAATAACGCTGGAGAAATTGATGACAAGAATACGATTACTCTTTATGATGTTCATGGAATTAAGGAATACTTAAATCAATTTGAAAGAATTAGATATCAAAGATTAACAGGAAGTGAGTACAACCCACAAGAGGTGACTGATACTTCATTTTTTAAATCTCCTTATGGAACGCAGATCAATTCTCATATCAGAACCTCTAATCCTGTAGAGAATGGATATCCACCAGATCAGTACTATTTATCTCAAAACAGAAGACTTGATTCACTTGAGAAGTACGTTCTCTATAGAGTAAATGATGTTGTAAATAGAGCGATTGACCTTAAAGACAAAAAGTACTATATAGAAGCTTCACAGTTAATTCAGGATGAAATCTTTGATGGTATTTTTATAGACGAAGCGTTAAGAGATTCTTTGGACTACGAGTACTCTTTGGATATTGTTCCAATGCTAAGATCAGGAATTTCTGAGTTTATTGTGAATACACCAGGTAGACTTAAGTGGAGAGAAGTTACCGCAGAAGAAAATATCAAGAGAAGAAACTACAAGCACTCTGATTATATAGATCATTTAGATGGTGATGTAGAGTACTCATTGAACTACAACGATGATAAATATCGTGAGTCCGTTAACCAAGGTGTTCGTGACGTGGATATTGTTATGTATCAGGATGAATATGAAAAGGTAAATTTACAAGGTGGTGATATAAAGTCGAACAATGATTATGGACATGCTGAATGGCCATCTACATTGATCTCAGACAAAACTCGTGTTTATAAAGGTGGTTCATGGGCGGATCGAGCATATTGGTTAGTTGGTTCTAATCGACGATACCTGGAAGAAGATATGTCTACTTGTACCATTGGATTTAGATGTGCAATGCACAGAGTTGGATCTCCATACGGTCTTGGAAAAGGTGGAGGTAGAACAAGTACTAGATAATAGACACAACATATTTCAAGTCTAAATAATTATTAAATTAATCCCCTGAAAAAACTCAGGGGATTTTTTTTTATGGAGAAAAAAGAACTATTTGAGAAATGTCTGGAATTTCACATTTCTATCGATACACGCAACATCTTAAAAAACGATGTTTTCATCGCACTTAAAGGAGAAAATTTTGATGGTAATTTATATTGTCAACAAGCCCTTGCCAATGGAGCTAAATTCTGCATTTCAGATGATAAGTGTAATGAAAATTTAAAAGATACTTTCATTGTTGAAAATAGTCTCACATTCTTACAAGAATTAGCAAATTACAAAAGGAATAAAATGGATATTCCTTTCATCGGAATTACTGGCAGTAATGGAAAAACTACCAATAAAGAACTCATTCACGCTGTTCTATCCAAAAAATACAGTACATCTGCGACCAAAGGAAATTTAAATAACCACATAGGTGTTCCCTTAACAATACTTTCAATACCAAAAGATACTGAAATTGCCATTGTTGAAATGGGAGCAAACCAACCAAATGATATCATTGAATTAGCACTAATAGCGGAGCCCAATTTTGGTATCATTACAAATATTGGAGCCGCACACCTAGAAGGATTCGGAAACTTAGAAGGGGTTTTAAATACAAAAAAACAATTGTTTGAATATTTGAGTAAGTCAAGAGAAAATACAATTGTTTGTAACGGAGATGATGAACGTGTTAGAAATATTCTTCCAAATGTCAACATCTTTTATTTCGGAAAAGGTCAAGATTTAAAATCTAATCAAGTGATCGCCGATCCCTTTTTAAATTTTAGCTATTCATATAAAGATTATCACTCCCCAATTATCCAAACAAAACTTATCGGAACCTACAATATTAATAATTTCTTGGCCGCAATATCATTCGGAATTCTATTTAAAGTTCCATTTGAAGAAATAAATGCAGCATTGACAAACTATACTCCGAATAATAATAGGAGTCAATTAGAGATCACTGCGAAGAACAAACTCATTGTGGATTGTTACAATGCAAACCCAACAAGTATGCAAGCCGCAATAGAAAATATGATCCAAATACCCGGAGATAATAAGCTTTGCATACTTGGTGATATGCTTGAATTAGGGAAAGAAAGTGAAAGAGAACATGCTAAAATTGTCAGTATGATCAAAGATTCAAATATTCCAACTTATTTTATTGGTAAAGAATTTCAAAAAACATTGTTGAATTCCAAGGATGCTTTTGAATCCTCTGAAAGCTTGATTAATAGTTTTAACCTAGATTCTATAAAGGACAAAATTATACTATTAAAAGGTTCTCGTGGCATTCAATTAGAAAAATTGATTGAATATTTATAACAAAAAAAGGCTGTCAGAATTGACAACCTTTCTTTTCACAGAGCGGGAGACGAGATTCGAACTCGCGACCCTCAGCTTGGAAGGCTGACGCTCTACCAGCTGAGCTACTCCCGCGCAAAATTTCCATCGAAACCGTATGCAATTTTAAGTAAAATCTTCAAAATTTAAGTACTTTTCACAATAAAATTTTTTAGATGCTAATTTCATTAATAATATTTGGATCGCTTTTAATAATAGGTTTAGCTGGTTTTTTATTTCCACGAAATATTCTAGTAAAAAGGAGCATACCAATTCAAGCAAAATCAGAAATTATATGGGAACAAATTTCAGATTTAAATAATTTTAAGGTTTGGAATCCTTGGTCTGCAAAAGATCCAAATATTCAAATAGAAATAACCGGAATTGGAATTGGATCGGAGTATAAATGGAATGGCAATAGGGCTGTTAAAAAAGGTTCACTTACCATCATTAACATAGTTGAGGGCAAGATGGTAGAATTTGAACTTCGTTTTGGATCGAATCCCTCTCCCGCTAAAACTGCACTTATCCTAGAAAATAATTCGAATGACTATTTAGTTACATGGGAAATGAAATCTGATATGGGAAATAATCCTGCAGGAAGATACATGGGACTTTTCATGGATAAATTCGTGGGTAAAGACTTCGAAATGGGATTGAATAACTTAAGAAACGTTTGTCTATCTAGATAGTCTCAAAGCTCTTATTTCATAAGGAATTTTAACGAAACACTTAACATTTTTTAACAGCAAATAACCTGCTGAAAAAGTGGTTTTTTTTGACATTTGTTTACAAACTCTAAACTGTAAAGAATGGACGAAAATATAGTTGGAACAGAAGGAATCAAAGCTATTAATGAGAAGATCCAAAAAGAAAGTGCTTTTGTTGATCTCTTAACAATGGAAATCCAAAAAGTGATTGTTGGTCAAAATTATATGGTAGAACGTTTATTAATTGGGCTACTGGCAAATGGACACATTCTCTTAGAGGGAGTTCCGGGATTGGCTAAAACTCTTGCAATAAATACGCTTTCAAAAGCAGTTGATGCAGAATTTAGCCGGATTCAATTTACTCCTGACTTATTACCCGCAGATGTTAGCGGTACCATGATTTTCAATCAGAAAAAAGACGAATTCACTGTTAAAAAAGGTCCTATTTTCGCCAATTTTGTTCTGGCTGATGAAATTAACCGTGCACCAGCTAAAGTCCAGTCAGCATTACTTGAAGCAATGCAAGAAAGACAAGTTACCTTGGGAGATACAACCTACAAATTGCCTGAACCATTTTTGGTCTTGGCAACTCAAAACCCTATTGAACAAGAAGGTACTTATCCCCTACCGGAAGCTCAAGTTGACCGTTTTATGCTAAAAGTTTTCTTGGATTATCCGAAAAAAGAGGATGAGAAACTAATCGTAAGATCCAATATTCAAAAAACACCCTTCCCAACGGCCTCTAAAGTTGTAAGTCCGGATGATATTATTCGAGCGAGAGCAACAGTTCGTGAGGTGTATCTTGATGAAAAAATCGAGAATTATATTGTTGATATTGTTCAAGCCACAAGATACCCTGATCAATATGGTCTAGGAGATTTAGCTCCTTTAATCTCATTTGGATGTTCGCCTAGGGCAAGTATTAATTTAGCATTGGCAGCGAAAGCCTATGCTTTCATCCAAAGAAGAGGATACGTTATACCAGAAGATATTCGGGCTATAGCACCTGATGTTATGCGTCACAGAATTGGTTTAACTTATGAGGCTGATGCTGAGAACATAACTCAAACTGATATAGTTAACAAAATCTTGAATACTGTTGAAGTTCCTTAAACCCTTTTTAGTTTGGACACTAAAGAACTTATCAAAAAAGTAAAACGGATCGAGATTAAGACAAAAGGATTGTCTACACAGATCTTCTCAGGAGAATATCATTCTGCTTTTAAAGGGAGAGGTATGGCCTTTAGTGAAGTTCGAGAATACGCAAATGGTGATGAAATCCGCACTATAGACTGGAATGTAACTGCCCGATTTAATGATCCTTATGTGAAAGTATTTGAAGAGGAACGAGAGTTAACAGTAATCCTACTGATAGATCTTTCTGGTTCTTCTGACTTTGGAACTTTGGAAAAAACCAAAAGGGAAATGATAACGGAAATCGCTGCAGTATTAGGATTTTCAGCAATGTCAAATAATGACAAAATCGGCGCCATATTTTTTACTGATAAAGTTGAAAAATTCATTAGCCCTGGTAAAGGTCGTTCACATGTTCTTCGAATTGTAAGAGAGCTCATAGAGTTTTCTCCTGAAAGCCATGGAACAAATATTAAAGAAGCATTACGATTTTTCACAAATACCATTAAAAAGCGTTCTATCGCATTTTTAATTTCTGATTTTGATGACGAGGGATACGACGATTCGATAAAAATTGTTAATAGAAAGCATGATCTTATTGCACTGAGAGTATATGATAATGCTGAGCAAGAATTGCCAAAAATGGGATTTTTAAAAATTGAAGATCCCGAAAACAAAACATGGAAATGGGTTAATACTTTTTCAAAATCTGTGCGAGAGAAATATAAAGAAGCTTATTTAAAAAAAGAAACAGAGATATTAGGAAAGCTCAAAAAATCTGGAGTGGATGCTGCAAATATTGCTACAAATGAGTCTTATGTCAAGCCTCTAATCCAGTTGTTTAAAAAACGTGTATGAAAAATTGGATATTAGTCATAGCAGTTTTTATTTTTCAACAGTTCAGTTTTGGACAAACAGAAATTCGCGCAAGTTTGGAAAGAAAATCCATGCGCCTTGGAGAGCAAACCACATACAAAATTCGAGTCGACCTTGCTCTAGAGGATAGCACGGCAATTGTACAATTCCCTTCAAATGAAGAGTCTTTCCAAGTCCAAAGAGTGGACACCCCGATGACTGCCACTTTTGAGATTATCAGTTTTTATTTGGATACACTTAAAGACATCAATACAGGTCTGTTGAGCTTCGAGAAGAATTACATTATAACTTCATGGGACACGGGAATATATGTCATTGACTCACTTCAAGTCCTTGTTAACGATTCCGCTTATTCTACAAATTCAACTTACATTGAAATAGGTGATGTACCAGTAGATACCACCAAAGATATTGTAGACATAAAAGAGATTTATTCTGTGGAAGGTACAGAAAATGAAATAGCAGAAGGGAACTCTTGGTGGAGTAGAAATTGGATTTGGATTACGATTACCGGATTTTTATTACTCACTGCCTTTTTTGGATGGTTCTTCTATTTCAGAAAAGGAAAAGAAGTAATTGAGATAAAAGCCAAACTACCCGCCCATCAAATTGCTTTGCAGCGTTTGAGTAGTTTGAAGAAAAAAGATTTAATCAAAAAAGGACTGGAAAAAGAGTATTATTCTGAAATCACAGATATCATTCGTGTTTACCTTGAGGACCGATATACGATTAAAGCTTTGGAATTGACCTCCAACGAAATTATTAATCGATTAAAATATGAGCACATCTCTCCTGATGACAAATTTATATTGAAAGAAATATTTCAAACATCGGATTTAGTAAAATTTGCCAAACTGAAACCTTCAGAAATGGATAATGAAAATGTTTTGTTCAAAGCGGAAGAATTTGTTAGACACACCAAATTTATTGAAGATTTAAATTCAGCAGAAGAAAATAATGAATGATGTAAAATTCGATATTGATTTTTGGAATTATACATTCGCCGACAAAGATGCTTTATGGTTGCTTCTTTTGTTAGGGCCATTGATTGCTTTTTACCTGTATAAAACTTTAGATCCAAAAAGATCTATTCATTTGAGCAGTAATAAAAACTTAATCACTGATGATATTTTTTCCAGGATCCTTCCCTATTTAAAATATTTAAATTTTGCATTCTTAATTAGTGGGTTAACTCTTCTTATTACCGCTATGGCTCGACCACAAGATCCAACCGACGCGGAAGAGTATTCGAAAAAATTTCAAGAGGGAATTGACATTATGATCACTATGGATGTATCAGGATCCATGCTGGCTGAGGATTTTAAACCGAACCGACTTGAAGCTGGAAAGCAAGTTGGATTGGAATTTGTTGATTCAAGACCTAATGACCGTATAGGTTTAGTTGTGTATGAAGGTGAAGCCTATACAAAATGTCCATTAACCAATGATCACGCAATTCTCAGAGAGATGTTTAGAGATGTTAGAACAGGTTTGATCGATGGAGGGACAGCAATAGGAACGGGATTAGCGGTTGCAGTCAATAATCTCAGAGATACAACTCGAAAAAGTAGGGTAATAATATTGTTAACCGACGGCATGAATTCTGCAGGAGAAATTGATCCCAAAACGGCTGCATCAATTGCTAAATCATATGGTGTAAGAGTTTACACAATTGGCGTTGGAACCAACGGATTTGCTATTATGCCAGTGCAGACAGCATTCGGAGTTGCTAAACAAAGAGTTCCTGTTGAAATAGATGAGGATATATTAAAATATATTGCTAATTCTACTGGAGGAAAATATTTTCGTGCAACCGATGAAAATAAACTTTCCCAAATTTTTAAGGAGATTGATGAGATGGAGAAATCAAGAACAAAAGTTTTAGAATACAAGGTAGATCCTCCTGAGCGATTTCATGGATTTTTACTCTATGGAATTCTGTTTCTGCTTACAAACTTTGCTTTAACCAATACCCTTTTTAGATCTATTAAGTAATGGATATGAAGAAGTATATATATAATCTTAAAGTTTTGGTCGTTGCTATGATCCTTCTTGAGATCCTTATATGGTCTTCTTTTTTCTGGTTAGATCATTATTTCAGTTCGTCTGAAGAAATTGTACTCAAAGAAGGAACGATTTTTCAATACCAATACGAAAAAGCTCTATACTATTTATATGCAACAGCGATCATTCCAATAGCCTACTTTTTTATTTATTTTTTCAAGAATAAAATGATTCGGTCCATCGCAGATTTGCCATTGATGCATCGTTTTGTTCATAAGACCTCATCTATTAACAGTTTTATCAAGTACTTTTTCTTTAGAACTGGAATGGCTTTGTTGTTTATTTCTTTGGCAAATCCTCAATATGGGGAAAAGAAAATGACAGGTACTTCCCAAGGAATCGAGGTAATTATTGCATTGGATGTTTCCAATTCTATGCTGGTGAAAGATTTGGATCAAAATATGGATCGAATGATGGTAGCCAAATTAGCCATCTCTGAACTGTTGAATAAATTGCACGGGGATAAGGTGGGATTAGTCGTATTTGCCGGTAATCCTTTTACGTATATTCCTATTACAACAGATTATACAGCTTTCAAAAGATTTTTACAAGATGTTTCTCCTGGAATGACTACCGCTCAGGGAACTGCTATTGGATCAGCAATAGATCTTGCTTCTGAATCGTTTACAGATAGTGATGCGAACAAAGCGATAATCGTAATATCTGATGGGGAGAACCATGAAGACGATGCCATTGGAGCGGCTGAAAAAGCTCGATCCGAAGGAAAATATGTCTTTACAGTAGGAATGGGAACCATTAAAGGGGCTCCTATACCTCACTACGAAAATGGAATCAAAAAGGGCTATAAAAAAGATGAACAGGGTACAACTGTCATTTCCAAAATTAATCCCCAGATGCTTCAAGGCATTGCCCAAGCAGGAGGTGGCGCGTATGCTCAGGCCGATAAGAGATATATAGATTTAAGTGGCTTTATTCAAACTTTAGATCAAATTGAAAAAAGTGAAGTAGATACCTCTGAATTTAAAGTAACGGAAGATCGATTTGGTATCTTTTTAATTATTGGATTTATTTTTATTCTTCTGGATTTCATCATTCCGGAGAAATGGTTTACTTACTTAGAAAAGATTAAAAAATGAGAGGAATTGTAACATATTTGATTTTACTGCTTGTTTTATCTCCTTTATTTGGTCAGGAAGAAAAAGTAGATTTGGTAAGAGGGAACAAATTTTACAATGAAAATCAGTTTGAAAAAGCAAATGAAAGTTACAATAAAGCTATTGAAAAGAATCCTGCAAACTTAAAAGCTATATATAATTCAGGAAATGCAACGTATAGATTAGAAAATTATGACAAAGCTATTTCTAAATATCAGGAAGCCGTTAATTTGGCCGACTCCAAGAATAAAAAAGCAGAAGCATACCATAATTTAGGAAATGCATATATGAAGAGTAATAAACTCAATGAAGCTATTGAGGCATATAAGAATGCACTAAGATTGAATCCTACAGATGAGGAAACGCGATACAACTTGTCCTATGCGCTGAAGAAAAAACAAAATCAGGATAAAAACGATCAGAACAAAGATCAGAACAAAGATCAGAACAAGGATCAGAACAAAGATGATCAGAACAAAGACGAAAATAAGGATCAAAATGATAACCAACAAGATCCTAAAAATCAGGAAAATAAAAATGGAGATAACGACCAAAACCAGCCTCCTCAGCCTCAAGGAATGAATCCTAAGCAAGCTGAAAAATTATTAAATGACATAAATAAAGCAGATGCCGCAACTAAGAAAAAAGCGGACAAAAATGAAAATGACAAAAAGAAAAAGGTAATTGTTAATTCCAAAAAAGATTGGTAAGTTGAGGTATTTTCTGTCCATAATATTTTTTGCTTCTTGTTTGACACTTCTCAGTCAAACAACAGTTACTGCTGAAGTTTCTTCCGAAGAGATTAGTGTGAATGACTATGTGAATTATATTCTTCGTATTACCAATCCTCCAAAAACTGGAAAGCAGCCAAAATTGGACATGCCTGACTTTGAAGACTTTGAATTTATTAATCAACAGCAGCATCAAGGCTCTCAAGTACAAGCAGGACCAGGAGGAACAAAAATTGAAGTGAATTTTACTTTGATTATTACTCTAAAACCAAAGAAAACGGGAACTTTCACTATTGGCTCTGCCAAACTTACTTTTGGAGATGAGACGTTTACAACTCCGGAATTAACGGTAAAAGTGAACAAATCTGCAAGCGGAGGAAATTATCCAGATAAACCGATGTTTGCTAGAATGATTATTTCAAAATCAAGTGCTTATATAGGCGAACCTGTAATGGCTACCTATAAAATTTACAGTCGATTTCCCTTTGAGGATATAACAGATTATGAACCTGGGGAATATGATGGGTTTCAAGCTAAAACCGTATACGACATCTTAAAAACGCAAAATGCAAAAATTGGTACGGAAACAATCAATGGAAAACGCTATCAAACCGTTGAAATAAAACGTGTAGTCCTTTTTCCTCTTGAAGCCGGAGAAATGGAACTTAGTCCATTCAAAATAACAGGGGTTGCTCAAGTAGATTTTTTTAGAAGCTATTCAGACAAATTGGTTTCTAATTCTCCTAGCATTCTGATCAAAGAAATACCAAACAAACCAAAAGGATATAATGGTGCAGTTGGAAAATTCTCTATTTCTGCTGAAATAAGCAAAGCACAAATCGAAGCAGGAGAAGCATTTGATTTAAAAATTCATATTGAAGGTAAAGGAAACACCCATTTACTTGAGCAACCAGAAATTAATTTACCTCCTGATTTTGAGATTTATGGGGATCCCGAGATTGTAGACAATACGGACATTACAGCTGAAGGAGCAAAAGGAAGTATTGATTATAATTTTGTTGTAAGGGCCTCAACCCAAGGAAAATACGATTTAGGCCCATTTGTACTCAATTATTTTGACCCAATATCTCAGACTTTTCAAACAGCCTATTCAGATTCCTTCAAAATTGAAGTGAAAGGTGGAAATATTGCGATTACACAAGGCGGGAATACTCCCAATTCCACACAAGTAAAAACAGAAATTGACTCCAAAGAAGACATTCGTTTTATTATTAAGGATCAAGCCGTTATAGAGAGTTCTGAGGAATTTCTTTATGGCAAAGGAATATTTTGGTCTCTTTTGTTTAGTCCTCTTTGCTTAAGCTTTGTGTTAATTTTTGCTATTAGAAAACGAAGAAATAGAAGCGTTGAGGAAATTGCCCAAAAGAATCGTAAGCACGCTTCTAAAATGGCACTTAAAGTCCTGAAAAATGCCAGAACTAGCTTGGACGCGGGAGATAATGAAAAATTTTATACCGATTTACATCTCTCTATGATTGCCTATCTCAAAAATAAATTGAATTTGGATTTAACTGAAATGAATCGCACAAGGATCAATGAGCTTTTTGTTGAGAAGGGAATGGATGCGGAGCTTGGATCCAACATATTTGAGATTTTAGAACAATGCCAAATGGCTCGATATGCCCCAATTGATCAAGCGGGTAATGAGGATTTGATTGCAAAAGCGGAAGAGAGTATTAACCGAATTCAAAAAGTACTAAAATGATGAAATGGTTTGCACTTGTAGCTTTGTTTCTATCGATTCAAAAAATTTGGGCCGTAGAAATTACTTTTGATGATGCAAATTCATTGTATACAAATGAATCCTATGATTCAGCAGTTATTGCATACGAAAGCTTGTTAGAAGAAAACCAGTATTCTTTCGAGATTTTCTATAATCTGGGGAATGCCTATTTTAAGACCAATAGATTAGGATTGGCAATTTTAAACTGGGAAAAAGCCAGAAAGATCAAACCATCGAATCAGCTTGTTATTGAAAATCTGAATTTCGCATATACTCTAGCACGAGACAAGTTTGAAACAAATATCAAATCAGTCGGATTCATTAAAGGATTTGTTTATGAAAAAAGTCCCAATTTTTGGGTATATATGTCTCTACTTTTTTCTGTGATATTGGCAACTACTCTCTTTTTATTTTTCGTTTCCAAAAATGATACGCTACACCAAATTAGTTTCTATGTGAGTATCGTAGGATTTGTTTGCCTCATCATGTTTGTGGTATTTGCCGCCATGCATAAAAGTCATTTCGAAACAAGCACGGAAGCCATAGTACTTCAGCCGAGAGTTCAAGTATTCACTGAACCAAAAGAAGGGTCAGAGGAAGCCTTTGCTCTTCATGAAGGCACAAAAGTGGAAGTCTTGAAAATTGATGAAGAATGGGCAGAGATTGTGGTAAATAAGGACAATACAGGCTGGATAAAGCTTCAATCTATAGGACAAATTTAAACCACTGTTTATTCATATTTTATGGAATTTCAGTAAAGCACACATCTTCCAATCAAAATGGAAGTTATGGATCGCTATTTACTTTTTATCTTTTTGTTTTTCTTTCTCGAGCAAGGATCTTCCCAGGAAGTTGGATCCTTATCCGGCCAAGTGAAAAACGTCAAAAATGAATTACCGGTATCAGGAGTGAAAATTGATTTTTATCGGGACTCTATTCTGCTAGATTCTATCATTACAGATATCAATGGTCAATTCCATATTTCCAATTTGAAAATTGGACTAATAAGCTTATTTGTCCAGAAATCAGGCTACCACAGGAAACACATCAATAATTTAGTAATTCAAAAAAATCAAATTGGTAGATTTCAATTCTACTTAGAAGAAGGAGATTCTGTTGTGAAGACCAATCATTATGCTTCAGGAGGGGAAAAAAACAATACTGATTTAAATAAGTCTTTGCAAGCAGCACAATCTGATCAATTGAATTTGAATGACATACAGCTCGCAGCTTGTGTAATTATGTGCTACAAAGTTCCTTTAATCAGTAGAGATGCCACAAATCTTGCTACGATAACAAGGGATGATATTAAAAATCTACCGATGCGTCATCCGATCTCGATCGCATCTACGGTAGGTGGTGTTCTTACGAATGAGCAAAATGAAATTATATCGATACGAGGGAGCCGCTCTGAAAATGTGACCTACTTTGTTGATGGGGTAAAGGTTCAAAATTTCCATGCGGTACATAGATCTTCGCTCAAGCAAGTTCAGGTCATCACGGGAGGTTTGCCTGCGAATTATGGGGATGTAACTGGAGGAGTAATTGCTGTAAATACAATGTCCTATTCTGATCACTCTCAATATTCCTATGAAAATTATAATCCACTTCCTATCGAATCCAAGAATTATTCTCCTGAAAAAATAGAAGAACATTTTTTCCATCCAAAATTCGAAACTGAATCTTATGAAATCATCTATGAAAATGAGTTTTTAAATCCTACTTCCGAACCTTTATCAACCTTTTCAATAGATGTAGACAAAGCATCTTACAGCAATATTCGTAGAATTCTTTTTCAGGGTGAAAGACCAAAGCCTGATGCGGTAAGAATTGAAGAATTGATCAACTATTTTACTTATGATTATGAAGCACCAGACTCAAATCGGGGACCATTGGCTATCCATACAGAATTTGGAATTTGCCCTTGGAATAAGTCACACCAGCTACTTAAAATTGGAATGAAAGGAAAGGAGCTAGATATTGGGAAAAAGCCATCTAGTAACTTGGTTTTTCTTATAGATGTAAGTGGCTCCATGACTGCAGAAAACAAGCTTCCATTACTAAAACAAGCCTTATCTCATCTTGTTGAAAACCTAGATAAAGAAGATCGAATTGCAATCGTTGTATATGCCGGAGTGAGTGGATTAGTTTTAGAATCTACAGCTTGCAGTAATCAAAGTAAAATCTTGAAGGCTATAAACAATCTAGTACCCGGAGGGTCAACAAATGGGGCCGCAGGTATCGAATTAGCCTACAAGATAGCCGAGGAGGAATTTATTGAAGGAGGAAACAATCGAGTAATATTAGCAACGGATGGAGATTTTAATGTTGGAACCTCCTCGAATGGTGATTTAGAAAATTTGATCACCTTAAAAAGAGAATCTGGTATTTTTCTAACCACTTTGGGCTTTGGAATGGGAAATTACAAAGATGATAAAATGGAACTTCTGGCGGATAAAGGAAATGGCAACTACTTTTACATTGACAATTTCAATGAAGCTAGAAAAGCACTTGGAAAAGAATTATTTGGCACGCTCTACACTATCGCGAAAGATGTAAAACTACAATTGGAATTTAATCCTAAAAAGGTAAAAAACTATCGGCTAATTGGATACGAAAACCGACTTCTTGCTGCTCAAGATTTCAACAATGATTTAAAAGATGCTGGGGAGTTGGGTGCCGGGCATACTGTAACTGCCCTTTATGAAATCATTCCTTTTAAAAGTGAAGAAGAAATTATTGAAGCCTATGTTGATCCTTTGCGATATCAGAAAATTAAAACCACGACAAAAGCCAATTCAGATGAGCTCGTACAAATAAAATGCCGATATAAACTCCCAGATCAAGACACAAGTACTCTACTTGTTTATAATGTACCTTTTGAATTTAGCTCCAACTCCGCTGATTTTAATTTCAGTGCTGCGGTTGCAGCCTATGGAATGAAATTAAGAGATTCCAAGTTTGTTTCGAACTTTTCTTGGGATCGGTTGTACAGAACCGCAGAACAGAATATGGGAAAAGATAAAGATGGCTATCGAATAGAATTTTTAAAACTAATTCTTGAAGCTGAAAAATTGACAACAAAAAAGAGTAATTAAGGATAAAGATCAGTGGATAAAGAGTATTAACTGCGATTAACAAATACAAAGAACTGATCCTGAAATAAACCCCGGAAATTTCCGGGGTTTATTCGTTAATGAATTACCTAATTGCCTTATCCCATCGATGGCATTTTCTTTGTCTTGGTCTCTCCAAAGGCAATTCCCTGTTTCCAGATTTAATCTCTCCTTGAAATCTTATTTTTTCTCTAAAAGTATGCTTTGTGTGCAATGCATTTCTGTTTTGATTCAATTCAAAATGTCTAGGATGTTGCCTTTCCGTTTTGTAGCACTTCTCATTTTTAACTTCTTGTCCGAAAACCAATGCAACCGTCAAAAAGGCTGCTATCATAACTACTACTCTCTTTTCCATCTCATTTATTTTTATGGTTCAATGTGAATAATACAATTGCTGAGCCAAAAAATGTAAACAAAATGTTAATGCAAAAAAAAGCCTCTCCAAAATTGAAGAGGCTTTTTTAACATATAGGGAAAATTTTAATTTCCAGTAATTTTTATTTCAGTTCGTCTATTTTGTTGTCTACCTGCTTCGTTAGCATTGCTTGCTATGGGTTTATTTAAACCATAACCAACGGCAGTCATCCTAGATGCTGCAATTCCTTTGGAAGTTAAATAGCTCATTACTGCTTTTGCTCTGTCTTCAGAAAGCTTTTGGTTCATTGAAGCAGAACCTTGATTATCTGTATGCCCCCCAATTTCAATCTTCAAATTGCTTACATCCTTCATCAATTTGACCAAGCGATCTAATTCTGCATTTGATTCAGGTCGCAAAGTAGATTTACCTGTATCGAAGAAAATATTTCTCAATGCAATAATCGATCCTACTTTTATATTCTTTAATTCAATTGTTTTGTCAACTAAAGTATAAGCGGAACCCTCAGGAATATCAAAGTTTTCAGAATGGAACAAATAACCATCAGCCTTTACAGCAATTCCATAGTTTTTACCTGCTTCCAATGAAATCAAGAACTTCCCACTTGCGGAATTCGATTTAAAAGTTTTAATTACACTTCCTGTTTTGTTATCCACAATTTCCAATTCTGCTTCGACTGCCTTTCTTGTTAGATGATCAATTGTCTTACCTTTAAATACAGTCATAGAAACTTTGTTCACCTCAACAGAAGCCTCAATTTGGTTATCTGAAATCGGATAAGCTAAGGAAGCCAATAGGTAATCCTCAGTTTCAATCGCAAATTCTTTTTCAGGCCCCCAAAAAGTAACTTTATAAATATCGAATCCACCTTTTCCTCCTTCTCTATTTGAAGCGATGTAAGCGTATTTATTATTGGCTGTAATTGCGAAGAAATAATCATCATAGGGCGTATTAATTGGATATCCCATATTTTCTGGCTTTGTCCATTTACCAGACTCATAAACCGAAACATAGATATCATATCCACCAATAGACTCATGTCCCTTCGAACAAATGTACATTACATCGCCATTAATTGCCTGATATATAGGACCGTCATCAAATTTAGAATTAAAATAAGGTGACGCTGGAGCTGCAACACCATAATCTCCTCTAACCGCATCCTTCAATCCGGTATACAAGATGTTGTAGCCATTACCTCCTTCTGTATTTCTTGCAAAAAACAATTTTACATCATCTGCACCATAGGCGCCGTACTTTTCATCGTAATTTTTAGAAGAAATATTTCCATGTAATTTTGTTGGATTCGTCCAATTGGCTCCCATTAAAGTTGATTCATAAATGTCAAATTTCCCACCTTCATTTCTATGGAAAAGCATTTTTGTCCCATCAAAATACAAGTTATTTGAGACATCGTCGGCATTTGAATTGATTGCTCCTTTAGCCGATTTCGCAGTTTGCCATACCCCATCAACCAATGATGTTGTATAAATATCGTAGTCATAATCTCCTACTTCATCTTGTGTATGACCATTAGGTCTGTTAGAGGAAAAAATAATTTCTGCCCCATCAGTGGAAATTGAAGGTGCAATTTCATTGTATTCGGTATTAATTTCCTTCACATTATCTACCCAACATCGAACTGGTGAATTTACTTTTCCCGGAGCATTCGAATTTTCCTTAATTCTCTGAGTAACGAAAGTTGCATAGTCATCAGCTCTTTTGTAATTAACTTGAAATGCTTTAAAATGCTTTGATGCTGCTGCAAAATCACCTTGAAGCTGTTTCATCGCGCCATAGTAATAATCCATAAAATCGTGGCATTCTTTATTTAATGTATAAGCCTTTTCGATATATGAAAAAGATTTGTCTGGATTGGTCGTATTGTAGAGGCACACACCAATTTTCAGATTGTTTTCGGCATTGTTTGGATTCAACTTTTGGGCGATCTCAAATTTTGCTAAAGCCTTTTTAAAATTTACTCGGGCATCAACATTCTTAAACAAATCTTGATTGGCCAATTCGAAAAGTTCATCCCCCTCTTTGATAGCATCCACAGCGGCCTTGAATTCATCTTTCTGATCTTTGAAATTTCCTGCTTTAAATTCCACATCCTGACCAAAAGACAGAAAAGTGCAAAATCCAATTACTAGTAAAAAAATATTTAAATATCTCATGATTTTTTTAGTTACAGTTGTTAGAATAGTATTGTTTACCCATTTCCGACCCTAATTCATTGGCCTTTTTCCAATCCTGACAAGCACCCGCCTGATTTCGTAGTCTTTCTCTAGCAATTCCACGGTTCACATAACCATTTGCATACTCCTTATTCATATTGATGGCTTTTGTAGCCATTTCTTCGGCCTTTTTGTAATCTTCTAAATTGAAGTAAACACATGATAACTTCGAATAAGCCGGCACGTATTTTGGATCGATCTCTATACATTTCTCTAAGTCCTTTTTCGCATCTTCATAGCGCTTTTGAGCAATATTTGTAGACCCTCTGTTCGAATAGGCTTCTTTAAATTTTGGATCAATGGAAAGTGCTCTATTGAAAGCTTCAAGAGCTCCTTCATAATCTTTCATTTTCTTTTTGGTGGTACCGACATTGTTCAAGGCAAATGCCATTTTTGGATTCATTTTGGCGGCCATTTCATAGTCAGTAACCGCATCTTGGAATTGACCCAAATTTCTTTTACATGAGCCTCTATCGTTGTATGCGTAAGCATATTTAGGATTAAGTTCAATGGATTTATCATACATTTTAATTGCTCCTTTGAAATCATTTTGGAGATACTTTAACGTTCCAAAATTGTAATAAGCTTTGTAAGAGTTCGGATTTATGCTAATTGCTTTTTCATAATCCTTTTCTGCAGAAAGATAGTCTCCACTTCCCTGATAAGCTCTGCCGCGCTGAAAATAGGCTTTGAAATAACCAGGCTTTAAATCAATCATTTTGGTGAGAGTTGTGGCAGCTTCTTTAAATTGTTGAAGTTCAACCTCACATACTGCTTTGTTGTAGAGAGCCGCCGTAAAATTAGGATCCTTATCAATCGATGTCTGATAAAATCCGATAGCTGCTTTGTAATCTTTTCTTTTAAATGCTTCAACACCTTTGTTGTAAGCTTCTTGAGAGGCTGCGATATTAGCATTATCTGCATTGACCCGCATGATCGAGTCACGATAAGCTTTTTCCTCAGGGGTTAATTCCTCCTCCCCTTGACCGAATGCCAATGATCCAAAAATCACTGCTACACTCAGTACAATTGCTTTCATCATGTTCATGTTTTTACTGGTTTTATTTGGTTATAGATTGCCTAAATTAAAGGATTTCCCTTTTTTGAATGGAATTAACTTTTTAACAATTGTTGATAACTCCTGTTTATGTAATGTTGAAAACTCTCAAAAGTAAAGTTGAATAAGCGCTCAAGCATTTTTTCGTAATTTTACAGATAAAAGACGAAATGTTTAGAATAGATTTGAATCCGTCCATTATATTACTTGTTTTGTTAAGTTTACTTAGCTCTTGCAAACCTCCAGTTGATGAATTTCATGATTACTTGGATGGAGCATGGATTGTGGAAGAATATATTGTTAACGATCCAGAAGGTATACTTGAAGCGGAAGAGGCATTGAATCTGGATAAGGAAAAAACCAAATTTTATTTTGACTATTCCGGAAATGTTCGAACTCCTATGGGAAAAAGAAAATTCAGGTTTGTTGAAGATCATCACATTATTGTTATTGGAGATTTCAAGTATTTATTTGAAAAGATTGATGAAGATCGATTCAAGTTGCATCACATTCGAGATCAAGGAAGAGCAGAAGTCATTTATATTCTAAAAAGAATTCCTGAGGAATGATTAGTATTTAGAAGACAGAGTTGATCCCTAATATTTAAGAATTGAATTCAAAATCGAAGTTGGGAGAGAATTCGAATTAGGACAATTAGTATGATAAAGGGTATGATCATAAATAGCTTGAGTTTCTAATAATAAAAACGTTTTTTAAGAGATGTGGGTTGGCTTATTTTTTAGGGTTTTTCTTAAATATTTGTTAAATGTTTCTTTGATTGATCCAATGGTTATTTTAACTGATTCAGAACCAAATATATGCTAGAGGAATTTATCACATTTTTAAAGTCGGAAGGTGCCGAAATCACGCATCTGAGTCCTGACTATGTGCAAATAGGTGAACTAAAAATCCGTTATTTTGATTTGGACAAAACTGATCGTCTCCCTCCATGTAAATCGCAATCCATTAATGTAAGATCTGACCAATGGATTCATCAGAAAGACCAAATAAAAAGTAAACTGAAAGACAGACTTGGAAATAATAAACGTATTTTTGGGAGAAACTGTACAATCCAAGCGATTGATTCATCTCAAGCCAAAGAATTTTTAGATCGATATCATTTACTAGGTTTCACGAATGCAAAGCATCAATATGGCATCTTTGAAGATGATCGATTACTTGGTGTGGCAAGTTTCGGAAAAAGATGTCCGATTGACCGCTATGGTGAAAAATCTATGTCGTCCGAATTAAAAAGACTATGTTTTATTCCGGGCACAACCATTATTGGAGGATTCACAAAAGTATTGAGACACCATATTAAAGTAGAAAAGTTGGACGATATTATGACTTATTTGGATCGAAATTGGAGCACAGGTGAGAATTTTGAACCACTTGGATTTTATGAAGAAGAGACCATAAAAACACACTTTTACTACGATCCCAAAACGAAGAGAACTTATTTCCCTAATGAAATTAATGACCAGATGATCCTCAAGCGAATTGAAGGAGCTGGAAGCATCAAAATGATCTACTATGCCGAAGATTGATCTGTTAGTGATTTTGGGTCCGACTGCTTCAGGTAAAACAAAACTTGCAGTAGAATTGGCCAAAAAAATGAACGGAGAGATTATTAGTGCAGATTCCAGGCAGGTTTATAAAAAAATGGATATTGGAACTGGGAAAGATTTGAAAGAGTATGCTAACATCCCTTACCACCTTATCGATATCGTAGATCCTGGTGTACGATATAATATAAAAGATTACAAGGAAGATTTTGAAGAGGCCTATGAAGACATCAAATCAAAAGGGAAGTTCCCAATCTTATGTGGAGGAAGTGGATTGTACATCCAGGCAGCTCTTTCAAACCTTGAGTACAGTTTTGTACCAACTGACGAAGATTATAGAAAAAAGTTAGATCAAAAATCCGTAGAAGAGCTAAAAGAGCAATTCAAATTATTAGATCGAGCCTTTTTAGAGAAGTTGGATTTCAGTAGTGTTAAACGTATCAAAAGAGCACTGGAAATCCATAGCTATTTAAAAGACAATCCGCTCTATCAGATGCCAAAAAACAAGATAAAGTACAAAATTTATGGGATTGATCTATCTAGAGAAGAAAGAAGAAAGAGAATAGAAGAAAGACTAGATACACGACTGGCAAACGGAATGATTGAAGAAGTTGATGGGTTGAGAAAATCCGGGGTATCAGATGAAGACCTCCTCTATTATGGTTTGGAGTATAAATGGATTACCATGTATCTCAATGAAGAGATAGACAAAGAAACTATGAGAAAAAGATTACTAGTAGCCATTCAGCAATTTGCAAAAAGACAAATGACCTTTTTTAGAAGCATGGAGAAGAAAGGATTTGAGATAGAATGGGGAGATTTTGATAGCTTGTTAAAGACTGAATTTAAGGACTACTAGAATTCGAGACTGCTTGAAACGGGTATTACTGAATGAATAATTAATAATGAAAAATGAACAATTAGATGAACGTCAGAAGGATTTCAATCCTTTAACTATAGGTGATCAGCACTCAAATCAAAAAACCTTCATTGAAACCTAACTCCTCATAACTTTCTCCAAACAAAAAATACTTCAATCAAAAACATCAACCTTTTTCTTAACACCGCGACTTCAGTCCGGGGTGGAGATAGGAAGAATGCAAAGTTCAAAATGAATAATTAAAAATGAACAATGAGATGAACCTCAGAAGCATTTCAATCCTCAAACGAAACGTGATCAGCACTCAAAACCAAAAACCTTCATTGAAACCTGAATTCTATTGACTATATCCAAGCAAAAAAAACTTCAATCAAAAACGCCCCTCCTTTTCGTAACCCCGCGACTTCAGTCCGGGGTGGAGATGGGAAGACAGCTGGAAACTGGACTTTGTGTTTCTGATAAAAAGAAAGAGTCCAGAAATCCAGCCTCCAGAAATCCAGATATCCAGATATCCAGAAATCTAAACAAAAAAAGCCCCAGTATCTCTACCAGGGCTTTTCAATTCTATAAAGTCAGGAATTACTCCCCTACTACTTCAAATTTAAAAGTTTGCTTCACGTCTTTGTGAAGGTTTGCTTCTGCTTCGTAAGTACCAATTTCTTTAATTGGTTCGTTAATAATCTTAATTGATTTTCTATCAACTTCGATTCCTTCTTTAGATAGGGCCTCAGAAAGCTGAATCGTGTTGATTGATCCAAAGATCTTGTCATTTTCACCAACTTTTGCTCCAATTTTAATAGTTAAATTTTCCAATTTTGCAGCCAAAGTTTCAGCTTCTTCTTTTACTTTGTTTTCTTTGTGCGCTCTTTGTTTCAATACTTCGTTGTGCGCTTTTAGGGTAGACGCAGTTGCAATTTCAGCATATCCTTGAGGAATCAAGAAATTTCTTCCGTATCCTGGCTTTACTGTTACTACTTCGTCTTTATATCCTAATTTATCTACGTTTTTCTTTAATATTACCTGCATGATCAAAAGGTTTTAATTCGTTAATTACTTCAACATATCACCTACGTATGGAAGAATCGCCAAGTGTCTAGCTCTTTTGATAGCTTTGTTCACTCTCTTCTGATATTTCGCAGAAGTACCGGTTAATCTTCTTGGTAATATTTTACCTTGTTCGTTTACAAATTTCAATAGGAAATCAGGATCTTTATAATCGATGTACTTAATCCCTGACTTTTTGAATCTACAGTATTTATCTTTTTTGATCTCAATGTTGATCGGAGTAAGATATCTAATATCTGAATTTGACATGTCTTTAAAGTTTTAATGTTTTTAATTAAGCTTTTCCAGCCATTTTAGCTCTTCTCTTATCTGCCCAAGCAACATGATCTTTGTCCATTCTCACAGTCAAAAATCTCATTACTCTTTCGTCTCTTTTCAATTGCGTTTCAAATTCAGCAATTGCAGCTCCTTCAGCTTCAAATTCCATCAAACTGTAAAAACCTGTTGTCTTTTTTTGAATTGGATAAGCCAATTTCTTAAGACCCCACTCTTCTACGTGGTTAACTTTGCATGTTTTCTTTAGCAAAGCCTGATAATCTTTTACTGCTTCCTTTGCCTGATCCTCAGACAAAACGGGAGTTAAAATGAAAACAGTTTCGTAACTATTCATACTTTTTCGTATTTAAAAATTATTAATGAGGGCGCAAAATTAGACTATTTATCCGATATTTACAAACGCCGAACGGCCATATTTTCAAAGAAAGAGCAAAAAAATACAAACTCAAAGAGAAAGGACGAATAAAAAGTGTGCGGAATAAACGGAATATACGATCTTAAAACCATTCAAAACCCGCGTCAAATCATAGAATCAATGAATCAGTCTATGGTTCACCGCGGACCCGATGCTCAGGGAATTTACGAGGACGAAAATATTGTTTTGGGTCATCGAAGATTATCCATTATCGACTTGGAAGAGGCCTCCAATCAACCCATGACTACTTCTGAAGGTCGGTACACTATTGTTTTTAATGGAGAGATCTACAATTTTCAGGAGATCAAAAATCTTCTACCCAATTATCCTTGGAAGTCGAAAGGCGACACGGAAGTGATCCTAGCTGCATGGCAGGAATGGGGTCTGAATGCCATCAAACAATTCAATGGGATGTTTGCCATTGCAATCTACGACAAAGTGAAAAATGATTTGCACGTTTTCCGAGATCGATTGGGGATCAAACCTTTGTATTTTTATTACAACGAGACTTTTTTCCTTTTCTCTTCTTCTGTAAAATCGATTTTAGAATCGGGATTGTTGCCTCGTAAATTGGATCAGGATTCCCTTATTGATTATTTGCGATTTCAGACGGTACAAACGCCTAAAACCATGGTGGAGGATGTCTTTCAGTTGGAGCCTGGAAATTACATTCGCGTACATCAGGATGGAATCGAAAAGAAAACCTACTGGGCGCTGGAAAAAGACTATTTGCCTGTTCCTCGCAACTACGATACAATCAAAGAAAAAGTAAGAGAATTACTTATTGCATCGGTCGAAAGAAGACTGATTTCTGATGTAGAAGTGGGTGCTTTTCTCTCGGGTGGCATTGATTCGAGTTTGATTGTAGGCATCATTAAAAAAGAATTAGGAAGAGATATTTCCACTTTCAATGTCAATTTTGCTGAAGAAGAATTTTCTGAGGCGAAATATGCAAGACTGATTGCGGATAAATACCAGACCAAACACACGGAGATTAATTTGTCACCCCAGGATTTTCTGGAAAAATTGCCGGAAGCTCTGAATAAAATGGATCATCCGAGCGGAGACGGACCAAATACATATATTGTTTCGGAAGTTACCAAAAAACAGGGCATCACTGTGGCTCTTTCGGGATTGGGTGGAGATGAATTGTTTGCCGGATACGACATATTTAAAAGAATCCCAGAGGTTCAAAATAAAAAATGGTTGCTGAGTTTCCCGGTTTACATTCGCAAATTAATGGCCAAAGGGCTACTGCTTAAAAGTAATTCTATTGCTTCCAGAAAGGTTGGAGAAGTGATCAAACAACCCTATTTTGATTCAGAATATATTTATCAGTTCAACCGACAAGTTTTCATGGATTTTCAGATTGAAAAGATGACGGGAATGCACAAATTACCCGTAAATTCTTCTTTCGCTTTGGGTCATGAAAAAATTGGATTTGACACTCCAGGATGGAATTTACCTGCCCTTTCGAAGATTTCTTATTTGGAAATTTCAACCTATATGCAAAATGTATTGTTGAGAGATTCGGATCAGATGTCTATGGCGCATTCACTGGAAATCAGGGTGCCGTTTTTGGACCACAAACTCGTAGAATATGCCATGGGAATTCCAGATTTTGCCAAATATCCTCACAAACCCAAAAAACTTCTTCTCGATGCTTTCGATGATTTGCTTCCGGAAGAGGTCTGGAACCGAAAGAAAATGGGCTTTGTTTTACCCTACGAACAATGGATGAAAAACGAGCTGAGAAGTTTTTGTGAGTCCAATTTAAATACTTTGAAGGAGGTCGGACACTTCCAAAATGAAGAGATCGATAAGTTGTGGAAGCAATTTTTAAATGGAAATAAACTTTTATCTTGGTCAAGAATTTGGTCTTTAGTAGTATTAGGTAACTGGATTAAAGAAAATCAGATTGAAGGATAAGAAAAAAATAATGGTTTTTATTGATTGGTACGTTCCTGGTTTTAAAGCTGGTGGGCCAATTCGAAGCGTATTTAATATTGTTTGTGCATTAAAAGAAGATTACAATTTTTTCATTCTAACTTCTGCATACGACTTAGGTGATACTGAACCATACAAGGAAATCGAATTGAATCGATGGATGGACGAAGATGGGGTTTTAATAAAATATCTTGACAAAGATCATATAAAGAATGCTGTCATCAAGCACAATGTAGATGAAATCAATCCAGATATGCTCTATGTGAATGGCATTTTCTCTAGATATTTCTCCATACTTCCAATTCGAATCGGAAAAGCAAAAAAAATCAAAACCATTGTAGCTCCCAGAGGAATGTTCGGTGAAGGAGCATTGGACGTGAAAAGATTTAAAAAGAATTTGTTTCTGAAGTACACCTCTCTTACGAATATGTTTGAGGATGTCATTTGGCACGCCTCAAGTCCATTTGAAGCAAAAGATATCCAATCTAAAGTTGCAAAAATTAATCGTATAGTTATTGCTGGCAATATACCTTCAGTTCAAAAATCTTCTTATTCAAAACTGAGTAAATTAAAAACATACGATCAGATAAAACTAGTTTTTGTTGGTCGACTGAACAAGATAAAAAATATTGATAAAGTAATCGAATGGGTTTGCCATGTACAGTACGGTAAAAAAATTATATTGGATATTTATGGAGGCGGGGACGATATAGAATTCACCAAATATTTACAAAATATTTCCACCAGTAACAATCATCTTGAAATTAACTTTAAAGGTTTTATTCCACCGGATCAAGTCAATAAAATCCTTCCTAAATACCATTATTTTATTTCGCTTTCCTCTAATGAAAATTTTGGCCATAGTATAGCTGAATCCCTTAGCAATGCTGTACCAGTGATAATTAGTAAGAATACACCTTGGAGAAATCTCCAAGACAAAGGAATCGGCTGGGACATTGAAATTGAGAAAGAACTATTTTTAAACACCTTGCAAGACGCGATTGGGATAGATCCAATTGCATACAACAAAATGGCTGAAAATGCCTACAACTTTTTCAATCAGGAAATATTGAATCAATCACTTCTAGAGTCCAATAAATCGCTTTTCGAAGATGAAGGAAACTGATCTGTCAACGTTCAATAATTCCTGGTTTAAGCCCGGGAATAAAGTGAAGATCATAATTTGGTACTTCATGAATGCGACGTTTCTGACGAATCCATTCTTCCCTTTTTCAAAACCTAAAATTTGGTTGCTTAAATTATTCGGAGCCAAAATCGGAAAAGGTGTTTTGATTAAGCCAAGAGTTTCTGTAAAATACCCTTGGAAATTGATTATTGGCAATCATGTATGGATCGGAGAAAAGGTATGGATCGACAATTTAGGAAAAGTCGTCATTGAAGATCATGTCTGTATTTCTCAAGGTGCAATGCTTCTTTGTGGAAATCATAACTACAAGAAATCCTCCTTCGATCTTATTGTAGGAGATATTAAGCTAGAAAAAGGATCATGGATTGGTGCCCACACCGTGGTTTGCCCAAAAGTTGTCATAGGATCACACAGTATTCTTACCGTGAACTCTGTAGCCGTAAGTTCTACCGAGCCTTATGGAATTTATCAAGGAAATCCAGCTGAAAAAATTAGAATTCGAAAAATTGCCGAATAGACTTGTCATAGAAAGTGGATCCACGAAAGCGGATTGGGTACTTTTAAATAAGAAAAAAGTAGTCTTTGAGACCTCTTCTATTGGTTTAAACCCTAAAGTAATCAGCTTAGAAAAATTTCAAAACATCGCACAAAGTGTTCTTATTTCTATGCATGACCTGGAAGTTAATGAACTCTATTTTTATGGATCAGGAATAATAGGATTTGAAGATAAAATCAAAAGAATCTTTGAAAATTTATTGCCCATTGACAAAGTAAAAATTCAAAGCGACCTGATGGCAGCTTGTTATGCATCTTCGTTTGAGAATAAATTGATTTGCATTTTAGGCACCGGATCCTATGTAGGGTATTTCAAAAAAAACAAACTCATTGAAACCCGTTTAGGACATGGTTATATCATTGGTGATCTTTGCAGTGGTTCAGAATTTGGTAAAATTTTAGTGCGAGATTATTTGAATGGTGAAGCCCCATTTGTAATTGGGGATGAGATCCATTATTCGACAGCTGAAATAAAGAATGAAATTTATCAAGAGGAATTTCCGAATCGCTTTTTGGCCTCGCTTTTTCCTATTTTATCCAGGCATAAAACAACAGATTACGTCAAAGAAATAATACACAACCAAATATCACTTTTGGATCAAAAGGGAATTCAGTCATTAAAGAGTACTTGCCAGAACATTTGCTTTATTGGTGGGGTTGCATGCCAATTAAGCCAAGAACTTGACAACTACTTTGGACCACATTTTAAGTTAGAATTTATTGAAAGACCTATTGAAAAATTAATTAGCTATCATCAAACAAAACTTTTAGATTAATTAAATTTTAATCGAAATTTAACTAGGATTTAATACCTAAAATTTCCTATTTTATCTTTGAAAAATGGAATTTCGTAGAATTTTTTAATATCTACACAATAATTTTCCCGATATTGCTGACTAAGGAAACCAAAGTCAGTTAGTATGAATTTTTTTACAATTGAGGAAACACCTAAGACCCCTGCTGTAACATTAGATCCAGAGAAAGGATTACTAGAGATTGTAGGTCGTTCAGTGCCTTCGGAAGCAGAAGAGTTTTGGGATCCAATCCTAGAACAATTCGATACCTATTGTTTGCATCCTGCTGCTGAGACAAGTGTAAAAATCAATCTTGAGTATTTTAATATCTCATCATCCAAAAGACTATTGTTCTTGCTTTACAAAATGAATGATCTGATTGACAGAGGATTCAACGTAGAGATCGAATGGATGTACAAAGAGAATGACGAAGACATGTATGAAGTGGGAAGAGACTACGCTTTCATGGTGAAAGTACCTTTTCATTTTGTTTCTTATGTTGAAGAAGTAGCTCTAGCAATCTGATTTATTTTATGATTACTTTTGGGCAAAACTATTAATGCGAGCTGCCCTAAAAATATTTCTTTCCGAGAAAAATCTATTTATTACTGGAGCAATAGCTCTATTTCTGGCAGCCTATTTTTCTAAAGGTTACTACCATCCAGATGAGCATTTTCAAATTCTGGAATTTGCCCATTACAAATTAGGCCACGCCCCGGCAAGCGAACTGGCTTGGGAATTTCATGCGAAAATCAGACCTACCACTCAGCCCATGATTGCGGCGATTTTCATGAAGGTTTTGAACACACTCGGCCTACAAAATCCCTTCCTTATTAGTTTCATTTTAAGATTGTTTGCTGCCTCATTAAGCTTTCTGGGAATATTTCTGTTTTACCGAACTTTTAAAGAGGAGATCAAATCTGAAAAACTGAGAATTTGCTTTTTATTGCTCACCTTTTTTACCTGGTTTATTTTATTCAACAGTGTTCGCTTTTCTTCAGAAGGATTGGGGACTTCATTTATTTTGATTGCCATTTCCCTACTCTTTAAACTGAAAGACAAAAACGGACTCCATTTCATTTATATCGGTTGCATTTTTGGACTTTCCTTCCTAATGAGATTCCAAATTGGCTTCCTTATGTTTGGCTTATTTTCATGGCTTTTAATCTTCAAGAAATTATCTTTTACTCAGTGGTTAGGTCTCGGATTTGGCATGCTCAGCCTTATTTGTATCGGGATTTGCATTGATTCTTGGTTTTACGGTGAATACACCCTCACTATCTGGAATTATTTCGAATCGAATATCATAGAAGGAAAAGCCTCCTCATTTGGAGAATCCCCGTGGTGGTGGTATTTTACGGAATTCTTAGGATCTGCTGTTCCTCCTTATTCTTTTTTATTGCTCGTTGGTAGCCTTTATTTTATTTTTTGGAATTGGAAACACCCGATTGCTTTCATGTTTGTTTTCTTTTTATTAGGTCACATCGTCGTAGCACACAAAGAACTCCGATTCCTCTTCCCTATCGCTCCATTCTTGCCTTTCATGTCTCTTCTATCATTGGAATATTTCAATGGAAAGAAAAATTTCCAGTTAATGACTCAGCCTATAGTCCGTTTCATTGTAATTACTGGCTTGGCTGTCAATTTTGTTTTGACAATTGTCGTTTGTTTCCGCCCCACAGATCCACATACCGTAATGTTTGAAAATATCTGGAACAAATACAAAGAGCCGGTCAAAATCTATTATTTCCAAAACAACCCCTATCATCGTCCTTATAATCTGAATTTTTATAAAAGACCGGATTTGATCCCCGTTAAAGCGAATTCCGTTAGTGAAATTCAATTGAATTCCGACACGACTCAACTGGTTTTGGTGCATTTTCAAGAAAGGGACAGTTTGAAGAATTTGGATGGAAAATTCGTTTACATGACCTACCCGGAATGGGTACTTCAATACAATTTCAATGATTGGTTGAGTCGAAGTTATGTATACTACATCATTGAACTCCCCTCAGCATCTACCAATAAATAGTTCTGAAAGACATTTTTTGATCGTAAGCCAAGTATCAGTGACTTCCCATTTTCTCGGTATTTCCTAATTTCGTCGAGAACCTGATCGGCCGGACATTTATATTCATTCGAAGCAAAATAAATATCGGAGACCCAAGCTTTTTTAGGAAAAAGAAAATACTCTACTTCTAGCTTTAAAACGGAAGCCATTTTATCCCATTCAATAAAATCAAATTCAATTTTTTTAAGCTGTTCTAACTGGATTTCTTTAGACCCAAATAAATGTCCTTTTACAAAAAAACAGGAAGGAATATTACCATACTTCTCTACCACTTCATCAGCCTGAAACAAAGGCAATTGTTTTGAAGCTACTTTCACCAGTTTATTCATGAAGGTGTCTTTTCTTCTGGGACCTTTCCATCCTGAAAGATCTGGACTAAACCCAGCATAACACTTAAACGAGGTCTCCAATCCGAAAACCTGTCCATCTATTTTCAGAATAAAATCAATTTCGCCTACCGTAACGCCTTCCCGTATAATCTGCCAACTGTGCTCCAAAATTTCAATATGAGTATTTTGTTGAAAATAACTTTCCAACAAAACTTCACAATAATGTCCCAAACGTAAATTTCTGGCATCCAACAATTTTTGTATCACTACATTTTGAGTATCCATGGAAGCCAAAACCTCATCTGATTTAGATAATAAATCATTTAAAATTTCGCCTTCTGGAAAGGTAATTTGAGGATAAGAATGAATTAAAAAATCGGAATGGAGAAGAAAATCCAAATCACGTATTACATTATTCTGATATCGCTTTTTGTTAACAATCATTAAAGGCCCTTACGACAAGCTAAAAATATAGAATTAAAATTTTAACTTTGCAGCTCAAATTAACAAAGAAATAGATTATTATGTTGAAGACTTATATCCCTGGACTATTTGCATTATTATTAACGGTTACTTCATGTGGTGGTGGAGAAAACACTGACAACACAGAAAGTGAAACGCAAAAGCCAACTGTTAATAATCAAGCTACTTCTTTACCTTCATCAGGATTAAAGATTGCTTTTGTCTATATGGATTCAATCAATATGAATTACAAAATGATTCCGATTATTGAAGAAGAATTAGCAAATAAAGAAAAAGAAATTCAGGCTAAGCTAGAAGCATTACAAAGAAGAGCTTTACAATGGGAAAAAGATTGGCAAGCCAAAGGAGGTCCGATGTCTTCAGAACAAGAAAAGTATATGAGAGAGGGACAGGAATGGCAGAGTAAACTTGCTCAAGCTCAACAAAGTGCGCAAATGGAATTAGCTCAAACTCAAACTCAAAGTATGACACAGGCTAACCAACGAATGGCTTATATCATGCAACAATATGCAAATGAAAAAGGATATGATTTCATTATAAGTTATCAGCTCGGAGGACAAGTTTATGCGGTTAATGAAGCATATAATGTAACTGCAGATGTTCTGCAAAGACTTAATGCAGATGTTGATGCCAGTATGTCAAATACGCCTGAATAGTCATGCGTATTGCCGAAAAAAAATACCAAGAAAATATAGCTGAGTACATCCTTTATATGTACCAGATCATAGATATTATTCGAGCAAACAATTTGGATATCGAGCAAATTCAGAACACTGTAATTTCCGAATCTGCAGATGATGAAGACTTCGATGCCTACACAAAATGGTACAATGGTCTAATCTTAAAGATGAAAGACCAAAACATTGAAAAAAAAGGTATTTTGGATGAACTTTCTGAATTGCAAATGGAGTTGTTCTACTTACATAATACTCTGTTAGCAGTTTTAAAAGACAAAAAGTATCAAGAATATTTCTCCAAGGCAGAAGAAGCCATTGAGGATTTCCAGAGAAAAAGCAATTCCCCCAATTTGAATGTTATTGAAGTTTGTTTTAATGCTCTATATTTCAATCTTTTGATGAATCTGAAAGGAATGGAAATAACGGAAGGAACAAAAACGGCTTTTGATTCAATAAGAATTGTTATTGCTTACCTGGCCAAGGAATACAAAGACATGAGGGAAAGTAAAGGTAAATTCAGCATGAATGCGAACTAGTTTTTTCATAGCGCTTTTTCTCTTCCTTTCTTCTTGCACCTCAAATTCTGATGTAAAAAACGATTCCACAACTCAAGATTCAGCCAAAGAACCAAAATTTCAAATTCTTTTTGAAGACAGCATCGGTTATGGCTGCAGAGGCATGGAAGTTTTCGAGGATGAAGTATATTTTTCCGGAATAAAAGGAACTTGTTTTAAGCTAAATCAAAATTATGAGGTGGAACATCTCATTGCAATGGAAAATGACAGCCTCGATTTCAGGGATCTTACAGTAATAAACAAGGATCATTTCTTCATAATTAATTCGGGTTTAAACAAAGCGTATGTTTTGGAGTACAAACAAGGAAAAACAGACACTTCCTATCATGCCGAATACGATGGGGCTTTTTTAGATGATTTGATTCAGGATGCCAATGGATTTATTTATTGTCTTGGCGATCCAGACGCTTTATACAATCAATTATTTCTGATAAGATCTCATGATCAAGGTCGCACCTGGCAAAGAATTTTCAGTGAAGTAACGCTTCCCAAAGGAGAGTTCTTTTTTGCAGCTTCCGGGACGTGTATGGCATTTATGGGCAAAACCCTGTACCTCGCTGTAGGTGGATCAGACTCCTATTTAATGGAAATTAATCTGAAAAGACATGATGTTACCAGACAAGCTTCCAAAATCAGTTTTGGAGAAAGTGCAGGCATGAACTCTTTAATTTGTGTGGATGAATCGCTTTACGCCGTGGGTGGTGATTATACCCATCCCGATGACTCATCCGTCACTTTCCAGAAATTCGGAGAAGATGGGTTTGCCGGAGCAACTGGAGGGTATCAGTCGTCGATTACAAAAAACAAAGAGCTTTTGGTTTGTACGGGTCGAAATGGAAGCTGGTATTCTGTCAACGAAGGAAAGGACTGGACTCAATTTACCAAAGAAGGTTTTTACAAGGTGATTCTTACTTCAGACAACAAACTTTTTTGTTCAGGAAAAGATGGAAGAATTATAGTATATGGAATCGAATAAGTTTATTCAAATCAGGATCATTGCGAAGGAAGATATCATGGATATTTTTCCATTGACCATGCTATTAAATGAAAACGAAGATCCTATTGTCATACGAGAAAGAGTTGCAGAACTAAGCAAGCAAAAAAACTATTTTTGTGTAGGAGCTTATGACAAAGATCAAATCATTGCCTGTTGTGGTGTTTGGAAACTGATTAAGGTATATGCCGGACATCATTTAGAGGTTGACAATGTAGTGGTATCACCTGAATACCGATCGCAAAATATAGGTGAAAAAATGATCGATTTTGTAAAAGACTTTATGACCAAAGAAGGCTTCAACCAAATCGAGCTCAATGCATACATCGTAAATGAATCAGGGATCCGTTTTTGGGAAAGACAGGGGTTTGTTAAGAAAGGCTATCATATGATACATTTTGGAATAAAAAAAGGGCAGTAAAACTGCCCTTCTTTTATTCAATATTTTCGACTATTTTTTTACAAACTTGATTGTCTGATTTGCCTTATCTCCAACAAGTTTAACAAAATAAATTCCAGAAGGTTGATTTGATAAATCAATCTGGACTATTTGATTAGAAGTTTTAATGGTTTTTAAAACCTGACCTGTCAAATCAAGAATCTTTAAATCATAAGTTCCTTGTGCATTTGTTGTCAATTGAGCGATTCCATTGGATGGATTAGGGAAAAGCTTCATCTCAATTGATTGATTTTCTTCAATAGAAGCGCAGTCATTCACCGTAATTTGAACAGTAGCCGAATCTACACATCCAAATAATGAGGTGGCAGCTAAACTAACAGTATAAGTGTTCGGAGATGCATATTGATGCACTGCTGGAGATGTAGTAGTTGAGTTCCCATCTCCAAAATCAATGCTGATTGAATTGGCGTTAATTGAAGTATCTGTAATTGTAATATCTACATTATCACAAACTGAAATGGATGAGGCCGTAAATCCAGCATCAGGAATATCTGTAGTCAAAGTAACAACTGCAGAAGTCATTGCTGTAACCGTACCATAAGTAACCGCAACCGCATAGGTTCCTGCTGTATCTGCTACAACTGTCTGAGAAGTTGCGTTGGTTCCATTCCACAAATATGTAACATTTGAATAATCGACTGTCAAAGAATCACCTGGACAAATAGTTTGATCTCCTCCAATAATCATTGGTTTAATATGGATATCGTTATTGTACCTTGGTAACAACTGATAACCCGCGTCAAATGGAGTACTGCTATCAAATTGCCCTCCAATTCCAACAAGATCAAAGGTACCATCTGGAGCCATCATTGAAAATAAATCAACTTCTGCATCAATTCTCATTGTGTAGGTATTTACACCATCCGTCACATCAGCATTGAATCCTGCTCCAGCTGGATTCCAGTCTGCAAGATTGACAATGGTTACATTATTAATTTGAACTAATTCCGATTCTGTTGATTCATCCAAAGCAGTTACAACTGCTGGTGCAGGTAAAACATATCCTTGAGTATGCAAATTGATTTCAGTAACCACAATTTGCAAATAACCATTGTATTGATCAATCGTACCTGTTACGTCAATTGAATCACCCTCTGTAACCGTGTATCCAAGATTAGAAGAGAAGTTGATTACTCCGATTCCACCAGTTCCATCGTGCAAGGTAAATTGTACTCCAGTTGCTCTCATATTAACTCCATATACATATCCAGAAAGCTGGCACTCTAGTCCGTCAGATAACGCAACACCTGCACCATCAAGATCATCAATTTGAGAGATAGTAAAATATGGTACCTCATCATCAACAATTGTTACTGTAATTGTTGAATTGGTTCCTGTTGTAGCCGAATTGGTTAAATTCTGAAGTTCTAATACGAAAGTTAAATCTCCATCTACAAGAGCATTGTCTAAAATTGGAATACTGATTGTTTGCGCTGTTGAAGAAGATGCAGGAAAAGTCACTGTTGATGTAGAAGCATAAGTAAAATCTGTTCCTTCTGCTGCTGTTCCTGAACCTAATAGAACAATATCTGCTGAAGTTGGATTGGCATTTTCACCAGCAATGTTTACTGTAATTGTAATTGAACCTCCGTTTTCATTTACGTTGGCCGCTGCTACTGAAAACTGAACTTCAGGATTGGAAGGAGGTGTACAAGGCGTCATGGTATGAGAACCTAAAAAAGAGAAGTTATCGTTTCCTTGAGCTTCCCATTCGGTTGCACCCACAACCCAGTTTGTTTGTCCCTGATTAATGGATGCTGATCTAATTAATGTATTATTTACGGTTGACCCTGCAGTACCACCTGAGCCTACTGGCCAGTTTGTTCCTGGATCATTCCCATCCATCGAACCTATAGCATCAATAACTGTTGCTGATGTACCCGTTGGGTCGTAGGCTAGAGCTATGGCATCGTCTCCATTGTAATTAATAACTGAGCTGCTTTGCAAATCAGCTTGTGCAATAATAGCAGCATCTGCACTTGCGTGACAAGCGACAAACACTTCTCCAGGATTAAGAGTCCCTGATAACTGCACTTCTTGACTTACAGTACTGGAATTAGATGAAAACAATTGAAGTTTATAATCAGATAAATCAATCGCTGAGCTTGTAGGATTATAAATCTCTACTGCTTTGTTAAAGCTGGACCCTTCAATATATTCTGAAATAAAAAGGTCTGTACACTGGCTAAAGATTGAGGTGGAAAAGCTTATGACTCCTCCAAAAATGAGTAAAATAGATTTTTTCATAATTAACTTTTTTTGGCAAAATTACCAAAAATTAACTGACTCTAACTACTCAAATGTAATGATTAGGTTAACTAAAGATTAAGATTCTATCCTCCTATCATTTTACTGAATTCCTCCATGGAAACAACTCTGAAATTTTCCGGAATTTTGAATAATGAATCAGAAATTTCCTTCTCAGTAATTTCGGTGCAAGTGTAGAGAATGGTCTCAAATTCAGATAAGATAATCGGATAATTCAAAGCAAAACCTCCTAAAGCAGTAAATGAATTGCCATATTTCGAGCTAACTCCATCCGTATAAATGATTTCATAAGTACTTCCATGCTTAGTATACAGCGCTTTTTTGCATTTATATCCGAATTTTTTAGGTGCTTTTCCAGAACTCTTTAAACTGTCTTTCTTGCTTTCAGGTTTATTCGAGCCTACAACTTCAATCGCAATGTTTTCACCCATCAAATTGAACATTAGATAAGAAGTATCTGATCCAATTTTTTCTATAAGCACCTGTTTTCCCATAACAGTAAAATTTTCAGTTCTAACACGATCTCCTTTAATATATTTTGTAGAAGTTTTAACTGAATCATGAAATTCAGGTGGAAAACTATTAATCATCATTTCTGGATATTCCACAGAAAATCGAATCACACCTTCAAAATCTTGGGCATAAAAATTTGAATACAGGAAACTAAAAATAACTAATAAGAAAATACGCATATATCATGTTTAAAGGAATCCTAAACTAGTTTCGTGCCAAAGTTCAGGATAGGGAATCTTTAGGAGTCAAATTATCGGCACCTACTGTCTTTTCGAAAATATCTCTTAACTCACTCTCGAACTTCTCAAAATTGATTTGTAAAAAGTTAGTATCCAAAATAAAGGTATGCTCTTCCGGTAGATCAGTGGAAAAAGACTCCGCTTGACAATGAGAGACAAGACCAAATCGCTCCATTTCAAATTCCATGAGCACGCCTGGAATCGTAGCGTATGGATTGTAGAAATTTGGTGATTTCACACCAAGTTCCGTAGTATACCAAACCGTAAAATCGGGATTGGAGCCATCAACATACTTCCCAATGGCTTTCTTACAAGTCAATCCGGCAATTTCTTTGGTTTCATTCTCAACAAATTCAAACTCAAGTTTGGTTTGGTTTTCAATAAATTTTTTAATCGCTGATCCGGAGAAATTACTACGGATATCCATATTCCCAAAGTCCAAATACATACTCACGGAGTCCAAGTCTGGCGATCCCATCACGCCCATTTTCATTAATCCTCCTTTTTTAGTGTAGGTATTGATTTTACCGTCTTCGAAAACGAAATACATATCTTTCGGTAACATTGCTTTAGCTAAACTCTCTCCTTTGAAGTAAGGATAAGTTACTTTGTATTTCACGGTTCCTTTATTGGAGCTTTTTTTTGTTTGTGATTCTTCTCCCCCTTCTCCATTTGGTCCGCAAGAGGCCAAAACAAATAAGAAAATATAAAGTGAAACTTTAAAAATATGATTCATATACGAAGACACCATTTCTAATTATGAAAACGAAATTAAGGAATTTTTGTGAAGAATACAGCCGAATTTAATTTAATTAACAGTCGAGTAGCTTGAATTTCAGTTTTGTATAGACATATATATTCCTTGCTAAACTTCTAATTTGGCTCTTTTATAAAAACTTGATTTTGAGCATTCGCTTTGCCAATATATTTAACCAGCCTGTCTTCTTCGTCATAGGAATGCATAAAGTGTTTTCTACAATACCTGCATTATTCACTCCTGGGACGTATCTTTTATTACTCGCATAATCATATATTTTACCAATATTTACCTTTTCTGAATTCGGGTCTATTTGTAAACAAAATATAGCGTCCGCGGCCATTTGTTTTTTGGTTAACTTGGCTTCTTCATCTTTATCAAAAATTTTGAGTGCTTTCTGTGATCCCGTATAAATCAAATAGATTTCATCCCCCCTTCGTAATGAAGTGTATGGATTTCCCGGATCATAGTTAATATATACCTGAAATGATTTTATTATTTTATTCCATTCCAACTCCCCAGCTTTATTCAATTTCATAATGGCAATATCTCCATAATAATAATAGTAAGTTGTGCGCATGTTACCATTTCCATCAACAGTAGTAATCACCCGAATCCATTTTTGCTGTGAAACAACTACTCCTCCTTCATCTGCAGTTGCATATGAGTCAATGAGTCGGTAATTTCTGTTTTTTACTTTCTTTGGTTCCAAGTCTTGGTCTTTATTCTTTCCTTTCTTTGTTTTCCCAGAAGTTTTGTTCAATTTTTCAATTAAACTAGGTTCAAACTTTAGTTGATTTTGATCAATAATAGTTTTCGATTCCGGATCTACTTCCCCAAAAATCAAACCTGAAAAACTATTCTTCGAAAGCCTCGACAAATGTCCCAATATTTTGATCTTATTTGCATTGTCCTTTGCGATTGACAGATCTGAGACTGCTAGATCATCCTCGATATCCAAATCCACTTGTGAAATCGATTTTCCTGTGATCGTATAGAGTCTTGTGATAAGACGTTTCTTCTTGTTTTTTTTGTCCTTAATATCAATCCATTCATAATTTCTAACTACAAGAAAGTGAGTAGTATCGTCCTTCGAGTAGAATTGAATATCTGCATAATTAGGCTCCCATTTAATATTAAATCGTCCGTTGTAAGTAGGTTTTTTGGCCCCTTCTCTTATCGAGCTGATTGTAAAAGAAATTGTTTTATCACTTGATTTGAATGTTTCAGAAAGAATACTGATTCCATTTTCTCCAATTTTATCAATATGAACCGAAGGGTTACCCATTTTATAGGTATTTCCTATTTTGATGGGACTCCCTTTCACCTGTCCATTTAAATCACCCTGTAAAAAAAACAAGGGTTGGAGTTTGGACTTTTTCTTCTTTTTCTTTACCACAAAATACCCTTGAGCATTATCATTAAATTGATGTCCTTTATAGCGATATCCCAACTTAGATATGGCACTTTTTGGAAGCTTCCATTCGGTAATCAATTCCGCTTTTTTATTGTACACATGCATCCAGCTTTGTGTATAGATTCCGAAAACATAGAATATAAGTTTGGCTGAATTATAAAGAACTTTTCCATCCACTTCCCCTTCTAGATACCATAACTTAGATTTAGACTTACCAAGTTTTGTTACTTCGTTTTCAGTGTTAATAGTTTTTTGATTAAATCCAATAAAAGCCCATGTTAGAGCTAGAAAGAAAAAGATAGGTTTCATATTTTTTATATTTCTTTGAACGCGAAAATAGAAATTTTATCAAATCTAAAAAAGTTCGGATTAAAAAAGTCCTATAATTCTTCCCTTTTAGATTGTCCTAGTCCCCGATTAATTTGAGGGTATATATTTTTCCTTTAAAAAAAAGCTGAATATAAAATACTCCAGAAATCTGCAATTCTAATAGACAAATATCAAAATCTGAAGATTGTAAATGAAATGGCACGGAACGACCTAATACATCTCTAACATCGATACTATATTGATCGATTTTTTGATTGAACTGGATGCAAACTTGATTGTTTTTTATCGGATTTGGAAAAGCTTTAATTTTAAGAGGAACATCACTGCAGTCCACAGAATAAAAATCTGACCATGAAAAAGCTCCATCAAAATCAATTTGCTTTAATCTATAATATGAAATTCCTGAATAGGGGCTAAAATCGACAAAAGAATAACTCCTGATTTCCGATGAATTTCCTGATCCATTCACTGTACCCATAAGTTCCATTTCTACTCCGTCAATAGATCGGTAAATTTCGAAACGATCATTATTGATTTCAGTAGCCGTTTCCCATTCTACTGCAACCCCATTGGAAGTTTTCTCTATATCTACAAACAAAAGTTCAATGGGCAAACTAGAAAGAATTCCACATGGCTCGGTTCCGGGAGGTAAATCATCTGGAAAATCAGGATAGATCCCATCCTGACCTTGATCATTTGAGCCATCCTGAGCTGCCCAATTTGAAGTATTCATTATTGAACTTACACTGTAATTACCCGGAATATAGACTGCAACATCTCCATCAGCATCTACCGATGAAAAATCAAATGCGGTTGTTCCATCGATTAACCCCGTGTTTGTTATGGATCCACTTGCCCAACCGTCATTTGTAATTGCCGCTAAGAAAGTTGTAGGACTCGCTACGGAAGTACCTGTGTAAGCATAAACAACTTCATTCGATGCATTGATTCTTAAACATCCATTTCCTGTACCTGGAGGTAAAGTAACAGCTCCACAAGAAGATCGTTGATTCCCTATAGTATCAGTTCCTGCAATAGTGATTACGACTCCTGCCGGTACCGCGCCACCCAAATTGTTTGTCCAAAGAACTGCTCCTTCGTTCAAATCACTAAAAGCTCCACCTGCTCCTACGGGCAAGCCATTCCACTCGTTATCGTTAAAGTAAATTTGAGTTCCATCGGGAATAGTATTCATGGTTACAAATGCCAAACCATCACCATTATCTCCATACCAACCTACAAATAAGATATCTCCAGCGGATAGCTGTGTAAATGAATTTAGAGTTACGGTTAGGCTTATGAGTAGTAGTGTGAATTTCATAGCCAAACATTTTTGAGTGACCTAAAACTACAACAGCTACTTTCGATTCAAGTTAAAATTAGATTAAATCTAGATGAAGAAAAATGAAAAAGGAGACTCTTGGCCTCCCTTTCTAAGTTTATTTCGACTGATCAAGTTTGCGGACCATAGTTAGAATAGTTGCTAAACCAACTGTTTCACCTTCCTCATCATAGATATCAACCAGAAATTTCACGATTCCTTTTGCAATATCTTCTTCATCACGTTTTTCTTGATCAATTTTCTCCTTTACAGTAAACCTTACCCCAATCGTTGCTCCAGGATAAACTGGTTTTGTAAAACGGCACTCATCTATACCATAATTCAAAAGAACAGGTCCTTTTTTAGGATCTACAAACAGCCCTGCAGCTTTAGATAATAAGAAATATCCATGTGCCACTCTTTTTTCAAAAATTGTACCATCCAGGGAAGTTTCGTCCATGTGGGCGTAGAAATTATCGCCACTCACATTGGCAAAATTCACAATATCCGTGGTAGTTACCGTATGTTTATGCGTAAATACAGTTTCCCCTATTTCCAATTCTTCAAAGTGCTTTCTGAACACATGAGGATTCGCTTCGGGTTGATCTGCCCCTACCTGAAACTGTTGTGTAATTTCTGTAATGGTTTGAGGATGCCCTTGAATGGCTGTTCTCTGCATATAATGGAACACACCTCTTTTACCCCCCATTTCTTCTCCTCCTCCTGCTCTTCCAGGACCTCCATGGGTGAGCAAAGGCATAGGCGAACCATGACCCGTAGATTCTTTCGCACATCTTGAGTTAAGAACTAATATTCGGCCATTAATATGCGCTGCTTCTACAACAAATTCTCGAGCAATTTGATCACTTGCTGTTACTATTGAAGTAACTAATGACCCTTTTCCCATCTTCACAATTTCAACAGCTTCTGTTAAAGACTTATAAGGTAAAATGGTTGAAACCGGTCCAAATGCTTCAACATTATGTACGTCCGTTTTATTAAATGGATCATCATTAAAGAATAGAATCGGTGAGAAGAAAGCTCCTTTGTTTTTATCTGCTCCTACAACAGAAAAATTTTCAAGATCTCCATAAATTATTTGCTGCGATTGCGCTAATTGTTCTACTTTTTCTCTCACTCGTTCAACCTGAATTTTTGTTGCTAGAGATCCCATACGAACACCTTCAACGGATGGATCTCCTATTGTATTCTTTTCCAATCTTGCACTTAAAGCCTGTTGTACAATTTCTACTTTCGATTCTGGAACCAAAATTCTTCTAACTGCGGTACATTTTTGTCCAGCTTTTACAGTAATTTCTTTTTGAACTTCTTTAATAAAAATGTCAAAATCTTCCGAACCAGGCTCAATATCCTCTCCCAAAACACAAGCATTCAGAGAATCAGCTTCCAAATTAAAAGGAACCGATCGTTCCACAAACTGAGGAAGAGATTTGAGCATTCTTCCTGTATGAGCTGATCCGGTAAACGTCACAACATCTTGATTATCTACATAATCTACAATCCCTCTTCCCAAACCACAAACCAATTGCAATGCTCCCTCAGGTAAAATTTTAGAGGCAATGATCTCTCTTACCATGAGTTCTGTCAAATAGCAAGTATATTCTGAAGGTTTCACAATTGCAGGAACACCAGCCATTAAATTAACAGCAATTTTTTCAAGCATTCCCCAAATCGGGAAATTAAAGGCATTAATATGAATTGCAACCCCCTGCTTTGGAACCATAATATGATGACCAATAAATGTTCCATTTTTGGACAATGCTGCGGCTGTACCATCAACATAATAAGGTAAATCAGGAAATTGTCGGCGGAGCGATGCATTGGCGAACAAATTACCTATTCCTCCTTCAATATCGATCCATGAATCGATTTTGGTAGCTCCTGTTGCAGCTGAAAGCTGATAAAATTTATCTTTGATACCAATCAAATGAAGAGCTAGGGCTTTTAACATTCGACCTCTTTCTTGAAAAGTCATTTTTCTTAAAGCAGGTCCTCCTGTTTTCCTTGCATACTCGGTGATAGCTTTATAATCCAATCCTTCACTTGAGCAACTTGCAAACTGTTCTCCGGTAATGGCATTGAAAAGAGGTGTTTCCTCCCCTGCTCCTTCAACCCATTCACCCATCACATAGTTTTTTATCTTCATTATTGGGATATTTTGATTTTGAAAAGGCTAAAGTTAAAGAGAAATTTTTGATTTGAAGGATTTCCAATAGAAGTGGAATTTAGTGCAAAACAATTCCTTAAATTTCAAGCTATTACCAAGTAATTCGTTAGGGATTTTGTACTTTTGCATCAGAAAAAATTTAAACCATGAAAAATTACATTTTCTTATTTTTCCTTATAACGTCAAATATTCTCTCCTTTTCTCAAGAGGCAGAACTAATTACACAAGAGCGAAATTTAGGAGTCATTACCAAAATAGTGTACAATTCTGATGGCGAATATATTGCCAATATCAATGACGGAGAAAACACAATCAAGGTATGGGAAGTGCAGTCAGGTAAAATCATAGGTGTCCTCGAAGGGCATGAGAAAAAAATTACTTCAATATGCTTCACCGACAAAGACAGTAAAATTGTTTCTGGTGATTTGGATGGTAAGATTATCATTTGGGATTTAAATTCCTGGGATATCGCAGATAGTTCGAGAATTTCCGGTGGTGTGCTTACTCTTCAAAGTTTTTCTGATGGAAATCGAATATATGCGGGTTCTGTTAGTGGCGAAATCTATGAGATTCAAAAGAATAAAAGCTGGCAAGCCGAGTCGATCATTAATATCAAAGCTCCAATTACTCAGCTCACATTAAATGAAACGGAAACTAAACTTCTTGTTGGAACTAGAAAAGGAATTGTGGCATTAATCGATACCAAATCCAATTCAAAAATTAAAGTCGGTAAAATTCTTGCTTCAGCAATTACCGGAATCGCCCTTATCGAAAATGACAGTAAGATCATTGTAAGTGGTGGATCAGGGATTGTACAAATTTGGGATGCTACAACCTTTAAAAAGTTGAATCAGTTTCAAGCACATTTAGCCGCTGTAACTTCTATGGATTACAATCCAAAAAAGAAGATGTTTGTAACGGGGTCTCAAGACCGTTCTATCAAACTGTGGGACATGCAAACCCAAAAGGCTATTCACACTTATGTAAATGAAAATGAAGGAAATGGAGCCGATGAACCTGTACGCTGTATTGTGTTCAGTCCTGATGGAAACACTTTTGCGAGTACGGGTTTTAAAAATACGCTTTTTAAAAGAACGGTGTCTAAAGACAATGTGATCAAAGTTTGGGATGTAAACAGAAAAATATTGTATAAAAACTTAAAAGGGGAAGTGAATCCTGTTTTGGCATTTTGTTTCAATGATAATCTGAATCAATTGGTTACCATGAATAACGAGCGTATGCTTACTTTCTGGGATTTTAACAAAGGGGAACCAACTTACTACTTCCAACTTCCAGAGCCAAAAGATGAGAAAGATCCAAACGTAGGAAATGAATGGAAAGACGAAGCAGAAAATGTGGGAACAAATTTTCTGAATGGAGGAAGAATAAGTTTGGGAGGCTTGAAAAATGTTGGTAAAAATCAAGTTAAAAATGCAATCAAAAGTAAACTAAGACAAAGAGATATTCTTCGAATAACAACCAAAGGAAACTATTTGCTGACGAAAATCAAGAATGACGAACTCAGACTCTATGATATTTCTGGTGATGATCCTGTGTACAAACACCCCATATTTCACGGACAAATGAGCTTAAATGATTTCGCTGTAACCAATGATGAGAAATTAATTGCTTGTGCAGGTGGGGGTGCTACAGGAGTTTCGGTTGTCGATTTGGAATCCGGAAAACTACTTAAAAAATTGGATACGAAGCCCTCTGTTGGGGAGTTGGAGCTCATTTTGGAAATTAAATCCGTTCAGTTTAGTCATGATGGTTCCTTGTTACTTGTTTGCTTTAACACAGGACAAGTGAACGTATACTCAACCAATTCATGGAATGTTGTTTTTTCGAATGCAGACAAGAGTATTTTGAATCTCTTTAAAAAATCTTACGCAAATTTTTCCAGAGATGGTAAAACACTGATTGTTAATGGATATGATGGATTGAAAACTTACACTGTTGGTAATTATTCAGTGTCTGAAGGCAAGACCCTTTCAAGTCCTGGAAACCCCGTTAGATTGAATCGTCCTAGCGATGTGATTGTTACTGCAACTAGAAGAAATTTACATTATGAGAACATTTTTACAGGAGTCAAATCCCAATCACCCGAATTCAATACTTTGATCACAAGTTCTATATCCATTGATAAGAATGGATTTATCGGGATATCTAAACGAAATGGAGAATTCCAGATTGTGGATCCAGCGACAGGAAAAGCATTACTTACTCTTGTGGGAGAAGATGAAAATTATATTTTTAAAACTCAGGACAATTATTACAAAGTGTCCAAAGATGGATTTGATTTAGTAACCTTCCGAATCGGTAGATTTGCCTATCCTTTTGAGCAGTTTGATCTTAAGTTTAATAGACCGGACATTGTTTTAACAGCAATGCATTCAGAAAATCCGGATTTGATCAAAGTTTATGAATCTGCTTACCTCAAAAGATTAAAAAAAATGGGGTTGGACGAAAGTCATTTCTCTAAAGAATTACACTTACCTACTATTGAGCTACTAAATAAAGCGGATCTTCCTCTGGTTTCTGAAACCGACCAAGTTAGTCTAAAAGTTAAGGGAAATGATTCGAAATACAAGCTAGACCGACTTCAAGTTTGGATTAATGATGTTCCTCTCTACGGAAACAAAGGTATTTCTTTGGAATCTGTATCAGAAATAGAGAAAGAGATTCCGCTTGAACTGGTGCAAGGAATGAATAAAATCCAAGTTTCTGTACTCAATGAAAAAGGAGCTGAAAGTTTGAAAAAGACCATTGACGTGGATTTTCAAGGTAAAAAAGAGAAACATTTGTATTTGGTAACCATAGGAACAAGTATCTATAAAGACAAACGATTCAATTTAAACTACGCAGCAAAAGATGCCAAGGATCTGGTTAGTTTGTATTCCGAAAACAAGAATTTTGATCAGGTTCATACCCTTACTCTTACAGACGCCGAGGTAATCAATGCTAATTTGGAACGTGTTCGCGAGTTCTTGAAAGAGGCAAAGATTAATGATGAAGTAATTTTATTTATTGCCGGACATGGGGTTCTTGATGATGAGTTCAATTATTATTATGGTACGCACGATATAGACTTTTTAAATCCTTCACGTAAAGGATTGGAATACTCTAAACTCGAAGCATTATTGGACGGAATAAAACCAATAAAAAAGTTACTCATTATGGACACTTGTCACTCCGGTGAGATTGATAAAGAGGAAGTAATGCACATGGATCAAAATGTGGATACAGATGATGAGATTGGAGATGTAGCATTCCGAGCAGTAGGAATAGATATTCAAAACAAAGACAAAGGAGTTTCAACAAGTAAGGTCATGAATACCCTATTCAATGACTTGAGAAGAGGTTCGGGTGCGACCGTGATTTCCTCTGCAGGTGGTGTTGAATACGCTATGGAAAGTGAAGAATGGAAGAATGGTTTGTTTACTTATGTTTTGTTAATGGGAATCAAATCTCAAAAGGCGGACTTAAACAACGATGGTAAAATTCAACTTTCCGAACTCCAGTTTTATGTGATTGATAGAGTTTCTAAGCTGAGTAAAGGTAAACAAGTACCAAATACCAGAATGGCAAATATTTCAAATGATTATGTGATTTGGTAAAATTAATAATTGACCTTGGAATCACTTTCAACGGATTCACCAAATCCAGCGTCAACCGGCTCCCAAAGTTCAATTTTGTTTCCTTCTGGATCGAGAATGTGCACAAATTTACCATAGTCAAATGTTTCGATTTCATCCAAAACTTGAACACCCTCTTTTTTTAAAACTTCGACGAATTCTTCAATGTCTCGAACTCTAAAATTTAGCATGGTTTCTTTTGTGGAAGGATCAAAATACTTGGTATCCTCACTAAAAAAACTGAATTGAGCTACGGCCTGTTTCTTGCTACGTTCATCAATAAAACGGAAAGAAGCACCATAATCAGTCATATTCATTTTCAACTGATCGGCATACCACTGATTCATTTGCTTAGGATCCTTTGATTTCAAAAAAACCCCTCCAATTCCTGTTATATAATTCTTCTTTTCCATTCTAATCAAAGTTATATCAATTCAATCTATCCCAATGTCATAATTATCTCCCTTTTGGTCGATGAGTTCGCTATCTCTCGGTTGATAATTAAATCTACTCTTTCTTCCACTCTTCTCCTCTACCAGGTGTGTAAGGAATTGGAATTTGAGCTAATTTCTTCTCTAAATCCTTGATCGAAACTACTAGGAAATCCAGATCTTTTTTAGCCTGAACAAACTCCTCTTTCGCCAATTCCATGGATTTTTTCTGAGTCGTAGTCGGACTAGCGGTCGATCCATAAATCTGATACGAAATCGTACCTACCCTATCCGAAATCGAAGGCACCGTTTCAATGTCTTTGGAGGATAAAGTTCCATCACCCCACATGGCAATCTCCAATTTGTAAAACTTCTCTTCCAAGGCTTTGATATCCTTTAATAAATTAATGTTTGTTCCAGGATATTGAATCACCGCTTGTTTGATATGAGCCAAACGATTCTTGTAATCTCTCATGATTCTTGATGCTCCATCAACGGATCTATTCAATTCACTCAATTGAGTAGTAAAGACTTGCATTTCTCCAGGATCAGAAGGTACTGCGTTTGTATTCAAAGAATTCACATTGAATTCAACTTTAGAACTTAATTGAGTCACTTCTCCATTGTCAACTCTAAATAACTGAACATTGAATTTCCCAGGTTTCACCATATACCCATCATCAGGATTGGAATACCTGCCTGTTTTTCCGTTTGATAATTTAATTGGACTCGTAGAAGCCGATCTTAAGTTCCATGTCACGCGATTGATTCCTTTGGAAACCGATTTCTTAATTCTGTTTACTTCATTTCCTTCCGCATCGCGAATGATAAAAAGTAAAAATGGCTTTTCTTCTAAATCTTCTTTTCGCATTTCTTCAATGCTGATCCATGGCACGTCCTTACCGTCTTTATCCAATTTATTTTCTTCATCCGTTCTTTTCTCTTTGGCTGTCTTTCTTTTCTCTTTGATATAATAAGTGAAAGTGGCTCCAAAATCAGGATTGGGGGAAGTAAAATAACTGGCTCCCATGGAAGATTTCCCTCTCAGTCCAATTGGATTCGACTCCACATAATGCCAAGCATCCTTAATAGGGAAAATAGCTCCATCTTTATCAAGATCCTCCGCTTTCAAATCTCTTAGAACAGAATAATCATCCAGAACATAGAAACTTCTCCCGAAAGTAGCTACCACCAAATCATTTTCTCTTGCTTGAATGGCAATATCTCTGATCGCAACTGTTGGCAAGCCTCCTGTTAATTTCACCCAGTCTTTTCCGCCATCAATTGAAAAGTAGAATCCAAATTCAGTTCCGCAAAACAGAAGATTCTTATTTACATGATCCTGAGCAATCGCATACACAGACCCTCTCTCTGGTAAATTTCCAGAAATGGAAGCCCAGGTATTTCCTTTATCCGCAGACTTCAAAATATAAGGCTTGAAATCCCCACTTTTGTGATTATTGAATACGGCATAAACTGCATTTTCATCGTATTTATCTGCAATCAGCATGCTCACATAAGTATAAGCTGGAATTCCGGGGAATGACTCCATTTGTCTCCATGTTTTTCCATCATCTTCAGATACCTGAATTAATCCATCGTCTGTTCCTACATAAAGTAAGCCCTTCTTCAATGGCGACTCATCCAATGCAACAATATTACCATACATGGAAGTAGATTTATTCTTCATCACGGTGTTCATCCCCCATGTTTTGCCCATTTCTTTTAATTTATTTCGATCGATCTGTCGGGTAAGATCCGGAGAAACACGTTCCCAAGTATCCCCATAATCTGTCGATTTAAACAATCTATTGGCAGCGAAATACAGCGTTTTGTGGTCATGAGGACTCACTAATAATGGCGCATCCCAATTCCATCTAAAAGCTTCCTCCCCTTTCAAAGGCATCGGCTGAATTCCAATTTTTTGTCCCGTAGTTTTGTCGTATCGAACAATCCAACCATACTGTGCTTGAGCATAAACAATGTTTGGATTCACAGGATCAATTGCCGATTCAAATCCATCTCCTCCATTCGTAATAAACCAGTCGGCATTAGTAATACCCGCGTTATTGATGGTTCTTGATGGCCCTCCTTGAGAATTATTATCCTGAGTACCTCCATAAATATTGTAGAATGGTTCCGCGTTGTCAACTGCCACTTTATAAAACTGGGTAATTGGCAAATTCGGTTTGTATTGCCATTTGTTTGCATGATCCCAAGTTTCGTACAAACCTCCATCACAACCCACCAACCAGTGATCCGTGTTTTGAGGATCGATCCAAATGCAGTGATTATCTACATGTTTGTTCTCTTCTCCTGTAGCTTTGAATGTTTTTCCTCCATCTTCAGTATGATGCAACCAAGTATCCATAGAAAATACTTTGTTGACATCTTTTGGATCACAATAAATTTCTTGGTAGTAATTTCCAGAGGTACTATGTGAAGACATTTTACTAAAACTAGCTCCTCGATCCGTAGATCTGTAAAATCCATGCTTATCGTCTTTGGCTTCTACAATGGCATACACATAATTGGAGTTCACTGGAGAAATTGCTAAACCAACTCTACCCATTTTATTTTGAGGCAAACCATTGGTCAATTCTTCCCAATTCTCTCCCCCATTCGTTGTTTTGAAAACCCCACTTTCTGGTCCTCCTCCAACATAAGTCCACACATGTCTTCTTCTTTGATGCATGGCAGCATAAAGCACATCCGGATTATTTGGATCCATCACTAAGTCTGCACAACCCGTATTTTCTGAAATCTTAAAAATTTGTTTCCAATTCTTTCCTCCATCTGTTGTTTTGTAAACTCCTCTGTCTCCTCCTGCAGACCAAAGCGGACCATAAGCAGCTACGTATACCACATTTGAGTTTCTAGGATCAACAAGGATATCTGAAATGTGCTCAGAATTTTTCAATCCAAGATTTTTAAAAGATTTTCCTCCATCTTCCGATTTGTAAATTCCGTCTCCAAATGCAACGGAGCGTTGGTTATTATTTTCTCCTGTTCCTACCCAAACAACATTGCTATTATTTGGATCTAGAGTCACACAACCAATGGAATAAGAACCATAACTATCAAAAATAGGCTCGTAAGTTGTCCCTGCATTTGTAGTTTTAAAAACACCACCCGAAGCGATGGCCAAATAGTACTCAGATGTGTTAAGAGGATTTACTGCAATATCAGAAATTCTTCCAGCAGTAAGCGCTGGCCCCACGGATCTCCATTTAAGTCCTGAAACTAAAGTTGCATCTATAGTAGAGGTTTTTTCCTGATCACCAGTCTTCTTTTTCTGTCCAAACGAAAATGCAGATACACACACAACTGCAATGAAAACAAATAGATTTCTTCTCATGATTTTATTTTAAATTGGTTTAAAGAGTCTCGCTGTCACGAATATAAAACAATCCGAAAGAAATTGATAAAAAAATACATGAGTGGTAACTTTAGGTTAGGCTTAACCTTCGGCAATTACCTTTGTTCGGATTCTACGTAGTTTCTCTTCTACGATCTTTAGTTCCGAATCCGTAAGAGGAATCTCATTTTGTTTCTTCATGAATTTCTTGATTGTTTTCATCTCAGCCATTGCATTTTTGAGTTCTTCAAGGTCATTGGTTAGCTCTTTATGAAAACTATTTTGCGAAGGTAATTGGTGTAAGACAGCAACAATATTCTCTAACACAGGATATTGATGGACCAATAATTTGTTCAAACTCTCACTAGATTGGAACGAAGCAATTTGGCTGGCAATATAAGCCCCTTCGACCCAAATTCCAGCAAATTGAATCCCCACTAAACGCATGACTTCCTCATCCTGCAAGTATTCTTCAAAAGTAAGACTGAGATCCAATAAGATTGTAAGCATGGAATCCTTGTTTTCTAAATTCCTCTCAAACCTATCATAAAGTGATAGTTTGTTGAACATTCCATTCATTTCCGACTTTTCCCCCAACTCTTTTATGGAGTGAAGATACTTTATTGCGGTTCGATTCTTTTTATTCTGGATCGCATAAGCCATATCTGCTAAATAGATTCCAAAGTTCACGATTTGCTTGTATTTGGTCTTGTATTTTCCAGTTTCTGTAAAGGAGTGTACAATTGTGGAATCGTATTTCAAATCAGGATTCTGAAAGATCAAAACAATTTGAAGTGGTGAAGGCATGCTGACATAACCTTCTTCTTGGGCAAATACATGACTCGAAACCGTAAAAAACGAGAAAAAGGACAAACATAGTATTTTCAGATTCCAACCCATACTCAATTATAAAATTAGCATTTCTTTCAAATTGAGAATAAAAAAAGGGACTGAATTACAGTCCCTTTTCAAGTCGATAGTTAAATACTAGTTATTTTTTCACTGAATCAACCACTGCTTTGAAAGCTTCTGGATGGTTCATCGCAAGGTCAGCAAGAACTTTTCTGTTCAATTCGATACCTTTTGAATTCACTTTTCCCATGAACTCACTGTAAGACATTCCATGAAGTCTTGCTCCAGCATTGATTCTTTGGATCCAAAGAGATCTAAAGTTTCTTTTCTTTTGTTTTCTGTGCGCATAAGCGTAAACAAGTCCTTTTTCAACAGCATTTTTCGCTACTGTCCACACATTTTTTCTTCTTCCGTAATAACCTCTAGCAAGTTTAAGTGTTCTTTTTCTTCTTGCTCTTGAAGCTACTGAATTTACTGATCTTGGCATAATTAAAATTTTTTTGGTATAAGGCGGGATCTTATTTCATACCCACTTAGTTACCCAATACCGGGTTTAACAATTTAACCTTGAATATTATATATTCAACATAAGTTTAACATTCTTCTCATCTGCTTTATCCACCAATCCATCGTGTGTTAAAGCTAATTTTCTCTTTTTGGATTTTTTCGTAAGGATATGGCTCTTGAAAGCATGTTTCCTTTTGATTTTTCCACTTCCAGTTACTTTGAATCTCTTCTTCGCACTGGAATTTGTTTTTACTTTTGGCATCTCTTTTAATTTTTAAAATATATAACCGTCGACTTAATTACTTTTTCTTGGGATTGATCATAATGATCATTTTCTTCCCTTCCAATTTCGGCATTTGTTCCAAAACACCTACATCTTCTAATTCTTGAGCAAATTTTAAAAGAAGAATTTCTCCTCTTTCCTTGAAAACAATTGTTCTACCCTTAAAGAACACATAAGCTTTCACTTTAGCCCCTTCAATCAAAAACTTACGAGCATGATTCAATTTGAAATTTAAATCATGATCATCTGTGTTTGGACCGAAACGAATTTCCTTAATAACTACTTTACTTTGCTTTGACTTCAGTTCTTTTTGTTTCTTCTTTTGTTCATAAAGAAACTTTCTGTAGTCAATGATCTTACAAACCGGAGGATTGGCGTTAGGTGAAATTTCTACCAAATCCAATTCTGCTTCTTCAGCTCTTTGCAAGGCCACTCTCAATGATACCACCTCGGCTCCCTCGCCGTCCATTACCAATCGTACCTCCTGCGCGGTGATCCGATCATTGATACGATGAGCATCTTCATTCCTCCTTGGTCTGGGTTCCCGACCTTTTTTATTCATTCGCAGTTTTTAGTTGTTATTACTCTTTATTTCTTCGTTTACAATTGTATTAATGAATGATACAAATTCATCCAATTTCATAATGCCAATATCCCCTTCTCCGTGTTTTCTCACCGAGACAGTATTAGCCTCACTTTCTTGTTCTCCAACGATCAGCATAAACGGAATCTTCTGTGTTTCACAGTCTCTGATTTTTCGTTTAGTAGACTCGTTTCGATCATCAATAAAACCGCGAATATCGTGATTTTTTAAATAATCCAAAACTTTTTCGCCATAAGAATTAAAGCGGTCACTGATTGGTAAGATTGCAAATTGGTCAGATGTCAACCATAAAGGGAAGTTTCCTGCGCAATGTTCAATCAAAACGGCAACAAATCGTTCCATAGAACCAAAAGGTGCTCTGTGAATCATAACCGGTCTGTGTTTTGCATTGTCGGCGCCGATATATTCCAACTCAAATCTTTCGGGTAAATTATAATCAACCTGTATAGTCCCCAACTGCCACTCTCTACCAAGCGCATCTCTCACCATAAAGTCTAATTTGGGTCCATAAAAAGCCGCTTCCCCATACTCGACCACAGTAGGCAAACCTTTTTCTTCCGCCGCCTCTTTGATTGCGGACTCTGCTTTTTCCCAGTTTTCATCAGATCCTATGTATTTTTCTTTGTTTTCAGGATCTCTCAAAGAAATCTGAGCTTTATAATCTTCAAAACTTAGAGTTTTAAATATATAGAGAACGATATCGATAACTTTCTTAAATTCTTCTTTTACCTGATCCGGAGTACAAAAAATATGTGCATCATCCTGTGTGAACCCTCTAACTCTAGTAAGCCCATGTAGTTCGCCAGACTGCTCATAGCGATAAACAGTTCCAAATTCTGCTAATCTTAAGGGCAACTCTCTGTAAGACCTAGGCCTGGAAGCATATATTTCACAGTGATGAGGGCAATTCATAGGTTTCAACAAAAACTCTTCATTTTCGTCAGGTGTATGGATCGGTTGAAATGAATCTTCTCCGTATTTTGCATAATGTCCCGATGTAACATAAAGATCTTTGTTACCTATATGAGGTGTTATAACAGGCACATAACCTGCTGCTTTTTGTGTCTTTTTGAGGAACATTTCTAATCTTTCTCTAAGTTCAGCTCCTTTAGGTAACCATAATGGAAGACCCTGCCCCACTTTTTGAGAAAAAGTAAATAATTCCAATTCTTTCCCCAATTTTCTATGATCTCGTTTCTTCGCTTCTTCTAACAACTCAAGATATTCCTTTAATTCCTTGGCCTTTGGGAAACTCACACCATATATCCTAGTGAGTTGTTTATTTTTCTCATTTCCGCGCCAGTAAGCACCAGCAATTGACATCAATTTAACCGCTTTTATAAAACCCGTATGGGGAATGTGGGGACCGCGACATAAATCGGTAAATTTTCCTTGAGTATAAAACGTAATTGTCCCATCTTCCAAATCCTCGAGCAATTCCAATTTATAGGGATCTCCGACCTCTTTGTATCTCGCCACAGCATCTGCTTTAGATATTTCCTGACGGATATATTCATTTTTTTGTCTGGCCAAATCCAACATTTTATCCTCCACTTTTTTAAGGTCGGCATCTGTAAATTCTTGATCACCAAAATCTACGTCATAATAGAATCCATTTTCTATTGGCGGACCTATTCCTAATTTGATATTTGGATAGAAAAACTCTAAAGCTTCTGCTAATAAATGTGCAGACGAATGCCACATTGTAGACTTACCTTCTTTATCATTCCATGTAAACAATTTAAGTTCTGAATCTTGGGTGATCTTTGTATTTGAATCCACCGTTTTTCCATTCAGGCCTGCTGCTAAGACATTTCTAGCAAGACCTTCGGATATATCCAGAGCCACATCGTTTGGAGTTATGTAATTCGCATCATAACTTTTGATTGAACCATCGGGTAATGTAATCTTTATCATTTGATTCTAATTTTGAGAGTGCAAATATAAACTAAAAAAGCCCCATCCTAAAGGATGAGGCTTTGAAATTCCTTAGTTAAAAGCTTATTTGTATCCCATCACCAATACAACAGCTCCTCTTGAATCCATAGAACTTTTGTCTACTTTACCAGAAGCTTTTGGGATTACGTAGTCTACATACACCCTTTTAAGTCTGTCAGACCCACCTTTGCTCTTGTAGGTATCATTCAATTCTTTTGAATTTAACAAGAAAGTGGTTCCTTTCACATTAGATATTTCTTTTAAAAGAATTCTATTTTCCGATTCTCTATCTACATCATAGATCTGAACTTTAATATCATGTATTGAGCTTTTCGCGCTGAAGCTAAACTTGTAATCTGTATTGTTAAATAAATATACCTCAACTTCTTTCACCTGTTCAAATGGCTTTACGTTGTAGTACGTAATTTTTGAACCATCGTATTTGTAGGGAGTAAGAGAGGCTTGAGCTTCATCTTTGTTAGTTTTGATCTTTTCTCTGAACTCCGCAATCTCGTCAGCTGTTTGAGCAATTACAAACGCTGCTGATAACATTAAAATTCCTCCTAATAATTTCTTCATGACTTCTTTGGTTTAAGCGTTAACAATATCTTCTCTTAGAGCCTTGATCTTTTCCGCAATTTGTTTTAATTCATCGTCAGTTAGTCTTACAATTTGTCCTCCCTGATCGAATTTTTTAACGGACTCCAAACCTTCCATTGAGTTCTTAAGATCTTCCAATTTAGATGCCAATTCTTTTACTTCAGCTAAATCACCTTGATCAGCACTCGATTTCAAACCTTTTACCAGATTAGAAAGAATACCCAATTGCTCGATCAACATCATTCCGAGATCTTCATTCTTGTTAGATAATGCATGTTGCGAACCTAAGTACATTCCCTCGATCCATGCACCGGCAAACTGAATCGTAGCGAAGTATTTCAATTCATTATCCTCTAGATACATCTCTGTCTTTTCATGAACATCAATTAAAATCTGTTCGATCGAATCCTTGTTAGCGATATTCTTATCAAATCTTTCAAGGAGTCCTTGGTTATCGAAAACAGAATTCATGCCAATTTTTTCAGCCAATTTTTTTACGGCAGTTAAATAGTTCTTTGCATCCTGTGATTTTCCATTCTCCACACAGTAAGCTAAATCAGCAGAATAAACTCCAAAATTCAATAATTGTTGATACTTCGAGATATAATTATCAGCTTTAGCCTGATCATTTGTGAGACCAGGAGTATACTCCAATCCTGAATTTTTAAAGATATATGCAATTTGAAGAGGAGATGGTAAATGGAAATCAATATCATCTGATTCCGGTATCGCCGTTCCTTCATTTCCTTCATTCTGTTCAACCTGTTGCGCGTCATTCTTTTTTGTTCCTGAATCTTCTCCACCACAGGAAGAAAGTGTAAATGCTGCAGCTGCTAAAAATAGACCTAGTCCTTTCAATTTTTTCATCGTAATTAATTTGTTAGCAATGAATAGTTTAATTTTCGCACTAAGATAAAATAAAAATGAGTATCTCAAAATCTATTTCTCTAAAAAAAACGTGCTATTTTCTCTCCTTCTAATTATCCTTTCCTCCATTTTATATAAATTTGTTCCAACCATTTAAATCAATTTCCAATGATCTCGTCGTTTGCAAAAACGGGAATTTCCTTCATTTTAGGGATAACGTTTTCTTTATTAAACTTTCCTTCCCATTTTTATTTTGGACTATGTGCAATAATTTTGATAGGCTTCATTTTCCTTCCCCATTCTGTTCGAAAAAGCTATTTTTTACTTCTTCTGTCCGTTGCAAGTGGACACTTTTATTCGATCGGGTACCAAGAATATTCTAATGAACCTATTTCGTCTTCGAATCTAAAACTAAAATCGGCAAATATTGAAATCGAAGAACAAAAACAAAATGGAAATGTAACCAGCTGGACTGGAACAATGCAGTATCCGAAAAAGATTCTTCGACATAAGATCCAAATCTCCTGTTTTAACTGCCGAGAAAATTTATCGCCAGGAGACCTCATCAATGTAGAGAATTTAGCTCTTCAAAAAATCAAACCCAGTACTTTTCAATGGCGACTAGACTTTAATTCTTTACTGATTGACAAGGGAATATTCTATAAGGGCTGGGTGAGTGATGATCAACTCTCGAACATTGGCCATGAGAATAATCTAAAGAGTTTCCTATCAAAAATAAGAACCCAAGTACATTCAAGTTTAAGAGAAGAATGTAAAAATCACGCAGTTGTAATGGCGATTTGTATGGGGGATAAAACAGCTATGGCAAAAGATTCTAAAAACCTATTTATTTCTAATGGAATTGCTCACATCATGGCTGTCTCTGGTCTTCACATTGGAATTGTTTACCTTGTTATTTTTAGTATCCTGAGATGGATCAAGTGGGATAAAAAACTGGTCGGACTTGTTTTTGCTTTGCTGATTGTTTGGATATTTATTCTTCTGACAGGTGCTCCAGTGTCTGCCCTCAGGTCAGGAATAATGATTACAATCTACACAGTTTTCCTTGTGTTAGAGAGAAAAAATGAAAAACTCCATATTCTTATTTTCTCCGCTTGGATCTTATTGTTATGGGATCCATATCAACTTTTTGCTGTTGGCTTTCAACTTTCTTTTGGCGCTCTCAGTGGCATCCTCTATTTTGGTGATTTCTTTACTCAAAAGCTCCAAACTCGCTTCAAAGGACTCAAGTATTTTACAGATATTATTGGAATAAGCCTAGCCGTACAGATAACTACCCTGCCCCTAAGCATATATTATTTTCACGCCTTCCCCTTGCATTTTGTAGTAACAAATTTAATTGCTATTCCATTTGCATTTCTGGTATTGGTGCTTTTCATAATTGCTATGTTCTTTGGGATTCTTCCCATTGTCCAGAAGATTTTCTTCCTTATTTTGGATCAACTAATCGATTGGACTCTTTCTTTTCTTCACTATTTTGAACAATTTGAATCTCTTTTCTTGAAAGGCCTGTATTTAAGTCTAGGTAGTTTGATTGTTTACTATTTAGGTTTAATCATCTTATTTGGTTGGAAACACAAATACAATTCAAATGGAATTAAAATCATAGTATTAGCTACTTGTACGTGGAATGCTCAATGCTTTTCGATGATATGGGGCAAAAACGATGAACAGTTGTTACTTTATGAAGAAAAAGGGATTTGTCTTTTGGTAAAAAATGGTGATCGAAGCACACTGATTAGTACAAATAAAAATGTGAATACAACTTATTTTCATCCCTTGATTCAAAATCATTTAAAATTGATTCATGTGAATGAAACTATAAGTATACAAATAGGAAACAAGCGGATCTATTTGAATCCAAAAAGCACTCCAGAAACTTCAGAAGAGCAGGTAATAATTGTCTATTCAAAATTGGAACTAGCACAAAGCAAAATACACCAAAGAGGAATGAAAATTTTTACAACACAGAAAGTACAGAATAAACTAAAGTCCAATAAATTTATAAGTATAGAGGATTTTGTCCCTCTTTAATTCTTCTTGTACATAATTTCATTCTTAGAAGGATCTTTGTCTCCTCCAATAGATGAGTTGATCTTATGACTTGTCACTTCATAATCATCATTCAACTTAAAATAAATCTCCATGTATAAGGTCAAACCATTTTTTGTTTGAATATTGGACCACATATAGATTTCATAATAAGTTACTCTTGGCTTGAAATCTTTCAGTTTGTCTTTTGTCTTGCTAATCTTTTCTTTGAGTGCCTTCTTCTCTTCATCAAATTCCTCTTCTGTACCTGTATACTTGTCCATCTTCTTTCTTCTCTCAAGATTTTCAAGCTGACTCTTGTACATGTTCACCTTGATGCTTTGCATCTCAAACTCTTCTGTATAATAGGCATGGAATTTATCGAAATTCATTCCTTCCCATTTAGCAATATTGTCATCCACCCATTTTTCAACAGATTTTTGTACTTGTTTTTCGTCTTCTGAAGAATCGATCAATTGATGATCATGAAAATTGATTAAGCAGAGTAATCCGAATAGTAATGATGTCATTGTCCTTAAAAATTAAGTTTCCCTAAATGTAGCAAAAAGCAGACCAAATTTTTAATTCGGAATACGAAATTTGAAATTCTGAATGAAAATTGGACTTTTAGGCAAGTTTGAACTCAAAAAACTCTAGGTTTACACGTAATTCTTTTCCATTTTAAAGAAAATTGACTTTGATTACTCCGTAAATTGCTAGAGCAATTAAGCCGAACAATAAGGTCATTAAGGTATAGCGCAAGGCTTTGTCGGCTATGAAAGGTTTTCTGTGTTTGCCTGATGTTTCGTAATTAATCTTTTGAGCTTTGGAATAATCGGTTTTGTGGACTCCGAACATCACTACCGTTTTTCCTGACTTCAGTTCATCCAGTCCTTCTTCAAACCAAATTTTCTCTTCTTCTAGTCTGCTTCTGAAAAAATCAGCCATATTGGTTTCTTTGAATCGAAACACGACATAGCTTTGATTGGATGGATGTTTCTTGTAGTTGACGAAACCGATATCCAGCTTGTTATCTAAGTTGTCTTCCATTCCGTCACGTATTCGATGGGTCTTCTTCTTGATCTTGGCCACTCCCCTTCCGGATATCCAATATAAAACAGAGCCAAACACTTATCTTTTTCTCCCAAACCTAAAAACTTGTTCATTTTAGGGGAATAGATAAACTTAGGACTAGCCCAAAAAGCACCAAGTCCCATTGCTGTAGCCGTTAAATGCATATTCTGTATGGCACACGCACACGCTTCAATCTCTTCAATTTCGGCTATTTTCTCAGTTTCCTGACGCTCCATGCAAACCGCAATAACCGCAGAGGCTTGCAAAGGTCGGGTCTTCATTTTCTCCAATTTTGCCTCAACAAAAGTTTCTTCGTTGGTCACTTCTACATAGGTTTCTGCTAGAAAATCCGCCAAAGTTTGACGAGCATCTTCCATGAAAACTTTAAATCTCCAAGGCTGAGTGAGCCCATGAGTTGGAGCCCAAATCGCATTATTCAAAAGCAATTCGACCTGCTCTTTGTGAACTTTCCGATTAGAAAAATTTTCAGGATAGATCGTTCTTCTGTCCCTTATGATCTCGTTTATTTCAGAAATATTATGTCTCATGGAAGTACGATTTACGATTTACGAAGTACGAATATTAAATTGTTCATTTTTAATTATTCATTTTTCATTTAAAATCACGCTTTTAGCGATTCCAACTTTTCTTCCAACACCTTGATTTTCGTTTTGGCGTCTGCTTCTTTTTTTCGTTCAGCAGCTACTACAGCTTCTGGTGCTCCTGAAACAAATTTTTCGTTAGCTAATTTCTTCGCTACGGATTGCAAGAAACCTTTGCTGTACTCTAATTCCTCTTCGATCTTTTTAATTTCTGCATCAACGTCAACATCTTCTCCCATGGGTACAAAATATTCATTCGCTTTAACCATGAATGAGAAGGCTCCAGGAACTTTTTCTGTTGTTTTTTCAAACTTAGATAAGTTTCCTAGTTTGATTACCACACTCTTGAATTCGTCTGAAACAGTATCGTTGTATTTGGCAAACAATTCGATTTTTAGTTTTCCAGCAATGTTATTGGATTTACGAAGATTTCTGATTCCCGAAATAACATCCGCATCGTACTCGAAATTCTTAATTAGGGCATCGTTTACTTCAGTGGCTTTTGGCCATTCTGCTACGATGATGTCTTCTTCTCTATTTCTCAACAAATGCCAGATCTCTTCTGTGATAAATGGGGTAAATGGGTGCATCAACTTCAAGATAGCATCGAAAAAGTCTAAAGTTTTGTCATATGTCAATTTATCAATAGGTTGCTGATATCCAGGCTTAACAATTTCCAGATACCAAGAACAGAAATCATCCCAAACCAATTTATACGTGGTCATCAAGGCATCACTAATTCTAAACTTGGAAAAGTGATCATCAATCTCTTTAATTGCTTTTGAAAGTTTCGATTCAAACCACTGGATTCCCATTTTTGCTGAATCTGGTTGATCCATGTCTTTTACTTCCCAATTTGTTACCAAACGTGAAGCATTCCAAACCTTATTGGTAAAGTTTCTTCCTTGTTCACATTGGGATGAATCAAATGGTAAATCATTTCCTGCGGGTGAGGAAATCAAAATCCCTACACGCACTCCATCCGCAGAATACTTTTTAATCAATTCAATTGGATCTGGTGAATTCCCAAGAGACTTGGACATCTTTCTTCCCAATTTATCTCTTACAATACCAGTATAATAAACATTTCTAAAAGGTAATTCGTCCATGTATTCGTATCCCGCAATGATCATTCTGGCAACCCAGAAAAACATGATTTCTGGTGCAGTTACCAAATCATTGGTTGGATAGTAATATTTGATCTCTTTGTTTCCAGGATCTGTCAATCCGTTAAAAACTGAAATCGGCCATAACCAAGAAGAGAACCAAGTATCCAATACATCTTCATCTTGCTTTAGATCTGAAACGGTCAAACTCGCATTTCCAGATTTCTCCTGAGCTAATTTTAACGCTTCCTCAATATTATCAGCAACTACATAATCATTCGCTCCCTTTCCAAAATAATAAGCCGGAATACGGTGTCCCCACCAAAGCTGTCTTGAAATACACCAATCTTTGATATTGGTCATCCAATGCTCATAAGTATTCTTCATATTATCTGGATAGAACTTTATGTTTCCGTTCATGACATTTTCCAAAGCTGGTTTAGACAATTCTTTCATGTCTACAAACCATTGCAATGACAATTTAGGTTCAATCGCTGCATCCGTTCTTTCCGAAAAACCTACTTTATTGATATGATCTTCCACGCGAACCAAATAACCAAGGTCATCTAATTCTGCAGCTATTTTCTTACGCACTTCAAATCGATCCTGACCTTCGTAGTGTAATCCATGATGGTTCAAGATTCCGTTGTCGTGAAGGATATCGAAAGTTTCCAGATTGTGTCTTTTTCCAATTTCGTAGTCATTGGTATCGTGCGCAGGCGTAATTTTTAAACAACCCGTTCCGAATTCTGTATCTACGTAATCATCCGTAATGATTGGAATCTCTCTGTTTGCAATTGGAACGATGGCTTTCTTACCATGCAATTTTTTGAATCTAGGATCTTCTGGATTCACACAGATGGCTGAATCACCTAAAATAGTTTCTGGACGTGTCGTGGCAATAGTTACCCATTCATCATCTGAACCAACAATTTTATAGCGAACATAGTAGAGTTTGGAATTTACTTCCTTGTGAATCACTTCTTCGTCCGATAAAGCTGTTTGCGCTTCCGGATCCCAGTTGATCATTCTTACTCCTCTATAAATTTTCCCTTTTTTGTAAAGGTCCATGAATACCTGAATTACTGACTTGGAATATTCCGGATTCATGGTGAAATCAGTTCTTTCCCAATCACAGGAAGCACCTAATTTCTTCAATTGCTCTAAAATAATCCCTCCATGCTTATCTTTCCATTCGAAAGCATGTTTTAAGAATTCATCGCGAGAAAGATCTGATTTCTTAATTCCTTCAGCACGTAATTTCTGTACCACCTTGGCTTCCGTTGCAATAGAAGCGTGGTCGGTACCTGGCACCCAACAAGCATTTTTTCCTTCCATTCTCGCCTTTCTAATCAAGACATCTTGAATGGTATTGTTCAGCATGTGTCCCATGTGAAGGACCCCAGTGACATTTGGAGGTGGGATCACAATTGTGAACGGCTCTCTGTCGTCTGGTTCTGAATGAAAGTATCCTTTTTCCATCCAGTACTGATACCATTTGTCTTCTGAATTTGAAGGCTCGTAATTTTTTGGAATTTCCATTATGCTTTATTCTTGTTTTTATTTGAGTTGGCAAAGATATTAATGAATTACGATTTACGAAGTACGATTTACGAAATGTTGAATTGAAAATATGAAATTTGGAATTTGGAACCGAGCGATAGCGAGCTCATCGACCGATAGGGAGATAATTCGGAATTCGGAATTATCAAGCAAGCAATAACGAATTCATGATACGAAAGGAAGATAGTTTTTTGAGTGTAGATTTTAGAGTTTTTCGAGTGTAGAATACCTATAAGATCGGCAGGCTTAGTAAAAGATCAACATTATTCATTTTTCATTATTCATTTTTCATTGTTAATTTTTCATTGTTAATTAATCCCCATTTTTTCCTTTTCAGGCAACCACTTACTTATTAAGTGAGTCTTAAAAGCGAACATTTGAAGGTCTTGTTAATGTTTTGTTAAAGAAAATTAACAGTCGGAAGAATGTTTATATATTTGGAGAAGAGTATGATTGTTAAAAATTAGAAACATTATGAAAAAATTTATTTTATCACTTGGACTAACAGCGATGGCGATTTTGTTTACTGGAGTAGTTTCAGCGCAAGGAGAAGCGCCAGTTGTACAAAGTAATGCAAAAGTAGAATTTGACAAAGACGTACACGATTACGGTACGATTGATCAAGGTGGGAACGGAGAATGTGAATTCAAATTGAAGAACACTGGAACTGAACCATTAGTAATTAGAGATGCAAGAGGATCTTGTGGATGTACAGTGCCAACATGGCCAAAAGAACCAATTGCACCAGGGGCTTCAGCAGTGATTAAAGTGAAGTATGATACGAAGAGAGTTGGAGTGATCAACAAATCGGTTACTGTAACATCTAACGCTTCAAATGAGCCTACAAAAATTTTAAGAATCAAAGGAACCGTAAAAGCGGCTCCAGCTGGCGGATCACCAGTAAACAACGGTGGACCAGCCAACAACTAGAAAAGGCAAATTTTTCGCGATCATAATAACAGCAATGAATTCCGCTCGGTACTCCGTAGCGGAATTTGTTTTTTATAGGGGTTGGTTTTATGACTTTATGATCTTATGATCTTATGACTCTATGATTTTATGATTTTATGAATTAATTGGCTGTTAAGACTTAATTATCTTTTTAACTCAAAACACTTCGACTACTTCTCGACTCCACTGCGTTCCGCTCGAAGTTGCTCAGTGACCATTTTTACCTAGTATTTTAATGGCCGCAATCACTCATCCAGGAATCACTTCTAAATTTCATTGCGGCCTATCCACCCAATACAAACGGTCGCTGAGTCAGACCGAGTGGAATAAAGCGATAGCGGAATGAAATCGAGGTTTAGTCGAAGCGTTATGAGTTTTTTCACAACTTGAAGTAAAACGTCAACCTCAAACCTAACCAAAATATTCACTACCTTAGACCAAAATCAACCTTTTATGAGAAATCAAAGAAAATTTTCGACGAACCTGCTTTTGTTTCGATACGAGCGTGACGCTCGCGCCAGCTGGGGGATTAACTTTATATTGGCTTATCTAGTTTTTGGATTCTACAGTTGTTCTAGCAAAGTGGAAGCAAATAAGCTTACGACAAAAGATTCGACCATGGATCAAATTAATGAAAAAAGTGATTTTTGTAATAATAAAAACTTCACCAATTGTAAAGTAGTAAATGATAGTGAGAAAGTAGAATTATGGATTGGGCTGAAAAGTTCTATTCCTATTTACAACATAAACTATATTTCTTATTTAAAATCCTTTGCATATTGGACTGCAATAAAAGACAGCAAAGCCTTAGAGGTAAAGTTAAAGATATATTATAATAATGATTCATTAGTTGAAAACCGTAATTCTGATAAGGTTGAATATTCTATTCCAGAAGATCAAATGTCACAATTAGCTCCATTTTTTAATTTAGTTACGATTAAAGATTATAATTATTTGTCGCACTTTGCTGAATCATTGATTCTTGTCTTGAATGATCATGGTAAGGAAATAGAAGTTTTAGAAGGACACAGAGATATTTTTGGTATTCTTAGTCTTTGTTTGAGTGGTAATTTTCTAGCTGAATATATTTTCAGTGAAATTAAAATCCAGATATTGAATAAAGGAATTTTAGAAGAAAATTTGAATGACGCGTTACTGAATTTTAAATTCAAGTTATAACTCTCCCGCTGCCGCGCGAATCCCTTCGCGTGGTAAAACGACAACCCAAGACCAAACCAAAATTTAATTAACTTAGTCTTCTAATTCAAACCACCAAATCAAATGAGTCGTAACTACAAATTTCACGACCCTACTGCTCCTTATTTTGTAAGTTTTGCTGTTGTAGAATGGCAAGATGTATTTACTAGAAATGAATACAAACAAATTTTACTCGATAGCCTAACTTATTGTCAAAAGAACAAAGGAATGGAAATTTATGCCTGGTGTATTATGACCAATCATGTTCATTTGATATTTCGTTCAACCACTGACTATCCTCCTCAAAATTTACTCGGTGATTTCAAACGATTTACTTCAAAAAAAGTCCTTGATGCAATTCAAAATAATCCAAGAGAAAGTAGAAAAGAAGTTCTACTAAATTGTTTTCGTGATAGTGCAAAGAAAACAAGTAATTGCTCTAAATTCCAATTCTGGAGGCATGACAATAAGCCAATTCAACTTTGGAGTAGTAAAGTTGTTTTTGAAAAAATTAAATATATTCACATGAATCCTGTAGAAGAAGGTTTTTCTTTTAGACCTGAGGATTATCCTTATAGCAGTGCTGTAGATTATTCTGGGGAGAAGGGATTACTTGACGGGGTGGTCGTTGTAAAATGATTTGCCACACGAAGGGATTCGTGCGGCAGCGTGGGGATTTAAACAAATGATGGGAAATGAAAAATAATTTTATGTTGCTTTTTTTTGGATTTTTCTTAATGTTACTTTCTTGTGCAGAGGACCGAAATCGTTCAAAAATAACTAATAATAACTCTTCGGAACAAAATATACAGCTATATAAGAGGTTAAATAAATCTGATATAGACTCTCTTCTAGAAAACAATGTTTTGAAATCAAGTTTAGATACACTCAGCAAAAAAATATGCGAGAACAGGGATGAACTAATGGATTTATTAACAATAAACCATGACAAAAATGATATTGGAAATGGATATGATTTGTTTCATAGCACTTTAACAATTGACTCAACTGGAAAAAGAAGCACATCAAGTTATGTCGTTAAGAGGACAACAAAATTATTCTATGTCAATAATAGAAACATCGAAGAGTTAAATAAATCAGAAAGTTTGATAAACCAAGAAGATTATGATGCTGTAATGAAGGTTCATAGACAACTTATCTCTATTGGTATTTATATGATTTCAGAAGAGTTTGAAGATAGTAAGATTAAAGGTCTCTTTTTAAATGATAACAAAGGGATAATTTTTTTTATATCTGATACTGGATATGTAAGTCGAAATTATCAGTACATAAATGAATTATTGGAGTCAGTTAAAATTTGTGATAATCTATATTGCTATGGTCGGTAACCCCCCAAACGGTCACCAAAAAGAAAAGTAATTATCCCCCCTTCCAAAAGACAATGAAAAAGATTGATGCGCTCATTTGAGTGGTGAATAAGAAAAATCCCTGAGTGGCCCCCCCCGTTACCGCGTCAATTTCTTTGCGTTGTAAAAAAGTCAACTGGAGACAAAAAACCTTAAAAAATTAAAAAGAGACAACCAAAAGAAGACAAACACTAATAAAATAACCAGCTCTTCCTATCGAATCACCTGAATCATTCCATTAAATGATTTTCTTTCTCCGTCTACATCTACTTCGTATACAAAGAAATATACTCCAGTAGCGGCTATTTTTCCTTGTTCGTCGGTGCCTGTCCATCCTTGATTCCCATCGGTTGTTGCAAACACTGGTGTTCCCCATCTATTAAAGATAGTGGCTTTGAAAGGCAGATCACAAGAATTTGCGAAACTGATGACTTCATTTATTCCATCTCCATTTGGAGTGAAAACATTGGCAATTGTTAGGGTACATCCTGCTTTTAATTCAAATGTATTTGGACTTCCAGGGTTGGTTGGATCTGTATTGCCTCCTTGAGGTTCTGGTAAAGTAGTTTCATTTTCAACTCCCTGATCAACCAAGAAGCGAGCAACATGCACTACGTTGGTATCTACCGCAATACTGTGCCACACTGTAGTTGGCTCAATGATTCCCCATCCTTGTGGCGCAACGGCACTTACAGTATAGTTTCCTGGATCGATATCCATGAAGAAATAAAATCCATTGTTATCCGTCACGGAAGTTTGCAATACATTGTTATTCAAATCCAACAAATTTACAGTCCAACCAAAAGCAAATGGGTCTGTCGCGTCTAAAGTCTGATTCCCATTTCCATCTTGATTTACAAAACCTGCACACATTCCTTTAGGTCGGCAACTGTTGTTAGAAAGCATGGCTGAACTGTAGATCATTCCATCCAAGTTTACCCCCATGATCACTAATTTATTTCTGTGTACCAATCTCAACTTATAAGTTCCATTCCCCAATTGTAAAGTCTGTTGAATGGTTGTTGGAGTTGTCATGAAATTAGAAGTCACATATTGATAAGGTTGCGACATCAATAAAGTTTGATTTCCTGCTGGATCCACCAAATAAAGCTCTGCCCAATTATCTGCATTAAGAGCCAAATCAAATATTACCGGTGCAGTCGACCCTGAATTTCCATTTTCAATACAAACACAAAATTCTCTTTCATAAATATAAGCCGGAGTAGATTGACTCCAGTTATCCGTCAAAGCCTGAGCTGTTGGGTAAGCATTGATATATTTTGAATTATTAGATCCTGCATAAGACCATGGTGAAGTTAAAGGTACAATCACCGCCGGACCACCAATGTTTGATGTCCATCCCGGAGGATCTGCAGGAGCTTGAACTAATCTCCACATGGGATCAAATCCATAATCAGCTACTTGGCTACCCGTATTAGGATCGTGTCCAGTGCTCACAACAAGAAATTGAACATTTCCATCACAGCTTTGCCCAAAAGTGAAACCTGAAATGAATAAAGAAACCAGAAAGAGATAAAAGAATTTCATGAGTAATAGTTTGAGTGTTTATTCAAATACTAAGACATTCAATTTTTCATTTTGGTTGCTTTGAGGTCTAATTTTATTTAGCAACTTGTTAATTCCGTTAAGAAGTTCCTAATGTCTGCTAAGTTCTAGTTAATTCTCAGAAATAGAGTCCACTATGCACTACTTTGGTCTTGTTAATCATAAAAAACAAGTACAAATGAAAAATCTATTAATTGCAATGATCGTTTTAGCATCGGGAGCGCTTTTCGGTCAACAAAATGTAACTGCCTTTCAAAATGGGGCACAAATGGAATTTGATAAAGAAGTGCACGATTACGGAACCATTCAAAAAGGAGCCAACGGAGATTGTGTCTTTATCATTAAAAACACCGGCAACCAGCCTTTAGTCATTCGTGATGCTAAAGGATCCTGCCAATGCACTGTTCCTGAATGGCCCAAAGACCCCATTGCACCAGGGAAATCGGCAGAGATTAAAGTGAAGTACAATACCACTCGTGTAGGAGTCATCAATAAGAGTGTCACGATCACTTCAAATGCGACCAACGGAACCACTAAGGTTTTAAAGATACAGGGAACTGTGGTGGAGTAGAGTTATTTCGTTTTTTAGTTTTTTAGTTTTTTAGTTTTTTAGTTGGAAAATGGGGTTATTTCGGTGATCCCTTTTTTTTATTGTCATAGTAATTCTTAATTCCTAATTCCTAATTCCTAATTCTTAATTATCTCCTTATCAGTCGATGAGCTCGCTATTGCTCGGTTCATAATTCTTCATTTTTAATTTTTAATTCATATTTCATACTATCTTCGTTGAAACAAAACTTGAATTACAATGAAACTACAATTCCAATTTACACTTTTACTAGCTGCTTTACTTTTATTTTCTTGTTCAGAAAAAGAGCCACAGGAAACCAATGAATCAAAGAATACAAAGGAAAAAAGCACGGAGACGGATCTAATAGTTACAAAAACGGAAGAAATTCAGGATTTTGATACAACCATCACCTATATAAATTTCTTTGACGGAAAAGAAGATTTAAAAAGTAAACTTCAGGCATTGGCTCCCTCTGCTAAATCATTCCCTTTTGTCCTTTCTTGTTCTAATGAATATTACTATATCTCTTCAAATCAAAAAGAAAATGAGCCTTTTTATGAGCTCAATCCTTCTATGGTTTTTGGTCTGATTAAAGGTGATTCCCTAGTGCTTCTTCCCATGGAATATGAAAGAATCGGGAACCCAAATATGGTTGCTCAAAACTGTGTAGAATTCAGAAAAGGAAATTTGTATGGATTGCTCGACCTAAAATCAAATCTTAAAACAGAAGCGTATTTCGAATATATCCTACCTAACACAAAAGTTGAAAACACTACTTTGTATGGGAATCGATCTGGAAAATGGTATAGCATTGACACAAAAACAATGAAAGTATCAGAAGTTGCGGATTTCAAGCCATCTATCCAAATTTTTGAAATGGGTTTACCTAATTTGAATAACCCAGCCACATGGATTGCTAGAACGATTGTAGAGAATTCTGATGATTGGGCTTATGGTTCAAATATCGTTTTAATTCCTTCCTATATTCAAAAATTAAAAGTTTTAGGCGATAGTTATTTTGGTAATTACATTCCAAAAAATCAAAAAGGGGCGAGTTCCGGAACAGAAGCATTGAGTATGAATGTGGATCGGATTAAGCAAATAAGTAAGAATCTCGTTTATTTCATTTCGTTTACGGCTCAAGAAGAAATGGACGTGAGAGGATGGCAAAGCAACAATCAGTATTTGAGCATGCAAAACAGTGCTACAGGAGAAATTCAAACGGTAGCTATTGGACGAAATTCTGACTACAATTACTGGTGTGATGGATTGGACTATAAATTTTTAAATGATACCCTTTTAGAGGTGCACATTTCTGGAGAGAATGACACCAAAATTAAGTATGGCTATAATTTTGAGAATGTCTATGATTATTATGTTTTAAGTCCGGAAGGAAAAATTATCCATCCTGAAACCAATCGAAAATTCAGTTTCACCAAGTTTGTTTATATCGATGAAACTTACTTTCAAGGATGTTTTTGCAAGTTTACAGGTGAAGAATTTGAAGAAGGAGGAGCTGAAATTGTGAAAACTGCCCACTTATCTTTTGAAGATTTAGACGTGATGCGTAACGAGATTTTTGCAGAATACGGGTATATATTCAAATCCGAAAAATGGCAAAAATATTTCAAGCAATTTGATTGGTATCAACCAAAACATGAGAACGTAGATGACCAATTATCGGAAATGGATAAAGCGAATATCAAGGTAATAGTGGAGATGCAAAAGCAGATGAAAGGACAGGAGGAGAAATACACAAAGCCTTCAGTTTCAGGATATGTTGCGGCTGGTTAAGTATTTCTATTTTCTTTTAGCGCTTTATGTTTGTTTCGAGATCATTCGCATCTCGGTTCCTTATTATACTCCCGATTTTAGTCGTGGCTTTTTAGTGGATAAAGAGGAAATCTGGCACTTTTATCAATATGCTTTGTATGTGCATATCATTTTTGCTCCTATTGCTTTCCTTTTAACTATACCACAGCTAGTCTGGAAATACACAAAATACCATCCTTTCATCGGGAAAGCATATGTTTCCATTGTTCTCTTTCTTGCGGGTCCTTCTGGCTTGATCATGTCTTTTTACGCTTTTGGAGGTAGCTTTGGAAAAATTTTATTTTTCTCCCTCTCAGTTCTTTGGATTATCTATACTTATTTGGCCTATTCTCATATTCGAAAAGGAAATTCCCAAGCGCATATTCATTTTGCAAGAGGAAGTTTTATTTTGTGTAATTCAGCTATCCTTCTGAGGTTGTTTCATTATTTGAATATAAAACTTGACTTGATTCATTCTGAACACACCTACTTAATTTTGAGTTTTCTTTCTTGGGTTCCTTTTTTGGTTGGGTATGAAATTTACTATAAGCTGAAAAAGATGGCGTGATTTTTTTACCGCGTAGGCGCAAAGAAGGCGCGGAGAGCGCAAGGTTTATTTTTTGAAACCAATTCTATCTCTTTCTGAATTACCTTTTTGATGTAAGCTTTGAATATATCTAAATATTTGCTCTAGCTTTTCATCGTGATCTTCTACTTTATTTTTAAGCTCTTGAATAGAAAGCTTCAAATTTGATTGATCTAGTAGCAGTTCTCTTATTCTCGTGAAGAGTCTGATGATCTGTATGTTAACTTTTATCGCTACCTCACTTTTCAAAACACTTGAAAGCATGGCGACTCCTTGTTCGGTAAAACACATGGGTAAATATCGTAATCCCATTAAATCTGAATTGGAGGTCACAAATTGTGACCTCCAATTATGGAATTCATCTTTCGTCATTTCAAACATAAAGTCATCAGGAAACCTCTCCATATTCCTTCTTACTGCTTGTTTTAAGTGCTTTGTTTCAACTTGGTACAATTCTGCCAAGTCTCTGTCGAGCATTACTTTCTGACCTCTAATTTCATAGATTTTATTAAGGATGACGTGATCCGTAATGTTAGCTTGATTTTCCATTCATTGTGATTTAGATACCACAATAATAATGGAATGAAAATGAAATAGCCGCATTTAAACGCTTATTTATAAATCCGCCGCAGTCGCAATCATTTCAGCGATATCCAGAACTTTAATTTCGTTTTCTTTCTCGAAATTCTTTACTCCGTCTGTCATCATGGTATTGCAGAATGGACAACCCGTAGCGATGAAGTTTGGTTTTGTTTCCAAAGCCTCTTCCGTTCTTTCGATATTGATTTCTTTGTTTCCTTTTTCGGCTTCTTTGAACATTTGTGCTCCACCGGCACCGCAGCAAAGTCCTTTTGAGCGACATCTTTTCATTTCCACCAACTCAGAATCGAGTTTGGCCAGAATTTCTCTTGGCGCCTCATAAACATCATTTGCCCGTCCTAAATAGCAAGGATCGTGGAAAGTAATCTTTTTACCTTTGAAATCTCCTCCACCCTTTACTGCTAACTTTCCTTCTTTGAACAAAGATTCGATTAATTGTGTGTGGTGAACCACCTCGTAGTTTCCTCCAAGTTCAGGGTATTCATTTTTAAGGGTATTGAAGCAATGCGGACAAGCAGTTACGATCTTTTTCACCTCGTATCCATCCAAAACCTGAATATTCATCATGGCTTGCATTTGGAAGGTAAATTCGTTTCCGGCTCTTTTAGCAGGGTCTCCCGTACAAGATTCTTCCGTTCCCAAAACAGCAAACTTAACATTGCAATGATTCAGGATTTTTACCACAGCTTTGGTAATTTTCTTTGCTCTATCGTCAAAACTTCCGGCACATCCTACCCAAAATAGAATTTCAGGAGTCTCTCCCTTTGCCATCATTTCCGCCATTGTTGGCACTACTAAAGCATTGCTCATAATTCCTTCCTTATTTTTTAAATACTTGAACTGTCTTTTTTACTTCAACCAGATCCGTAAACTTGTCTTTGTATCTCGTCGCTCTCACAATGTGGTTATCAATCCAATGGTAATTTCCTCCTCTGGGTTTGCCCATCACCATTCCGTGGTATTTAAAACCGTGATCGTTTAACCACTTTTCAGTTACTTCTCTGTGTTCTTCAGTACGCGAGGTGAAAAAAGTAATGATATGTCCTTCATCGTACCATTTATTCAAAGTCTCCAAAGCATCTGGAAACACTTTTGCTGTGGCCATTCTTTCGGGCTCCTCATTCGGGATATCGTCGCAAATGGTTCCATCGATATCGATCAAATAATTCTTTACACCCTCAGGTAGAACAGGAGATACATTTTCTCCATTTTCCTTTTTAGCTACTAGCTTTTCTTTTTTAGTCATTTTATGCTTCGTCTTTCCAGTTTAATCTATCTGCAGGTGAGAATTGCCAAGGTGCTTGATTGTTTTCGATATTGGTTAACATTCCTGTGAGTTCCGTTGGAACTTTGGATTCTTCCATCACCAAATATCTTCTTAATTCGATGATCGGTTCCAAAGGTGAGTTATTCACCGGACATTCTTGCACGCATGCATTACAAGAAGTACAAGCCCAGATTTCTTCTTCAGAAATATAATCCAACAAAGACTTTCCATCTTCGAAATCCTTTCCATTTTTTCTTTTCGCTGCACCTAGTTCTTCAGCACGATCGCGAATGTCCATCATGATCTTTCTAGGTGATAATTTCTTACCTGTGATGTTTGCCGGACAAGAATCTGTACATCTACCACATTCAGTACATGTATAAGCATCCATGATGTTCTTCCAGCTTAAATCTGTAACGTCTTTTGCTCCAAATCTTTGGGGAACTGCGTCTGGGTCTGCTGCTGGAGCTGCAAATGGATCTGCGTTGGGATCCATCATCAATTTTACTTCGTTAGTTACAGACTCCATATTTGAAAACTTCCCTTTAGCCCCTTGTCGAGTAAAATAGGTATTTGGGAAAGCTAAAATGATATGAAAATGCTTGGAATAAGGCAAATAGTTTAAGAAGGCCAAAACTCCGATGATATGAATCCACCACATCCCTCTTTCAATTCCCATCAAAGTAGACTCATTGGATGGTAAAATATCTACCAAAAACTGAGAGATCCAAAAATCAGATTTGACCATGGCTACGTCTTTGTAATGCTCAGCTCCCATGATCATCAGCTTGGAATCCGCTGCATTCATCATAAGAAAAGCAGTCATCAAGACTATTTCTGTAATCAGAATAATCATGGCATCTTGAGTTGGCCACTTTTTCATTTCTGGACCACCAAATCTTTTGATGTGTAAAACAGCTCTTCGGATAATAAATATCGCACAAGCTAACAAAACAAGTAAAGCCAATACTTCAAAGGCACCGATGCAGAATTTGTAAAATCCTCCTAAAGAAGAGAAGACTCTGTGAGAACCCGTAATACCGTCAATGACGATCTCCAACATTTCAATATTGATGATCACGAAGCCAGCATAAACCAAAATATGAAGAAACCCTGCAATTGGTCTTCTTGTCATTTTAGATTGACCTAAAGCCACTCGCGCCATGGTTCCAAAATCACCTTTTCCCTTGTAAGCACCTCCAAGGCTGATGTTGTATTTGATCTTAAGAATGTTTTTGGTGAAAAGTACAATCGCTGCTAAGAGCAATACGATAAAAATGATGTTTGCTATGCCCATTTTCCTATTTTAAATCGTCTTAATTTTGTCCTGCTGTATCTAAAATGATACGTAATTTTCTTTCATCGGCAGGGGATAATTGAACGCCTTTAGCTTTCTTCCCGAACACACTGAAATGTATATATCTTTCGGGATGTGCTTGGAGATCGTCTACTAAATTCTGTAATCTTTTGTTGGTAATAATGAGTTCGGTATACAAACTATCATCGTGAATTAACTTACCAATTGTTCCGTTCCCTTCATTGATACTTTTTAATACAGAAGTGACGTGCTGTAAAGTATTTTTTGCCTCCTGAATCACCAATTTGAAATCAGATTTCACTAAAGAATCGGTGAGTCCTTCAACATTTTGAATAATTGCTGTAATTTTCGCATTGGAGGCTTTAAGATTCGCGGTAATACCTTCTACATTTGACAAAATCCTGCCTAGGCGTTCCGTTTCATTATCAATTAACAGGTTAATTTTTGTGGCGGTCATACTAAATTTAGAAATCGCCGCCTTCACCTCATAAAGTGACTCATCAATGGTATAAGCCGCTGAAGTATCCCAGAAAGCACCAATAGAAACCACGATATCATCGATAGATCCCATTAAGTTTTCCAATTTTCTCTTCACTGGGGCCAACTCCTTGTCCAGGGCTTCAGCTATGGAAGGGTCAATAGCCCCTACAATATAGCCTCCATCCGAAATATATACATCTGTAGTATCTGTGAGTTCGAGATCTATAGAAACCTCTCCTAACAGTGAAGAAGTTATACGAGCTACAGAGCCTTCAGGAATTCGTTGAGACAATTCTTCATGGGTAATTCCAATCTCAACAATAACTTTAGACGGGTCATCAGGATTGTATTTGGTGGAACGCACCTGTCCAACTCTTAAACCTTTGTAATAAACCGGAGAAGAAGTATTCAATCCTTTTGAAACAACATCATATTCAGCATAGACTGTAAACTCATTAGAGAATACGTTGATTCCTTTAAGGAAATTCACTCCTATCACCAGTGTTGCAATCGCAATTATCACGATCAAACCAGTCTTGAATTCTTTAGATACTTTCAAATCAGGTTTATTTTTCTGCTAATTTAATAGCTTTTTCCAAATTAATCCGAATTCCATTCTGAAAAGCCACTACAAAAGCAAGAGGAAAATCAGATTCCTTGAGTTCTTTCATTTGTGCTTTGGCCGCATCATAGTCATTCACGAACTGACCAATCGTATATTTGTACAATCCATCTTGCTCATACTCTGAAACTTGGTAACCTTTAAACACCTTATCGTCTGTTTTAATTCTTGACTTTGAAGCTTCTATCTGAACTTTAAACACCACGGCATCGGGAGGAACAGTCTTCAACTCTTCCTTTTTGACAACCTCTTGTACTTTTTTTTCATCTTCCTCAATTTTCTTAATTGCATCAGCATCTTCAACCAGATGATTCACTCCTTCAATTTCATTTTTATATTGTTGAAAGGCTTTAAAAATTGAATTTGCCATTTTAGCTTGATTGGTTGAATCTTTGAGAAATTTCTCCTCATCAGGTCGAGACAAAAATCCAGTTTCAATCAAGACACTTGGCATGGTGGTTTGATAAAGAACTAAAAATCCCGCTTGTTTGACCCCTCGATCGAATCTTCCTAATGTTTTAAATTGCGATTGCACTTTTGATGCAAAACTGATGGATTGATCCAAAAAGACACTCAACTGAATGGATCGAGCGATCAAAGCATCTGGCGACATGTCAAAATCTTTATACTTTTCTCCTCCATCTTCTTCTAAGAAAATAGTTGAATTTTCGCGTTCAGCAATTTGTTTTTGGGCCTCTGTACGATGCAATCCTAAAACATAAGTTTCCGCACCAAATGCCGATGTAGGTCCTGCGTTCGCATGAATACAGATAAAAAGATCTGCCTTATTTCGATTTGCAATTGCTGCACGCTCTTTCAGCTCAATAAAAACATCTTTTTTACGTGTGTAAACGACTTTAATTTTAGGATATTTTTTCTCAATGTAAGCGCCAAGTTTTAAAGCTATAGACAAACATACATCCTTCTCATGCGTGTTCTTGCCATGACAACCAGGATCCTTTCCACCATGTCCTGCATCAATTACGATCGTTTTAATTCCTAACTCTGCGAGATTTTGTGCGTATACAAATCCCGTGAGATAAATAGCTGATATTATAAGAATTAAAGTTCTCATACGTTTATTTCATTTAACTGCAAGTTTGGAGTGCAATTCAATACTCTATATTTGCAAATTGTTTGCCAGAAAGGCTCAAACAAAAATAAGTCTTAAATTTTGCGACTAAATAGAGCACGAAACATAATTTTCCTCGGCGTATTGTTGATAATAACAATGGTTAGCATCGGCTATTCGCAAGACTCTGTAGTTGTAGACACTACCTCATATATCCGCACAGAATTGAAAGATTCTGTCAAAATCGATGAGGAATCGCTAGAAACCCCTATCAAATATGATGCTCGTGACTCAATTATAACAGATCTTCAAAAAGAGATAGTGTATCTTTATGGAGAAGCAGTTGTAATCTATGGAGACATTAAATTGACTGCTGATCTAATGGTAGTGGACATGAACAAAAAAGAAGTTCAGGCTACATACACCCTTGACTCACTAGGCCAGCCCGTTGGCAAACCCCATTTCACTCAAGGATCAGAAGAATTTACTGCAGATTCTATACGATATAACATCGACACGAAAAAAGGATATATTCGTGAAGTGCGTTCACAATATGATGAGTTTTACGTCCAAATGAATCAATCCAAGCGACATCCTAATGATGAAATTCACTTGAAAAACGGAAAAATCTCTACATGCGAATTAGAGGACCCACATTATCATTTCAATCTTACTCAAGCCGTTATTGTGCCCAATAAAAGAATTGTTTCCGGCCCTGTGAATATTTGGGTAAACGACGTACCTACACCTGTAGGACTCCCTTTTGGTTTTTTTCCCATAGTGGACAAACAAAAACATGGAATATTAATTCCAGAAATAGTCCCCCAATCAACTTATGGGTTCGGGCTTAAAGATTTTGGATACTATATTCCGATAAATGACAAAGTGGAAACCACTTTTTACGGCACCATCTACACCAAAGGAACATGGGGAGTTCGAAATCAAACAAATTATATGGATCGATACAAATTTTCCGGAAATATTGATATTCGATTCGATCAATTTAAAAATCCTTGGCCCGATTCCACCAAGATCAATAAATTCTCTATTTACTGGCGTCATCAGCAAAAACCAACAGCCAATCCCTACTGGAGATTTAATGCAGATGTAAAGTTTCAGTCTGACAACAACACAAAAAACTCTACGGACATTAATAATCAATATTATTTTAACAATACGCTTTATTCAAGTATTACTTTGAACAGATTATTTCCAGGAACTCCATTCAATATGAGCATGAAGGCTGGATTAAATCAGAATTCACAGACTGGAAATTTTATTTTAGACATTCCTACCTACAATTTTACTATGAATCGAGTTTTCATTCCCTTCAGAAGCAAAGCTAAACGAGCCATTTCTTCTAAATGGTATGACAAAATTGGAGTGACTTATAATTTAACCATTCAAAATCAAGCTACCATAAATGACTCTCTTTTCAATAGAAATGATCAGAACTACACAAAAGGGAATGAAAAATTCATTTTGGACAGATTCCTCAACGGAATGCGACACACGGCCACGATTAATACAACAGTTAAACTATTAAGAGGAGCCCTCAATTTCAATCCTACAATTAGTTACAATGGTCGCTTGAACTTCCAGTATATAAACAAATACTGGGACAATGATTTACAGCAGCAAGTGATTGACACCGTGAATGGGTTGGGTTATTCTCATGACATCGCATTTAGTGGTGCATTAACTACAAGTATCTATGGGTATTACAAAGCAAAAAATGGTACCACCCTAAGACATGAACTGAATCCTTCTCTCAGCTTTACTTATAGGCCAGATATGGGGAATTATAGAACCGAATATGTGGGCTCGAATGGAGAACTTCAAACCTGGTCTCCATACGAAAGAAGCTTGTACAGAGAGCCTGGAGCTGGCCAATACGGTGCACTTAGTTATGCTTTCAGAAACAATTTCCAAATGAAAGTAAGATCTAAAAAAGATACAATAACGGGCTTCAAAAAAATCAAAATTCTTGATAGAGCAAACATTACGGGCAGCTATAATGTATTCTTAGATTCATTAAATTTTTCTGACATCAAGTTTGATTTTGCATCCTCCCCGGTTCCCTTCATCAATATATTAGCTGGATTTAGTCTCTCGCCTTATGGCTACAGCAAAGAGACAGGGCGTGTTGTAAACGAATGGGTATTGAAACAAAACAATAAACTTGCACTCATGACAAGAGCAAATGCCTCGGTGGTCTTTACAGTTACTTCAAAAAAGAGTCGCGAAAAAATGAAAGAAATAGATCGTAAATATGGCACGTCCTGGAATAGCGATATCAATTACATAATGATGCACCCTGGAGAGTACATTGATTTTGCAATACCTTGGAAACTAAACATCTCATACAACTTCAATTTTACGCGCCCTACAACTAATCTGGATACCTTTAATATTATTCAGACGATGAGGTTTACCGGTGACTTTAATGTAACAAAAAAATGGAAGATTGGATTTACTGGAAACGTCAACTTTAGCGACCCAAATGGGGTAAAACTGACGAATTTAACCTTAGACTTATATCGAGATTTACATTGTTGGGAACTGAGTTTTCACTGGATTCCTATTGGAGGCAATTCATCGTTCTTGATCAAGATCAATATAAAAGCAACTACTTTAAAAGATTTAAAATACGAATTAAGAAAACCGCCAGAATTCTTCTAAATTCCTATTTTTGGAATATGACAAAATGGTTAGGAATAGGATTTCTCTTCATTTACTCTCAAATTTATGGGCAACAATGGACAATTACAGAAGTTGGGCAACTACCCGAACCTCTAACCAACTCACCAATTTGTGAAGGCTGGCAAGGAGACACCTTATACATTTATGCATTTGGAGGACTGGATCAAACTCTAGTCGCCTCGGGTATTCATCGGAGATCTTATCGTTTCAACACACTCTCAGGATTGGTTGAACAGCTCCCTGACTTACCCGACACCTTAGGAAAACTTGGAGTTGCCGCTAATCGTATCGGTGATATTATATACCTTACCGGTGGCTATCATGTCATGGGAAATGGCAATGAGATTACTTCAAACAAAGTACACCGATTTAACACTCAAACAAACACCTGGCTCAGTGACGCAATGAATATGCCTTTTGCAACAGATGATCACGTCCAATCCGTTTGGAAAGATAGTTTACTATTTCTGATAACCGGTTGGCAGAACACCTCCAACATTCCGAATTGCCAAATTTTCAATCCATTTACAAACCAATGGTTGGCCGCCACACCGGTTCCGAACAATAATACCTATAAAAGCTTTGGAGCTTCTGGAATCATTATAGATAATGAAATCCTCTATTTTGGGGGAACTTCTGCCTGGACATTTGGTCCACAAAACAAACTTAGAATTGGAAGTATTGATCCGAATGATCCAACTAATATAAGTTGGTCGATTTCAACTCCTGATCCCAATGTTTTTGGCTACAGAATGGCTGCTACAAAAGTCAACAATGAAGCACATTGGCTTGGTGGATCAAGTTTGTCCTATAATTATGATGGGATAGATTATAATGGAAGCGGCGTAGTTCCTCCGGCCAACAGAGATGCTTTTATAGTTTCTGGAACATCTTGGTTGTACACTCAAAATTATGACTCGATTCCTATGGATCTTCGAGGAATTGGAAATGCAAGTGATTCAATTAAATATATCATGGGAGGAATGTTTGATGGTCAACAAGTTTCAAATAAAATCTACAAATTGGAATACACCGGAACTTCGGTCACAAGTTTAACCGACAATCTTTTCGACAAGCTAAAAATCTATCCCAATCCGACAACCGATCTACTTTTGATTGATGGAATAGAAGAATTTGAATTGAAACTTACCGATACCAAAGGAAATCTGCTCTTAGAAGCATTGAACTCGACTAAAATCCATTTGAATCATTTAGCCGCTGGAATTTATTTAGTTCACCTCAAGACAAAATACCAAACTCAAATTATAAAAATTATCAAAGAATGATCAAAGCGTTCAAATTAGTCGCCATACTCGAAGGGATTTCCTATTTATTATTTGGATTGACCATGCCATTAAAATACATGTACGACATGCCCATGCCTAACAAGATTGTTGGTTTTGCGCATGGCTTTCTCTTCATAGGATACATTTTTCTGGCTATTGGTTTATTTCAAACGGCTCAATACAGTTTGAAGGAAAAATTTATCATTCTAATAGCTTCCCTTCTCCCTTTCGCAACATTTTATGTGGAGAAAAAAATGGTAAAAGATGCTTAAATTGCTTTTGTTTATAACTCTTTTCATAGCTGGATCTGCGTTTTCACAGCGATTCGACTTTAAGAACATGAACAAAGATTCCTTGCAGAACATCCATCGCTACCCCATTCTACGACTCGAAATGACTGAAAAGGACGAATTTAGGGTTCCTGGTGTGGAAGGCAAATACCAAGCACACAAAGATTCTTTGAAAAAATACATTCTGGAAAACAAGGAAAAATCGAATATAAGTGTCAATAAAAAAGCTTCTGGATACAATTTCGACAAATACCGAAAGTGCTTTTTTGAAGTAGCAAAAATCTATGAACAAATCTGGAATGAACAAGCTTCGAAAAGATTCAATAAGAAGTTTGAAGAATGTTCTACCGAGGAAAAAGAGGAAATCACGAAAGTGTATCCTGTGAAGTTTGGTTGATTTTAGTGAGTGATTTATGATTTAATGATTTAGGACTTATTGATTTATGATATAGGACTTTTGGATTTCTACTTTTTTATCCTTTTCTATTCACGTTAATATTTCCTAATTCCCTTACCTAAAAAATCCATTCAAACCTATGAATTAAAATTATGCTTAACTTAGAAGCTTAGTTCAATCGAAAAAAAGGATATCCGCCCCCATGGGACTAAAAATTGTATATTACGGTCTGATCATCCCAGCATCAAAATTACCATTTGGTGTTATGTACTGGGTTTCGGATGTTTTGAGTTTGTTTTTATCTTATATTATCAAATACAGGAAAGATGTGGCAACTCAGAATTTGAAAAAAGCTTTTCCTGATATTTCGCATGAAAAATTACAACAAATACTAAGACAAAATTCAAGACATGTTTCGGATATTCTTTTGGAAGGTACCAAGAACATGACGATGTCTGAAAAGCAGTTGAAATCTCGTATTGTATTTAAGAATACTGAGATTTTTGACAAATACTATCAGGAAGGAAAAAGTGTCATTCTAATGGGTTCGCATTGCAATAATTGGGAATATATTATTACGGCGCAAAATCTTTATTTACCTCATTTAGCAATTGGAATTGGACAACCCTTAACCAATCAGTTTTTTAATGTAGTAATCAACGAACAACGTGCGCGATTCGGAATGAAAGTGGTGCACGCCAAGACCTACAAAGAAGAAATTGAAAATAATATTGCTGCCAAAAACCCTGTTTCCGTTTTAGTTTTAGCGGATCAGTCACCACCGAATATCCACAGAGCTTATTGGGGAAAAATGTTCGGAGTAGATACCCCATTTGCTTATGGTGGCGAACTTTTGGCTAGAAAGTATAATCTACCCGTTGTCTATTTGAAAAACACCAAAGTAAAGAGAGGTTATTACGAAGTTGAACCCGTTTTGCTTTCCGAAAATCCTCAAGGTGAACCTTACGGGGGCATTATGGACAAATACATTCGTACAATGGAAGAACAGATTCTATCTGAGCCTCAAAATTGGTTGTGGACACATAAGCGATGGAAACATCAACCCCCAGAAAATCTTGAGGAAGTTAAAAGACAAAATCTGGAAACATTTCAGTCTAAAAACAAAGCTGCAAACTAAATGAACAAGTGGAATTTTGTAGTGAATTTGTTGATCCCTGCCAATTACATTTGGATCAGTGAAATAATCTTTACCGACCCAGATCGAGGTCGTTTCTTTCCCTACATTGTAACGCTTGCCATATTCGTTTTTCACGTTTCCGGAATTTTCATATACTCCAGACTTGAAAAAAAAGGATTGAAATGGAATTTCCTCAATTTTATCATTTTAATGGTGGCTCTTGGGGTAAATATTTTTGTTTTCGAGAACTATTTATACCAAGGTTAGTCGAAAATAAAGAAGATCGGAAATTCAGATTTACAGATTTTTAAATATTGCAGTTATTCAATCTCCAACAACAATCAGCCCATTACCAATACAACAAATCGTAAATCGTACTTCGTAAATCGTAATTCATTAATATCTTTGCCCTCTTGAAAATTAGCTGTTGAAAGAAATTATTCGCAAAATATTACTCTTCTTACATCTAGATATCACAAAAAATCTGGAGTATGATCGCCTCACCATGGAAATCTTTAAAAAGCATTTGAAGTCTGATTCCAATTGCATTGATGTAGGTTGTCACAAAGGAGAAATCCTAGATGAGATATTAAAATTGGCTCCACAAGGGAAACACTTTGCATTCGAACCTATTCCAGATTTCTATAAAGCTTTGGTAAGCAAATATTCCGAAAAAGTGACTTTGTTCAATTGTGCTTTGGCAGATGAAACAGGCGAAACTACTTTCAACTACGTTAAAAATGCACCAGCCTATTCGGGCATAAAACAAAGAAAATATGCCGTTTCCAATCCTGACATTGAAAAATTGAATGTCAAATTGGAAAAATTAGATCATCTGATACCTCAAGATCAGCAAATTGATCTTATTAAAATTGATGTTGAAGGAGCTGAATTTGGGGTACTAAAAGGCGGTAAAGAGCTCATCAGCAAATACAAACCATTGGTACTTTTTGAATTCGGACTGGGAGCCAGTGATTTTTACGGTACGCAACCCGAAGACATCTTTAACTATTTCAAGGATTGTGAAATGGAAGTTTTTACTCTCAAAGGATTCATCCAAAATGACCACGCCTTGAATTCTGAACAGTTTAAAGAAATCTACCTCACAAATAAGGATTATTATTTCGTCGGGAAGTAGACGCAGGCTAATCCACTATTCCATTTAGATTTTTCCTAAATTCGTATCAAATCGATCTTAATGAAAAAGTCATTGCTTTTACTTTTTGTACTCTATTCTTTCATCGCTTCAACTCAAGAAGAGATACTGGAATTATACAAGAAAGGTGAAACACCTACCTACGATCAAACCATTGAATTCTACAAATACCTTGCGGACGAATATTCCAATGCAAAATTGGTAGAAGTAGGGCAATCTGATTACGGCAAACCCATCTATGTCTTTCTTATCTATCCGAATACAAAAAGGTACGAAATCAAAGACTTTTCTAAAGAAACGGTCATCTTGATCAATAATGCCATCCATCCTGGAGAACCTTGCGGAGTAGATGCGTGTATGTCGATTGCTTACAATACCCTATTCGAAGGAAAATACGCAAAATCAAAATACAACTGTGTCTTGGCGATTATCCCTATTTATAATGTCGGTGGCTCCCATAACAGAGGTGCCTATTCAAGGGCGAATCAGGTTGGACCAAAAGAACACGGTTTTAGAGGGAATGCTCGAAATCTGGATTTGAATAGAGATTTTATCAAAGCAGATTCGAAAAACGCCTTTACCTTCATGAAGATATTTCAATGGCTAAAACCAAGTTTGTTCATTGATACGCACACCAGTAACGGAGCCGATTATCAATACACGATGACTTTAATTACTTCTCAGCCCGACAAAATGCATCCCCTCTTAAAAGAGTATACAAGAAATACACTCAATCCATATATTTATAAACGCATGGCCGAAAAGGAAGACACGCTTACTCCATATGTGAATTCAGTTGGTCGGACCCCGGACACAGGTATCATGGATTATTTGGAAACGCCGAGATATTCTACAGGATATGCCACACTTTTTAATTGCATTTCATTTGTAACAGAAGCACATATGCTCAAGACTTATCAAGAACGAGTAGAATCAACAAAAAACATTCTTTATACTCTTCTTTCCTATGCAGAAGTACATCATGAAGAAATTAAAAAATTGAAAGATCAAGCCGATGCAGACACCAAAACAAAAAATAGCTTTGATCTAAAATGGGAATTGGATACAACAAATTATCAAGATTTTGTTTTTCGAGGATTTGAATACGAGTTGATTCCAAGCGAATTAACTAAAGAGAAGAGGCTGAAATATTATTCCGACCAACCCAAAAACTACAACATTAAATATTACGATCATTACAAATCCACCTTGAACAAAGTCAAGCCGAAGTACTATCTCATTCCTGGGCAATGGGAAGAAGTTATATACAGATTAATGGTGAATGAAATAGAAATGCAAACGATCCAGAAGGACACCTCGATTCAGGTTCAGGGTTATTATATTGATGATTATCAAACATTGAATCAACCCTATGAAGGACATTACATGCACCACGATATCAAGGTTTCTTCCAATCAATTTTCCTATGAAGCTAAAAAAGGAGATCTATTAATTCCAACTGGAACCGTAAACGACTATTTCTTGATGAGCGTGCTTGAACCAGATGCGGTAGACTCTTATTTTGTTTGGAACTTTTTTGATGAAATCCTGGGAAGGAAAGAATATTTTTCTCCATACGTATTTGAAGAAAAAGCCATTGATATACTGGAACGAAACCCCAAATTGAAGAAAGAATACGAGTCGAAAGTAAACGACTTTAAAAATAGATGGGAAGCTCTAGATTATATCTACCGTAATTCTGAAATGTACGAAAGAACTCATAACCTATACCCTGTTTTGAGAATCGAATAGAATCCATGTAGACCTTCCAGGTTTACGGAAACCTGGAAGGTCTTAACACATTTTTAACTTTTTCTGAACCAACGCAGATTAAAAAAACGCGTTTAATATATAAATGCCCAAGTTTAATCAGTGGCAACCTTCATCGGATAAAACCTAGTTGCTTTGGCATTTAAATTGCATTATCTTAAAACAAAACAACAAGTCATGGAAAGAAATTTGTTTTACTTAATCGAGTCGATCAAAGCTGATCACCGAAATAAAAAGAGAGCTAAAAAACCAGCATCTACCATTGATGAGGCATTAAGATCTTTGGGAGTTGCCATTCGTTTTAAAGAAGCAAAACCTGAGTTGGTAGAAAAGTAATTAAAAAGGGTTGGTTGCGTGTACCGTAACCTCCGGAATAAAACCTCTATCATCCATTTCGAGCGCACTGACAACCGCGTGAGCTATTTCTTGCGGACTCAATTTATTTTCCTCTAATGGGCGCTCATCCCTACTTTCACTTCCGAAAGCGGTTGGAACTTCAGATGGGTTAATCTGAATCACTCTTACATTGTACGGTCTCAATTCCGCCTGCCAGCACTGACTCATGGATCTCAAGGCAAATTTTGATGAAGAATAGATCGTTCCATTTTTATAACCTTTCAAACTCGCTGTCGAAGCTATATTGACGATATTACCGTAATTCTGTTTCTTAAAGATTTTAGTCGCACCTGCAGCCATCATTGCCGCTCCAAACACATTGACTTCATATACTTTTCGCATTTGCTCACGCGTCAAGGTTTCGATAGGTGACCAACCTCCGATTCCAGCGTTATTAATCAGCACATCCAACTTGCCATACTTATCTGAAATAAAAGCAAAAGTTTTTTCGATGTCTGAATCATTGGCAACATCTGCATGAAAAAAATCGCAACCCAAATCTTGAGCTACTTTTTCTGTTTTGGCTGCATCTCTTCCTGTAATGATTACCTGACTTCCTTTTTTAATTAAATTTTCGGCCATGGACTTTCCTAAACCGGAATTCCCACCTGTAATCAATATTACTGCATCTGCTAAGTTCATTATTGCTGATTTTTATAAAATTTGATCATCTTTTTCACTCCTTCTTCGAGTGTGATTAAATCTCTTCCCAGAACGTTCAACATTTTTGTGTTGTCTGGTTGTCTTCTAGCCATATCCCCTTCTTTCAATGGATCAACATAGATGATTTTAGAATTCGAACCTGTAATTTCAATGATCTTTTCTGCTAAATCCTGGATGGTCCAAATATCTGCTCCTCCTATGTTGATTACATCGTTCACATATAAGGCTTCTTCCATAATTTTAATACAAGTCTCTACATTGTCCGAAACATAGCAGAAAGTTCTTGTTTGCTTCCCATCTCCATAAATCGTGATGTCTTCGTTGTTCATGGCCATTCTCAAAAACTTGGCTACTACAAAATCTTCACTTTGATTCGGTCCGTAAGTATTGAAAAATCGAAAGATGGTATAATCCAGTCCGAATTCTTGCTTGTAGGATCTAAAAAAAGATTCTCCCACATTCTTCACTACCGCGTAAGGCACTCTTGAATTAAGAGGCGTTCTGGTTTCATGTTGTGGCAATTCGACGGGTTCTCCATACACCTCGGATGAGGAACTGAAAAACACCCTTTTCACTTGTGTATTCTTCGATAAATTCAAAAGATTTTCAATCCCTTTGATATCGTTTAGCACACTTACCGGATTTTCTTGAGTTCTTTTCACTCCTACTACTGCGGCATAATGAAAGACAAATTCAAAATCAAAAGCCAGCATTACTTCTGCCAGATCTCGGTAATTGTTGCAATCACATTTGATGAATTTTAGATTGGTTGATTGTGGTAATTTATCCAAGCTCCCTGTAGATAAATTGTCTACGACTACCACATAGTAACCTTTGTTCAACAACCCCTCTACCAAGGCACTTCCTACGTTTCCGGCTCCTCCGGTCACTAAAATCTTCTTCATTCAATGTGTTTTATAATTCAATACGGAATTCCTACTGAAATGTTTGCATGATATTCCCTGCAAAATTAATCATCCCTCAGGAAAATTTATACTTTTGCTCCAAATCCTCGAGTCAATTAGAATGAAACACATTCTTTTCCTTTATACTGAAATTGCTGATTACTTCCTTTCATGTGCAGAGTATCTAGCTAAGGATTACCAAATTACGATTGTACGCTGGCCTATCAATAAAGAAGCTCCATTTCAATTTAAGGAAAATGCTTCTCTAATAATGATTGAAAAAAAAGACAATTGGTCGAATGTATCAGCGGAATTGAGTCAGCAAAATTTTGATCTCATTATCGTTTCAGGTTGGATCGATAAGGACTATATGAGTTTCGCTAAATCAGCCAGAAAAAAAGGTGTCCCTACCGTTTTATCATTGGACAATCATTGGTATGGCAATATCAAACAACAAATTGCCAGAGTGGTTGCACCTTTTACTTTGAAGAAAACATTTTCGCATTGCTGGGTTCCTGGTAAACCTCAGAAAGAATATGCTTTAAAATTGGGATTCGGTGCCGATAAAATTTTCGAGAATTTCTATTGTGCAAACGTGAATTTATTCCAATCCAACTTTGAAAAAGGTCAGGCCGAAAAATACGATCCTCTAAAAAAGAAGTTCATTTATGTAGGGCGTTATCTAAAGCATAAAGGGATTTTTGATTTATGGGAAGCCTTTATTCAATTTCGAAAATCACATCCAGACTGGGAATTGCATTCGGTTGGTTTTGGTGACGAATGGGAGAATCGGATTGAAGCGGAAGGGATTACGCACCATGGATTTTTACAACCCGACCAGCTCAAAGAAATCCTGAACGAAAGTACCATTTTCATCCTGCCTTCTCATTTTGAACCCTGGGGCGTTGTGGTACACGAAAATGCTATAAGTGGATTCCCAATGATTCTGAGCAACCACATTGGAGCCGGAACCAAATTTCTAGAGGAAGGTAAAAATGGGTTTACTTTTGAATCCGGAAACATTCAGGATTTGGTTGAAAAAATGGAATTGATGGCGAGCAAATCGAATGGTGAACTTAAAGAAATGGGACAATTTTCTCATCAATTAGGCTTATCTATTGACTTTGAAAAATGGAGTGAAGCTCCACGAAAAATTCTTGGAGATATATAATCCTTCTTCTTATTTAATACTATATTTGCTTTTCAGAATGGACAAGCAAGTAATTGTAAATAGCAAAGAGTTCAAGATCCTGATCGATCGACTTTGTTATCAATTAATTGAAAATCACAATAATTTCGAGAATGCAGTTTTAATTGGTCTACAACCAAGAGGAATTCATGTAGTTACGCGTTTAAAAGAGCGATTAGAAAAAATCATGAACAAAGAAGTTGTTTGTGGTCAACTCGACGTCACTTTTTACCGGGATGATTTTCGTCGGAGGGAAAAACCTTTAATTCCGAGTGTAACCAATATCGATTTTGTGATCGAAAATAAAAATGTGATTTTGGTGGATGATGTACTTTACACAGGACGAACCATCCGCTCGGGATTAGATGCAATGCTTGCTTTTGGACGGCCACAAAATGTAGAATTATTGGCATTTGTTGATCGTCGCTTCAAACGGCAACTTCCGATTCAGGCAGATTATGTTGGAAAAACAGTAGATTCTTTTGTTTCTGAAAGAGTCTCTGTGGAATGGGAAGCTATTGACGGAGAAGACCAGGTTGTATTATTCACTCCAAATTCTGAAAATGAGTAACTATCTGAGCACAGAACATTTAATTGGGATCAAAGACATCAGCAAGGAAGACATCGAGATGATCTTCAAAACCGCTGATAGTTTTAAGGAAGTCATAAACAGACCTATCAAAAAAGTTCCTTCCCTCAGAGACATTACCATAGCCAATTTATTTTTTGAAAATTCCACTCGAACTCGACTTTCATTTGAGCTTGCAGAAAAAAGATTATCCGCAGATGTGATCAATTTTTCTGCCGCTAGTTCATCTGTAAAGAAAGGAGAAACATTAATAGACACCGTCAACAACATCTTATCGATGAAAGTCGATATTGTGGTGATGCGTCACTCTTCCCCAGGAGCAGCAAAATTCTTGTCTGAAAGAGTCAATGCCAAGATCGTAAACGCAGGAGACGGAACCCACGAACATCCAACTCAGGCGCTTTTGGATGCATATTCAATCAGAGAGAAACTAGGAACTGTAGAAGGAAAAAAGATTGCCATCATAGGAGATATTTCACATTCTAGAGTAGCCTTGTCCAACATCTTTTGCCTTCAAAAATTAGGCGCAGAAGTCATGGTATGTGGCCCTACAACTTTGATTCCTAAATACATTCATGAGTTAGGAGTAAAAGTGGAGCATAATCTCCAAAAAGCTTTAGAATGGTGTGATGTAGCCAATATGCTAAGAATACAATTGGAAAGACAAGACATCAAGTATTTCCCAAGCTTAAGAGAATATACCATGCTCTTTGGGTTGAATAAAGAAATACTAGATAATTTACCTAAGAAAATCATTGTGATGCACCCTGGACCAATCAATCGAGGTGTAGAAATCACAAGTGAAGTGGCGGATAGTGATCAGGCCATTATTTTGGATCAGGTTGAAAATGGAGTTGCTGTGAGAATGGCAGTTTTATACCTCATCGCAGGAAAAATTCAACGGGATTAAAAAAAATTATTATTTTTAGATCAAATAGCTGAGACCATGAATTTTGAAAAGGTAGAAAAGGATAAATACACACTTATAACCACAAATGCTGAAAAGCTAGATTCTACAAATGCTCCTGAATTAAAAGCGGAATTAGTTGTGATCAATAAAAATGGAGTAAATAACATTGTAATTGATCTATCCAAGACCAAATATTGTGACTCTTCAGGATTAAGCGCAGTATTGGTTGCCAATCGACTTTGCAAAAATTCAGGAGGTATGTTCATTTTATGTGGTTTACAAGCCTCAGTGTCCAAGTTAATTTCAATTTCTCAACTAGATAAAGTTTTGACTATCGTTCCCACTGCGGAAGAAGCGGAAAACCGTTTATCGTTGTCAGAAATTGAAAAAGGTTTGGACGAAGAATAGAATTTGAAAACAACTCAAAGATATCGAAGACTGCTATTTTAGTGGTCTTTTTTTATGAAATTCACGATCACCATATTAGGATCTGGAGCAGCAACACCCACTTTAGAGCGCTATCCTACTTCACAATTCATCAACTGTAATGAACGCTGTATTTTGATAGATTGCGGAGAAGGAAGTCAGATTCAAATGCGCAGATACAAGCTTAAATTTCAAAAGATTCAAGTGATTTTAATTTCCCATTTACATGGAGATCATTATTTTGGTCTAGCGGGATTATTGTCCTCATTTATATTATTAGGGCGCACTTCTAAATTGAAGATTATTTGTCCTGTAGGCCTTAAAGAGATCATTTTGAAGCAAATTGAAATAGGCAATACAAAAATTCCATTTGAGATTGAATTCGATGAGATTTTATTAGAAGAGAAAACACTAGTTTACGAAGACAAGGTACTTGAAATCTACGCCTTTCCATTGAATCACAGAATTCCAACTCATGGATTTGAAATAAGAGAAAAACAAAAACCCAGAAATTTTATCCCCGAACAGTTAAATCAATTTAAAATTTCTGTCAAAGAGATTGGTGAAATTAAATCTGGAAAACCTTTGATTCGAGACGGAAGAGTTGTACCAGAGGACCAATATAGTCTTGCTCCTCCACCCCCTCTTTCCTATGCATTCTGTTCAGACAATCGCATACAAAAAAAGCAGGTTACTTTCGTAAAGAATGTAACTCTAGTTTATCACGAAGCCACATTTATTCATAAAGATAAGCCTCGAGCAAAAACTACTTTTCACTCGACAGCAAAAGAAGTAGGAGAATGCCTCCATCAAAGTGGGATTGAAAATATTTTACTCGGTCATTTCAGTGCCAGATACAAGGATACAACAACCCATCAATCTGAATGTCAGGAATATATCAAAAATGTTTTTTGTGTGACGGATGGAGCGACCTACGAAATTTCTCAAAATGGAGTAGAAATGATTGGATAATTTCAAACATCTCTTATCTTTGTTATTTAAAATGAATCTAAATAATGAAGTTAATCATTGCAGATATCAACGAGCTCATTAAAATTGGCCTGAGAACCATTCTTCAGCAAGAAGATAATATTGAAATTGTTGGCGAAGCGAAAAATAATGATGAACTATTGGATTTAACCAATTCATTTGAAGCCGACATCATTTTGATTGATTACACTGCTGATGGATTCAATATTGATGTGGTTCCTAAAATCCTTAAAGATCACCCCAATATTCGTTTTGTAGCGATTACTCCTGAACAGTCTGCTTTAACAGTGGTACATGCTGTGAAAAGTGGTATTATGTCCTATGTAAAGAAGGATTGTAGTCTGAAAGAAATCAAAGAAAGTGTTCAGGAAACGAACAAAGGAAATAAGTTTTTCTGTGGTCAAATATTAGAGACTATTGCGCGTGCAAATATCGATGTGGACGAAATAGATCTGATGAATTTTAATTGTGATCCGATCGTTATGACCGAAAGAGAAATGGAAATCATTAAATTAATTTCTGAAGGTTATACTAATGGACAAATTGCGGATATGTTGTTTCTAAGTGCGCATACTGTTGGAACACACAGAAAAAATATTATGCAGAAACTCGGAGTAAAAAATACTGCTGGAATTGTCATGTATGCAGTTAAGACGAACATCGTTTCGCCTAATAAATTTCTATTTTCGGAGGAAGCCTAAAACCCTATTGAATTCTTTCGAATACTACTGTCTTTCCAAGAAGGGAAATCCCTAAATAACCTCTAGCTACAAGATTATTCTTCTCATCCAGCCAAAGTTTACCTGTGTATTTTTTTTCTTTTGTAGGATCCACAATATAGCCGTCAGACCAAAGATTGTCCTTTTTCTTTACAAACCCTGTTAATAAAATAGAACCTAAAGTCGTTTCGCCATTGGGCTTTTTGGAATGCTCACTTTGCATGTCCTTAATCCAAGTTAATTTGGCGTAAATCTTCTCTCCAACTTTATAGACTTTGATCTTTCCATCTTTATCTGGAGTCCAATATGTACCAAGTATATCTTCTTGTGTAAAAGAAGACACAGAACACATCAGCAACAAAATAAAAACACTAAATAATTTCATCGGAAAAACGACTTTTAACATCTTAAGTACGCAAAATTATCAAAAATATTACATTCTAAGGGGAGAATTGTTCTCCTAATTCTGAAAAATAATGATTTTTTAACACATCTAAGAATCTCGAAATTCAGACTAACACCAATATGTGAATACTTCTTGGTGATGCTTTAAATCTGACCAAACAATGTTTGTAATTTAGTTGATTAGAATAAATGTAAATGGCAACTAAAAACGAATTCACATCCAATAAGTCCGAGGAACCGAAGAAAAATCAGGCGAAAAAAAAGACTGAAAAATCTGGGAAAAAATACTCGGGTAAAGCGGCATTGAATCGACTCGAGGAAAAAGTTGATCTTACGAAAGTTCGACGGATAACAGGCATTGTTTTCCTCGTTATTTCCATTTACACTTTTTTAGCCTGTCTTTCGTATTTCTCTACCTGGCAGGCGGATCAAGACAAAGTAATTAATAAAGGTCTATTTGAATTCTTATTCAGTGATTCTGGAACCGAGGTATCAAACTGGCTTGGAAAATTTGGTGCATGGATTTCACATTTGCTCATCTATAGATGGTTCGGAGTTGCTTCTTTCAGTTTTGTGCTTGTTTTTTTTGTGATTGGTGTCTATCTGCTTTTTAGATTCAAACTACTTCCAATTAATAAAGTACTAGCTCAGTCTATTCTTGGAACAGTGTGGATTTCAATTTTTCTTGGTTTTTTCAGCTACAAAATTGAATACCTAGGTGGTAGTTTCGGATTTTATGTAAACGATTGGCTAGCTACAGCAGTTGGGAAATTTGGTGCTTTTGTATTTATCGCAGCCCTATTCTTCGTTTTCCTTTACATTTTGTTTGAGCCTAATTTTCATCAATTGATGGTTATTTTGGGAATTGGGAAAAAGACAAATCATGCAGAAGATGAAATCCCAAACGATGATGTCACTGGCAATAGTATGACAGATATTAAAATTGTCAATGAAATCAAAGATGAAGAAATTGAAGAAGATGAGATCAGCGAAACCATTTCTTTTGAAGAAGAAGATGAACATACAACCAATGACAGTGAATTAATCATTGAAACTCCAGAAAGAGAACTAGAAGAACAATTTCTTGAAGAGGATGAGAATAGTGAAGAAGTAGAGTCAGACGATGATTTCCAAATCGAAGTCGCAGATGAAAAAGACGAAGAACTAGACGAAGATGAAATTAATAAGAAAATTGAAGAATTTGGTGAATACGACCCCACTCTAGACCTTTCAAGCTACCGCCTCCCACCAATAGATCTATTAGTTGATCATGGAGACAATAAAATATCGGTAAACAAAGAAGAACTCGAAAAGAACAAAGACAGTATTGTTCAGACTCTTTCTAACTATAAAATCGAAATTTCTCAAATCAAAGCAACCGTGGGTCCAACGGTTACTCTTTACGAAATAGTTCCTGCTCCAGGAGTACGAATTTCTAAGATCAAAAATCTTGAGGATGATATTGCTTTGAGTCTAGCCGCATTAGGAATACGTATTATCGCACCCATTCCTGGCAAAGGTACTGTAGGTATTGAGGTTCCAAATGCAAAGCCTGATGTGGTAAGTATGAAATCTCTCATCAAATCAGAAAAATTTCAGAATTCGGATTATGAATTGCCGATAGTACTTGGTAAAACTATTTCAAATGAAACCTGGATATATGACCTAGCAAAAATGCCTCACTTACTTATTGCTGGAGCAACCGGACAGGGAAAATCAGTAGGATTAAATGCGATCTTAGTTTCTATTCTTTACAAAAAACATCCTTCACAAGTTAAATTTGTAATGGTTGATCCCAAAAAAGTGGAATTGACTCTTTATAACAAGATTGAAAGACATTTTCTTGCCAAACTCCCGGGAGAAGAGGAACCTATTATAACAGATACCAGTAAAGTAGTAGCTACGTTGAATTCTCTTTGTATCGAAATGGATACGCGATATGAAATGCTTAAAAATGCCCAATGTCGCAACATCAAAGAGTACAATAAAAAATTCATCTCCAGAAGACTCAATCCTGAAAACGGAAACAGGTACTTGCCCTATATAGTTGTAGTAGTGGATGAGTTCGCCGATTTGATCATGACTGCAGGAAAAGAGGTGGAGCATCCAATTGCACGTTTAGCCCAACTTGCCCGAGCCATCGGAATCCATTTGATCATTGCCACACAGAGGCCTTCTGTAAATGTGATTACGGGAACAATCAAAGCCAACTTCCCTGCGCGTATTGCCTTCAGAGTAATGCAATCCATCGACTCCAGAACGATATTAGATTCAACAGGAGCAGATCAATTGATTGGAAGGGGAGATATGTTGGTTTCAACTGGAAACGATATGACACGAATCCAATGTGGTTTTGTGGACACACCTGAAGTAGAAGCAATATGTGATTTCATTGGTGAACAAAGAGCTTACCCTGATGCCTTACTTTTACCGGAATATGTCGATGAGGGAGCAGAACAAGATTTGGATTTTGATCCTTCTGAAAGAGATTCTATGTTTGAAGAAGCAGCCCGAATGGTAGTTACTCATCAGCAAGGTTCAGCTTCATTGTTACAACGCAAGCTCAAATTAGGTTACAATAGAGCAGGACGATTAATCGACCAACTTGAAGCAGCAGGCATTGTAGGTCCATCTAAGGGAAGTAAAGCTAGAGACGTACTCATTTCTGATGAAATGGCCCTAGATGAATTCTTCCGAAACGAAAGGGAATCAAATAATTTTTAGATTTGGCATAATTTTAGATATTTGTATAGCCAAAGCAAAATAGACAGATTATGAAAAGCATTATTTTATCTACAATACTCATTTTAGCAACCTCTTTTTCATTCGGACAAGATGCAAAAGCGAAAGCGATTCTAGATAAGTTAAGTTCAAAAACTAAAAGTTTATCTACCGTTTACGTAGAATTTAAATCAGAAATTAAATCGGATGCCGTCAATGAATCAGGTACGGGAACAGCCTATATGAAAGGCAAAAAATTCTATATCAAATCCGGAAAATACACCTTGATTTCAAATGGTATTAAACAATGGGTGATCAACTCAGATGAAAAGACAGTATATGTCTCTGATTATGAGGAGGACGATGATGCCATTACACCAAATAAAATCCTTTCAATTTGGGAAGATGATTTCAAATATAAATATGTTGGAACTGGCACAATCAATGGCATTGCGATTGAAAAAGTAGATCTTTTCCCCAAGAATCCTGGTGATGCACAATTCCATACAATTCAGATGGCGATTGATACCAAAAACAATAAACCGGTTCAAATCATTGTGAAGTCAAAAGATGGTACGAAGATGACTTATACATTTACTAAATTTGAGGGAAACACTGAAATTCCTGATTCAAAATTTGTATTCAACAAAGGGAACTACCCAGGATATCGAATTGAAGAAGACTAATTTGAGTGTAGAATTAAGAATTTAGAATTAGAGTTTGGATTTTAGATTTTGAAAATATTTTAGAGAGGGAGCTAGTTGCTCCCTTTTTTGTTATTCATTTTTTGCAAGAATTCCAAAATCTCTTCGTTTCTCCTTTTTATATCTTCAATCATTTCTTCTGAATATGCCGGAGCTACTTTGTACATCTTTTTGTAGTCTGTACTGGTAAATAATCTGGTATCAGAATTGTAATATTCAGGGAATTTTTTCTTAAACAATTGCATACAAACCTCATCTATATTGCCATTCCTTGTCCAATTCATGTCCAAACTTACAATTATTCCAAGTCCAGCAATGAACAAACCTATTGCTATTGATATCCATCCATAAGGCATATACATAACCCCCACTCCAATCGCAATCATTCCTAGAATCAATGCGGTGTTTTTATTTCTATTTCTTCTTGAACAACGACCACATATTGTAAAAGGCCATGGCTCGGTTCGAATAGAATATCTTTGAGTATTTGATAAAAAATGCGTCTTCTCCTCTACTCCAGAATAAATAAAACCTTGACGAAGATCTTCTTTGAATTCAATCTTGCACTTGCATTTATCGCAGTTTATGTTTTGAATATCATCTAGTATCTCTTCCATTCTTATAAAGATAGAAGAGAAATTGAACAATCACTAATTCTAACATTTCTCCACTCTGTTTTTCAATTCCTGATTCATTTTTTGAAATCCCATAACCACATCGCTCTTTAATTTCTTTTTGAACAAGGGAACTAATAAACCATAGAATTTCTCACTCTGTACAAATTTTATGGCTCCATTTGAAGAAGGTAGAATTTGAAATCTATGTTCTCCATCAAACAATCCTTTCATAAGAAATTTCCCTATCCATCTAAATTCTCTTTCCTTTTCAAACACCAATACTCTTGGTTTAAATTTCATTCCATCAATATTGGCAAATATCTTTTTGCCCACACTAGGATTTCCTTTGATTTCTGTAATAAAAGAATTCCATTCTCCGTATTTTGTAAAATCCATTAACACTTCCCATACTTGCTGTGAAGTCCCTTGGATCTCCAAATCTGTTCTAATTTCAAAAGCCATAATTTTTAGTTTTAATGTTTAATCCAAAATTAGGGAGAGTAAAAGTGGGTTCACTTGACATAGATCAAGAAATGAAATTATCAATTATCAACCGAGCGATAGCGAGCTCATCGACCAATAGGGAGATAATTATCAAAAATTACTTTTGAATCTCGTTTGATACTAACCCAGTTTTTTCTTTCGGATTCGGCTAAGCGTTTCGGGTGTCATTCCTAGCATGGAGGCTAGATTTTGTAATGGGATGATGTTAAAGAGTTCTTTGTTTTGATCATATAAGTGGTCGTAGCGCTCTTCTGCGGTCATGGAAAGAAAACTGAATACTCTGTCTTCAAGTGTTAGAAAACATTTAGCTAGAAACAATTTTTCGAGATGTTCCCATTTGGCCACTTTCTGACTTATTTTCCTGTAATTTTCTTTGGAAATGGTGTACAATTCGCAATCGGTCAACGCTTCAATATTCCATCTGCTGGGTAAATCGAATACCAAACTTTGCAAATCCGTTACAAAATATCCTTGGCTTGAGATCCATTGTGTTACTTCCTTCTCTTCCTTGTAGGCATAAACCCGCATGTAACCAGTCCTAATAAAACTAAGCTTATTACAATAATCATCTATTTTGGTAAAGTACTCCCCTTTCTTCAATTCTTGCTCTATGAATAAGGAAGCAATTATTGAGAGATCTTCTTGGGAAACTCCGAAATAAGAGGTGATGTATTGTTCGAGTTCGGTCATTATTGATTTTATGATATATGGATATTAGGACATTATGATATTAGGATATTACGACATTAGGATATTTGGACTTTATTATTTTTGAGTTTTACTAAAATAGTTATTTTGAGAAAGTTGAGGACAAAAAAAAGGAGCTCTTTCGAACTCCTTTAATGTGTTGATCAAATAAATTTTATTTGATTTTATTTAATGATAGTCATTTCTTCTATTAAGTTTCCAGCTCCGGCGTACTTATCGATAATCCAAAGAATGTATCTCGCATCCACACAAATAGTTCTTTGTATGTTTTCTTCGAAAAAGATATCTCCCGACATGGCTTCCCAGTTTCCATCGAAGGCTGTTCCAATAAGATGACCTTCTCCATTGATTACAGGTGAACCTGAATTTCCTCCAGTGATATCGTTGTTTGTAAGGAAGTTGACGATCAATTTACCATCTTGTCCGTATTGACCAAAATCACCTTCGTTGATCTTATCTACTAGGTCTTGAGGAACATAAAACTCATGTGTTTTATCCTCAGTCATTTCTCTTTTTTGAAGGATTCCATCCGTAGTAGTTACGTAATCGTAATGAACTGCATCGGCAGGAGAATAATCCAAAACGGAACCATAAGTTAACCTCAAAGTTGAGTTGGCATTTGGATAGTATTTCTTATCAGGATTCATCTTTCTCAATCCTTGTACAAAAAGTCTATTTGCCTCTTCTAGTTGATGATCTGCTTTAACAGCCTCATCATTAGATCTTGCCATCTGGAAGGAGTCAAATAATTCTTTAACTAATTGGTAAAACACGTCCTTTTCAAGTCCCTTAACCGAGAATTTATCTAAAAAGGCCAGATATCTTTCTTTATTTGTGAAAGGAGATTTTTCCCAAGCTTTGTTCACCAATGAAGTAAAATCACCTTTCGCTTTAGCTGTAATTGATTTAAACTTTTCACTTTGCTGATCAGCAGGCACATTTTTAGCATACATATTCAACATATTGATCACCAATTCTTTCTCTGTTGGAAGATCTTTTGTCGCATACCATTCTTCTGCTTGCATTTTTAATACGGGAACCACTTTTTCATTGAATTCCTTTAGCTTTTCATCATCTACAAAAAATCTTCTAGTAGAAATAAAAGTGAAAACATGCTGAAAGAAATCCACTTGATAGATAGCCTCGAAGAAATAAACTTGATTCATAGCATATTTCGCTTCAACCTTGTATGCTTCTTCAAAATCCTGCATCACATCTCTATATTTTTTGCGATCATCTTCCTTATTCGCCCAAGCCATGAAATTATCCTCAATTTGCTTTTTCTTACCATAAACTTTGTTCTTTTTCAATTGCTCAGTTTGCCCAATAAAATATTTCCAATAATTAGCTACCTGCGCATACTTCGATGCGTAATTGATTCGGACAGCATCAGACTGATTCATGTGTTTTTTCATGATCTCCAACTTTTTCCCTCTAATCTCAACACGAGTTGGCTGGTCCAAAGTAATTGCATGATTTACCCCATAAGAAGAAAGGTATCTATCCGTTGATCCAGGAAAACCAAGAACCATGGCGTAATCGTTCTTCTGAACACCTTTTATAGAAATTGGTAAATGATGTTTGGGTTTATAAGGCTGATTTCCTTCTGCGTAATCGGCCGGTTTATTATCTTCTCCAGCGTAGATTCTAAACATAGAAAAATCTCCTGTATGTCTAGGCCACATCCAGTTATCTGTATCTCCTCCATATTTCCCAACTGATGAGGGAGGGGCTCCAACCATTCGAACATCTTTAAAACGCTCAACCACAAATAGATAAAACTCATTTCCCTCAAAGAAATTTCGAACAAAGGCGTCATAATGGGTGTCTTTCGTTGCCTTTCCTTTTAAGACTTCCATTTCATCCATGATTGCCTTTTGCCTTTCTTCATAGGACATACCATCGTTCAATTTGGCATTTATGTCTGCCGTAACATCCTCAATACGAACAACAATTGTTGCAGTAAGCCCCTTCACAGGAATTTCCTGGTCCATTTTCTTAGCCCAGAATCCATTTGTGAGGTAATCATTTTCAGGTGTAGAAGCATCAGCAATAGCATCGTAACCACAATGGTGATTCGTTAAAAACAATCCTTTTTCAGAAATAATCTCACCTGTGCAGAATCCTCCCATCGAAATGATAGCATCTTTTAAACACGCGTTGTTAATACTGTAGATTTGTTCTGCTGTAAGCTTCAATCCTTTTTTCTGCATATCTTCAATATTCTGATCTTTCAGAAAGTGAAGAAGCCACATTCCTTCATCCGCCATTGAATTCAAAGCGAATAGGAACGTCATCAATATAGTACCTAATAATTTCTTCATAACTCTATTTTGGTTTCCCGCAAAAATAGGGTCTCAAAGGGGCTTTTGCAATTATTCTTTACATTAAATTAATGTTAAGTTAACCCGTAATAAATAGCAAATTGATTTTCAATAAGATATAGGCAAATAATCAACAAGGTAATCGAAAAAGTAAGCGGGTACAGCATCCAAAGTTTTCTGCATACACTTAGATTCAATCAAAGCATGCAAAAAATGTTTGAAGAATTTTTTTTGAGCAGCCCCATCTGTTCTTTTCGGAATTAAATATTGATCTGACAAATGCTGAAGGCAATCCTGGAAATAGATATGTAATCTAGAATAATTAAAGTTTAATTCTCCTACCATTGCTTCAGGTTTATACCCAGCATTCAAAGCACAATCACAAAATTCACTTGCCGCCTCCCTGGCTTCTTCATCCAGATTTATTTCACTTTGAATTCCATAAATCTCATCAGAAACCGAAGAACAAGAGTTCAACACCAAGAAAACACAAAGCAACCAAAGATATCTTGAATTCATACTATTCCTATTAAAAACTCAGCTCCTCTAACTGCTCCATATTCAGTGATTCATCAAAGCATTCCGTCTCAATCAATGCATGTAAAACATTCTTTATAAAAGCTTTTCGGTTATTTCCTGAATTTCTTTCTAAGGCCTTTTTTAAAATTCCTTTAATCTCTTTAAAACAAAATGCTACATTCTTATCATGTTGCATCATACATTCGCAATAGGCACCTGCAATTTCTCTAGGTTCATCCCCAAGGTGGACTTTTTCCGGAATTTTATTTTTTCCACATGAGATGAAAAAAACAAATCCGAATATGATAGAAATTCTAATCAAGTTTCTTCAATTCAGACTTAACAAATTCGGCTAATTCAGAAATATAAGTTTTGGAAAAATCAAATCGAATTCCTGCTGTGCTATAAATTTCCGGGATCGTTTTGGTATAACCCAATTTCAAAGCGTTTTTGTATTTTTCGATGGCTTCTTTAGGGTTTTCCTTATAATTTTTCCAAACGGCAATTGCCCCTAGTTGAGCAATTCCGTATTCAATATAATAAAATGGGACTTCAAAAATATGCAATTGTCTGTGCCAGCTCTTTGCTCTGTATTCTTCGTATTCACTCCAATCCACCAATCCTGTTCCGAATTCTTTATTGATTTCAATCCATTTTTCAGACCTTGTTGCTTTATCATTAGACGGATTAGTATATAACCAGTGTTGGAATTTATCCACCGTGGCTACCCATGGAAGAATAGACAATAAAGTTTCCAATTGTTCTATTTTGGCTCTTTTCAATTCTTCAGGGTTCGAATAGAAAACATCCCAGTAATCCATACTTAACAATTCCATAGACATTGAGGCTAGCTCAGCCACCTCACTAGGTAAACTTTTGAAACCGGTGAGCTTAAGGTCTCTAGACAGAAACGAATGAACTGCATGCCCTCCTTCATGCATCATTGTGACCAAATCACGCTGTGCTCCAACTGAATTCATAAAAATAAAAGGAACTCCGATTTCATACAAAGGATAGTTGTACCCTCCCGGAGCTTTTCCATCTTTGGAATCTAAATCTAGGTACCCCATTGAATTCATAGTTTTAAGACAATCTCCAAAATAAGAGTCAATTTTCGAAAAGATCTCCACACTTTTCTTGAGCAGCTCATCACCATTTTCAAAAGGATGTAGTGGAGCCCGACCTAATGGATCCACTTCAGTATCAAAAGGCTTTACCGAATCTAATTTCATCAGAGCGTATTTCTTCTCTTGAAGTGATCTTACAATTGGAACAATTTCAGTGCGAACCGATTCATGAAAATCAAAGCAATCTTTCAAGTTATAATCGAATCGACCTAAATCCTTGAATTTATAATCTCTAAAATTTGTGAATCCAGCATTTTGTGCAACTTGATTTCTCTTAGAGAGAAGTTTATCAAATAAGGTTTCTAACTTATCCGAATCCTGAAGTCTTCGATCAACGATGAGATCAAAAACTCTTTTACGAAAATCCCGATCTGGATCTTTCAATTTCACAGAAGCCTTTTGCATGGTAAGCTTTTCACCATCTAATTCTATCGATTGATCTCCAGTAATTGCACCATATTCTTGAGAGTCATTGGCCAGTTCCGAAAGCAACTGGATATTCTTTTCAGTAAACATTTCAATACTATTCTGAATCCCCCTGAAATAGATTTGATAGTCTGATCCAGCCATTTCCTTTTTGAATTCAGAATCATTAATCTTTCGATTAAATCGATCATCATAGGGAGATATTTTTGGTTGTATGTTGGACATAAAATCTGCATAGCGCTTCGATAGTTCCTCGTCCTTGGTATTGATGGTCATTTTAATATAGCGCCAAGCCACATCCTCTTCCAATACTGCTTCCAGTTCTGAAACATCAGAAAGAAATTTTTCAAAATCCGCTTTAGAATTTAAGGCTCTTCTATCAAGATTTTCAAAATAAGGTTGTAACCTCTCCCATGTGTCTATTTTTAGGTCATTGGGAAGAAATGTTCTATTGTTTTTCTCTATGTTCATGGCAAAAAAAAGAGGCTCGGGGCCTCTTCAAATATTATCTATTGAATACTAACCTTTCTTCGCGTTTGCTTTTGATTTAACTGCAGTTTTGGCTGGTGCCTTTTTAGGAGCCGCTGCTTTGGCTTTCGAAGCGGTAGGTTTAGCCTTAGCGACTGGTTTTTTTTCAGCGGTTTTTGCAGTAGTCTTTTTGGGAGTTTCTTTTTTCTCTTTCTCCTGCTTTTCCTCTTTTTCTGGCTTCACCAAATCATTTTTCACTAGTAGATTATACCATTGAAAAAGTTTCTTTATGTCGGACATATACACCCTATCCTCATCCCAATCAGGTAGAAACTCATCTAATTTTTTAACAAGATTCTCTACCGATTCTTTGTGGGAAATAGTGGCTTTATAACCTTCTAGTTCAGCCAACTTTTGATATACATCTTTTAGAGGCACATCTTCTTCGTAAGTATATACACTGATATCATCCAAAGCCGAAATCTTATGACTTGCATAAGTTGGAAATCGCTTTCCAGTTTCCAATGCTTCCACAATGATTGTATTTTTTCCTTGCCCAACTACCTTGTAAAGTCCCGACTTACCTGAAATCGAAATAATTCCTGTTAAATTCATTTATTTTTTAAAATTGATTGTAACACCACAAAAAAAGTCACTTTGCAGTGACTTCAGTTTCTATTTAAATTCCTCGCCCGGGCCACCAACTTGTTTGTACCCTTTCTGCTTTGGCTTAATCTTTTCTTTAAAGAAGACTTGAAATTTCTCCTTATCCTTGGTATAAAATATCTCAGACATCCCATTCGAGATACCCGGTGCGACACTTTTGGAATTCAAAAGCTTCTTATCCACGGTTGAATATTCTCCATCTTCCAACATAATCCAAATTGCGATTACCGTACCGTTTTCTACTCTGGCTTTACCTTGTACACAATAAACATCTTCACCTTCCCATATTGAAATGATCACATTCCTATGGATATCATCTGCAACAGCATAAGCACCTCTTTTCTCAAACACTGCTTTCCATTGGTCAGCACAATTTTGCGCTGAAGCAACAAATGAAATAGCTACCGCAAAAAATAAAACGTAAAATTTATTCATGATTCTTTTGGTTTGTACAAACTAAATTTAGGTCCCAAATATAAAAAAGAAATGACATAAATTTAAATTTGTGAGTTAATTCTATATTTTTGGCCATAAACAGCGGCCCAATGGAAATTAAGCAAATAGCAGACCAATTTTTTGAATCCCAAAAAGTTCTTACTGAATTTATTGAAAATCAGGATAATATGAATAAGATTCTAAAAGCTGCAAATATTATTGCTGAGTCCATTTCGAAGGGTGGAAAAGTGATTTCATGTGGAAACGGAGGATCCATGTGTGATGCTATGCATTTTGCAGAAGAACTTACGGGAAGATATCGAGACGATCGTTCATCAATTCCAGCTATTTCAATTTCTGATCCCAGTCATATCACCTGTGTAGGAAACGACTATGGATTTGATTATATTTTTTCAAGATATTTAGAAGGAGTAGGAAAACAAGGAGATGTTTTATTAGGCATCTCAACATCAGGGAATTCAAAAAATGTGGTTGAAGCGGTAAAAGTAGCACAGAAACTAGGAATGAAAACGATCACCTTAACTGGAAAAGACGGTGGAAAGCTTGCTAATATGGCTGATGTTGAAATTAGGGCGCCACATTCAAAGTATGCAGATCGAGCTCAAGAAATTCATATTAAAGTGATTCATACGATAATCGGTTTAGTGGAAAACAAGGTCAAATAATCGCCTTAAATTTAGGCACCCGTTGGAAAATTAACCAATCCAAAATAAATAGAAATTTAGAACAAGTCTACCGATTTTGTTTCCCATATAATTTGATCATTTTTTTCTCAACTTATATTAACTCATGATCCATCAGCAATACTAGAAACACCCATAAACCACTCAATATCAACACCTAGAATCACTATGGAAATAAAATTAAATTAATTTATAGTATCTATTTAAAATCGCAAAGTAGGAGTAAAATCAATTCTCGAATTGTGCAACTAAATTTAATGGTCGCTAAAAAGAATACTAAAAAAAAACAGGATTTCACTCATTATCTGAGGGTTCTCTACATTTTCAAATTAACTTTGCATTTCTAGTGAGCATGAAATATATCGAACTTACAAATTAAACTATGAGAATCGTTTTGATATTATTTGTCTTGGGCGGAATTTCCTTAGGTCTTCTTTACGCTTGTTCAGAGGATAAATGGAATGAAAAAACGCGCCAGGAATTTATTGAAAAATGTACGGAAGAGGGCATTACTGAATCTTCTTGTAATTGTATTCTTGAAAAAATAGAAGCGATGAACTACTCTCCTTCTTCCTTGTATTCTGAGGATGAGAAAGTTCGAAAAGCTTATGAGGATGCAATGGCCTCATGTTTAGGACTTGAATAGAAGCATCCTCACCAATTATTTCTTTTTATTTTCTTACTCGAGATTTTAGCTATATTTGTCGTAACCATTTAAATCGATAAATATGCTTGTTAAAACCTTTAGCAGTGCCGTTTTTGGCATAGATGCTACCATCATCACTATTGAAGTTAACTTAGGAATCGGTGTCAATTTCTTTCTAGTTGGATTACCCGATAGTGCCGTAAAGGAAAGTCAGCAAAGAATTAAAGCTGCCATTCAAAATAATGGTCTGAAATACCCTGGAAAAGAGATAACAATAAATATGGCCCCTGCCGACATCAGAAAGGAAGGCTCTTTATTTGATCTTCCAATTGCAATGGGGATACTTGCTGCATCTGAACAAATTAGTGAAACGCAGCTTTCCAAATATCTTCTGATAGGGGAATTATCATTAGACGGAGGAATAGCGTCTGTCAAGGGTATATTGCCTACAACATTAAAAGCGAAAGAGTCAGGATTCAAGGGTATTATAGTGCCTAAAGCAAATGAAAAAGAGGCTGCTATCGTAGCGGGTATAGACGTCCATGGATTTGAAAACATATTGGAAGTCATTTCTTTCCTTAATGGCCCAGAAAATTACCAACCCTATAAAATCGACATTGAAAAAGAATTTTACGGAAAATTAAATAATTCAGAATTTGATTTCAAAGATGTTAAAGGTCAAGACAATATCAAAAGGGCTTTTGAAATTGCAGCGGCAGGAGGGCATAATGTCATATTGATTGGACCTCCCGGAGCAGGAAAATCGATGCTTGCCAAACGGCTTCCAACCATTTTACCACCGATGAGTTTGGCCGAGAGTTTGGAAACAACTAAAATTCACTCGGTAGCTGGAAATATTAAATCAGATTCCGGCTTAATAACAGAACGTCCATTTCGAAAGCCGCATCATACGATAAGTGATGTCGCCTTAGTTGGAGGAGGAGGCTATCCGCAACCAGGAGAAATTAGTTTATCTCATAATGGTGTCTTATTTCTGGATGAATTACCAGAATACAAAAGACAAGTTTTGGAGGTGATGCGTCAACCTTTAGAGGATCGAAGAGTGACCATTTCAAGAGCTAAATTTACGGTGGATTATCCTGCTGGATTTATGTTAATAGCAGCCATGAATCCTTGTCCTTGCGGATATTACAATCATCCTGACAAAGAATGCTCCTGTGCTCCAGGATTGGTCCACAAATATCTAAATAAAATATCGGGGCCTTTGCTAGATCGAATCGACTTACATGTTGAAGTGACTCCAGTAAAATTTGACGATTTAGCCTATGATGAAATCCCATCCAAAGGTAGTCAGGAAATCAGAGAAAATGTGATACGAGCACGGCTTATTCAGGAAGAAAGATTTAAAGACTCGAATGATATTCACGCTAACGCACAAATGAATTCTAGGCAACTAAAAAAGTATTGTCAAATAGATGATACCGGCAAAACGATTCTCAAAAATGCCATGGAAAAACTGGGATTAAGTGCACGTGCTTACGATCGTATTCTTCGTGTTTCCAGAACGATTGCTGATCTTGAACAATCTCCTAATATTGAAAGCAAACACTTAGCTGAGGCAATTCAATACAGAAGTTTAGATAGAGAGGGATGGGGCGGGTAGCTTTAAGAATGAGAATGAGAGAAGAGAATGAGAGAAGAGAATGAGAGAAGTTATTGGTTGAAGAACTGAGTGAATGCGAGCTCATCGTTCGAAAGAGAGCTAATAATTTTATTGAGTTTTTCGAGTTTGGATGTGAAAAAATCTATGCAGGCAATCTTATTTGATTAGTTATTCAACTTAATCTATTTCAGCATTTTACTATCTTTCTAAAAAAATAGAATGAAGCGGTATACTCTTTTTTTCTTATTAATTCTTGTCTATCATGGTTTCTCACAAGAACACTTTCTTCGTGTAAATCCGAAAGGACATCAGGCAATGATCAGGGATTTGGTAGTTTCGAAAGACGGAGAGCACGTTTTAACCGGAAGTTTTGACAAATGCGTAAAAAAATGGAACCTAAAATCAGGGGTCCTCGAGACAGAATTCAGAAGTTGGATCGGAGTTGGATCGGAAGGTATGATCTACTACATTGCACTTTCACCAGACAATAAATTCCTAGCTACAACAGGTTGGTTTGGTGCCGATGATGAGAGTGAGGCAGTTGGAGATATTCGAGTTTTTAATTACGAAACCGGAAAAATGGCATTTATTCTGAAGGGCTTAAACAATACATCTGCAGGTTTGGCCTTTTCATCGGACTCTAAATATTTGGTTGCGGGTGACACAGAAAGTAAGGTTTTGAAATGGGATCTATCTAATCAACAAATTGTAGGAGAGTTTAGTTACCATTCCACAGAATATGGAAAAGAATTGCATCGAATTGCCAGTAATGGAAAAATGCTCGTTACCGCAGGATGGGACGGAAAATTATGTTTATTTGATCTTGAAAAACCAGGGAATCCGGTAAAGGAAGACAAAAAATTCTTTCAAGAATCGCTTTTAGATAATATTGGAGCATTGGCCATATCAAAAGATGGTTCGGAAATCGCAGTAGCACTTAATCACTTTATTCTCATTTACGATGGCAAATTAAAACCTTATTATGTTATTGAAAACAAAGAGAAACCGGGTTTTTTAAAGTTCTCTGAAGATGGAACAAGATTATTAACCGGATCCATTAAATCAGGAAAAGGAAATACTTGTTTTGTTTTTGAGAAAAACGGAAAAGATTGGCTCGAATTTGCACAGCTGAAAGGACATAACAACACGGTGATTGCTGGAGATTTCATTAATCACAATGAAGTTGTTACAGCTGGGGGGGAGGAAAATGAAATATGCCATTGGAAATTAAATGGATTAGGAAATCCTCCCGAGGTACTTCGAAAAATCGTAGGAGTAGGACAAGAATTTTTTGCCAGTGCATTGATAAATGAGACACTTGGGTACACCGGAGATTGGACTGAAAACTTCGGAAACTCCACTCTAACAGAAAAATTTGATCTTTTTGAAAAAACGAAAGAGAAAATTATTGATGAAACAGAGTTTCCAAAACCTATTATAAATAATGGCACATATGAAGCAGGGACATATAATGAAGGTGGTTATTCGATCGTAAATCCCAAACTGATTCTTAAAAAAAATGGGCTGCCCAGCGACACGATTATCAGAGATTTTTGGAACGGAAGCAGACATAATGCGTTTACATTTACCCCTAATGGATTGATCATTTCTGGGGGTTCTCAAGGTATCATGTCAGCTTATGATATGAATGGTTTTGAAAGAAATCTATTTGTTGGTCATGAAGGAGATATTTGGTCAACAACGATATCGAAAGACGGTGAACGATTGGTAACTTGTGGATCGGACCAAACCATCCGAATTTGGTCATTGGAAAAACTGGGAAAGGATCATCCAAACCCTAATATGATTTCAGTTTGGGAATACATGGAATATGTAGAAGTAGATGATGTCTACCACCCTATCCTCAGAAATTTGGGGTTAGAGGAAAAAGCTAAGATCGATGATTATCAAGCTTGGCAGTTTGTGATTGATGGACTTCGGGAGAAGGACTACCCGGCTGATTTTCTAGAAACTAAGCTGTATGCATACAAATCTCAGGTGATTTACCCCATCGTATCCATATTTATAGCCAATAATGGGGAATGGATTATTTGGAACGAAGAAGGCTATTTTTCAGCATCTAAAAAGGGTGCTCAACTAGTAGGTTATCATCTGAATCAGGAAAAAAACAAAGAAGCAAAATTTTACCCTTTTGGGCAATTTGACCTCAAATACAATCGACCAGATATTATTCTCAGAGATTTGGCAGTAGCCGACGAAAACATGATTGACTTTTATTATCAGGCCTACCTAAAAAGGCTAAAGAAATTTGGGATGACGGAAGACCAACTTTCAGGTGACATTCATTTGCCTGAATTGGAAATATTGAGCTATCAACAAGAAGATAAAAAACTTAAACTCGATCTGTATGCAAAGGACAGTAAATACAAACTAGATCGATTCAATATCTATATCAACGATGTTCCAATTTATGGCGCTAAAGGAAAAAAACTGGGTGATTCTGAGAATTACAAAGAATCTTTAGAAATTGATTTGCCAGAAGGAAATAGTTTTGTTGAAGTATCTGTCATCAATAACAAAGGAGCCGAATCCTTGCGAGAAAACCTTTCAATTCACGTTTCTAAAAGTCGCCAACCCAATCTTTATTTAGTTTGTATTGGTGCTTCAGATTATAAGAACGACAAATTTGATTTAAAATATGCCTCCAAGGATGCGCAGGACCTAAAGGAGTCTTTTCTGAAAAGTAAAAATTATGAAAAGATCTTTTACAAGTTATTGGTGGATGAAGAAGTGACAAAAGAGAATATTGTAGAAATCAAAGATTTTGTATCGCAAGCGAATATAGATGATGTTGTGATTCTATTTATAGCAGGACATGGTGTTTTAGATGAAAATTTGGATTATTATTATGCTACTCATGACATGGATTTCAATGATCCAAAAGACAGAGGTGTTTCCTACTCCGAAATCGAATCCTTATTAGATGGGCTGAAAGCGATTAAAAAGGTACTGTTTATGGATACTTGTCATTCTGGTGAAGTAGATAAGGAGGATATCGAATTTGTAGCTGAAACATCATTGACAGATGAGGACATTACTTTTAGAACAGCCGGAGCAAGTATTCGAAAAAAAGAAGCTGTTGGACTAAAAGTATCCCAAGAAATGGTAAAGGAATTATTTGCTGATGTGCGAAGAGGTACAGGTGCTACGGTAATTAGTTCTGCTGGAGGAGCAGAGTATGCTATGGAAAGCGAATCCTGGAAAAATGGATTATTTACATTTTGTCTTTTAGATGCTCTTGAAAATGGAAATGGAGATACAAATAAAGATCAAAAGATTATGCTAAGTGAAGTGCAAAAGTACTTACAAAAAAGAGTAGAAAAAATCTCAAAAGGAAGACAAGTTCCTACATCGCGTATCGAAAATATTAGCTTGGATTTTCAATTAAAATAAAAAGGACGAGCATTTAGAACCCGTCCTTTTCTTGGACACCACATCCAGAAACATCTATGATTAGTCCATAGATGATTTTGTTTTGCTGTCTTTTTTCAGAAACTCAAATGACAACATAACTTCATGTGTACCTTGAGAAAAAGTTTTCATATCTGAAGTAGTAAAATCGAAAGCGTAACCTACAAGACATAGGTTCTTAATTTTATATTGCGCATAAACTGAAACAAAACCAAGAGTTCTGTAGGAAGTTCCAAAAAAGACCTCATCTCTAAAACTAGCCCTTAGTGAAATATCTGCCTGAAAAGGAGCATTAACCACATATCGCATCATAGTACCAGGAGTTAATTTCCATTTGTCCCCAATTTTGAAATCATATTCTGCTGTCAAATAAAAGTGCCTCGCCAAATTTGGAGAATTCTTCAAGGTTATCTTCATCAATTCATCTGTGTTGATGTTGAATAATCTTGGTATCGAGATCCCCACTCGCAGTTGCTCCATGTGAAAGAACATTCCAAATCCAAAATGTGGAATAGCTTTTCCATTGATCGCCTGAGCATAAACCGCATCGTCCTCATCCCAATAGGTTAATTCATTTAATCGTGAAGTGTACACATCTAGACCGGCCCCAATTCCGAAAGCCAATTTAGTTTTCTTACTTGTTTTGACATGATAAGCATAATTCACCATGAAACTTGTATTGTAGGTAACCCCCACAACTTCTCGAGAAACAAATCCACCTAATCCCATATTCACCTTTTGAAAAGGTGCATCATAAGAAACTAATCCATTCCACGGAGATCCTTTTACTCCGGCCCACTGCTTTCTAAAAAAGGCAGTTGCAGTATGGTAATCATTTGCACCTGTTGCCGCTGGATTGTAATAAATCAAATTGTTGAAATATTGGGAGTACAAATATTCTTGCTGAGCATTTGTTTTCCCGACAAACGAGCCAAGTACTATAAGAAATAATAACTTTTTCATGATATTTTTATTTTCTTCTTAAGTCTAAATACGAGTTGAGTTTTTCCCCATTCTCCAATTGAAGAATGACAAAGTAAGTTCCATCAGGAAGGTCTGCACCACTTTTATTGGTTCCTCCCCAATCGTTTTGGTAATCTGAATTTTCATAAACCACATTCCCCCATTGGTTCAAGATGGTCACATGACTATTTGGATACACTTCGAGTCCTCGAATCACCAAATAATCGTTTTTACCATCTCCGTTTGGAGTAATTCCTGTTGGAATTTGCAATGCATAGGGTTCTGTTAATTCGATGCTATCCGTAAATGAACAGCCATTTGAATCTACCAAGTAAAGCACATAAGTTCCAGCTCCAATTCCAGTCAAATCCTGAGTAGAATCTCCATTACTCCAACTGAAAACATAAGGGATCGTACCTCCTGAAACGATTACATTCACTTCTCCATCGCTCATTCCGTGATCACTAACATTGTGACCATGGTAGAAAGTTGGAGTCGATAAATCTGCCCATAATAAATCTGGTTGAGTTATTGTCGCATTGATGTCCGTATAACACCCATTTCCATCTGTAACAGTCACCGAATAATATCCAATGGCTAAATTGCTCAAATCTTCGGTTGTGTCTCCGTTTGTCCACAGAATGCTGTAAGGAAGTGTTCCTCCGCTTATGGATAAATCAAGTGCACCATCATTTTCTTCGAAACAAGTAATTTGTGTTATGGCAAGATCTAAATCGATCAATGTAGGATCTACTACAATGTTGTTTAAGATATAATTACATCCATTATCATCTAGAACTGAAACCTGATAAATTCCTGCTGGCAAATTAGTCACATCCTCTGAAGTTTGACCACTTGACCACTGATAGGTAAATGGAGTAACTCCACCGGTAACTGTTATATCAATGGCTCCATCATTTCCTCCATTACAGCTAACATCCGTAATTTGAGTAGTTACTCCTAAAGTATCTGGTTCATTTAAGAAGACTGAGCTTTGAGCAGTACATCCATTTTCGTCAGTGATTGTAACTGAATACGTTCCAGTCATTAATCCACTGGCATTCGGAGTATTTTGCCCATTTGACCAGGCAAAGTAATAAGGCATTGTTCCTCCAGATCCAGCTCCACTAGCCGTACCATCAGCCAAACCATGACAACTTATTCCAAATCCATTGAAATTCGACGTTACATTTGATAAGGCAGTCAATTGAGCAGGCTGTGTCAAAGTAACACCTGCATTTAACTGACAACCATTGGTATCTGTCACTGTTACATTATAAGTTCCAGCAATTAAACTTGTAATCTGGGAAGTCGTTCCTCCATTGTTCCACGCATAAGTGTAAGGTGCTGCTCCCCCACTCACGGTTACTCCTGCACTTCCATCTGTGTTTCCGAAACACGAAATATTTGCTCCGTTGTAATCGCTTGTAATTGCTACATCCATGTGCATGGTATCTGTGAGTGTTACAGAATAGGTTTGAGAATAACAACCTCTACTATCCAAAACAACTAACTGATAAGTTGAGTCAATCGGAACCAATAGATCGTAATCCAAAACAGGCGCGAATGTTACTCCATTATCCAATGATATAGAATAGTCACCCGTTCCTCCTGCTGGAGTAATCGTTATGGTTTCGTTTGTTTGCGGGCTCACATAACACTTGTTATAATCTATTAGAGCTGCGTAAACTGTTGTATCAACCGTAATCGGATATGGATCTGACAAACATCCATTCACATCTCTTACCAAAACATTGTAAGATTGACTGATTGTCATGGCTTCAACATAATCTCCAACAGTTAGATAATTTGTTCCTCCATCAAATGAAATCTCATAATCAGGATTCCCTCCATTTGGATATACCTGAACATTTGTAGTTAACTGCCCTGGAATAGGACAAGCTATTTTAATCGAATCTGCTACTACTTTATCAGGTTGTACAATTGAAACGGTGATAGGTGCAGTCAGTCCACACATATTTCCATCCATAATACTTAAAATATAACCCCCAACATCCAATGCAGATAAATCCTGAGTCGTGGAACCATTGGACCAATTGTAAGAATAAACTCCTGTCCCTCCTGTCAAGGTGACATCAATTGCTCCATCCGTTCCTTCAAAACAAGTTACATTAGTTACAGAAACACCAAGTATCAAGGAATCTGGCTCTACCACACTAACAGATCCATTTACTGTACATCCATTGTTATCCGTTACAGTTAGTGAATAGGAACCTGGAACAAGATTAATTCTGTCTTCCTGAGTCAATCCATTATCCCATAGGAAAGTATAAACAGGAAATGTTCCTCCTGAAACTGTGACATCAATAGTACCATTGTCTTGACCATGACAAGTACTCGGAACACTCAACATTCCTAAACTTAAAGGCGATGGCTCAGCGATTCCGAAAGAAGTGAAACCGTAACAATTCTTAGCATCCGTTACTTCGACAGTATATATTCCTGCTGACAAACCATTGATAGAAGTTACACTTGTGGCTCCTGTACTCCAATTGATCGCGTAAGGAGTATTTCCAGCAACAATATTCAATACCGCTTCTCCATTTGCATCACCATTACATAATACCGGTGTTGTCCCTACACTAATCTCAAATGCATTACATGGTGGCTCTGTGATATATACACTATCAACAAGAACACAGTTGTTCGCATCGGTTATCTGAACACTGTGCCAACCAGCAGGTACACCAGAAATATTAGAGGTTGTTGCCGAATTCGACCATAGATAGGAATAAGTTGTCGTTCCTCCTGTTACATTTGCTTGAGCTGCTCCATCGGAACCTCCCTGCAACGAAACATCTGTATGAGTAAACGTGTTATCTAAAGCATCTGGCTCTATTACCGCTGCAGTCGCAATTGCTAAACAACCATTGTCATCTGTTACAGTTACGGTATATACTCCTGCACTTAAACCTGTAGCCGTAGCAGTTGTTTGTGCTCCTGGATCATCCCATAAATAAGTAAAAGGGGATGCACCTCCGGTTAAAGATACAGCAATACTTCCATCACTTCCTCCAAAGCACAATGCCGGAGTCGCTGTTGCATTTGCATCAAAACCACCACAAACTGGATCGTTTACAACTACGCTTCCATTGGCGGTACATCCATTAGCATCTGTTACAACAACAGTATAAATTCCATAACCTAAATTGTTCTCTGTTGCTGCTGTTCCTCCAGAACTCCAAGAATAATTGTAAGGGGTTGTTCCTCCAGCAGGTGTTGCTGTTGCACTTCCTTCAGTTCCTCCAATTGTTGTAGCTGGAGAACTACTCATGGCCACTGTAAGCGATGTCGGAGCAGATATGATAAAACAATCCGTTATGGCACAACCATTCCCATCTGTAATTGTAAGACAATGCGTACCTTGCCCTAAGGTATTTGAAGTTGCTGTTGTGCCGTCAGACCATTGATAAGTCAAAGGAGCTAACCCTCCCGTTACAGTAGGATTCACAAAAGCTGTAGAATTGCTACAATTCAAATTCAAATCAGTTAAATCGGTCTGAATGGTATCAACAAAGAAAATAGTAATATCATCAGAAGCATTCACACATCCTCCTCCTGCTCCCGTTGTCAGCATTGTTAAGGTCACTGAACCAGAAGCAATTTCTGACTGAGTAGCCAGATAAGTAAAAGTTGTGTCTGTATTATTGGGTGAGAAAACTCCAGCCCCTCCAGACCAGTTCACTCCTGCTGCATTCGTATAAGAAGCATCGATAGAAGCAACCGGATTATCTGCACACAATACTTGATCATCCCCTGCAGTTGCTGTTGGAGGTTGTACTACACTGACAGAAAAAGTTTTAAAGAAGTCGTCACAAGAACCTGGTTCATAATTTCCATCTCTAACCTCTACGGTGTAAGTTCCAGGAGTATTCGTAATCAGCTGAGATCCTGTGCCTACTACCGTCATAGATGAATTGTACCAATAAAAAGAATAGTTCCCATCTCCACCAGTTGCAGATGCATTAACAACTGCATTTCCTCCACTACAAAATGTTGCATTTGGTGGATTGGTAAATACCAAGAGTGAATCCTGCACTTCTATTGCTACCGTATCACAAAAAGTAAGAGCTCCCACACATTGATCCATTAAGGGGTATCCGCATACACGGTATTCCACATTTGTCGGACCATTTGGATCCGGTGTAAATGTTGGAGTCAAACAATCTGTGCAATCCAACATATAATCATAGTCTCCTGGGTTACCCGGGGAAATAGAAGTCCAGACAATTTGATCATCCGTTACACCTTGTACCTCCATGGGTTGTACACAGTTCATTGGGACAACTTGATCATCGGGAAAAATTGGCCTTGGAACACTCGTAAGTTTGTAATTTCCATTATCAGTTCCTGGCTTACAAAAAGTTAAAGTATAAGACCCTGGTCCACTGATACAAATTGTATCCTTTAAATCGTATTCCGGACCACAATCTACTTGCCAGTCCAAACTTCCAATTCCTGGAGCACCATCGTATTCAAAAAAAATCCCAGCGCAATCTTGATCTAAAATGATGTCGAATCGAATGCAATTATTGCTACTTGAAGCCCCGCAACATTGTCCATCCCTATCAGGCGCGAGTGCCTCCGGCAAAACCCAAATACTATCGGGGGCACCTGTAAGATCCACGCTTATAGTTGGTACATTAACACCGCACTGAGACTGAAGAGTACTTGAATAAAAGAAGGCAAAGAAAATTGCTAAAACAAAGAAGATGTTTGTCTTGTTCATAATGAGTAGATTTAACAAGACAAAGTTCTACAAATACCTAGATTCATACATTGACAAAAATCAGCTATTCCGCTGATTTTCGCTTATCTTTCAACTAGTCTTTTACAATTTCAAATCTATTCTCTTGAAGATGAATCACATACATTCCCATTTGACAATTCTGTTGCATCTACCTGTACCATTCCGTTAGTAAATAGCAACACAGGGAAAACCTCTTGTCCGATGGAATTATAGATTCTGATATCTTTTATATCACCCAGATAACCATTAATCGTAAGAATATCCTTAACTGGATTTGGATAGAAAGTTAAGTTTTGATCCAAAGCAAGATTGACAGACTGAATATCAAAATATTTTGAGGTTCCGTCAAAATCCACTTGTTTCAATCTATAGTAAGATAGTCCAAATAAAGGAGAGGTATCGTAATGCAAGTACTCCATGAGCTGAGTTGAATTTCCAGCACCCTCCACAACAAGAACGGATTCCCAATTGATTCCATCAACACTTCTTTCAACTTCAAAATAGTCATTATTGATCTCCGTTTCTGTAATCCATTTCAATTCCACTTTTCCATCTACAAGGGTAGCCTTCCAGCTCACCAATTCTACAGGCAGAGGATTGATCAATTCGTCAGTAGAAGCCAAAGTAAATGGACTAAAATTTGAAATAGGGGCAAATGAATTTATGGTTCCCGAAGCTGCTGTTCCAGTGGTTCCTCCATTTCCATTATTTTCCCATTGTGATCCATCCCATCTCACCACTAATAATTGCGCTGGGTCTGTAATTCCACAACTTCTAACATTTTCAAATGATAAATTTACTGTCACATTGGATGCTCCGTTAGTTCGATCAATCGTCCAGTACTCACATCTGGAAACATTGTCCACTCCAACGTCTAAAGAACTCGTAGAATAGAGTGCATCTGGATCTGTGTAATAATATTGACCTCTAAATCGGTGGGAAGCATTTGAAGGAGCCGTAATTGAACAAGGCGCATAGATTCCTGCATTCCCCACAGGAAAAGTAAATGCATCATTTCCAATCTTTTCCATTGGTCCATCAACATGACTTGCGTTGGACACAGAAGACACTGTCGAATTATCTCTCATGTAAAGTAAATTAGTTGAATTGGTAAAAATACGTCCTTGATCCAAATCCAATTCAACACTTATTTCGATAGGTAAATTAAGTGTTACGTCATCTGCTGTTTTATTAATCTGCAAGTCTCGGAAAATAGGATTCGGAGTAGCTCCTAAATCATTCATTGCTTGTGCAATTCCTCCATCCATTAATACTCGCCCATTACCACCTGCTCCAAGCGTTATTTGGGTATTGGTATTGAAATTTAAATCTCCTGAATATGTGTCTGTGTTATTTCTTGATGGCTCAAATGCTCCGGCACCGGATTTAACATAAGTTACATCCGCATTATGATCATTCGGATAGCCATTCTGACTGCTCAACCTCCATCTACCAGCCCCGGAATGCGTAAAAACCGTTGTTCCATTATAAGTATTTCCACCAAATGAATCATCATTTCCTGTTCCATTCTTCGTAATAGTTGCATCGGACTGGTAAATGGTCTCCCTTGTATAATAATTCGGTGAAGTGAAAACAACTGCTCCACTCCAATCAGAAGTATATTGTAAAATTCTCGCACTTCCCGTTAGTGTAATATTCTGTGCTGTCCCTCCTAATTGATTGAAATTCTGAAAACGGAGATCACCATCCACAAAACCACCAGCTCCAACAGTGACTGTTCTTCCAGCAGCCAGTGTTCCTGTTCCTCCACCTTGACCGAAACGCACCCCATCACAAGTTGCATTTTCACTTGTAACCGTAATATTGTTATTGTAATTATTAGCACTATTTGCGCCATAATTTAAATAGACTTCTGAGTTGCTGGATAGAGAGGCATTAGAAACATTCACTATTCCATTAAACGTAACATCGCCATTGTATCCTAAATAACCTCTGGTGGTAGAAATTGTTCCACTTTGAACATAATCTGTTGTTCCATCTATTTGGATCACACTGTTACTTCCAAGCCCTATATAAACGTATGAATTAGAGCCCGTTCCCTGATTTGAAATGGAGCAATCTCCAGTTATAGTCATCGCTCCATTACTCGCAAAAACGAGCTGAGAAGTAGGCGCACTTCCATTATTGAGAGCGGTTACATTACCTGAAATCGAAGATGAGGACGCATTTCCAGCTGCAAATAAAATAGCACCCGTTCCACTGGCTGTTGGGGTATTTACTAAATCCACATCCGCAGCAAAATCAACCGTTCCATTATTTGCAATATAAATATCGCCTCCTGTTCCTGAAAGATTGGTAAAAGTAGCATTCCCTCCTACTGTTAATATACTTCCTGCATTATTTCCTAAATAACTTTGACTACCTGTAGCCGATTGATCCCAAGTAAGTGTTCCTGCAATTGAGTGTGTAGCTCCCGCATTGGCGATATACATATTACCACTACCAACGTTATCCACATCTAAATTTGACTGCCATATATCCGCAGTTCCATTACCCATCATAAATTGATTGCTTCCGGTATGAACCAATTGACAATCTGCAACAAAAGTATTTCCTCCTGCTGATTGATCATCAAGGGCTCCTGTTTTCTCTAAATAACTTGTCCCAATATAAGTTGTACCTCTTGTGAGCATTCTCGGAGCTATAAATTGAACATCTCCTCCCCAATTGGAATCATAATTATAAATTCTGGATGTTCCAGTGCAAGTCAATGCTTGAGCGGTTGGTCCTACTTGTGTAAAGTTTCTGAATTCTAAATCGCCGGCAATAAATCCTCCTCCTCCAATTGTGACAGTTAGCCCACCAGCTAAAGTCCCATTCCCAGTATTTTCACCGAAAGTTATCCCATCGGAATTTGCGTCAGTGCTCTCCACAATAATGTTCCCATTATAAAGGCCCGTGCTATTGCCACTATAGTTGAAACGAATCTCCGAGTTTGTAGCAGCGGAAGCATTGGTAACAGTTAATGTCCCGTCAACCGTTATATCTCCATTACTACCAATGTAGGATCTGGTGTCAGCCGTTGCGGTTGGACTATTATCAATCGTAAGATCTCCGGAAATAATAACGGATGCATCTGTTCCATTTGCAAAATAGAAGATACTATTATTCCCACTTCCTTGATTGTGCATCATCACATCTGAAGCGAAGGTAATGTCTCCATTCTCCGCAACCATTAAGGTGGCATCTCCTGAACTTGTATTGGTAAATGTTGCTAATCCAGTCACTGCCAAAGTAGAATTTGTATTGTCGCAGAATTCAACTCTCGTAGTTGTGTTGCTTGTGGTCACATCTAGTGTCCCCGCGATTGTATTTCCTGCACTATTATGGCATAGATACATTTGATCAGATCCAGAATTCGTCACCACTAAATTAGCCTGCCAAACATCAGCAGTTCCATTTCCCATCATGAAATAATCTGAACCTGAATTCGCTAATTCGCAATTACCAACAAATAGATTCCCTCCTACAGATTGATCATCAGTAGCTCCTGTTTTTTCCAAATAACTAGTTCCATTATAAGTGGTTCCTCTTGTTACCATTCTCGGGGCGATGAAAGTAACATCACCTCCCCAATTGGAATCATAGTTATAAATTCTTGCCGTCCCGGTACAAGTAAGAGATTGTGCAGTTGGACCAACCTGAGTAAAATTTCTAAACTCTAATTCTCCCGCAACGAATCCATTCACCCCTACATTTACTGTGTATGTGGCGGCCAAAGTTCCAGCTCCACCACCAGAACCAAAGCTAATCCCATCCGATGAAACATCAGTAGCCTCTACTGTTATGTTACCATTATAGTTATTTACGCTATTCGTACCTTGATTAAAAAATATGTCTGAATTGTTTGCTACGGAGAAATTTGATGCCAATACTGTTGAATTGAAAACGACATCTCCTTCATTGCCAATGTAAGCACGAGAATTATCAGTTATACCGTTATTTACAACTATTGAAAAAGCACCGTCTATTGTAGCTGAAGACAAGGAACCACTTGCTAGATACATATTTGCGTTGGCTGCAACACCTGAGTTGATCATATCTAATGTTCCGCCAAAGTCGATGGTACCTCCACCCGCCAAAACAATATTCATATCTGCTGTTGAAGTATTAGTCGCAATGGTATTCCCACCAACAGTCAAAGTGGACGCTGAGTTACTACATACATCTAAACGCGTTCCAGTTCCCGAATTGGTCAAAGTAAAATCTCCTGCAATTGTATTTCCTGCACTATTGTAAGCCAAATAAAAACGATCGCTCCCCGAGTTTTGAATCTCTAGGTCACTTTGAAAAATATCAGGGCTGCCATTCCCCATCAAGAAATAATTACTTCCGGAGTTCACCAATAGGGCATCTCCTACAAATGTATTTCCCCCTGGAGAGGCATCATCAGAAATTCCTCCGCTCTTTTCGAGACGTGCCGTTCCATTGTAGGTAGTTCCACGAGTAATCATTCTTGGAGCAGTAAAGACTACATCTCCTCCCCAATCGCTATCATAATCATAAAATCTTGCATCTCCAGTAAGTACAATGTTTTGAGCAGTAGCACCTACCTGAGTAAAGTTTCTAAACCAAAGTTCTCCGGCAATAAATCCACCTACTCCGACAGAAATAGTTTTACCTGCCGCCAATGTACCACTACCTGTGCTTTGACCAAATCGAATACCATCTGAAGAAGGATCAGTTGCATTCAATATTACATTTTCGTTGTAATCATTGTGCGAATCAGCATTTAAGTTGAAGAATATCTCAGAATTCACACAAGCAGAAGTATTCGTTGCAGTTAAAACCCCATTAAATACAACATCTCCATTTACTCCAGCCTCCACTCTTTGGGCTATTGCTCCGGTTCCATTATTCTGTAATTCTACCGGTCCATTAAAAGTTACCTGAGAATCCGTGCCGTAAGCGATATATGAATAGTGAGAATCTCCAGTACAAGAATTATCCAGAAAGAACTGCCCATTTACCACTACATCTCCATTCAATCCAAAGTAAATTCGACTATCATTTGTGCTGTTTACAGAGATTGTAACATCTCCTGAAATTGTAATTGTAGATGCAGCATTCTCACAAAAATCCAAACGAGAAGTTGTTCCGTTATCGTTATAAATAACATTCCCAGCAATGGTATTTCCGGCTGAGTTGATCGCAATTCGTATCCGATCTGAACCTGAGTTATTCAAAGTCAAATTGGCTTGAAAATCATCTGGATTTCCATTTCCAGTTCCTAATTCACCGGAACCAGAATTTGTAAGTACCACATCCTGAGTAAAAGTATTTCCTCCTGCCCCATTATCATCCCCAGCTCCATTTTTTGTAACGTTTAACAAACCATTGAATAGCGAAGTTTCAAAAATAACACGTGGGGAAACAATCGTTAAATCTCCTCCCCAATCACTATCAGAAGTTCTAAAAATTGCATCTCCAGTAAAGGTTAGAGACTGGGCAGTTGCACCTGTTTGTGTAAAATGATCAAATTGATGGTCTCCCGTAATCACTCCACTACCTGTAACCCCTATTGTTCTTGAAGCAGCCAAAGTAGCATCTGGAGTTCCTCCTCCTTGACAAAAACGAATTCCACTGTTAGTTCCCGTAGCTTCAATTAAAATGTTTTGATTGAATTGATTTCCTGAACTGTTGTGAGCAAGATAAAGAATATTACTACCAGTATTCGAAAGTGAGAGCACACCATTAAAAATATCCGGATTAGTATTCCCTGTAAGTAAATAACCACTTCCTGAATTTGTAATATGTGTAGCCCCATTAAATGTATTTCCTCCGTTTCCTCCGTCCCCATTTGCTCCAGTTTTTTCAAGAGAAGCCTGATCATTGAATACAGAACCATTTAAATAAAGACGATCTGAAGCACAACTTACAGGTCGATTAAATGTGGTTCCTCTAAAATTGGCCGTTCCCGTTGTACTGATGACAAAAGTTGAACTAGAAGTCCCATCATCAATACTCCCATCTCTCATGTCGGCATCTCCCGAAGTAATTTGAAAAATATTTCCATTCAAATCGATCGACCCATTGTAGTTACTAATGAGTAGCCCACCTAAAGTGACGGCAATATCAATTGTACAATTCCCTAATCCATTATTGTTGAATATAGCTCTATCAGCAGCACCTGGAACAGACGCTCCTCCAGCTCCTCCGTTTGTTAAGGACCAATTTGCAGTATTGTTCCAATTACTCCCTCCTCCAGCAATCCAATAACGATCCGCAGCGAGGAGATTCCCAATAAAAATAAAGGCTAGGAGTAGTAGTTTAGCTCTTTTCATCTAGACAAATTTGCTTCTTTGAGGGTACAATTTAAGAAAACTCTATCTTTTAATGAAATGCACTCAATTGAAAGTTTATTTTTGTAACCGTAATGATGGATTTAGTAACTAATAAAATGGATTCCCATGACCTAGAATTTCAACTTAATTTCCCGGGATTTAAGTGCTATTCAAATGAATTTAAAGCTATTCTGGAAATAACAGAAAAATCAGATTTGAATGCCGTCCATCCATTTTTAAATCAGCACAAAGGAGAACTCATCCTATGTTTTTTTAGCTACGAAATGAAGGCTATTTTACATGATCTCCCATCTTCAAATCAGGCTATATCAACTTTCCCAAAAGCAATTTTTGCAGTTCCAAAGACTTCCTCCAAAGAATCATTCCAAGAAGGAAACAGCACTTTTTATCCCTCTGAAATTGATTTAAAATTCCCAAGTTTTGAACACTATGATCGTCAGTTTTCAAAGATTCAGGAACATATTCAACGAGGTGATATTTATGAGACCAATTTCTGTATCGCTCCTCAATTGAATGGCAAGATTGACCCCTATCAATCCTATCTAAATTTAACCAAGAATAATCGCGCTCCATTCAATGGATTTATTCGTTTTGGAAATCAATTTTTAATGTGTTGCAGCCCTGAAAGATTCATGAAAAAGGAAGGCATGAAACTAATAAGTCAGCCCATTAAAGGTACCATTCGAAGAGGAGCTAATCATGTTGAAGATGAACTTTTAATGCAACAATTAAAATCGGACCCGAAAGAAACGGCGGAAAATATAATGATCGTGGATTTGGTCCGAAACGATCTCTCTCAATTGGCAGAAAGAAATAGTGTAAAAGTAGAACAATTGAATCAGGTTGAAAGCTTCAAAACCGTCCATCAGCTTGTCTCAACCATTACTTGTAAATTAAGGGAAAACATTAACTTCTTAGATATTTTAAAAGCCACTTTTCCAATGGGTTCCATGACCGGCGCACCAAAGCGAAGAGCCATGGAAATTATGGAAGAACTTGAAGACTTTCAAAGAGGTTTATATAGTGGTTCGATTGGTTATATTGATGGGGAAGGAAATTTTGATTTCAATGTGGTGATCCGCTCAATTGTGTATGACGGAACTGCTGAAGTTGCTAGTTTTCCCGTTGGCAGTGCAATCACTTTTAAATCTGAGTCTGCAAAAGAATATGAAGAATGTAAGCTGAAAGCGAAAAGCATGATCAAATCCTTAACTCGTGATGGAAAAAGTTAGACATAAGATCGATACTTTGTTTGGCGATCAAAAACCAAAATTCCTTGTCGCTTGCTCTGGCGGACCAGATTCAATCTTCCTAGTGCTTACTTTCCGAAAATTAGAATTAGATTTTATGGTCGCTCATTGCAATTTTCATCTAAGAGGAGAAGCTTCAGATCTTGATGAAAAATTTGTTCGGGAACTGGCAAAAGAATTGAATATCCCTATTCTTGTTCAACATTTTGATACCGAAAAAATTGCTAAACAGAACAAGGAATCGATTCAAATTACAGCTAGAAAGTTACGCTATGATTGGTTTGAAAGCATTTTACTTGAAAAAAATCTGGACTACATTTGCACAGCTCACCATCTGGATGATCGCATTGAAACCTTCTTTTTGAATTTATTCCGAGGAACAGGTCTCAGAGGATTTGCACCTTTAGAATCTCTTAAAGGGAATAGATTCAGACCTTTAACTGAATATACTAAAAAAGAGATTCTTGACTTTTTGAATTCTAATCAAATTTTGTTTCGTGAAGATGCTTCCAACCATTCCAGAAAATACGAGAGAAATAAATTGCGTTTGGATTTCCTTCCGGATTTAGAAACTTTCTTCCCAGAATATAGAACCCGTTTCCAAGAGAATTTTGATCGAATTGAAATCGTTAAACGATACACTGAAAAACAATCAAAAATCTTCATAGATTCACATTTTTGCCCGAATAAAGATGCTTGGAAATTTCCGATATGTAGTGTTAATGAAGAACTCCATCAATACTGGATACTGGATTATTTTGGTGGGAATTTCAATCAGCTTCGGGAAATTAAAAAAATAGTGTCCAGTCAAAAAGGTAAAACTTTCCAAGTTGGAGATTTTACAGTGACAAGAGAATCGGATCATTTATTTATCTCTGCTAGAACAAAGAATAATCAAAATTTTATTATTGAATCTATTCCTTTTGAAAACGCCATCGTAGATTTGCAAATAATACATTCTATCTCTTCATTTGAAGACCATGCTATTTACATAGATCTTGACCTTGTCTCTCTTCCTTTGGAAATTAGAAACTGGCAACATGGAGATCGATTTCAGCCGCTTGGTATGAAGGGTCAAAAACTGGTAAGTGATTATCTCACAGACAAAAAAATCGCATCCAATGAGCGAAATAAAATTCTAGTACTCATCCAAAATCAGGTGGTTTTGGGAATTCTAGGATTTTGCTGCGATGAAAACTACAAGATTCATTCAAGAAAATCTAACATTTTGAAAATTAAGCTGAAAGATTCTTAACATTTCCATTTTTGTTTTTCATAGTCTTTGGATTTTCCATTTTTAATTCCTATCTTCTGAAACTCTTTACCAAACAAAATTATGCAGGAAATGGAAACACTAGCTTCAAATGCGCATGCCTATACTCTAATCGAAAAAGAATTGATTTCAAGCCTCTCATTTAAAAACTCCAGGGCAGATTCACAAGATCCGGACCTCTTAAAAAAACTTAAAAATGCAACCAGCCTTGGAAATTTGCATCGCAATAAGTGTCGAATAATTTTTCAAGATTCCTCTAGCGTAAAAGCAGTGGAAACTACGATTTGGTCAACAGGTAAGCATTATATCTGTCTCAAAGGTGGTATGTGGCTTCCGATAAGAAATATTTTGGATGTAAAAATACTTTAAAACCTTCTGAAAATAAAAAATTCAAAGGCGGCTTCGGCCGCTTTTTTTGTCTCTTAGGTTTTCAATAATAATCTCAAAGCCAAGTAGAATATTTCTTTTTGTTTTACGTACTTTTGAGTGCTATTCACTCAGAGCATTATATAGATGAAAAACATATTGTTGATTTTTGGTTTCATTTTTTCCCTTAGCTTAAATGCACAGGAAAATCCGGTTAAATGGACCGCAACTCAAGAAAAAGAGGGTAAAGAAGACCTGATCAAGGTGACTGCCACCATGGATGAGCACTGGCATATTTACTCCATGTATTTGAAAGAAGAGTTTGGGCCAATCCCTACGACCATAACTTTTTCAGAAAATGAAAGCATTGAATTCCTAGGAAAAATAGAGGAAGACAAACCTAAAAGAGAAAAAGACGCAAATTTCGATATGGTCATTGATTATTTTGATGGCACAGCCGATTTCAAGCAAAAAATCAAAGTAAAAGATGAAACAACAGTGAAAGTTTCAGTCTATTATATGTGTTGCAACGACAAGAAATGTCTACCCCCGAAAGAAGAAATCATCCAAGTCAAATTGAAATAATTTCCCCCAGACCAGAAAAATGAAAAATTTATTAGCACTCACACTTATTACCCTATTTACCCTATCTGCTTTTTCTCAGAAACCTGATAATATTCAAGGTGACAATGAAGGCACTAAGATTTCTTGGTATTTTTCTGTTAAACCGGTCAGTGAAACCGAAGTAGACTTAGTAATGAAAGCCGTATTGGCTGACCATTGGCATGTTTTTTCTACAACTCATGACCCAATGAAAGCTGATTTTACTGGGACACCAACCACATTCAAATTTGAACCAAATGCATCTTACAAACTAATTGGCAGTGTAAGGGAACCCAAACCAAAAGCGGTTACCTCTTCGATTGGAACTGAAATCTATCATGATAAACACAGTGTAAGCTTTAAACAAAGAATCAAGATTCTAGACAAAAAGAAATTTGATATTAAAATGACATTTGACTATCAAGTGTGTTATGAAAGCTGCTTGATGCCTCAAACTGATCTACCCTTTACCTGGTCGATTGATCCTTCGAATCTTGCTAGCTCAGCAGCATCAAATGATCAGGGGAATAAAGAAGGTAACACTATCGACTCTAGTCAAGTGAATAACACAACTGAAAAGGTATTGGCTCCTGGAGAATGTCCTGATCCACAAGAAGATACTTCGCATGTGACATGGGCTTACAAATCGTACTTTATTGAAAAAGGACTTTATGAAATGGTACTTACTGCCAGATTGGATAGTGGTTGGCATTTGGTCTATAGTGATGCAAAAGAATTTTTAGAAGAATTGGATTTTCAATTTGCAAAAAATGAGGACTTATGGGAATTGCAGGGAGATTTGCAAAAAGAAAAATACCTTACTGGAAATGATAGTATTTTAAACAGATCAATTGACTACTACTCAGGTGTGATCGAGTTTAAACAAAAGATCAAACTCAAAACAGACAGTCTGCCCATTATTGGTGGAACAATAAAATACACCACTATTTCAGAAAAATATATCTCAGTCCCTATGGCTGCTGATATTCATGTAGACCTGAAAAAAGCACGAAAAAGTGAGGAGGCAACCAAAATCCCTAGTTCATTGTGGGCCATTTTTGTTATGGGATTCTTAGGTGGATTAGCCGCTCTTCTAACTCCTTGTGTGTTTCCAATGATCCCGATGACAGTTAGTTTTTTCACCAAACAGTCCAAAACAAAGTCTGAAGGAATCAGAAATGCCATTATTTATGGTGTTTCTATTATCGTAATTTATGTGCTTCTTGGGTTAGGTGTAACTTTGATCTTCGGAGCTGGCGCTTTAAATGCATTGAGTACGAATGTATGGTTTAATCTAGCCTTCTTTATTCTTTTGGTAGTATTTGGAGCTTCCTTCCTAGGAGCATTTGAAATCCGATTACCCTCATCCTGGATTAATAGAGCAGATAAAAATGCGGATAAAGGTGGTTTAATTGGAATCTTCTTTATGGCCTTCACTCTTGGATTGGTATCATTTTCATGTACTGGACCTATTATTGGGACTTTACTTGTTGAATCTGTAGACAATGGGATAATGGGACCTTTTTGGGGAATGTTTGGTTTCGCTTTAGCTTTGGCCCTTCCATTTACTCTGTTTTCTGCCTTCCCAGGCTGGTTGAATTCCATGCCTCAATCAGGTGGTTGGCTGAATTCTGTGAAGGTGGTTCTGGGTCTCCTGGAAATCGCACTTGCGTTTAAATTTCTTTCCAATGCAGACTTAGTTGTACAAGCCGAAATGCTCACTAGAGAACTCTACATTTCTTTCTGGATTGTAATTTTCTCGATCATGGGATTCTATCTTTTGGGGAAAATAAAAATGCCTCATGATTCTGATTTACCACATGTTTCTGTTCCTAGACTTTCTTTTGCAATTGTAATTTTTGCCTTTGTTGTTTATATGATTCCAGGAATGTGGGGTGCTCCATTATCAATGCTCAGTGGAATTTTACCCCCTCAAACCGAACAGTACAGTGAATACCCTTATGGAATTGGAGGGCAACCACCGCAATACGATATGCCAGAAGGTACACATCCAGGACCAAATGGAATGCCTGTATTCCATGATTATGATGAAGCTCTTGCACATGCAAGAAAGGAGAAAAAACCATTATTGCTTGACTTCACGGGATGGGCTTGTGCAAATTGTCGAAGAATGGAAGACAATGTTTGGAAAAAACCTGAAATCACTAAAATTATGGTTGAAGAGTATGTTGTTGTTTCTCTATACGTAGATGAGGATCAAACTCTTGAATCTCCTATTACCATGGATGATGGAACAGTAATAAAAACAGTTGGTCAAAAGTGGATGTATATGGAAGAAAAAAGATATGGCCAAACTTCCCAACCTTTATATATTGTCGTGGATCATGAAGAAGAAATGATCGGGCCAACAATGACTTATGATACTGAAGCTGATCTTCAAGGGAGATATAAAAAATGGTTAGAAGACAATTTAAAAGAGTATAAAGAAAGAATCAATGAATTCACGGTTACTCCAAAAAGTTATCGTTTGGTTAAATCTTGCTATACACAAGAAGTTCCAAATTACGAGGAAATTGAGAAAATGATCTTTGGAGAAGAAGCTGAAAATGAATAAAATAGATATTTTTAGATTAAAAGAGCCACAAGTATATCATTCAAAAAGTGGTTTGTATTTCCTTGATTTGGAAGCAACAAAAGTCAAAAAATTAATTTCGACTTTGTTATTGTTATAAAAATTCACCAAATTTGTACCAAATACAGCTGAATGAAGACTCATTTTTTAAAGAAATTCTTACTTACCATTGCGCTAATACTTGCGTCACACGGGTTATTCGCTCAGCCTCCGGGTGGACCACCTCCAGGTGGAACTACTGGAACTCCCCCACCAGATTGTTGGCCAGCTCCTTGTATTCCAGTTGATGGAGGTATTGGATTTTTGGTTTTAGCCGGTGCTGCTTTGGGAGGAAAGAAATTGTATGATGCTCAAAAACGAAAAGCTGAAAAATAAAGTTCAGTCCTTTTTTCAAAATCCCATTTTCCGATTTTTATTTGTCGCAGGAATCCTTTATTGGGTGTGGTTTATTTTTTATGAAACATACTTAATTCCACACACCGATTTTGATTATTTCGTGACAAAAAACTTGGTTGAAGTCACGAATGGCACATATAGCTTATTGGGTGTTCAAACTATGGTCGACGAAGAGTCGCAACACATAGTAATTTCCTTGGCAACTCACCCAGACACAGGCGTTTGGGTAGGCACCCCTTGCAACGGATTGAAGTTATTTGCATTATTTAGTATTTTCATCATTGCCTATCCAGGAAAGATTAAGCACAAATTATGGTTTATCCCAACAGGAATTTTCGTCATCTATTGGATCAATGTCATTCGAATCATGCTCTTACTCAAACTGATTTCTGTCAATCCGGAATTATTTCAGTTCAACCATAATTATACCTTCACGATATCAGTCTATACCGTAATCTTTATTCTTTGGATAGTTTGGGCAAAATATTTCGGAAAGTTTAAAATCGAGAGTCAACCAGATCCTCCGGTTTCAGAATCTTAATCGCCGATCCCTTTACCTCAATAATTCCATCTGATTTAAATTCACTTAACATTCGAATTACGGATTCAGTACTGGTTCCCACCAAAGACGCCAATTCTTCTCTAGACATATTGATCCATTCAGAATGAATCTTGTGATCCAAACGAGCTAAAACTTTGGAAACTCTTAACCTAACTGTATCATAAGCCAATTCAAGTAACTCTTTATTTCTGCGATCTAAAATCTGAAGTAAATGATTGGTAAGCGCTGTATTTAAGCTTGCATTTTTACCTAATTCACCTATAAAGAAATCAACTGGAATGATCGCCAGTTCAGAGTCTTCAACTGCAAGTACACTCTCCCCATAGACTTTCTTCGACATTAATCCAGATTCACCGAAAAAATCTCCGGTCGATAAAATATCTAAGGTAAATTCCTTGCTGTCCTCATTCTCGGAGTATTGCCTTAACAATCCAGATTTCACAAAAAACAAATCATTAGCAGAATCCCCTTCGAAATAAACGTTTGTTCGCTTACTTACAAGCTTTGTTTTCACCTTTTCATGGGCCAATATCTTTTCAATCAATTTCTCCAAATCTGTGGCTTCAAAGTAGCTTTCAATACTGGATGAACTGGACACAAAACTTTTTTGAATTCGTTTTTCAACCGTATTTAAAAGATCCATTTCTGTAAATGGTTTGGTTAAATAGTCGTCCGCACCTAAGTTCATTCCTTTTCTGAAGTCTTCTTTATCTGCTTTTGCTGAAAGAAACAAAAACGGGATGTTCTTTGTATTTGGATCCTGCCCCAACATGTATAAAACACTATATCCATCCAATCCAGGCATCATAATATCGCAGATTACCAGGTCAGGAAGCTCTCGTTTCACTAATTCTACACCTTGTTTTCCATCTGAGGCAGTAACCACATTATAATTGGAGAGTTCCAACAATTCTTCGATATTTTCTCGCATTTCAAGATTGTCCTCAATCACAGCAATTTTTTTCGACATAATGTTTTAATTTTTTATTTCAACAAAAAAGGTTGTACCATTATTTTCTTCTGATTCAAAATAGATCGATCCACCCATAATCCTCAAATATCTTTGAACGATATATAAACCTAATCCAGTTCCTTGAATGTGCTCTGCATTCTGAGCTCTAAAAAAGCGTTCAAACAAGTTGCGTTGCTCACCTAAAGGTATTCCTATCCCTAAATCTCGAACTGAAAAATGTAATGAATTTCCTCTGTCGTATACTTTAATTTCAATAGGATCACCTTCTTCTGAATATTTAATGGCATTCGTTACCAAATTATTCAGAACGTTTAAAAGTAGCCTTGGATCCAGTAAAAACTGGTCATTAGTTAAATCAAATTCCAAACGAATAAATTGATCTTTTTTCAGGAGCACTTCTAAATCTGATTTCGCCTTTTCAAATACTTCTCTAATGTTGATTGGTTTGGGATTGTAATGTACTTTATCACTCTCCATCTCATCAATAGAAAGAAAATCACTCAAAATATCGATAAGGGCGTGTACCGAATTTTTGATTCGATCTAAATGCTTTGTGGTTTTGGATAATTCATTTCTTTCAATGTATTTACAAACAATGTCTGATGATGAAAGAATTGCACTTAGAGGTGTCCTAAACTCATGAGAGGCCATGGAAACAAATCGAGTTTTTAATTCGTTGAGTGCCTTCTCTTTTTCAAGTGCTTCAAGCATTTGCTCATTCAGCATTACCTGTTGCGTAATATTCCGCTCTACAACCAAAATTTGCTCAATTATCCCATTTTCAGAAGCCAGTGGAACCGAACTCAACTGATAATGATTTTTCTTAAGATTTACCTGAAAACTTGTACTATTCCCTTCAAATACCTGCTTTAAATTAGATTTGATTTCCTCATGCAATCTTTTGGGTAAGCGATCTAAATAATTCGTTCCAATTAACTTTTCTGAAGTAATCCCCATGGAATATAACTCTTCCCCTTCGACAAATACATAGTTCAAATTACGATCAAAAACATTGATTGTTCCTTCAGGGAAATTTCTAGCAATTAATTGATGCAGTTTCTGGCTTTCTCTAAGTTCCTGAGTTCGTTTTTCAACCTTTTTCTCCAAACTTTTGTTCAAGAGAAGAATTTCCTTTTCATTTTCTACTCTTTTGGAAATATCAGACACTAAACCTACAGAAAAACGATTTCCATTCTCCTCTAGGCTACTTAGACTGATCTCTACATCCACTAAACTCCCATCCTTTCTCTGTCCCTGTAGCGTCATTCCAATTCCCATGGTTCGAGTCATGGGTTTCTCCATAAAACCTTTATGATGTGTCTTATGCTTATCTCTTACCGCTTTCGGTATCAAAACATCTAATTTCCGCCCCAACAACTCTCCTTCGTTGTATCCAAAAATAACCTCCAGCCTTTGATTGACCTTAACAATTTCCCCGGAGGTATTCACAATCACAATTCCCTCCTTGATATTTTGAAACAGTAATTCGTATAAATTTTCTCCTTCTTCCAATTGAATTCTTCTTTAGTACTAAATTAGTGGTTTCTTTTACTTCTGATTCCTCGAAAGCTGATTTTTATCAAATTGAAATTTGTCAATCGATAGTTGTTTTCAGATCGAAATTCCGAAATTCGCAGAAAAAAGATTGAAAGGAGAACATTGCCATCATTGTGGAGAGATCATAGAAGAGAATATTGAATACGATTCTTATGCTTTCTGTTGCGAAGGATGTCGCACTGTCTATCAAATATTAACAGAAAATGATTTAGGTGAATTTTACACTATTGATTCTGATGCAGGCCGAAAACAAAAATCAATTGATTCTGAAAAATTCGACTACCTAGATATTCAAGAGATTCAACATAAATTGATTTCCTTCTCGGATAATGAAATCAATAAAATCGTTCTTTTTTTGCCGGATATTCACTGCAGTTCTTGTATTTGGCTTCTGGAAAATCTCAAAAGATTGCACCCAGCAATTCGCAATTCACAGGTTGATTTCATTAAAAAAGAAGCAACGATAACTTATGATTCAAAATCGATTAAATTATCGGAATTAGCTATTCTACTATCAAAAATCGGATATGAACCTAATATCAATCTGGAAACCAAAGCCGAAAAAAAATCGCACATCAATAAACCTCTTCTATATAAGTTAGGTGTAGCCGGATTTTGTTTTGGAAACGTGATGCTTCTGAGCTTTCCTGAATATCTTGGGTTGTCCAGTGATCAATCCGATTTTCAAAAGCTATTTGCATTGCTAAATATGTTCCTTTCTTTACCTGTGCTAATCTATTCGTCCAGAGACTATTTCATTTCAGCATTTAAAGGGATTCGCAGTCGGTTTTTTAATATAGATATTCCCATCTCACTTGGAATTGTTACCTTATTTTTTCGTTCCTCTTATGAAGTACTAAGCCAAACTGGAGCAGGGTATTTTGATTCGCTTACCGGACTCATTTTCTTTCTATTAGTTGGAAAGTGGTTTCAAGACAAAACCTATCGAGGCATTCAGTTTGAACGTTCTTATAAATCTTATTTCCCAATCGCAGTGAAGAAAAAAGAGGGAAATATAGAGACCATTATTCCTTTAGAAAATTTGAAAGTTGGCGACCAACTCATTATTCGAAACGAGGAAATTATTCCAGCAGATGCCCGATTACTTGAAGGGGAAGCCCATATCGACTACAGTTTTGTTACCGGGGAATCAAAAACCACTTCCATCCAAGAAAATGAAAAAATATTTGCCGGAGGAAGACAAAAAGGACAAAATATTCTTGTGGAGATTGAAAAGGAAGTCAATAATTCCTATTTAACAAGTCTGTGGAACCAAGACATCTTCCGAAAAGACGAGAAATCTGGCTATAAAAACTTTGTGGACAATATTAGTCGCTATTTTACATTTGCCATATTGTTAGTAGCCGCAATCGCTCTCGGATACTGGATTACAGTAAATTCGGGATTGGCTTTCAATGTTTTCACGGCCGTTTTAATTGTTGCATGCCCATGTGCTCTAGCTCTCACACTTCCTTTCACTTATGGAAACGGGATACGAATTTTAGGGAAACGTGGACTTTTTCTCAAATCCCCGGAGATCATTGAACGCATGCACACTGTAACCGACATTGTTTTTGATAAAACTGGTACCATCACAGACTCCACAAAATCAGAAATTGAAGTTGAGCTTCCTCAAGAAGAATGGATAAATGTCACTTCTATTTTGAGTCATTCAAGTCATCCTATAGCAGAGATTATTTGTAATCAACTTAAAACAGATCAAATTCCAATCACAGGGTTTCAAGAACACAAAGGAAAAGGTATCGCTGCTCAAATTGGAAATGAGGAATTTAGAATTGGTTCTTCAAGTTGGATTCTGGGAATAGATGAAAATAAGAAGTCGGGGATATGGGTAGAAAAAAATGGGCAATATATCGGTTTAATTACGATAAAGAATGCTTACCGAAAAGACTTTATACACCTCCTTGAATTCTCATCAAACTATGAATTCCATGTGATTTCAGGAGACAATGAAGGCGAGAAAGAGTATTTAGCTTCTTTGAAAATCCCGGCTTCCAATCTTCATTTTAACGCAAGCCCTGAGGACAAGCTCGCCTATATCAAAAAGCTTCAAAAAGAAGGAAAAGTTACCCTAATGGTGGGTGATGGCTTGAATGATGCTGGAGCCTTAAAACAAAGCAATGTTGGTTTTGCAATTAATGAAAATGTCTACAATTTTTCACCTTCTTGCGACGGTATTATATTGGCCTCAAATTTCGCACATATTACCGACTTTTTGAAGTTTTCGAAGAGCAGTATGGATGTTGTAAAGATTTCGATACTGATATCCTTTTTGTATAATGTAGTTGGACTTTCTTTTGCAGTTACAGGAAATCTCACGCCTCTTGTCGCGGCTATTCTTATGCCGCTTTCTTCCATTTCCGTTGTAACAGTTGTGACACTACTTACCAACATTCTTGGTAGAAAAATAAAAAGGAGGACCTAAAAAGAATCCTCCTAACTTGTTGCCTTGAGATTTAGGTTTGTTCTGTACTACTAAAGTTTGAATATTATCGGTAATACCATTTTTACTTTAACCTTTTTGCCCTTATCCTCACCAGGAGTCCAATTTGGCATAGCTTCAACCACTCTTAAAGCTTCATTGTTCAAATTTTCATCGACTCCATTTAATACCTTTGCATGGGTCACTTGCCCTTCTTTATCCACAATAAATTCAATCATTACTTTTCCTTGGATATTGTTCTTTTCAGCTTCCTTAGGATATTTAATCTCCTTTTGCATATACTTAATAAGAGCATCCATACCTCCAGGAAATTCAGGCATTTTTTCTACTTTATCATAAACCGAATCGCTATCCCCTAAAATATTGAGAGAAGAAATTCCATGACTCCATTGATTTGTTGAATTCCAAGAACCCAAGATAAAAACCAATCCTAAAATTGGAAGAATACTCACATATCTGAACAGACTTCCCTTACTTTGTTGCTTTAACATTTTAATTCTCATTTTTATTGATTTTTGATTATTAAACTGATTAATAAATTGAATTTGATTTGATCCGAACACTTGGTTCAACAAGCTATTCGCATATTCAGCTTGATTATTTTCTGATGCAAATTGATCGGCTTCACATTCATGATTTAATTTCACATCTCTTTCCAGTAAGAACACAAAAGGATTATACCAAAACATAACTTTATACATATTATATATCATTAAATCTGTTGAATGTCTGGCTAATGCGTGTTTCATTTCATGCTTCTTGATTGCATCTATCCCCTCATCTAGTTCATTAAGTACAATGTATCGAAAGAATGAAAAACTGGAATGCTTATCAGAAAATCCTAACCATAATCTACTTTCCCCTATTTCTTTAAATGAAATTCTACGAATCATTTTGATTGTAAAATAATACTGAAGGCCAATGTAAATGCCCATTACTGAGCAACCGATCATGTATACTAATAACCAAGAGATGCGGAAAGGACTCTGTACACCAGTTCCTTCACTTAAGGAATCCTTCTCCACAACGATAGCTTCTAGATGAACAGGATTAAATGAACTTACTTGCATTCCCCAATATGAGTTTTGAGAAATCCAAAACAATAGAATTGGAAGAATTGGAAGACTTACCAATAAAATTCTATTTAAAGTGAACCATTTCATTTTCTTTAACGAAGTTTCATAAACTCCATACAACAATCCAAGTGAAACGATATGAAAAAGAAGTATTGCCATCCTTATTTCTTTTTTAGTTCTTTAATTATCTCTTCTAAATCGTCCAGATTAAGGTTTTCTTCTCGAGCAAAAAAGGAAAGCATACTTTTAGGAGATCCATTGAAATATCTTTTCGTTATGGATTTCAACCTACTTTTAGAATACTCTTCCTTTGAGATCACTGGTTCATATAAATTCGATTTTCCATATGTTTCGTACTTGATAAAACCTTTATCTACTAAAATCCTGATCATAGTCAATACCGTATTGTATGCAGGTTTCTTTTTATCGTATTCGATAGCTTCGGTAATCTCTTTGGCAAATCCTCTATTAATTTTCCATAATGCTTGCATTACCATTTCTTCCGCTTTTGTCAATTCCTTCATTTCACAAACTTATAACTAATTTTTTAAATATAAAACTAATTATTTAATTATATGACTAAATATTTAATTATATGTGTGATTTATTGATTGAGTGGTTACTTCTTTAAAAGACTCACGATTAAAATCGCAGAAAGTATAAGGATGATTCCAACCCATTGTACAGCAGAAACAGATTCATGCAATAAAAGAATCGAAACGATTACTGCAACAGGTAATTCAACAGAGGAAAGTATAGACGAAAAGGTCACCCCAATTTTTGGAACGCCATAGGCAAAAAGTATCGGTGGAATTACAGCTCCAAATAAGGCCAGCGGTACCCCATAGATGAGAAATTTAGTATCAAAAAAGGCAACTTCATGTAAGCTTGAACCTAAAATGATTAAAACAATTACACTTGAGACTGCCATCATAATCATGGATTTTGAGACCGGAGAGATTTCCGATTTTAATCTTCCATTAATGAAAATGTAGGAAGCATAACAAAGAGCCGATAAGAGACCCAGAATTAAGCCCTGTGAATTCAAAGTCGAACCATCAAATGCTTGAAGTCCTCCTGCAGCAAAGAAAGTCCCGGCTATAAGTACAGCCAAAGCCAACATCTGAAATAAGTTAGGTTTTTTTTTGTTGAAAAGGAAATCAAGTAAAAATCCAATCCAAATGAATTGAAATAATAAAATAATTCCAATAGATGCAGGTATAAATTGTACACAGGAATAATAAAACAAACTAGTAAGCGCAATGGTGGCTCCTCCAAAGATCAAAGCGAGCCAATCACTTTTCTTTAGATCGGAAAACCGGGTTTTTTCCTTTTGCAAAAAGTGAAGCACTATTAAAACAAGTAGTCCAAATAGAATTTGAAATACAGTTGCATCTTCTGCATCAAATCCCTTTTTATAGGAAAGCTTAGCTATAGTGGAGAGTATCCCATAAGACGCTGCCCCAAAGAAGACAGCAAGTATTCCTTTCAACATTGTTACAATTTGAAACCCAAATTAGTCTTTTTTCGGCTCCTTCTTTTTACCTCCACTATTTTTGTGTTCCAAATTAGCTGTATACGAAATCATGAATGATCTCATTTGCTCGGCTTTCAATGGTCGTAACGAATACCATCTATTGGTAAGGTTATTACACATTACAGAAATTTTGTGCCCTCCTTTAAACGAATAACTCAAACGCAGATCCATTATAAAATTCCCATTATTATGATTTTCAAAATAGTTTCGATATTGTAAATTCTGAAGAGAAGAAGACCCTGCAGTAGCATCCTCAAAATCAAAAATTGACCGATCTACATTCTCCATTTTAGAGAAGTATCTGAATGAATATCCCAGAGCAAAACCTTTTATTTTGAATTCAATATCTCCCTTAAAAGTATGAATAAATCGATACTTAAGAATAGTAGTATTCGAATCTGCAGAAGTCGACCTGAAGCTAAGTTCATCATTCCCGGAAGGGTTAAGATCTTCCGCATACACATAATCCGGTTCAAGAGTTTGAGGTAAAGAATAGGTATACCCGATCATAAAATTCATTGAATAATCTTTTGTTGTTTGGAGCTTATCGAAGGTGATATCCCCAACGAAGCTTGCATCTACTCCATATACTCTAGAGCGACCGGTATTGATAAATTTAAATCCTACCCAAGGGAATTGCGACTGCCAGAAACCGAAAAGATACTCGATGGTATTTTTATATTGTTGCATAAAAAAGGCCGCATCGATAAAACCTTGGAATTTGCGATATCTAAATCCTTGTTTAATTCCGATTTCTGCATTCCAAGAATATTCAGGCACCAAATCTTGATTGGGGTATACGCCCAAAATTCCTAGTTGAATATTAATCATTCTTTCAGTAATTGTAGGATAACGGAATCCTTGACCAAATGAGGCTCTGAGAAAAGTTCCTTGCGAGAGTTTAAAGTTCAATCCACCTCTAAACAAGGGTGCAATTTTTCTTTTGTTCTTATCCCCGAAAGGATCAAAATATTCAGCTCTAAATCCAAGAACGATATTCATTACATCCCAAAACTGTTTTTGTAATTCTAGATAAAAGCTTGAATTCAACAAATGATTTGTGCTGTCTCCTCCTGCATCTGTATACATTCCGGAAGCACTAAAGTTGTATTGCCCCATGAGTCCAATAGTCAGTTGCAAACTATCTAGATTTTGATAAAAACGGTTAAAAGAATATTCACCATAAGCAATCATCCCTACTGCACTCATATTGTTACTCATCTCGTTATTTGCGTACATATAACGAAATCTGAAACGATGTGTATTTCCCACCCCTTCAATAAAAGTTAAATAAGGATCAACATTAAAAATAAATTGTTTTTGAAGTAGCATAGCTCCAGGATAAGCTCGATAAAAATTTAAGCTATCATCTTGCCATGCAAATACTGAGTTGGAATTCGAATACATAAAATTTCCATTCAATCCATACATCAATCCTTTCACTTTCTCTGGACGATGACGTAATCCAAAATTGATTCTTGCTTTTTGTGATTGTAGCTGGTTATCTGTGAAATTAGTAATTGAATCTACAACGGTTGCATCCGGACGAGGTGCCCCCATATAGGAATGATCCGCATCGAAAGTTCCACCAATAACAAAATCCAGTCTTGGCGTTAACCTTCTCATGTGAAGAAATTTAACCCCCGCAATATACGGAAAGCTGCTCCACCATTTCATTTCCTTGTATCTAGGTCGATCATACATTCCAGCGTAGACATTTACTTTAGTTGAAGGATTGAATCCTGGCTGATTGGTTTTCATGAGTATAGCTCCGCTTAAAGCTGAACCTGGAACTTTTACACTACTAGCACCTTTAATGATCTCTAAATCTGCCAAATTCTCAACAGGAATAAATCCCCATTCTGGTTTACCAGCATCCGGAGACATCATCGGAATATCATCTACAATAATTGAAACTTTCGCACCTACGCCAAAAGTAAATCCCGAACCTCCTCTAATCTGAGGTTCACCATCCAAAATTGTAGTAGAAGCATCCACGGTATTCAAGGTAGTTGAAATATCTCTATCTCCTCTATTATCGATAAGTTCAGTAGGGATTTTGACCATGGATTTGATATCCTCATCTTTAACATCAGCCACGCGGCTACTCTTCACCTCTACATCCTTTAAAACAATCACACTTTGAAGAGTTACATCATGAGTAACCGTTTGACCTGCAATAATTTCAATTTCAAAAGTATCGCGCATTCCAGTAAAAGAACATACTACTTTTCTCATTCCTGGCTCAAGTTTTAGCTTGTATTTACCAAACACATCTGTAACCGCTCCAAAAGAAGGATCTTTAAGTAGAACCACATTTGCACCAATAACTGTTTCACCGGATTCTTTATCATAAACTGTACCTTCCAGTGTACCTGTTGCTTGCGAAAATGAAATTGTACTTACAAATAGTAAAAGTAAAAGAATGCAGATTTGTTTCATGTTGTATGTATGAGTAATAAAAAGCCCCTGTTCGTTTCCAAACAGGGGCTAAAGATAAAATTAAACTTTTATTTCAGGACAACTTTTCCAGTCGTCGCATTGTCATTTGTGATGATATTGAAGTAATAAACACCCATTGGTACATCCATAGTAAATGTATTCAATGTTCCATTATTCAATCTTGTATCAAGAACAATCTTACCGTCAGTCGAATACACTTTTAGCATAGGATTGTTTAGCGTCACATTTGAAAGGTTCACAAACATTTGATTTTCGAATGAATAAACATGAACAAGGTTCATTTCATTCTCATCGATACCAACCGCACTCGTAACAACTATTTCAACCTCTGAGGACATCACAGTACATCCAGCAATCACAGATTCACATACCACATAATACGTACCTGCATTAGCAAAATTCGGCGTATAAGAAGCTCCTGTCTCAGAAGGAGTAAAGCTCATATATCCCGATCCGGAAGTAGTTGTATACATCCACTCTCTTGATGTGGCTGTAGAAGACTCTGTAGCATCAATTTGAGTACCATCTGTGTTGGTGTTGATGTTTTGAGTTGTTGCTGGTGCGAGCGTAACTGTGTAACCTGTATTATTTCCAACAGTTACCGTAGCAGTAGTCGTTGTACAACCATTAGCATCCGAGATAACAACATAATAATCTCCTTGAGATAATCCAGTAAACGCACCAGTTGCATTCGTCGCTTGTGAGTTATTTCCTGAATCAAACAATTCAAAAGATGTTCCGTTAGATCCTGTCACATTTACAACACCGTTTGCATTCGCGCAATCAGAGTTATCAACTGAAGAGGTTGTACCTGCAGTTGGTCCAGTTGGAGCTCCTACTGTTACGTTAGAAGAAGTTGAAGTACATCCATTTGCACCAGTAACAACAACATAATAGTCATCCTCAGCTAAGCCAGTGAAGGAACCAGAAGCATTGCTGGTAATGCTATTGTTTCCAGAATCGAACAACTCAAAAGAAGTTCCATTGGATCCCGAAACGTTAACCGCACCATTTGGAGTTGAACAGTTAGAATTATCACTTGGAGTAACAGTACCTACTGTAGGATTTGTAGCTGGATCTACTGTAACGGTAGCAGTTTGTGCAGGAGTACATCCATTAGAAACCACAACATAATAATCTCCAGCAGCTAATCCTGTGAAAGTTCCAGTGGCATTTGTTCCTTGCGAGTTGTTACCCGAATCAAACAATTCGTATCCTGTACCATTATCACCAGAAACGGCAACTTGTCCGTCAGGAGTAGTACAAGATGTTGCAGCAGTAGGAGTTGCAGTACCAGCAGTAGCATTTGCATTCACAGTTACAGTAACAGTTGATGGAGAAGATTCACATCCCAATACAGTTTCTGTTACAGTATAAATATGAACACCTACAGCAGACGAAGGAGTTTGAGATGTTCCAGAAGAAGCAGGACTTCCACCTAAATACCACTGAAGTGTACCTCCAGCACCTGCAGCTGCAGTTAAATCTGCCATTGCATCTCCATCACAGTATGTAGCATCCGTACCAGCAGCAGGAGCAGCAGGTGCAGTAGCTGAGTTACCAACTGTAACAGTTGAGGTTGTAGCAGTACATCCAGCAGCATCAGTTACCACTACATAATATCCACCAGCAGCAAGTCCAGTAAATGTTCCTGTCCCGTTTGATGTTTGAGAAACATTTGAAGAATTAAATAATTCAAATGAAGTACCTCCAGATCCAGTAACAACAACTTGTCCGTTTGGCGAAGTACAGTTTGTTACATCTGTTGGAGTAGCCGTCCCCGCTGCAGGAGCAGTTGGAGCATTAACAGTTACTGTAGAAGTAGTTGTCATACATCCATTTGTCGTGATCTCAACATAATAATCACCAGGTGAAAGAGATGAAAATGAACCAGTACCATTGGATCCTTGCGAGTTATTTCCTGAATCAAATAATTCAAAAGTGGTTCCATTTGACCCTGATACGTTTACTGCACCATTTGGTGAAGTACAAGAAGTTGAAGCCGTTGGGGTTGTTGTTCCAGCAGTAGGGTTCGTTGGAGCGTTAACCGTAACTGTAGAAGTCGTTGCCATACATCCATTCACATCTGTAACCTCAACGTAGTAAGTTCCAGGATTCAAACCTGTAAAAGTTCCTGTGGTATTTGAAGTTTGTGAAACACCAGATCCATTAAATAATTCAAACCCAGTACCAGTTGATCCTGAAACGGCAACTTGCCCATTTTGAGTCGTACAGTTATTTGATGCCGTAGGAGTGGCTGTTCCCGCAACTGCCGGAGCATTAATTGTAAATGCTGTACCAGCAACTTCAGCTAAATCTTCATTCGCATGTCGTACTCGAATTTTATAGCCGGATCCTGCTGGAACAGAAGGAATAGTGCAAGAAATAGTACCTGATGCTGCTTGTCCAACATTTCTTGTTGTGGATCCAATCACTGTCGGAGAAGCAAAAGAACCTGAAGCATTTGATAATTCTGCATAAAAAGTCTTATTTGAATCTGCAATTGTAGCATTGCATGTGTAAGTAAGATTAAATGACTCACCCTGACAAATATCCGATATAGAATAACTTGGAGTCATGTTATAAATCATCAAAACATTATCAACAAATACTTCATCTCCAGCATCTCCAGCACCCCCAACAGGGTTTGTCGTAAATGTAGCAAGTACGTAGGATGCACTTGCACCATTTCCTGTATAATTAAAAGCCATTGCTTTTCTTGTCCAGGTAGTACTTACCAAGTTATCATCTGCAGCATTAGCAACTAAATTAGAAGCTGTTCCGCCTGGATCTTGATAATTTGAATTATTGTGTATTGAGAATGTTGCTCTACCTGTATTTCCACCAGTAACTAGATTTACTTTATACCAGAAAGTTACACTATCTGGTTGTGACACAAATGGAGAATTATGATCATAAGCACTGTTTGTAGAAATTGTATAGTTATAATTTGCAGAACTAGTTGCGGTCGTAGATCCAACTCTAATTCTACCAGTTGTTAAATTTCCATTTGCCGCATTCCCAAATATATCAACACAATACAACCTAGCACATGTTGAACCGTCATAAGAGGTTGCTTGTGCTAATTGATTTGATCCTGTAACCGTACCACATCCTAAACTAGCAGGAAAAGGTAAATTACATTGAGCAGTTCTAAAGGAGTGCCAGTTCAATGGTTCCGTGCTATGTATAGCACCATTTCCTGTACCCCAAAGTTCAAAATCGCCATTCACCACTTGTTCTTGAGCGAAAAGCCAACCTCCCGTTAATAAAACGGTGAGTAATAGTAGAGATTTTCTCATGGTTTTAATTTTTAGATTTTATTTATTAATGAAAAGTTTTTTCGAAAAGATTACCGTACCATTTCTCTCAATTTTCGCGATCAACACTCCATTCTCAGGAATTGAAACCTGCCCATTTTCGCTAATTGAATCGAAAGTTCTGATTCTCTCTCCGCTTAAAGAATATAAAGTCAAAGTACAATTCGACGGAAGACTATTCCAAACTATATTATCCTGAAAAGCATAAACATTCTTTGGGTCAATCGAAATATCATTAATGCCAAGCGGAGAATTATAGAAATAAATAGAGTCAACCATCAATAATGAACCAAAAGCCCCACCAAATCTAATACCTCCATATGAACTTAGAAATACAATTGAAATCGAATCAGGTGTATCAGTAGAATAATATTGAACAGAAGCATCAAAAGGTGTCCATGTAGAGACTAATTGATCTGTAGAAAATTCTCCTAAGCCTATTGTATCTCTTTTAGAAAGCGTTGCGTTCCATTTATGTACAATTACTCCAATTCTACATGTATCACCTCCTCCAATTATTGTATCTTGAACCTGTGTATTGAAATTCAAATATATATAATCAGCACCAGGATAATACTTAAAAAAACCTCTTAAATGTTCTGGACGATCTGTAGATGGAACACCTGTAGTGGCTGGAGCCAATGGGTTGAGTTCATTTATAACTTGATTAATACCTGCTACTGATGCATCTATTACTCCTGTAAACAAATTTCCAGTCGCCATTAAACCATTTAATAACCCTGTTCTCATAGCTACAGAGTGATTCCCGGAATAACTAGCTGTTGTATCATACATAAATCCTTTCGGCATGCCCGGACTTAATGCCGGAAAAACCACGATTAACGGATTTCCAGATTCCCAGATTCCTCCGGTTAAACTATCAACAACAACCCCAGATCCTCCTGGATCTAAATGTACTGTCCAATTCTCAAAATCATTATTTGTAATAGTTTGAGAAAAAACATTAGCAGAAAATGCTGCCAAAGCGAAAAGTAAAATTTTCTTCATGTGCTAGTAATTAAAGTTTATAAAATAATTAAGTTCTTGATAATTTATCTGACAACAATCTTACGGGTAATCATTCTAGTCCCTGTATTGATCCTACAGAAATAGACCCCTTTATTGTAAAGATTTTCCAGTAAGGTAGCTGTATTCGATTGAATATTTTGTTTTGCGACAATCTTTCCAGTCATATCGATTATTTCCACAGGATAGGTTTCATGAGAACCAGCTTTCATGTTTACATACACTGACTCCTGTTCATAATACACTGTAAAATCCTTATTGTAATCGTATTCATCTACACTTAAGTTGTTGTAAACCAATTCCAAATCATCTACCCAAACCTTGGAGTGATTTTCAGAAATAGTACTATCACCTGCAGTACAAATAGCTAAAACAAATCGAGCTCCTCTAGTATCGTCATAGTTAAATGGGACTGAGAATCTCACCCATTGACCACCAGTACTTGCTGTCCAATCAAAACGTGCTCGTCCAATTCGGTTGTTGGTTACATCATGTACACCCGCGATAAAAAGAGGAAGCGCACCATAACCCTCATGGAGAATAACTTCACATTTACCCTTATCCGATCCAGTTGGTTCATATTTATACCAACCCACTAGTGAATCTGGTCGCCATGATAATCTTAAATGCCAATCCTCATCTGTAGAATCAGAATAGATATAACCTTCTTCAGGATTCAAATTTTGAGGTGCATGGAACCGTCCGTTGGTGATACTTCCATTCGCAGCAACTCCTAAAGTATAAATTGTTTCTAGCTTAATAGAAGAACCTACTCCTCCTCTACCTACATCTTGAGTTACTGTTCCATCTGGAGACAATTGAGCCAATGCAGGATCATCTGAAGTCTTCAATCCACTCCATTGAATCGGTTCGCTTGTAGTAGCCGTACCGTTTCCGACCTGAACTGTTTCCCAGTATTCAAATCCTGGATTTTCTAATTGAGGGGGAGTTTGGGCGTTTATAAATGCACACGCACCTAGCGCAAGGGTGAGTAACGTTTTCTTCATGTGTTTTCTTTAAGTAAATTTTCAACCCACAAATATAACAAAAATCATGCCAAAAATCGAAATTGAATAAATTCAAGAAAGTTATTAAAAACGTTGATCTAGATAGGTTTTTCTAACAAATATTATGCCAAAATATAAAGGACTAGAATCCTGCTTTATCTTTTGGATAAGAATTGAATGTTCCTTGGCCTTTGCTTACGAGTTCTCCTGATTGATTCCGAATCTCTCCCTCAACAACAATAATGCGATTTCCTTGAGCCAGAATATGCGATGTCCCTGTGAGTTGATCCCCTAAAATTACGGGCTTCATAAAATTCAGTTTAAATTCAACCGTAGCAACCACGCATGCTCTTTTTGAAGCAACGGTGAGCGCAGTAACTCCCAGTAGAGCATCCATCAGAGCCGCCACAGAACCTCCGTGAGCTGCAATTGGAGTTGCCAAATGCTTTTCTTGAATTTTCATTTTATACAACACCTCTCCTTCATCATAGGAAACCAACTGCATATCCAGCAACTCACCAAAATAGTTGGACTTTTTGTACTGTTCTATTAGTTCGTCTATCATTGCTCGTTTATTCTTACGTAAACAACTTTTTTTGTTTCAAAAAACGACTCTTCAAATTCATTTTCAAGATCAAAAATTTCAAAATCATATGATATTTCATTCATCTCCTCCTTTAAATCACCGCCTTTTAAATAGAAAATACCATTGGGGTAAGTATTGGTATTTTGTTTTTTGATCTGATTTCTTACCCAGGGGATAAAATTCTGCATTCGAGTAACTGCACGACTCACAATAAAATCAAACTTACCTTTTACTTTTTCCGCACGACCTACTACAACCTCAACGTTAGAGAGATCTAAGGCCTCTGCAATCGATTCTACTACTTTTATCTTTTTGGCTATCGAATCTACCAAAACAAATTGGACTTCTGGAAACAATATCGCCAAAGGTACACCAGGAAACCCACCTCCAGTACCCACATCCAAAATATCTGAGCCCGGCTTAAAATCTACCATTTTAGCAATGCCAAGAGAGTGTAAGACATGACGCTCATAAAAATTATCCAGATCTTTTCGACTTATCACGTTGATCTTTTCATTCCAATCCGCATAAAGCTCCTGCAGTTTTGAAAATTTTTGAATCTGATCCTCTGTAAGATCAGGGAAATATTTAAGAAGGATTTCCATCATAATTTAAACTCACAAAACTAATTTTTTGATCAAAAGCACCAATATTCAGCTTTATAACATCTAGAAATTCCCAACCATTTTGAACCAAATAAGGCAGCACATTCTCATGTCGCTCTTGCAAATCCCCAGAAGGAAAAAAATGCTCCTGCACCCATTCAATCGCTTCTATATCTTTTTCGTACTTCTGTTTTAAAGCACGAACAAATTTCTTCTTAAGTCTTTCGAGCTCCTTTTTTTGACGCGCGTAACTTGCTTCTACCGCTGGCAACAAGCTACTATCCACTTTTTTAACTTTCTGCTCATACACTCTTTTCAACTCAATCAATAAATTTTCCTCTTCATTCATTTCCATGAATTCATTTTTTTTCAGTAGGAAGGATTTAATCAAACTCTCTTTGCCTTGCAGAAATGCTGATGGATTCAGATGAAGTCGATTCATTTTTCTTTCAGATTTTGAATCGATAAGAATTAAGGAATTTCGGACCGCGAGTATTGGAAAAGAGATCGAATATTGATCAAATGCTTTTTTCAATTCCAGCCAATACGCAATCTCTCCTGCCCCTCCAAGATAAACCAAATTTGGAAGGATGGTTTCTTGATACATAGGTCGCATAACCACATTCGGGCTAAATCGTTCAGGGTATTTTTGAAGTTGATCCAAAAGATCTTCTTCCGTAAACTCAAGTGAAGTATTCGCTATTTTGTATTTTCCATTTTCCTTAATGATACGCCCTCTTTTTCCCTTAAAGAGGTAGAATAAATTGATTTCTCTTGGGTTCACTTGGACTTTGTAACCTGATTTATCGAGTCGACTGATGACATCATGAATCTCTATATGTGTTTTATTGTAAACCAGCTCTCTCTTCATCGTTTCCTTAAAAAGATTTTTGAGGCTATTTGTATCCGCATTTAAAACAATTAATCCATATTTACCAAACAATTTATTCGCCAAATACAGGGTTGCATGTGCTAATGTGTCCTTTTTACAATAGTCTTCAAAAACCTGAAGTATTTGATGTACATCGTAACCCAAATCTTTCTTTAGTAGATCCAAGATTTCGCCCAACCCCTCTGTGGACATCCTACCTACTGCATCTCCATCAACACGATCCCATTTATATTTCTTTCTGTTCGCATTGAAAAAAGAAATCTCTTCAAAATCATGATCTTCCGAAGCCATCCAGAACACAGGCACAAAATGAAAACCATTGTTGCATCGATTCAACTCTTCTGTAATATTGATTACCTGAAGGATTTTGTAAATAAAAAATAGAGGACCAGTAAAAATATTGAGCTGATGACCAGTAGTTACCGTCATTGTCTTCTCGTTTTTTAAACTCTCAATATTTTTTCGAACAGGGGATTCAATTTGTAGATTTTTGTATTGTGATACTAAATGTTCGGTCAGATGGATGCGATTTTGCATTGAAAATGTCCTTTTTTCCGCGAATTTCAAAACTTCCTCCTTCGAGAATTCCGGACCATGTAAATCCCTTAAATTTCCCTCAAGAAATTCCTTTATCAATCCGTTTGAAGCATAAAAAGATTTTAAATCCACCTTCATGAAAGCATCTGTTTGTTTAAACAAAGGTAAGGACAATTCTGCTGAATTCATTTTTACAACTTGAGAGAATTGAAATTTCGGACACCATCGAGGAGAATGTCTGTAAAATTCTTTTTATATCTTCGCCCAAATCAAATCTTAAAAGATGGAATTACTAAAAGGAAAAATCGCTATAGTAACTGGTGCATCTAGAGGAATTGGACGCGCTATTGCAGAAAAATTCATTGAAAATGGGGCAACAGTGGCCTTTACCTATTTATCATCAGAGGAAAAAGCCAGACAACTAGAGAAGGAGTTGACCGCAAATGGAGGTTCAGCAAAAGGATTCAAATCGAATGCTGCTGAATTTGAAGCTGCTCAAAATTTAGTAGATGAAGTAGTTAAAGAATTTGGAACGGTAGATATCCTTGTGAATAATGCTGGAATTACCAGAGACAATCTTTTGATGAGAATGTCTGAAGAACAATTTGATGAAGTAATTAATACTAATTTAAAGTCTGCTTTTAATTTGACTAAAGCTGTTCTCAAAACAATGCTCAAGGCAAAATACGGATCAATAATCAATATGAGTTCGGTTGTTGGAGTTAAAGGAAATGCGGGTCAGGCAAACTATGCCGCGAGTAAAGCAGGCATGATTGGTTTCACAAAATCCGTTGCTTTGGAATTAGGAAGCAGAAATATAAGATGTAACGCAATTGCTCCTGGTTTTATAGAGACCGAAATGACTGATGCCTTGGATGAAGCTGTTGTGCAAGGATGGCGAGATGGAATACCACTAAAAAGAGGCGGAACACCAGAAGATGTGGCTAATTCAACTTTGTTTTTGGCCTCTGATTTATCGGCCTATATTACCGGCCAAACTCTTAATGTTTGTGGGGGGATGTTGACTTGATGAAAATTCAACTCAATGTTAAGAAAATGTGAAATTTGTACTTTTTTTCATTTTTTTAAATTCCGAAAGAAAAAAAGTTTTTATATTTGACACCGAGGTTAAACCTCAATGACAAATGAGTAGTAGGTGAGTTGAAGCTGTGCTGGAGAGCACAGCTTCTTTTTTTTTTACAAACTTTTCTAACCACTTCTAAACCCACTCATTTGTAGTTGATTAGATTGTTTTAGAAAAATCCAGAATAAGAATTTCTTTCCTGATTTATGAGGTTTAGTTTGTTTATTGTATTTTTGACAACTCAAATTGGCACCGTAGTTCAATGGTGACGATAAATGTCACCACTAGTAAAATCTGCGAAATCATGGATTTCTTGTTTTACTGAGCTGAATAGAAAGGCCGATATTGTCAGTCAAGACATAAAAAACAAAACATATTGGCCCCGTAGTTCAATGGTGACGATAAATGTCACCACTAGTAAAATCTACGAAATCATGGATTTCTTGTTTTACTGAGCTGAATAGAAAGGCGGATATTGTCAGTCAAGACATAAAAAACAAAACATATTGGCCCCGTAGTTCAACTGAATAGAATATCAGATTTCGGCTCTGAGGGTTACAGGTTTGAATCCTGTCGGGGTCACAAATACAGTGTGAGTGTGGAGTGTGAGAGTGAGGATGAACTTTGGGGATGGGCGACTATCCCTTTTTTTTTTATACAGAAATAGTAAGTCCAAAACAAAAAAAGAGAGACATAAAATGCCCCTCCTCTTTCCTATTTAGTTGCAAGGACTACTATTTTATTTTCAGTTTAGGAAAATCTTTTTTTAGATCACTAATTAGGTTTTGATCAATAGAATTTTTGCCAATTTCCAAGAGTTTTAAAGCTGAACCTTCTATACCTTCAGGAAGTTGAGTCAATTTATTGTCTCCCAAATAAAGCTCAGTAAGCACCTTAAAATTATTTAAATTAAATGGAAATGAAGCCAGACTATTAGTATATAGTTCAAGGATTTCGAGATTTTGAAGCTTTCCAATAGACTGCGGAACATTTTTCATATAATTCGACCCCAAATCTAGGTGTCTTAAATAAGGAAAAGCATCAAACTGATCTGGGAAATTATATACTTGTAAAGCTTGAGCTTTTAGTGTTTTTAGTTGAGTACACCCAAAAACCTCTTGGGGAAAATCTGAAAAATCGTTCCCTGAAATATTTAAATATTCAAGCGAATTGAGCTTGGTAAAACAATTCTCTAGATTTTTAATTTGATTCCCTTCGACTCTTAAGTATTTTAATTGTGTTAATTTACAGAAGCTTTCGGGAAGACTTTCAATCATATTTCCATTCAAACTAAGAAACTTGAGATTGCTGAGTTTTCCAATATCATTTGGTATCTTTTTTATCAGGGATTTTGCCAGAACCAGCGTATCCAGACTCTCCAGACTGAATAGTTCTTGCGGAATTACCTGGATTTTTGACTCTACAATTCCTAAAAACCTCAGATGTTGCAAATTACCTAATCCTGCAGGAAAATTCTTCAGAGGATTATTTTGAAGATCAAGTCTTTCCAAATGCGTCATTTCGCCGAAATTGGTTGACAAATAGCCAATTTTATTTCTAGATAAATCCAATTCAATTAGCGATAACAACCTATTCAATTCCTGGGCAACTGACTCTAATTTATTTTCACTTAGAAAAAGTTTTTCAAGCTTCAAACAAGTAGCCAATCCTCTTGGTAATTTTACAATTGAATTATTATTTAAGTTAAGCACTTTTAAATTTCTAAGTTTTCCAATACCCTCGGGTAGGTAGTCGATGGCATTTCCTTTAAGAGAGAGTACTTCCAGATTGGTTAAATTCCCAATTTCTTCAGGCAGTTTTTCTAAAATCAAATCCTCCAAATAGAGTTCTTTCAATGACTTAACAGAAAACAAAGGAAGAGGGATCTTATCAATCAATGTAAAGCTGAGATCTAATTTTTCAAGAGATTGAAAGTACTTATAAGAATCAGGTAGACTGGAAATAGGGTTTCCCAGTAAAGAAATGTGCTTCAATTTTTTTAATCCACTGAGATTGGGATTCATTTTTGAAATCTGATTGAAATCCAGATGCAATTCTTCCAAATTTTGAAGGCTCGCCAGTTCATCAGGAAGCAGTATTAATTGATTTCCCGCGAGTGTAAGTACTCTAAGGTTTTTAAGCTGACCTATAATGCTCGGGAGTTTTTTAAGATTGTTAAAACTCAAATTTAACTCCTCTAAATTCTTCAGTTCCGCAATTTTTGGATCGATTTCTTCAAGTTTTTGCTCATTGATATAAAGAACAGTTACATCAAGTGGATTTTTTAGTGCATCCTCAAGAGACAAATAGACTTTTTCCTTCCCGACATTATTGTCATGAGAAGTATCTTGAATAGAAGTAAGGGTGCTATTAACCACACCCTTACTTAGCTTTGATATTGACTGAGAAAATAAAGGACTTCTCAGTGACCAAACGAACACTATTAAACTAAAAACAAAGTAAACTTTCATCCTCTAAATTATTTGTTTACTACTACTGACTTGATTACTCTATCCGCTCCAGAAAACAACTCAAAATAGTACATCCCAGACTCAAAAGCATCCATATTTAGAGTGAGTGAATTGATAAATACTTGATTCAACAATTCCCTTCCATTCAGATCAAAAATTCTTAAAGTAGCTGTTTTTCCGTTAGACCAGTCAACTTTCACTTCCGAGGAAGCAGGGTTGGGATAAATAAGAATATTTTCATTCCATTCTATTATAGAAGAGGTATTTACTGCAATGCAATCAGAAGTAGAAGTACACCCGTTTGAAGACACCATTACGGCATACGAACCATCTACCGACGCCGTGAAGGTTTGCCCTACTTCTCCTTGAATAGAAACATTGCCATTTCCACAATCTATCCATTGATACGATGCACCATTCATATTAGAAGACAAGACATTTCCCATAAGAGCGACCGAAGAATCAATTGCAGTTATATTCAAATCGATGGTAACAATACTATCACAACCAGAAGCTAATTGGATTGTATCCAAATAAATTCCTGATTGTGTGATATCCATACCATTACTTAATTGAAAAACGTTACAGGCATTTTCCGTATACGCATGGTATTTATTTGCACAATCGCCAAGTACCTGAAGATAAAAGTCATAATCACCAGCTGATGTAACCGAGGCTCCTCCAGCAGGATCCAAATCCGTTGAAAGTCTAAAGATACCAGTGGAGAAAATCGTTTCCTGATAATTTGTTTTGACATCGTACATACCATCAAAATTGGTTCCCCCGATAGCTTGAGACCACAGGTAGTTCCAATTTGCATCAAACCCAACAGTGTATCCATCACTTTGACCACTTGAAGTTTGAGTTGCTGTATTTCCTGAAGGATCAAAATCGACAGTACCATAAAAATTTCCTCCAATCAACATTTTATCTGTGGCTGAAATATTTAAACAGCGTGCATCATCACTAGCTGTTCCCCCAAAAGCAAGGTGCTGAGCGTAATTCCCATTTTGATCCACTTTCAATGCAAAAACATCAGATTGACCCGATGAAACAGAGCTTTGTCCCGCCATTGGGCCAAATTGTACAGTTGCATAAAAAGACCCCACAAGTACCAAACTCTGGTCAGAAAGCAATCCGATTTCCGAAATCACGTCATAATCTGCCCCTCCATGAATGATCTTCACCCATTGATAGTCGCCCATTTCATTAAACTTAACTGCGAAAGCCTCATATATTTCATTGGTATTAGTCATATTCGTTGCCGCTCCAGGATTGATATCAAAATCACCTGAAAGCGTTCCACCTGCAACGATTGTTCCACCCGTATTTACTTTGATCGTTTCCAAACGGTCTTCTCCGGGACCTCCAATAGCATGAAACCATTGAAAATCTCCATCCTGATCAAGTTTTAATATATAGCCATCCAATCCTCCGTTAGATGAAAACTGCCCTCCTCCAGCTTGACTCAAATCCATAGCATTATTGAAATAACCACAGACATAAACATTACCGGACATATCCACATCAATTCCACTTGCATACTGGTTTTGACTTGAACCGAATGAATGTCCCCACAGAAATTGACCTTGTGCATCATATTTTGCAACAAAGGCATTTGTGGACGATCCAGCAGAAAAAATTGTATCGTTACTCAATGTATCAAATACAACATCTCCTTTCATTGCTCCGACAAGGTAGATATCATCATTTTGATCGATGTAAGCATCTCTTATATCTACCGAATTTGCAGAGTTTGTCGGTAAAATACTTTTGACCCACTGATAGTTTCCGGATTGATCCAATTTCAGCATAAACGAAGCATAATTTGATCCTGAAGCCGAAGTAGTAACCTCAGCAATTCCGTTTCCTTGATCAAAATCGAGGGTTCCTTGAAAAATCCCTGTGATTAAAATTTCATCATTCGTAAAGAGATCAAGTGATCTAGATTGTTCATTGGATACACCTCCCCAATTTTGTTTCCACTGAAAAAGTGGTTGAGCGCGGCTTGTATTAAGCAGGATTAACACTACCCAAAAACTGAATTGTACGTATTTTCTCATAGCTTATCTTTTTTTGCAAATCAAGCTTGAATAGAATACATATTAAACAAGGTTTTAGTATTCGGTGGTTTTGAAATAGAATTTGGCAGTTATTTGTGAAATATTTGGTTCAAATAATCCAAAAGCTCTTCTTTTTTCCTTCTGGAAACACTGAAAGTAAGATGATTAATCATTTCGATCTCCCCACCCTCTCCTTTGATGTATTTCTTAATATGATTCAGATTGATCAAATTGGTTTGATGGCAGCGGAAGAAATTGTGCTCAGATAAAATTTCATCATAATACTTCAGTGTACGAGTAACCACTTTTTGCTCTCCTGAAAGCAAATGAAAAACCGAGTAATTATTTTCCGACTGAATAGCAACTACATTTTTCAGCTCTACAACTTCAAATCCTGATTGAGAAGGAAGCACTATTTTATGAAACAGATTTGGACCCTGATCTTTGAGAACTGATTCCGGCTGATTTCCCGTATGAACCGGAACCTGATAAGCGGCGCGATTAATTGCCTCCACAACCTCGAGGGGATCGAAAGGCTTGAGAACATAATCTACCGCATTGAACTTAAAAGCTTTCAGAGCAAATTCGTCATAAGCCGTTACAAAAATGACTTTAGGAAGGTATTGTAATTCTTTTAAAACGTCAAATCCAGTGCCATCTCCAAGATTAATATCCAATAAAACAATATCCGGACGTAAATCAGTAATTCCTACAATCGCCGTTTCCTTGCTATTCGCTTCACCGATCAATTCAAACGGAGTATACTTCCTGATTACTGATTCAAGGGCGCTTCTTCCTTCAAATTCATCATCTACAATAAATAGGGTTCTTTTCTCCATTAAAATTCTTCATTAAAAGGAACCAGCAATTCTACTTTTGTTCCGATTTTTAAATCAATAATATTTAGCGAACCTTTACTTGAACGAAGTAAATCTAAGCGCTCAGTAATTAGTTCAGTTGAAAGAGATATATGTGAATCACTTGACTTTTTGTCCTTATTTTTTCTTCCTACTCCATTATCAGTGATTGTAATTAACAAAACCTTTTCATCTGAAATCGGTTCAACTTTAATTTCTAACCACCCTTTTTCACTGCTAGGCATAAGACCATGTAAAATCGCGTTCTCTGCAAAAGGCTGAATAATCATCCCCGGAATTACAAGATTTTCCGAATCTAAATTTCCTAGTACTTTGATCTCGTATTCAAATTGTTTCTGAAATCTCATATTTTCAATTTCAATATATTGTTCCACCATTTCCAATTCTTCAGAGAGTAGAATTTGTGATTTTGTGGATTGATTTAATAATTTTCGAACCAATTTAGAAAATTTCTGAAGAGCTCTTGAAGCCTTTAAATTCTCTTCCTTCATGATATAAGAGTTGATCGTATTCAAAGCATTAAAAAGAAAATGAGGATTCATTTGCGAACGTAGAAGCCTATACTGTATTTCCAATCTTTTATTTTCCGATTCGATTTCTTTTTTTTGAGCCTTGAGTTTCTGAGACCTGTAAAAGACAATAAAAAGCGCAATCAAAAATACTAAGACCACTAAAAGAAAATAGAAAGTCAACTTCTGCTGGTGAGCCTTTTCGGCCATTTGCAGTTTTTCTTTTTCCTGTTGAAGTCTTTCCTCTTCTTGCTTTTTCTCAAAAATATAGTTTGCCTCAATTCTGGACTGTTCTCTAATATTATCGTCATTAAAGATTTTGTCCTTTAAGGAAACATATTCCTGGTATAAATCTAAAGCCCTTTGAGGTTTTCCAAGTGTATCATACAAAATACTTAAATTCAATAGTTGATCTTTTTTCAAGTTTCGCATGTTATATTCCTCTGCCAACTCCAAACCTTTCAAATAAAAAGATTCCGCAGAATTAAAATCACCCATAAGAAATTTGAGATATCCAAAGTTTCCGTATTTATATGCTAAACTAGGATAATTAGCTAATCCTTCTGTAATTTTAATCGCATTCTCCAATTCAAATTGAGCTTGGGGAAGTTGATTCGAGTTCATCAAGGTGATTGCCTTATTTCCATAATTTAATGCAAGTAGAGAAGAATCCTGAAGACTGAAACTGGTTTCAATCGCCATATCATAATAAATCAATGCGCTATCCACATCATTTTTCTTTTCATACAAGGCTGCCATATTGCTATAGTTGACAGCGAGACTATTCCTTAACCCCTCATTTGAGTGAAAAATCTTATTTGAGAGACTGAAATAGTGTAAAGCTTGATCGAAATCATTTAAATCCAAATAAATGCCTGCTATCGAAGCCAGTGCAATAGCTTTTTCCTTCATCAAAGATGGATTATTTAAACCAACATCTTTCAAAAATGCTTCACATGTTTGAAGGTATTCAAAGTAAGCCTTCAATGCTTCACTAAAATTCTGACTATTTTCAGCTACTAAGGCAGTTAGTTGCAATTGTCTTAGTAAAGGAATAAGGCACGCAATGTCTTGATCTTCAAATTGAAAAAACCAAGTATTGTGCATCTGTAGCTCAGTATTTTGTTCAAGTAATTCCTTTGTTCGATTCAATAAAATTCGAGCACTATCCAAATCAGTGTAAGACAACTCACGAATTCTTTGATGCAGAGAATCCAATTTAATAACATGGCATGGCTGGCCCAGACTATGATTTACTCCAGAAAAACCAATCAGAAAGAAAACTAACATCACTACTTTCATCAGAATCAATCAAAATCAAAAAAGCAAACTCATCTCCTTCAAAATTAGAAGGAAGACAAATTTATTGATAATCCCAAGTAAATTCCCTGAAACAGAAATATTTTGATTTCGCTTGAAATAAAGCACATATTATTTCGTTTCTTTACAGTCCGATTAAGGAATTTTATCATGACCCATCGTTTGTTGCTTTTTATTTTGGTTGGTTTTTTCGCTTTGACATTGAACGCACAGAGTGGAGGAAAATTCACCTATCAATTTTTGAATCACGAATATTCTGCTCGTCAAGTAGGCTTAGGTTCTGATGTCATTTTTATCCGTGACAATGACCTTAATATGGGGATTTCCAACCCAGCGAATTTAAATTCGGAAATGTCTGGTCACATTATTTTCAACCAGGGTTTTCTTCCTTCGGGTGTTGCCTACGGACAAGCTGGCTATGGTCATGAATTTGATTCAATTGGCGTTTTTTCTTTCAATTTTCGTTATTTGAGTTATGGTGAATTTACAAGAACCGACGAATCAGGTGTTAAACAAGGTACTTTCAATGCAGCCGATTTTATTATTTCAGCAGGTTACGGGAGGACATTAAACAAGTATTTCAGTGTAGGCGCAAATTTTAACTTATTGACTTCCTCTTACGACACCTACACTTCATTTGGAATTTCGGTAGATCTGGCAGGTACATTTCGTCATGAAAAATCGAATATCACTTTAAGTTTAATGGTTAAAAATCTTGGTTTTCAATTGAAGTCATTTACTCAAAAAAACCAAGAAGCATTACCAGCAAATGTTATGCTAGGACTATCGTATAAATTTCATAAAGCTCCATTCCGCATTGGTTTGTCTTTACATAATCTTCAAAACTGGAAACTTGCATATCTCGACCCTAACTCCACTACTATTGATCCAGTTTCCGGGCAAGTTATACCTACAAAAAAACCTGGTTTTGGCGAAGAGTTATTGCAGCACATGAATTTTTCCTTAGAGGCCATTATTTCAAAAAAGATCTTTATACGGGTAGGGTTCAATTATCACAGACGACAACAAATGAAAATCGTGGATAAACCTGGAGCTGCTGGACTTTCATTTGGTGGTGGATTCAGTATTAAGATGTTTCGATTTGGCTATGGATTGTCCTTTTATGATGGCCGAGGCATGAACAATGTATTCTCTATTTCAACCAATATTAATGAGTGGAAAAAAAGAGGAGAGATTCCTGAAAAGGATACCAAACCTAAAAAGACGAAAAAAGATAAAAAGGTAAAAGAAGGTGAAGAAAATTAAGATTGCAATTGACGGATTTTCTTCATGTGGCAAAAGCACAATTGCAAAGGAATTAGCCAAAAAATTACACTACACGTATGTAGATACGGGCGCCATGTATCGTGCGGCCACCTTGTATTTTATGCGTTCAAATATAGAACCGAACGATCCACAACTTCTTCATGAATTAGATAAAATGGATATTGCTTTTCAAAAAATTGAAGGAGAAGTGCTTCCAGTGGTGCATTTGAATGGAGAAAACGTTGAAAATGAAATTCGTACACTGGAAGTATCCAATCAGGTATCGCATTATAGCAAGATCAAACAGCTACGAGAAAAACTTGTTGCACTACAACAAAAAATTGGAGCAAAAGGCGGTGTTGTCCTAGATGGAAGAGACATTGGTTCCGTCGTTTTTCCAAACGCGGAGCTGAAATTATTTATGACTGCAAGTCCTGAAATAAGGGCAAAAAGAAGGTTTGAAGAATTAATTGCTAAGGGAGAAGATGTAGATTTTCAATCTATTTTAGACAATGTAGAGAGCCGGGATAAAGAAGATACCTCAAGAAAAGAATCCCCTTTAGTTCAGGTTGAAGATGCCATTGTGTTAGATAATTCTCATTTATCTAGAGAGCAGCAGTTAGATTTCGTTATGGACTTAGTTCAGAAGAAGTTAAAATAGTTTCGTAATTTTGCTTCATGCTTAAAAAGACGCTGTTATTTGTCCTTTCCGTGTACACATGCTTTGTGTATGGCCAAGACTATAAGGATATCCAAATAGATGACAAATCAGCAAATAATGGCTTTGAATTACTTCATGGCAATATCGCGGGAAAGAGGTATTTTTTTACAGGAGAAAATCATATTTATCAGAAGAGTAATTACCTTATTCAATATAAACTCACGGCATATCTGCATGAAAACGTTGGATTGAATCGAATTCTCCTGGAGTTTGGAGCAGGGACTGGCTGGTTAATTGATCAATACATAAACACTGGTGAGCAAGAGTATTTTGACGAATTGAAGAAATACTTTTCAGCAGAAAATTTAGCTCTTTATGATGATTTACATGCTCTAAACAAAGAAAATCCCGGATATCCGATTCATTGCCACGGAATTGATCTTGAACGCTTTCCTCAGATATCCATAGCAGCCCTTTATTTTATGTTGCCCGAAGAAGCACCTTCTGATGACAGTTTAAGTATTTCTGTGGAAACCCTAAGAGCGATTTATTCAGTTGCAGATGAATATCAAGGATCCGATTTCTATTCAGAAAACACAACGATTATGTCGGAGGTCCAGATCTATCAAACATTTGATCTTTGGTTGGCAGATTATCCTAAACTAAAAGAATCCTACGCGGCATATCTAGGCGATCAATTTGATGCTTTTGATGAAACAATTGAGGGTTTAAATGCCGGAAAAAAATGGTTTAAATTAAAAGATCAAAGAACATTACAGGAAACGATATTCAGAGAACAATTCATGTATTCGGCCTTAAAAAACTTGGATGCGAAACATCCCGAAAGTAAGTTTTATGGTCAGTTTGGAAGATGTCACATTCGGACAGACAACAGCAGTGCGCAATGCTATTCATACGCGATGAAATCTTTGATTTACAAATTGAATGAGGGTGAGCGTTCCAAAGAATTAATGATTATTCCAATCTTTTATGTTCGGAATTTGTTCCTAAAAGATAAGAAGTTCATTGAAAACATAATTGATGATTTTTGGGGTACGAATGAAAGCGTTTATCTCCTGAAAGTTCCAAAAGATGTCAGAATCTCGAATGAATTCAAAGACAAAACAGATTTCATTCTAATCAATAATATAAAACTGACGAAAGATCAATTTGCAAAGGACCCCTATCGAACAGAAAACCAAAAGAAAAAAATTCCTTCACTTAGATTCAGTTCTGAAGTGGAAATGGGTATCAATTTCTTTGACCTGACAGATTTGAATAATTTTTTGTCCAGCAATGGAATTCCCGGATTCAAATCGCAAATCCCAACCATTGGTGGGATTTTTAGTGTGTTTTCACCTTATGGCATTTATTATGGGATGGAATTTGCAATTGGATTTTCACAACGAGTAAACAATGACAGCACGACATTAAAACTTAACAATTACAATGTAATGGTTAATATTGGAACTTCCTTATTGAACACTTCCTGGTTTTCATTCAATCCAAGCATTGGTATAGGAGGAGGAAATTTTAGTCTGAAAGAAATACGAGTTATTCCCGACCCAAATTCGGTTAATTTATTTTCAGAGAATAACACCAATTATACCATATATAAAAATCCTGCCTTCTTACTCGATTTTAAAGGAGAAGTCAAATTCAATGTCAAGATATTCTCTTTAAGTTTTAGAGGAGGGTATTTGCTTGATGTCACGAACAAAAGATGGAAAAATCCGGACATCCTCTCCAATAGTCCAAAAACAGGAATGATGGGCTGGCATATTCGAGCCGGATTGGGTATAAATCTGAAAGTTTACTAATCTCTTTGATTATTTGTAGTTCTTCTAACAAAGCTCTAATTTTACCTAAAAATTAGGAAAGAATGTCTGTTTACAACCCCGATCTCAAAAAGATAACCACCCATATCCTTCAAGAAATGAAATTGAAGGGAGAAAAGATCTCCATGCTTACCGGTTATGACTATACTATGGCTAAAATTCTGGACAAAGCCGGGGTTGATGTTATTCTTGTAGGCGACTCTGCTTCCAATGTAATGGCCGGACATGAAACCACTCTCCCGATCACTCTTGATCACATGATTTATCATGCTTCCTCTGTGGTTAGAGGGGTTGAAAGAGCCCTTGTTGTTGTAGATCTGCCGTTTGGAACCTATCAAGGAAATTCAAAAGAAGCTTTGAGTTCTTCCATTCGAATAATGAAAGAATCTGGTGCGCATGCTGTAAAAATGGAAGGTGGACGAGAAATTTTAGAAGGGATCAATCGAATTTTAACCGCAGGTATTCCCGTAATGGGTCATTTAGGACTTACTCCTCAGTCGATTTATAAATTCGGAACCTATGTTGTAAGAGCCAAAGAAGAGGAAGAGGCGGAAAGATTGATTGAAGACGCCAAATTACTTGAAGAAGCAGGATGTTTTGCAATCGTTTTGGAGAAAATACCTGCGAAATTAGCGGGAGTTGTTGCTCAAGAAGTTAAGATTCCCATTATTGGTATTGGAGCTGGACCAGAGGTAGATGGACAAGTTTTGGTTTCCCATGATATGCTTGGAATTAATAACGATTTCAATCCGCGATTTTTAAGAAAATATCACAATTTGCAAGAGGAAATGCTGGGCGCTTTTCAAAATTACATTAAGGATGTCAAAGAAAAAGACTTCCCGAATGAACATGAGCAGTACTAAGTAGATTAATCAAGTGTGAGAACAACCAAAAGAAATCTGATCATTCTTTATGAAGACAATCATTTGATTGCCGTTTACAAAAGGCCGGGAGACATTTCTCAGCCTGATAAAACTGGGGATCAGTCGTTGGGAGATATCATCAAGGATTTCATAAAAGATCGTGATCACAAACCTGGAAATGTTTTCATGGGCGTGATCCATAGAATTGACCGACCTACTTATGGAATCATTCTTTTTGCAAAAACCAGTAAAGCTTTAGATCGTATGACAGTTGAGTTTGCTCAAAGGAGAGTGAATAAAACTTATTGGGCAATTGTAGAAGGAAAACTAAAGGAAAAAGAAATGACCCTGCGTAATTTTCTGTGGAAGAATCAGCAACAAAATCGCTCTTATGTAGTAAATGAAAAAAAAGAAGGGGCCAAAGAAGCAGTCACTCATTATAAAGTTTTAGCGGAGGGGGACAATTATTCATTATTAGAAATTAAGATAGAAACCGGGCGACACCACCAAATAAGAACACATCTTTCCAGCATAGGGCACCCCATCAAAGGTGATGTTAAATATGGCGCAAGAAGAGCAAACAAGATGTTATCGATTGACCTTCTAGCCAGAGAAATTGAATTTACTCATCCTGTTAAAAAGGAGCCTATTCATATTATCGCCGACCCTCCTGAGGAAAAAATCTGGCAAGATCTTACAAGAGGATTGTAAATCAATCTGTTAACACTCACTTACATAGATTAAGTAATTGTTAATAACTTTTGTTAATAACCTTTAAACAGGTCGTTTCAGGAGCATTCGAATCAAAATTATTTTTGTGTTTAAAAATTAACAGGAGGTATATGTTTAGTTTGTTAAGAAAAAAGAAAGTCAATGAAGACAAAATAGCGAACATCATTGTAAACTCCATCTTTGAATCTGTAGATAAGAGCTTTCACGATGTGACCTGTTTAATAAACGAAGATCCAGCCTTTGAAAAATCACCCAATCTCTCAGATCAAGACTCTGAATATTTCCTATTTATTGTTATTTGTGGAAATATCAACAACTTGTACAAGCATTTCTCAGTAGAACAAGCATCTAAGATCGAAACTAAGATTATAGAAAAATTAGCTGTTATTTTCGAAAAGGAATTTTTGCAGGTTGAAAGGTATTTAGGGAAGTTCCAATCTTATATTAATTCAATCAATAAGCCTTCAAAAAACTTCCTTTACGGGATGTCCAAGGCGTTATTTTACAAATACGATCTCAATGATTTTCAAGATGATTACTTCAAAAAAATGAGAACACCGAACCCCATTTTCTTAAAGCGAATGGATGAAGTTATGGATCGATTTTTATGGGATTGGAAAAGCTTTAATGATAAGTACAAAATATCAGTATAAAAAAAGGGATTCGATTGAATCCCTTTTTATTTCTCTATTTTTTTAGAAAGTCTGTTTTCGACTGCAATTGTTCTAATTTCGCTTCAGGGTTGTCTTTAAGCCTAAACCCTGTAAACTTAGCAATCTCCTTATTTAAAATAGATTTGTAAGTACTTTCAGCCTCTTCGTACGCCTTTTTCAAACCTTTCAAATTCTCGAGTTGATTTTTCCCAGGTTTTCCAAAATATCCCGAAACAGAACTCATCAAATCACTTATTTTTTCTCTTAATTGCGGTTCCGCGGCACCTACATAATTATCTCCCGAAGTGATCACTAACGTTTTCTTCAAGCCGTTTAATCTCTCTACCATAGGAAGTACCTCTTTCTTGTATTTATTATTCTCTTTATAATTTTCGGCCAATTTTAAATAGAAATCAATTTGATGAACCAAATAGGCCAAATCTTCAGTCAAATTGTATATTTCCATTGTTGTAGCGTACTGTATTTTGCGATCTTCGAGAGAAAACACAGAGTTCTCAGGATAAGCAATCTCGATTTCAGTCGTGTATTCCTTTTTTCCTTTTGTGATAATCACTTTATATTTCCCAGCCTCGACTCTTGGTGAGATAAACCCTCCAAAATCAAGAGTTTTTCCTTGCGCAATTTTCGGGGAAATCATAGAGTAATTCCATTCAACGATATTCAGCCCTTTTTTCTTTTCTGCCCCGATAGTGGTAATTAGCTTATCATTCAGATCTCGAATTTCAAGATTCATTTTCCCAAAAGTGTGTCGCTTTTTCAAAAAGTAAATGATCTTTGCATTATCCGAAGGATTGGAACCTACAAACTGTGTTTCTGTTGAAGTATTGCCAAAACTACTCTCATCTGACATAAAATAAACTGGAGTTGGAATAAAAGTCAACTCCTCTTTAAAACCATCTGTTTTCGTATCCTCAGTCAATAATTTTCTAATTGGGCTCAAATCATCGAGTAGGATAATTCCTCTGCCATGAGTACCCATAACCAAATCATGTTTTTTTGGATGCATTTCCATATAGTGAATTGCAACACTGGGCATATTATTTTCAAATTTGATCCAGTTTTCCCCTCCATTAATACTTACATAGAGTCCCAATTCAGTTCCCAAAAAAATCAGTTTTTCATTTACATTATCCTGCTCAAAAGAACGGGTAAATCCAATCACAGTTGAATCTACCATTAGCTTCCAAGATTTACCAAAATCAGTGGTTTTAATCAAATAGGGATGGGAATCATTTTGTGTATGTCCATCCAGAACTGCCCATGCGGTACCTTCATTAAACTTATCCGCTTCAATATGATAAACCCAGGTATTTTTAGGCGCCAATTTCCCACTGAAAGCGGCTGTCACATTCTCCCAATTTTTACCTCCATCTTTGGACAATTGTATATTCCCATCATCTGTTCCTACCCAAATTACATCTTTATTTAATGGAGATTCTGCAATAGTAAAAATGGTACAATGATTCTCAGCACCCGAATTGTCTTTCGATAATCCACCAGAATTTTCCTGATTTAACTTGTTTGGATCATTTGTAGTAAGATCTGGGGAAATAATCCGCCAATTCTCTCCCATGTCGTCAGATACATGAACAAACTGCGACCCTAAATATAGTCTATCCGGATAGTGAATACTAGTTGAAAGGGCTGCATTCCAATTGAATCTAAGTTTTTGATCAATCGATTCTGGATAAGGTTTTACAATCTTTAACTGTCTGGATTTTTGATCAAAGCGCCAAACATTCTCAGCCCCTTGCATTTCACTATAAACGATATTTGAATTTGTTGGATGCGGAAATACACGAAATCCATCTCCCATTCCAACACTTAGCCAATCACGAGCTTCTATTCCTGCGGGTGAGGAAGAAGGTCCAATCCAAGAACCATTATCTTGAAGTCCTCCGTAAATATTGTACGGTTCTTCATTGTCCATAGAGATGTGGTAGTATTGAGAAAGTGGAAGGTTTTCAACTCTTTCCATGGTCACACATTTATTCAGCGATCTATATAAACCACCATCTGTTGCGACTAACATTTTATCGGAATCTTCAATATCAAACCAGATATCATGAATATCAGAATGCATGAAGCCCAGTCCTACAAAAGTCTTACCCCCGTCCTTAGATATCGCACCGCTCAATCCAGCTTTCGCGATAACATTTGCATCTTTAGGATCGACTACAATTCTTGAAAAATAAAATGGTCGAACAGTAAGATCAAAATCATTGTTCAAATGTTTCCATGAATTTCCAGCATCTTCAGATCTGTATAGTCCTTTATCTTCATCCTTTTCGGATTCCACGACAGCGTAGATAACTTTTGGATCCAAGGGAGCTAGAGCCACCCCTATTCTTCCTAATTTTCCTTCTGGAAAACCATTATGAATCTTCTTCCATGTTTTCCCTCCATCTGCAGTTTTGTAGAGTGCGCTATTTGAACCTCCAGAGTTGAAAGACCAGGCAGTTCTTCTAAATTCCCAAAATGATGCGTACATCGTGTTGAAATCGTTGGGATCTACTATCAGATCTGAACAACCGGTTTTCTCATCTATATAGAAAATTTTCTCCCAAGTTTGCCCTCCATTGGAAGAATGGTAAACTCCTCTTTCTTCAGAATCTCCCCAAAGTGCACCTAAAACACCGACAAAAATCTCTTGAGAATTTTCAGGATTGATGAGGATATTCGAAATTCTTTCCGATTTCTCCAAACCCATTTTTTTCCAGTTGGCACCGCCATCTTCTGATTTATAAATCCCATCACCAATAGATGTAGAATTTCTTGTCCAAGTTTCTCCTGTTCCCACCCAAACAACGCGATCCGGGTCATTTGGATCTACCTTTACAGTTCCAATTGATTGACAATACTTATCGAAAATAGGAGTAAAAAGGACTCCCCCATCAGTTGACTTCCACACTCCACCACCAGCAGTTCCAATATAAACAGTTAATTTATCTGAAGGATGACCTTCAATATCTGAAACCCTTCCACTCATTAAAGCCGGTCCAATATGCCTTGCCTCCATGGAACCAAAGAGTTCCTGAGCTGAAAGCGTTTTTAAAAAATTTTGCGTAAATGCTCCGGAAAGGGAAAATACTCCCAGTAATATAAGCAGTTTTTTCATGATGATTTAGTTTTTTTCGTAGGCTGAAAAATCGAACATCGATTTATCTTCTTCCACGTTGATTTCGATTTTCTCCATTGTGATGGTTTGCCCTTGTCCATCTCCATCTTTCAATTGTTCTTTAATTGAAAACGGGAAGAATAAGCCATCCACCTCATCATAATCCGAGAATACGGTTTGTGAAGTTTTTCCAGCCATTGGACCCATTTTAATCGTAGTTTCTATTACAATAGGCACATAATTTTCTTTATCAAAATAATAGTACATCACATCATCAACCTCTTTTCCTTCATTGAGTTTTTTCCCCGTGATAAACTTCAATTTAAAGCAATCCACACCTTCCACAGTCTCATCTTCGAGTTTCTCAAGTGTATAACCTTTTTCCTTATAATTTAGAAAGGGAGAGGGAAAATCACCTTTATTTCTTTTTAGATTTTCAAGAGACTCTGCATCAATTTCTTCCATTTTTTGGGTCATAAAATTCATTTCGTACCCTTTTTCTCCATCGAATACCTGCTGCACCATAGTTTTTCCTTGCATAGTAAAACTAGAATACGACTTTCCATCTGCAAAGCTGTACATTAAGACCGGGATCTTCATCCCCTGTACACTCACTGAAGCCTGAATTTTCTGGCTTTTAACTTTTGCCCAATTCTCTGCTCCGCCAATATTCTCAAGATAGGTAGCAACAATTTCATCTGCCGTTTGATTATAAGCTAAACAAGCCCATAGCAAACCTCCAATCATAAATACAATCTTCATTTTTCCAAGTTTTTTTTCAAAAATAAACAACATGAAGCGTGCCGATTCTAAAAAAATGATGAACGGATTGAAGTTTGTATGAATAGAACGAATAAGATGAACCTATTTTTTCTTTTTGAGTTTTTGATTTAGTCGTTTTTCAATGACTTTGAAAAGAAGTTTTACATCTTGTTCATTCAGCTTTCGACCAAATTTGATCTTTTTGCCCATCATTTCAAATTGCATGGTCTCTTTACCTAATTCCCAATAAGAATTTTCAAAAGCTTTGATCCATTTGCTTTCATTGTACTCTATCTCCTCGAACTTTTTGATGTTTTCGATAAAGTACTTATTTGCCTTTCCGTAGGTACGAATGGATTTTTTAAAAACGAGATATTCGTCATCGATTTTTATTAGTTCTTTTCCCCATTTGATCCACAGCAAAGATTTTATAGAACGAAACTCAAAATAGAACCAAAAAACCAGAAATGCAGCGAAGTAGATTTGTTGATCCTGATTAAATAATCCTGCTGCAAAATTATAAACAATATAGATTCCCACATAGGTCCAAGCAATCACCCACCCGAAGAGCATAGCATTTTTCCAATCAACGCTAGGTGGGGTAATCACGATGGTAGTAAAGCCTTTTTGATCCTCAAAAGTAATGCGTTCACCTATTTTTTTCATAGGTGCAAATATAAGGGATTCTTATGACGAGAAGTTCATTTATTTTTCGATGATCTGAATTTCAACGCGTCGATTGGCTAGTTTTTCCGCTTCACTTAGTTCTAATTTATAAATTGGTTTCGTTCTACCAAAACCTTTATAGGAAAGTCGATCTTGCGCAATTCCAGCAATAACCAATTGATCATGAATATACTTGGCCCGATTAAAAGAAAGTTTGTATTCCGAATTGTCAATATCCCATCCATCGTCATGATCGGTTTCACAACAAATATGCCCTTGAAGTTCGATTTTTAAATTGGGATTATTTTTTAAGATGGTAATCAATCTATCCATTTCAGGTTTTGATTGCTCAACCAAAAAATGTCTTCCGGGAATAAAATTAAAATTCTTCAATACCAATTTATCACCCACCTTGATCTCGTCCACTTTGAGGTCTAGAGTATCTGGACTTTGTTGAATCTCGACAATTTCCTCATTTTGATCGCGGTAAAAAATGATTTGTACTCTTCTATTTTCCCGAATCCCTTTGCTATGATCTAAAGTAGCTCCGAAAATTCCCTTGCCTTGGCATTCTTTGACTGATACTTTTAGCCCTTGCAAAAAATCCTTTACAGTATTAGCACGTTTTTTTGACAAAGCCAGATTATATTCAACCGATCCTAAATAATCTGTATAGCCCATTATTTCTGCATGACGAATAGAGCGTTCATTGATCTTTTTTTGGATCTCTGATTTTTGCACTTTGGATAATTGGAATGCATCAATATTATAGTACAGGGAAAGTGTATCTTGAGCTGAAAGCAGGTACATATTGAAGCTAAGTAGAAAGACTAAATATTTCATAAGTTGATTTTATTCGTAGAACGACCAGAAAAAAATAAGTTACAAAAAAGGCCGACAATCGCCGGCCTGATCTTATGAGAAATTCTATCTCTACAGGTCTTTAAATTGTCCTGAATAACAGAACCCTATGAACAAACCTACACTTGACATATGTTTGTAGTGAACATTATCAAACAATACTTGATTCCAACTTCCTTCCAAAGTAAATCCAAGGGAAGTATTCGGAATTTGAAAAAGGGCACCAGCAGTGGCTGAATAAGAAAAACGCCAAACCGTTTCTTGCAATTGAGCCGCCCCAATAAAACGATCGATCTCAAGATACCCCATACCGCCTTTAGCTCCGAAAAAAGGCTTCACAATATTTTTTGTTGATATGTAATAATCAATTCCCAATAGCAAATTAGAAGCATAAGAAAAGTTGAATTGTTCAGCCGTAACCGCTCCTTGATCAAAGTAATATGTTTGACGCGGCTTGTTTTCATAAAAACCATTCCAATGCCATTGAAAACCAACTGCAACATTGTCATTCACGAAATACTTATAATCTAGCTGCACTCCTCTAAATGAGGTTGTTTTGATATAATCCCGGAAAGATGCCATAGGGAAAGCCACTCGATAGCCAGCCGACACATAAGATGCCTGAGCTAGAACACGATTTGGCAACAAACTAATTCCACAAAGGAGGATCATTAAAAATAATATCTTTTTCATTTGAAAGTTTTTTAATTAGTTTGAAGAAATGTCTAAATACGAAGATTGAATAAAGGCTTCATTGATCCCTCTATCGATTCGGGTATACTTATTAAAGTTTCCAGATTCATTGAGAACTCCAATAATACTAGCAACCCAAACAGATTCAATTTGAGAACCATTAAAATTCTTTTTGTCGAATAATTCCCAAATCAAAGTACCTCTTCTGTTAAAATACTCGTAAGAATAACATCCACCGTACCAAGGATAACCGTAGCTTGGATAACCCCATCCTGGGTAACCCCATCCGTATCCAGGGTAAGGATAGTAACCCCACCAATATCCTGGATTGTAACAATCTACTCCAGAACCTTCCGAAGTGATGTCTATGGCATGCGAAATTAAAACTAAATCTGCCAAAGCTGTGTCCGCAGTATAGGTATAACCAAAGGCCTCCATTTTCAGTTTTAATTGATTCAAAATGTAAGATGCTGAAGACGGATCAACAATTGAATCAGATTGAACTTGGTCGCCATTTACGATTCTTACCAATCGGATAGTGTCCTCAAAAGTAAAAGTTGTAAATTGAGAGAAGTTGGTTGACTCGTCTCCTAAAGTAACTGTCATATCCAAGGCTTCATTTTGAATAGAAACATCTGGATATTTGTAACACGAGCTCAGAAAGATAGTTCCGAGAAATGTGTAGATTAATGTTTTCGTGAAATTCATGTTTAAAAAATTTATCCGGCAAATATAAACAATTCAGCTGTAATAAGTTTTAGTCTCCAATCGATTAAAAAGGTTCAGAAAAATTTAGTTTTGCTATCTAAAGTATTTTCATGGAGAACAATTCACTAAAATCGTACAATACTTTTGGGCTTGATGTTCAATGCAAATCGATTCAACCTTTTACGAAAACTGAAGATCTAGATGCATTATTCGAAACGATTCGTTCCACAAATACATCCTATTTGATTCTAGGAGGGGGGAGTAATGTTCTTTTCACAAAAGATTTTGAAGGAATTGTCTTAAAAAATGAGATCAAAGGTACTCAAGTAATTCAGGAAGATGAATCTTCTGTAATTGTGGAAGCCGGAGGAGGAGAAGTTTGGCATGAATTTGTATTGTGGACGATTGAAATGAATTATGGAGGATTGGAAAATTTGTCCTTGATTCCTGGTTCAGTTGGTGCGGCACCAATGCAAAATATTGGAGCCTATGGAGTGGAAATAAAAGATGTTTTTGATTCCTTGGATGCCTATGAAATAGCATCGGGAAAAGTTCACTCTTTTGATCTTACTTCTTGTGAATTTGGTTATCGGGAAAGCGTATTCAAAGGAAAATTGAAAAATAAATATGTTATCACCAAAGTACGATTTAAACTATCCAAAGCAGGTAATCATAAATTAAATACTAGCTATGGAATGATCAACGAAGAACTTCAAAAACAAGGGATTGCAGAACCAAATATTCAGCAAATAAGTGAGGCTGTTATGACTATCCGCAGATCTAAATTACCTGATCCTAAAGAAATTGGAAATAGTGGAAGTTTTTTTAAGAATCCCATTCTTCCAAATTCTCAAATTGAAAAACTGAAATCAGAATTCCCGGATATTCCAGTTTATCCAGTTGATGAAAACCATTCAAAGACCGCTGCGGGATGGTTGATAGATCAGGCAGGGTGGAAAGGATATAGAGAGGGCGACTTTGGAGTTCATGAAAAACAAGCCTTGGTACTTGTTAATTATGGTCTTGCTAAAGGTAAGCAGATTTACAATTTATCTGAAAAAATCATCTTATCCATCAAGGAAAAATTTGGAATTGAGTTAGAAAGAGAAGTGAATATTTATTGATACATCTTATTCCCTTTTATCCTAGAAATAATGATTGGACTCAAAGAATCCACTAACTCTTTGCGAATTAATTTATCATCCACTTCTTCTGCAACTTCGGGTAGGTACTTGCCTTCTTTGTAAACATAGCGAACAGCAAATGAACCAGCTTCTATATCCGGATGACGGATAATTAGATCGTTATATCCCGATTGGCTTGTCCTCATTTCTACTAAATCTCCAACAAATCGATTCATAAGCACCCACTTCTTATTTTCCTTGACCATTAAAATCGTTCTACGAATAGGAAAATCATGGACACGGCTCGCAATCGTTACTCCAAAAATATCTTCTAAATCTTTCGCGTCGTTAAACTTAAATACCCTGTAAAAATTGGCCATACACGGTGGATCAAACATGTTGATTGAATCCCTCAACGAATCCTTAGGAATATCTTTACAAAGTCCAGCTTCTTCTAAAATTGAAGGGATTCGAGAGTCTTGAAATGGTTGAAATTGGATAGGAATTAATATGGTATCCGGGACAAAAGTTTCTTCATTTTTTACCGCAGATGATTCAGAAGTACAAGAAGTGAGCACAATCAGAATCAAAAGGTATGTTCCAAGAAGTAACTTCATCTACTTTATCTTTTTGATTTCACCTCCCACTTTAACCTCTTGATCAACTTTTTTGGGTTCACCTTGATATTTGATATTCCCTCCCATGGAAACAAAGGCATTCAGATATTCCTTAGGTTTGAGAATAATTGTCCCTCCCATTTTCACTTCTGCCCAAGCTTGTTCATTTTCGAGTTTGGAAGCAGACAAATTCCCATTGGTAAAAACGCTCGCATAGAATTTTGATGCTTTACCATGTAACATAATCGAACCACCTTGTTTGATTGTCGCACTTAAGCTATTAGCTTCAACACCTACTTTTATTTTCCCTCCAATGGAACAATTAAGTGCAATTGAATCTTGTTTAATGACAACATTTGGTTCAGTAAACACTTCTCCATCATTTTTTACATGTATGGATGTCAAGTCTTTAAAATACACGGTTACATGAAAATTCTTATCCTTAAAATCTTTTTTCTTAGTGTAAATCTCCAATACACCCTTTTTCACTTCAGTGATTAAATTTTCGACATCTTCTCCTTCTTCCAAAACTTCAATGACCACTTTAAATTCTGTGCCTTGTTTTAGAGAAACCTGAAATTTACTCTTCAACAGAAGTTCATTAAACTCGCCAACTTGTCTTTCCGTTTGAGAGGCAAATATGATCAGATTCGTAAGCAACATTGACAAAAAAACAATTCCTTTCATTTGAGTAAAAATTTAATGATTAAAAACTTCGTTGGAAAAATTTAAAGCTTTTCCAAAAGCTTCCTGATCCAGTCCTAATTCAATGTTATTTTCATTGAAATATTGAATCATTTTTTCAGTAGGCATATTACCAGTGAGCTCATCTTTAGCCATCGGACAACCACCATATCCTTTTAAGGCACCATCAAATCTCCGGCATCCTGCCTGATAGGCTGCATCCACCTTTTCCCGCCAAGTGGACGGAGTAGTATGCATGTGTGCACCGATTTCAACTCCTGAAGTTTCTTTAAGTACCTTTTCAAATAGTTTCTGGATTGAATCCTTATTAGATACTCCAATTGTATCGGATAAAGACAAGGTCTCCACCTCAGTAATTTCCATAACCTTATGCGCCCATTCCGTTACAATTTCAGGACTCCATTCATCTCCATAAGGATTTCCAAAAGCCATTGAAAGATAAATCACCAACTTTTTATCGTGCTTGGTGCACAATTCTTGAATTTCTTCAATCGTATGCAAAGAATCTTCTATTGAGGCATTGGTGTTTCTTTTCTGAAAAGTCTGAGACACAGAAAATGGAAATCCCAGATAATCGATTTCTTGGTGAGTGCAAGCATTTGTTGCTCCTCTTGGATTGGCAACAATTGCTAATAATTTGGATTTGGTATTCGAAAGATCCAATCGGGACAAAACCTCTGAAGTATCCGCCATTTGAGGAATTGCTTTAGGGGAAACAAAGCTTCCAAAATCTACAGTATCAAACCCTACTTGAAGCAACTGATTAATATAAGCTGCTTTTTTTTCCGTAGAAATCAATTCCTTGATTCCTTGCATCGCATCTCTTGGACACTCAATTATTTTCATCGAATACCTTGTTTTCTTAATTGAATAGCAAATCAGGAGTAAATGTAAAAAGAAAGTGCCGAAAATTAGAGTGAATTAGGAATTTTCAAGGATTTTTTTGTTGATTCTTTTAACTAGTCCAGGTCCTTCGTAGATAAAACCAGTATATATTTGGATTAAGCTAGCTCCTGCTTCTAATTTCTCCATTGCATCTTCCGGACTATGTATCCCTCCTACCCCAATTATTGGAAATTTACCTTGAGATTTTTGGTATATATATCGAATTACTTCTGTAGATCTTTGTTTCACAGGTTTACCAGAAACACCTCCGTTTCCAATTTGATTCAATTCTCCTTCCGAAGTTTTTAATTGATCTCTTGAAATAGTAGTATTGGTTGCGATTAACCCATCGATTTTGGTTTCTAACAGAATATCAACAATATCATCTAATTGCGTATTGGATAGATCCGGAGCAATTTTCAATAGAATTGGTTTCTTATCGGATTTAGAATTTCTCAATTTCATTAAAGTAGTCAACAACAAGGTCAACGGTTCCTTATCTTGCAACTCTCTTAAATTTGGAGTATTTGGTGAACTTACATTGACCACAAAATAATCCACATAAGCGTAAAGTGTATTAAAGGCAAACTCGTAATCACCTACCGCCTTATCATTTGGTGTCACTTTATTTTTTCCAATATTCCCGCCTATCAGTACTTTTGTTTTTCTATTCTTTAAACGTTCAACTGCTTCTTCAACTCCACCATTATTAAATCCCATCCTATTAATCAATCCTTCATCTTGTGGAATTCTGAATAATCTAGGTTGTGGATTACCGGGCTGACCCACTGGGGTTAAAGTTCCAATTTCGATAAAACCAAATCCCACATAATCCAATTGATTAAATAGTTTCGCGTCTTTGTCGAAACCTGCTGCTAAACCCACAGGATTTTTAAATTTTAATCCAAAAACTTCTCTTTCCAGTTTGGGATTTTCAATACAATACCATTTTCGAAACACCCATTTCATTCCCGGAAAAGCAAGAGTAAACTTCAAAAGGTCGAAAACGATGTAATGAATTCGTTCTGGTTGAAATCGAAAGAAAATAGGTTTAAGAATATACTTGTACATGTATTTTTTTGTACAAAAATAATGCTTTAATTAGAAGAGACGACGAGACGCTTAACGATATTTATTTCATGCGTTCGAAAGCAAACAAAATAGATTCCTTCTTTCATTTCAGTAGTATCGAGTTTCAGCGATTCAATTTGTGAAACTTTAACCGTTCGAATAATCTGACCCATCAAATTCAGTATGCATACTTCTCCGTCAGGGGTAAATTGATTGAACTTTAATTGGAAAACATCATTTGTGGGGTTCGGTGCAATTTCAAAATCAATCTCCGGATCAGTAATCTCTCCGTCAGATATTCCAGCGAAGCTATTTCCAAGAATAATCGGAGAACTTAGTATTAAAAAGAATATGAGAAGAATCATCTTTTGCATGGGACTAAATTAATCCATTTGTGATTCAATAAATAATGAAAAATGGGAAATGTAATCGAAAATATACATATCAAAAAACCCCAACTCGAAAGCCAGGGTTTTTGCTATTGATTCTTAAAATTACTAGTTCTGAGTAATTACAACTCTTTTTACAATTTCGTGTTCTTCAGTGGAAATTTTGATAAAGTAAATTCCATTTTCCCATTTGGAAGAATTCACATTTATTATTCCTTCCGCACCATCAAAAGATTTTTGATCAATGATTTGTCCCAGAGGATTTTTGATCTCCATTTGAATTTTAGAGGTATTCAGGAAATTATAAGAAATATTGAATTCCTCCTGAGCCGGGTTAGGATAAACCTCAATGGCTACTTCTTCAGAATTTTCTTGGATCGATACTGTTCCAGAAACAACGAACGTTATTGTGTCCCAGCAATTTGTCTGATCGGTAACCGTAATTGTATATGCACCAGGGAGAACACCAGTTAAATCTTCTGTTATCTCTCCATTGCTCCAAGAATAAGTATAAGTTCCATTTGGATTTACAGTTACATCAACCGCACCATCGGGACATGTAGGACAAGTGGCATCCGTTGTAGTGCCGTTAATCGTAAAGTTGGATTGATTATCTATCTGGAAGTCTAACGAAAATTCACATCCATTAGAAACATCTCGAATTTCACAAGAATACAATCCTTCGTTCAATCCTGATATGTCTTGAGTGTTTGCGCCATTTGACCAAGCGTAGACATAATTACCAGATCCTCCTGTAACAGAAACATCAATTGCCCCTAGTCCTTGATTACAAAGGTCATTAGCTGTGACAACGCCAGATGCATTGATCCCACCTGTATTATTGATAACTATAAAATCTAAGTTTTGAGTACATCCAGAATTGTCGTTTGTTATCACAACAGAATAATTTCCTGCTGAAAGATCCGAAAGATCTTCAGTTGTTTCGCCGTTTGACCAAGAATAGGAATATGTATCGGTTCCTGTTACTGTCACATCAATGGCTCCTGCAGCGTCTCCGCAGTTTTCATCTGATGTCACACCCGATGCTGTAAAATCACCTGTAGCCATTACATCAGCCCATAATGTATCTACACAATTTGGATTGAATGTAAGGGTCAGAATTACATAATAATTACCAGCTGCTAAACCAGAAATATCTTCTGTAGTTTCTCCGGTACTCCATTCAATAGTTGGATTTGGTCCACCTCCAATTTGCAGATCAATAGCCCCATCCATTTGCCCACAGTTCTCGTCCGTAACGGAAGCAATGAATGCATTGAATGGCACACCTGTATCAACAAAAATCGTAGAATCAATTTGACATCCATTCTCATCCTCAACAGTTACTAGGTAATTTCCAACATTGAGGTTATTAAAAATTTCAAAAGTTCCTCCAATACTATAGGACAACCCATTTAGGTAATAAGTAAATACTGCTCCTCCAGAAACCTGAACCTGGATTTGACCATCATTTCCTCCACAGAACTCATCCTGAACACCTACATTCGTAAATGCCAAATTGGTGTTTGTCGAAGCGTTCACATCAAACGAGGCAGAAGTAGAACACCCTACGTCATCCGAGATGTTTATTGTATAAGAACCAGCTGTCAACCCCGAAATATCTTCCATTGTCGCTGTATTACTCCATACAATGGATAATGGAGGAACACCACCTGAAACAGTTGCATCAATTGCACCTTGACCATTTCCACAAATTTCATCTGTCGTAGTGGCCGTTACTGAAATAGATCCAGCTCCGTTATCTCCAACGGTCCAAGAATCAGTAAGAATACATCCTAAATTATCTGTAATCGTTACATCGTATGTTCCAGCTGATAAACTCAAAATATCTTCCGTTGTGGCCGAATTTGACCATAAGAAAGTATAAGGGGTAGTTCCTCCAGTTACACTAATATCAATAAATCCTGCTCCATTTCCACAAGTTTCATTTTGAACGAATGAAGATGAAATCGCAAGAGTTCCTGTAATATTCGTTACGGTCGCATTTACATTTGTTGCACAACCATTTCCATCTGTCACAGTTACGGAGTAGTTTCCAGCTGAAAGATTCGAAATATCTTCCGTTGTGGCTGCATTAGACCATAGGAAAGTATATGGTGTGGCTCCGCCTGTAACATCAATGTTAATTGCTCCATCTGCCTGACCACAGTTTTCATCGGTTACGGTATTAATTGTTGCAGCAAATCCTGCCGAATTGTTTGCCACTGTTTGTGACGACGATGCCTGACAACCATTCACATCAGTCACAGTCAAATTATAAGTACCTGCTGAAAGTCCTGAAAGATCTTCCCAAGTAGCTCCATTACTCCAACTAATTGAAAGTGGTGCGATACCTCCAGCAATTGTCATATCGATAGCACCTTGCCCATCTCCACAGTTTTCATCAGTTACTGATACCGCAGAAACATTAAGAGTACCTGTATTTAAATTTACATTGTAGTTTGCCGAGGTCGTACAACCATTTGCATCTGTAATTGACACAGAATAAGCTCCAGCACTTAAACCTGAAACATCTTCGAAAGTAGAACCGTTACTCCAGTTGTAAGCGTAAGGCGTTGCACCGCCAGCCACTGTAATGTTAATCGCTCCAGCACCATTACCACAAATTTCATCTTGAATAGTATAATTAGAAACTGCTAGATTAGCTCCTAGATCTTGAACAGTAAACTGATCTGTTACCGTACACCCTCCTGCATCAGTAATTGTAACTGAATAGTTTCCACCATCTAAACCAGAGATGTCTTCCGTAGTTGCTGAATTGCTCCATGCAAACGTATATGATGGAGTTCCTCCGGCAACTGTAATATTGATGGCACCATTAGTAGCCCCACATGATTCGTTGGTTACAATTGCAGAAAACACCTGAAGATTTCCAGCATTATTGTTTACTGTAGCTTGAAGATTTGCTATACATCCACCTGCATCTACAATTGTACAGGTATAGACTCCTGCGTTTAAGTTTGCAATATCCTGACTGGTCGCCAAATTACTCCATGAGTAAGTGTAAGGCCCTGTTCCCCCTGAAATAGTAATATCTACAGCTCCAGTTCCATTCCCACAAGACTCATCAGTCACAGAAATATTATCAATTGAAATGGTATTGGCATTGTTTGATATCACAATATTACCAGTACTAATAGAACAACCAATGGCATCCGTAATTGTACAGGAGTAAGTTCCTTCATTAAGACCTGAAATATCCTCAGTGATGGCGGCATTACTCCAAGCATAAGTCAATGCTCCAGTTCCGCCTGAAACTGTAATATCAATCGATCCCATATCATCATTACAAACTTCATCTGCGTAAGTAACATTATCTAAGCTTAAGGTACCTGCAATATTATTTACTGTTTCCGAACCAGAAACTGTACATCCATTTCCATCCGTAACTGTCCAATCATAAGTTCCTGCTGATAAGTTTGGCTGTGTAGCTCCCGTTCCAGCAATACTCCAAGAGTAAGTATAGTTTCCGTCGCCACCAGCAGCATTTACGAAAATTGATCCGTTCATTTGACCACATTCTTCATCACTTACAGATGATTGAGCGAATAGGGTTCCTGGATTATTCGAAACGACGATATCGTTTGTATTCAAGATACAACCGTTATTATCTGTAATTTCACAAGTGAAGGTTCCAGCTGAAAGTCCAGTTAAATCTTCAGTTACTGCTGCGTTACTCCACAAGAAAGTATAAGGAGCTGCTCCTCCTGTAACGGTCAGGTCGATTGCACCTGATCCATCAGAACAGTTTTCAACCGTAATTACTTCGGAGTAGCTCATTCCGCTTGCATTATTTACTACAGTAGCACTTGAGCTCGTTTCACATCCATTTACATCTGTAATAGTGATGGCATAAGACCCAGCTACTAAACCAGTAATATCTTCAGTAGACTGACCCGAATCCCAAGAATAAGTATAGGGCATTGTACCTCCAGTTGGGATCACATCAATTGCACCCGCACCATTACCACAAATTTCATTAGTTACCAACATATTTGTTATTCCAAGAGTACCAGCATCATTGCTAACAGTGAAACCATCTTGAGTTGTACATCCATTTACATCTGTCACCGTTAAGGTATAAGATCCAGCTGCAACATTTAAATTATCTTCTGTTGAAGCACCATCAGACCATGCATAAGTTAATGGGGCTGTACCACCAGTTACAGTAACAAAAATGCTTCCTTGATGATTTCCGCAAATTTCATCAACTACATTGTCTAAATCGATATTTAAGTTAGAGCTAGAGTTAAACACGGTCATATCGCCAGTTGAAATGGAACATCCTAATTGATCCGTAATGGTACAATTGTAGATTCCAGCAGAAAGACCAGAAAGATCTTGTGTTGTTCCCCCATTTGACCAGTTGTAAGCGTAATTTGGCGTTCCTCCAATAACGGTAATATCAATTGCACCTTGTCCGTCTAAGCAGTTCTCATTATCGATATTTGTAAAAGTGATTTGAAGATCATTTGCTCCATTGATCACATTAAAATCTGCAGTTTGGAAAGTACATCCCGTTCCATCTGAAATGATACAAGAATACGTACCTGCTGTCAATCCTGTTATGTCTTCCGTAGTAGCTCCATTCGACCAAATGAAGGTTGGAGTTCCAACAGCTCCACTGACAGAAAGATAAACAGCTCCATTTCCGAGTCCACAAACTTCATTTACAACTGTCTCGGAAGCAGACAAATTCCCCGTATTGTTACTTACTTGGAACATCTGATCGAATGTACATCCTGCTCCATCTGTAATAGAAACTGTATAATCCCCCGAATATAGATTGCTCAGATCTTGTGTTGTGGCTCCATTTGTCCAAGAATAAGAATATGGAAGAGATCCTCCTGCAACTGTAATATCAATTGCACCTGTTCCATTTCCACAGTTTTCATCAGTAATCGAATAATTTGAAACGGATAAATTACCCGTATTGTTTCCAACAGTAAAGTCTTCGGTCACCTCACATTGATTTGCATCCAAAACAGTGATGGTATAAGTACCGGCATCCAAACTTGATATATCTTCAACGGTTGCGCCTGTGCTCCATGAAATGGTATAAGGGAAAGTCGCATTGATAATATTTACATCGATCGCTCCAGTTCCGTTTCCACATGTTTCATCAGTTATTGAATTAGCAGAAACAGCAAGGTAACAGAATTGAGAACAACCTGTTACATCGTTTACAATCGACCAGTTTCCAGAAGCAGTACAACCGTTTCCATCCGTTACATTCACAGTATAAGTACCAGCAGTTAAGTTCGAAATATCTTGAGTATTTCCACCATTTGACCAAGAATATCCATAGGATCCAGAACCTCCTGAAACATTGATATCAATTGCCCCATTTCCAGTACCACAATTCTCATTCGACTTTGAAACAAGGCTTACATTAATTCCTGGTAAGCTGTTCACCGTAATATCTTCAGAGTAGATACATCCATTGTTATCTGTAACCGAAACCGTGTAGGTTCCTGCCGTTAATGTTGAAACATCTTCAGTAGTTGGACCATTAGACCATGCAAACGTGTAAGGACTCGTACCCCCCGAAACTGTAATATCAATAGCTCCATCATTTCCACCTGTACAAGTAACTGGGGTAATTGAGGTACTCAGGTTCATGGAAGAAATATTGTTCAAGTTGAAAGTCATTGAATCGGAACATCCTGTAGCATCTGTAACAACTACTTTGTACGTTCCTGCAGGAATGTTTGAAATATCTTCCGTAGTTGCCCCGTTCGACCAAGCATAAGTATAAGGAGGGAAATCTCCTGTAACACTAATATTGATTGCCCCATCATTTCCACCACAGTTCGCCTGAGAAATAAAACCGGCGATATCGATTGGATTAGGCTCTTCAATTGTCACTGTACTATCAGGAGCGTCCGACAGTAAAGAGATGTTCCAAGTGAAAACATAGCCATTATCCAAACTTAAGTTATCTGTAATTTCCAGTGTCCAGTTTCCATTCATTGTAGAACCTAATAAATTCGAAAGCGGTTGTTCTGAGGTGTAGGATCCTTGTGGAAGATAATTATCAGTTACCGTTTGTCCTCCACCCAAAGAAGAAGGATAAGTATGTTGATAATTGTTTGACTCTGCAACCATAGTTCCATAGATTGGTGAATCATTGAAACAATATTCATAACCTTGTCCCGGATCCGTTAAATTACTATTCTGTCCATCTACAGGACCTGCTGCAAATGGAATTCCCAAGTCGCAAGACCCACCACCTGGATAAGACTTTAAAACACAGGATTGACCAGATGGCGAGATTATTTTAAGATTTAAATCCCCTAGATAAGAATGTTCCATTGTGGCGCAAATCTGCTGTAGCTGACTCATATCATCTAAAGTCTCCCCAGCATCAAATCCTTGAATATTAATTTGAGTTGTATAGGTTACCCCGTTTCCATCCGGTAAGAAAGTAGTATCCGCATCAAACAAACCTCCCACAACTAATGCATCTGCTTGACAACCATAGGAATCATAAACATACACAGTGTAAAGTCCTGCAGCTAGTCCAGTAATAGGAGAAGAAGTATAGTTGGTAATATTTCCCTGATCATCTTTAACATCATAATTGTAAGGAGGGAAACCACCTGTTGTGTTCACATCAATTGCTCCAGTGTTGCTTCCATTACAGTTTAGATCTATTCCAGCTAGTGTGAAATCTATTGGTTGTGCATCATCAATAAAAAGATAAGCCGTATCTACAGGTGAACAAAGATCTGGCTGATAAATAATGTAAATGGACTCTTGTCCTTCCGGTACCCCATCAGAAATCGCATCAACAAAAATAGTGGCAGAAGTTTGACCTGCAGGAATAGTTAGCACCGAGTCAATCCAAGCATAATCTACTCCATTATTTGCGGTACCCGCAACAGTATAGCTAATTTCGGTATCCTCATTCGATGGAGAATCCAGATTGAAAGTGAAGCTCGCCTGAATACACCCTTCCAGTGCGATATTATCTCCATTAACTGTTTGAGTTTGTACTACAACATCTTTTGTAAAACCAGAAAAATATCCAGAAGCGCCAATGTTTCCTGAGACATTAATTAAAGCCACACGAATTAAATCATCCGAAGTAACCGTTACATCTCCGGTGTATCCACTGGTAAGTTTATGAGTTACATAATTTGCCGTCCCAGTTACCGCATCACCAGCAGGAAGTAAAGCTCCATTAACATATACATTAGATCCCGCATTGGCAATAATATTAATAAAGGCAGTACCAATAAAATCTACATCTGGAAGCACCACGCTTTTAGATCCAGAACATCCTATAGGAGGAATAAAGTTCAATCCACATTGTCTTTCATTGTCATCCGTTGCACCATTTCCACCATTGGAAGTCTGATAAACATAGACCGGAGCAGAAGATTCCAGGTAAATATTGTCATTCGTAGAAAAAGCGGTTCCATCAATCACGTAATAATCGCCCGCATTAATTGTTGCCACAGCAACGGCATTCCCATCCAAATAAATATCAGTATTATCTTGAGAAGCAATCACAATTGTTTTCTCATTGTCAATTCCTTCTCCCTTGATCAGTACATATTCATCCCCTATTGTTTCCAATGGCACAATCTGGTCAATCCCTAAATCTCTACCTTGTTGTGGTGCTCCTCCAATCAAGGCATTACCTCCTAACCAAGATCCTGAATTTACAACTATGGCTTTATCAGAAGTAATATGTGTTCCGTTCACACCGTTAAGATTCTCAGTCGCACCTGACTCATCGATATAGGCGGCCATTACATAACTTTCACCTGCATCTAAAGTAACAGTAACATCAGGAGAAGTTAAAGGAGCACCTGTTGGAGTTGTACCGTGAAAAATAACTCCTGGACGAATATCTGTAACAGTAACCGTAGTATTGTCTTCGGTAGCCATGAAGGAGAACATATTGCTTTTTCCATTGGAATACCCCGTATTATTATACAAGTGCCCCGTTCTAAAATCGGTTCCAAATGCGGCTTTAGAACCTTTTGAAGTAAGCGAACCTGCTTGTGGATCTGCATAAACCCTGATGTTGACAAAGAAAGGCTCTGAACCTGTAAGGATCAAACCTTTGTTATTCATAACTGTATTTAGTTCCGTGGATTGTACTAACAACTCTGTCCCATTTCCAGAACCTAACATGTAGGAGCTTGAAAGTGCGTTTGAAATAGTTTGAGTTGTAATCAGGTTACCTGCCCCATCCGTAATGGTCACATCAAATGGAGTCGTAGAGGGTGTGCTCAATACAATGTAATGTGTACCATAATCTTCCCTTCCGAACATCGGTGGGATATAATGGGTATTATCAAGCTGAGAAAAAAGGTCATTTGGATTCACCACAGAAAGGGTTAGGACAAGCAGCAAAAGCAATTTTTTCATATTCAAACGATTTTTGAGCCTTTCTAGACAGGCTCATTTTGGTTATCAAAACACAGTAACTCTTCTAAAAACAAAAGAGGTGACCGTCAATTTACTATTTTTTGTTGGAATGTCCATACTTCAATGAGTATAGTTTCCCACATACTCAGAATACAATTGAATTCCTAAAGGGTTGTCTGAGAGAAAAATATAAACCTAAAAAAAGTGAAATTCGATAAAAGAAAATTAAACTTCACTATTTTCTTGGTAAAAATTACGGATTTTATAAATTTGCAGCCGGTTCTTTGAAACCTTATTAGGTGAGATGGGTGAGTGGCTTAAACCAACAGTTTGCTAAACTGTCGAGCGGGTAACCGTTCCGGGGGTTCGAATCCCCCTCTCACCGCATAACAGAATGAGAATGAGTGCGGAGAATGAGTTTTCTTTGAAAGAAGGAATGCATGGATGAGAACCCTTAGGGGTTCGAACCGGAACGAAGTGGAGCTCATGAAGCGAAGCGGAATAATCCCCCTCTCACCGCATATCAGTGTGAGTGCGGAGTGTGAGTTTGGAGAAAGTATTCGGAGAATGAGGTAGTTACGATTTTTTGAAAGAGAAATCATGAAGAACGAAAAAAATGTATTATCTTTGCACCCGCAAAACGATCAGCAGAGGCTGAGAAAAGGTTTGACAGATTGAAAAAATTAGTTCGGGGTGTAGCGTAGCCCGGTTATCGCGCCTGCTTTGGGAGCAGGAGGTCGCAGGTTCGAATCCTGCCACCCCGACTTTAAAGAATGAGAATCAGAATGAGAATGACGATTCTCATTTTTGTTTTATTTAGGATGGTCGCGTAGCTCAGTACCTGACGATAAATGTCAGGATTAGTAAAATCTACGAAATTGAAAATTTCTTGTTTTACTGAACTGGATAACCATCTTAAAAAATGAAAGATCTTTAATAGGATGGTCGCGTAGCTCAGCTGGATAGAGCATCTGCCTTCTAAGCAGACGGTCACAGGTTCGAATCCTGTCGCGATCACAAAAAGACTCATCATCTGATGAGTCTTTTTTTTTCTAGACCTTTTTCTAAAAAATTTACAATACAATTGCTAGATAGAGCATCCCGACGATGAATGTCGGGACGGTCACAGGTTCGAATCCTGCTTGTGATGACATTTATCGTCATTAGCGCGATCACAAAAGGACCCATTTAACCGATGGGTCTTTTTTTTTTACTCATTTATCCGGATACCCGAAGACAAACTTAACTCAATTGAGCATCAAAGACGATGAATGTCTTCACAAACCCGACGATGAATGTTCTTCTATTTCCCAGATCCTTCTATATTACTCTCGAAGTGTCATTGGTTGAATTTAATCCTTCAGAAGCCCTGAAGAAGAATGTGAGGATTTTAAAAACCCCGCCGATGTGGATTTTAAAAACCCAAACCCCTGTTTTATAAATTGATCGGAATATTTGGTCTTAGGAAAATTATATTCAAGCAAAATTTAAAACGATGAAGAAGGTACTGACATATATTCTCACACTTATTTTATTTGTTAATACAGCTATTACTCAAGACTGGAAAAAAGACCTCAAAAGAAATTGGGATTATGTTGAAACTATTCAGGTAAACGGTCACAATGATTATGTTTACGTAGAACACTGGGAAAAGGATGGAGTAACAGTAAAAAGTATATTATGTTGGAGTAACAGAAATAAAATTCTTGAACTGCCCTACTATACTTCTCATCCAGAGAAAAAAGTCAATGGAATTTCGAAAATCAATGAAAGTACATTTGCTGTATATGGTGAAGGGAATGTCACAATTGTCAACATTGCCGGCAGTAGCAAAATTTTACACTCGATTAATGAGCCAACTATTTCAGTTCTGAAGGGAGCAGGAACTCTTGACAAAAAATATTTTATTTCTAGTTATGTTTTAAACGATGGGAATCTTGGGAATTTACTTGTAGACATTTCCAGTGGAAAGCATTACATGAAGTCTATAACGTATAAGCCAAATACTGTCTACAAAATCGTCCCCTTAAAAAATCAGGAATTCCTGGAATATTATACCAGTGCAAAGGATAATAAACTCTTTTGGGCCAAGAAAAATTATGGCAAATTATTGGATGGTTCAGGAGCAAACCTCTATATCAAAGGTGACGAAATATGGAATTCAGTTTCTGTTGAGAGCCATACTTTCACTCCCCATACCGAGATTGAAGACACCAATCAAACCATGCACTATGATAAGAAATTCCATTATCGTAGATACATTGATGCACTTTCTACTATTCGCATCGAGAATCAATCCTACCCAATTTTCCTCTATCGTCCTACCGTGAATAATGACAATTATCGAACTGAGTTGATTTGGAATGTTTCCGATGAAGAAAAATCTGTCATGATTCCCTTCTACAATAAAAATTTGAGGAGTTCAGTCAAGAATATACTTGGACTGGGTGACGATCGAGTTGCAGTTTTTGGCGAAGGTAATGTTACCGTGATGAAAATTTCAAATTCACAACCTTGTAAACTGCTACATTCTATAAATGAAGTAAATAAAACATTTATTTCAGGAGATATTACACCTGATAAGAAATTTCTAGTTGTAGGCTATTTGAATTCCGATAAAAGCATAGGCACATTAATTCTTGATTTAGCTACAGGTAAATACAAAACCAAATCCATTACATATAAACCCGAATTATTTTTAAAAATTGTTTGTGGTGAAAACGGCTTATTCTATGAGCTTTACAAAAATAAAGACAACGATTATCGAGTGGCTAGAAAAAGCTATGAAAAATTATGGGAAAATCCAGAACAACAAATTTATATTGACTGGTTAGCCCCAATTAGTGGAGCCAATCTTATTTCAGATATTCTTTATGACAATGAAGGATTGCTTTATATAGGACAGAACAAAGCGGGCTATTGGTACTTGGGAAAATACTCCTGGGATCTTTCACAGTTAATCTGGTACACCCCATTAAAAGACAAACATGGAGCAGATGCTTGTTCCTTTATTTCCATAAATCGAAACGAAAAAGGTTATACTGTATTAGGTGGACAATATGTTTCTTTTGCCTTTCCTGGAGTTGATATCCAAAATTGCAGAGGGGGCAGAAGCATACTTGTTCAATCTGACTTAAATGGTAATATAGAAACCTATTTAGACTATGATGAATTTGGTGAAATTACCACTAAAGACCGAACCAATTATTCCGATGAATTCAAACCAAATGCGAGATTAGGTGTTTCATCAGCAAGAGATAATCATTTCATCTTAGTTGATGATCTTGGATCAAAAAGACACTATGTATATGAGATAATCGTAGGACATCCGGCAGGCTTTTAGTTCTACTAGAACTTTACCCCTACTACACATACATCGTCTACTTGCTCATATTCTCCTTTCCATTTGTTAAAGGCGGTATCAAGCAGCGTTCTTTGCTCTTTCATCTGAATAGACGATATTTTCAGAAAAAGCTCCTTTAATGCCTTCATTTTAAGCTTTTTACCCTTCGATCCGCCAAACTGATCGGGAAAACCATCAGAAAACAAATACGCGATTTCTCCTTTTTTCACTTTCACAGAATTAGTTGAAAATGGATCCATTTTGGAATATTGTCCTACTGGCATTTTATCAGCTTTTATTTCATCCACGTATTTGGTACTTGAATAAATTGACCTTTCACTTAAACTTTCTCCTCCACCTCGATGGCGGATCAAAACAAGCGAATTATTAGCGCCCGTGTACTGGATTTCTTCTTTATTTTTCTCCATCCGAATAAGAGCGATATCCATCCCATCTTTCACCTCTTCTTCTGATTTTTCAAAGGTTTGTACTACCAATTCCCTTACCTTGTTTAGAATTTCTCCTGTATCCCGTAAACCGAATTCATTCACTGCCCGATCCAAAGAATTTGAACAAACCACAGACACCATTGCCCCCGGTACTCCGTGTCCTGTACAGTCCGCAGCAGCTACATAAGTATAATTCCCTACAACTGCCGTCCAATAAAAATCTCCTGCAACTATATCCTTTGGTTTGTAAAGAATAAAATTCTCCTTGATTTGCTGATCCACCAATTTCTGCGGGGGAAGAATGGCTGTTTGTAAGCGACTCGCATAGGTTATAGAATCCACAAATTCCTGATTTTTTTCCTCAATGATTTCTTTTTGTTCATTGATTTTGTTCTTGTCTTTTTTCGCTCGATTCTTATGTCTGATCTGCAGAAAAAGCATTGAAAGAACTAAGATTCCTGAAAGTCCTGCACCAAACAGCATATAATTCTTGGTTTCAGATTCAGAAGCAATGACTTCATTTTCTTTTTCTAAAATCACCTTTTCCTGACTCAACAACTCCATTTTATTTTCTTGTAGCAATCTTTCCTGTTTCGATTTAATTCTTTCCGAACGAATGTTTTCCTGTAATAAATTGATTGACATCAAACGCTGATTGCTCTCTTGGGTTAACTTCTCAATATCTTCACTCAAACTTTCATTCAGTTTGAATTGATCTGAAAGGTATTTTTCGCTTTCCTCATACAATTGTTTCAATTGGTCGGTAACTTCCAGAGAATGTTCCAGACGAGTGTAGAGTTTGTGATAATCCAAAGATTCTGTGCAATTATTTTTCTTTGCCGACAAATTCGCAAGTGCTTTGTAGTTTGCATTCGCTGTTTTGTGATCATCGGAAGCAATGGCATATTCCAAACTCTTTTCATAGCAAACTTGAGCGGAATCCAGTTCATCTGAGGAATAATAAACATTTCCAAGATTATGGAGAGTAACCCCTTGAGATCTTTTATCTCCCAATTTTTCCTTTATCGCCAATGATTTCTTGTAATTTGATTTCGCTCTTTCCTTTTGATTTTGTTCAAATCGAATATTTCCCTTGTTGTTATAGGCTTTCGCCAATAATTTCTGATCATTCAATTCAAGAGCTGCTTTTTCAATTTTTTCAATTGTAAATAATCCATTTTCATAATCCTTTGTTTTCGCTTGATTAATTGATAGATTATTCATGGTTTTATACAATTCTGACTGATCTCCCCTTTTTTCTTCCATCTCCATAAGTTCAGTTAAAACCTTTGTCTCACTTTCTAAATTCAAATGATTCTTTTCGATCACCGCAACTTGATTCAACATTCTTGCAGAAGAAACTTTGTCATCCAATTCATCAAAAATCTCTTTGGCTTGCATGATGTTTTCTATAGCTGCTTTTCGAATATTCATTCGGTCATAAGAAACTCCAATATTGTTGTATATGGTTGCTTTGGCACCTCTATTATTGTCCAAATCACATAAAACTAAGGCTTCCTTAAAAAGATCTATCGCTTCTTCAAAATTGCCTTGATTGAAGTTTTCCGCTCCAATCTGATTCATATTCTTGACTGCTGCTGAAACGTCCTTTTTTTCTATACTTTTCTCCAGATCTTTAGAGAAATTTTCAATGTTATCTACTGATTTCTTTTTAGCTGGATTGTTTATAGTATCTTGGCTTGTATTTTTCTTTTTGAGATCAAGTGCTTTTGCTACATCCGTAATTGACGGCGCATTATTTTCTGGCCAAATCTTCTTCGCGTAAAGATTAAATTTCTGGCGTGTGGCTAAATTGTGGACTTCGAAAACCACAGCTTTTGAAAAATCTGAAAAAGAAAGTGTTCCCTTAAACAGAAATTTCGCTTTTATTCCCTTTTGAAGAACATAAAATTCAAACTGAACCCGATCTCCTAGCAATGAATATTTGGATGTTTCAACATTCTTACTTCCGGGTACAAAAACCTTTTCAAATGTGTCCATATACTGAGGCTTCTCCGGAATCGGATCAGCAATAACATCTCCATTTGCATAAAATCGAATAATAATATTTTGACCAAACGAAGATTGTCCTGTCCGCATTTTTCCAAAATAGATACCTTCCAGATCCTTCTTTTCATATTGGGAAAATGCGTTTGCAACAAACCAAAATGAGAAGATTGCAATCCATAAACTTTTCATTGCTAAGTAATTTAAATTCAATTGTAAAGGAGTAAAATTAATTCATTTTAACAAATAGAAAAGCCTCGACTCAGAACAAGCACTTATTGATCTTCTAAATGCGTACCCCAATCACACACACATCATCTACTTGTTCCAGATCTCCTTTCCAGTGATCAAAAAATTCATGTAGGCGGGTTCTTTGTTCATCCATGCTTTTTTCCTGAATGGAAAGAATTAAGCTTGCGAAATTTTTACTCTTTAGTTTCTTGCCAGATGGTTTTTGTTCTTGACCTCCGAACTGATCGACAAACCCATCAGAAAAAATATAAAAGGTATCCCCAGGATTCAATACCGTTTTTTTAGTTGAAAAGGGTTGTGAGTTACTGAACTTTCCGATTGGCTGTTTGTCTGCTTTAATTTCTTCAATTGCATCCTTACCGGCTCGGATGATCCATAGCGGATTGTGAGCTCCCGCAAAGGATAACTGCTTTTTTCCATCCTCCATATTCTCAAGGCATACTAAGGCGATGTCCATACCATCTTTAACATCCTCGGAGGATTTTTCAAACTCTTTCACAACAATCTCCTGAGTTTTGTCCAATATGTTTCCCGGATCTGTCAAGCCATATTCGCGTACTGCTCTATTCAATCCATTGTTACAAATAACCGAGACCATCGCTCCGGGCACACCATGTCCTGTGCAATCCGCAACAGCAAGCAGTGTTCCCAGGTTGCCCCCTATCGCTCCATCCAACCCGATATCCTGAATAGTCTCCATCCAATAGAAATCACCCGCAACAATATCTTTGGGCATATACACAATAAAGCTATTAGGTAAACAATCTTTAACAAATTGGTTTGAAGGTAAAATTGCAGCTTGGATTCTCTTGGCGTAATTAATGGAATCCAAAATCTCGTTGTTCTTTGTTTCTAAAATGGAATAGGCTAAATCCACTTCATATTTTTGAGATTGAATAATCTTTTTTTGTTTTTGAGATGCTAGGAATCGATTCAATACAAAAATTGCGAACAAAACAATAAGACCTAAGCCAATCACCAATCCATATCTGGTTAATTTTTCATTCTCAAGTTTCGCATTTTGAATCTCTTCATTTTTCTTCAAGATACTGTTTTCATCTTCGATTTTCTCAGCCTGATATTTTATCCTTGTTTCGGCAATTGCTTTTGTTTTTGCTACATTAAATAGGGTATCGTACATCCCCACATATTTTTTAAGATAGTCAGATTGCATTTTGTATTCGCCCATTCCTCCATAAGTTGTCGCTAGAGATTTATAGGCCTCAGATCGCAACATTAAATCTGGAATTTGTGCTTCATATTCCAATAATTCTTCCAACAATTGTTTTGCTTTGAGAAAATTACCCATTTCGTTTTCTATACTAGCCATATTTTTAAGGCTTGCCATCAAACTAAAATAATCACCTTCAGATTTGAATACAGGAATTGCTTTGGTGTAGGTATCGAGAATCTCCGTTCGTCTCTCTTTCGACACATTTTCATGAGGATATAGATTGATAATGTTGATTTGTGTTTGATAATAACTCAACGCATCCCCTACACTCTGATAATATTTTGCTGCTTTATCTAAATACAGAATAGCGGTTCTGTAATCATCCAATTCGACATAATTCACCCCTAAATTATTGTGAAATGTGGCTATAAGTTCTTCATCACCTTTAACCAAGGCCATGTCCAAGCCTTGAAATAAAAACTTAATCGCTTCCTTATGCGAACCATAGGAATAATAAACTTCAGCGATATTCAAAAGCAGGGTTGTTTTGTGATCGAAATCCTCATTTTTATCATAAAACTCCAAGGCCTTATAATAGTTCTTTAAAGCGTTCGAATAATCATTTAAATATTCGGCATAGGTATAACCCAAAATATGGTGAATTCGAGCTTTTATAGAGGTTTTACCTTCTCTTTCAGCCTTAGGAAGCACTTCTTTCAAGAGTTTCATACCCTCTTCAACTTGTTCCTCAAAAAAGATGAGCTGTCGTGACAATTCTATTTGAGTGCGCATCATCTTTTCCGCCTGATTCTCTGCTTGATACACTTTAATTTTTTCTTTAAGTGAATCTAAAGGTGATTGTGCCCTAAGAGACAGACACAAAAACAGTGTGCAATTAAGAATTATGAATAGCGGAAGTTTTAATAGCATTTAGGAAAGTTAAAAATATTTTTATTGGATTCATAATAATCTCTATATTTAAGAGCATCAATTTATTAACCAAAAAAACAAAACATGAAAGGTACAATTGTGACACTTCCAGATTGCGAAAAAGGTGTAATGGGTACACTTAAAGACTCTGAAACAGGAGACGTACAAGAATTTGAAGCTGGATTTTTTGACAAATTACAAGTTGGAGAAAATTTCCGATACAGAACCATGGCTCAAATACTTGATGGAGATAAGGAAAAGATGATTTGTATTCTCAAAAAGAGAATCCCTAAATAATCTTTAGACGCCCTTTCGAGGGCGTTTTTTCTTTATTTCTTCAACAGGATAACCTCACCTGAAATCTTGTTCACCCGAATCGCAAACTTATACTTTGGATCGTAGCAATCATTGGTACAATAATGCCATACTGCACTAAATTCAATTTCAAATACATCTTCCTTATTTGTTTTTTTGAGAGTAATCATTTCCGCATTTAAATGATTGTAAGTTCCAATCACCCCAGTATAAATCAATAATTTCACAAATTCCTCAAAATTCGGTTTCTTATTTAAGAATTCTTTAGTAACCGCACCTATACTCGTCATTTCTTTATCTAAGGAATTCGCGTTTCTATATTCAAGATTCAAATAGTTGGTGTTTTGATAGAAACTAAAATAACCATTGGGACTTAGTTGACTTGTGTCTAGTTGAAACAATTGCAAATCATTCCAAAAATCGAGATGATCTACGTTTAACTTTTTTCCGAATTTCAACTCCGCCAATTGCGCACTCTCAGGTACGGGTTCTGAGGAGAAATACAATTCTCCAAACCCACTCAATTCTGGCTGAATATACTGAGGTATTAAATCCAAATCTACAAACATGTAGGTTGGATTATCAGCATTTATCTTTTGAGACCAAGAATTGGCCACAAAGACCAGAATAATAGAAGAAATAAACTGTCGCATGCAATTGAAATTATGATGTTTGTTTAAATATAGTTGGAATTTTATATTCTACCATGGAGAAATAAAAAAGGTACTGTTCTGACTTAATAAAGAAAAAAAAGAATCAGGAAATGTCGTTTTTAAGATATAACTCATAGTTTATCTAGCCCGGCAGAAATCTCGAATTCTTTACTTGTGTTATTTATAGTAGTAAAACTAATTACTGGTAAAAATAATAGCCCGATACTTTCGTATCGAGCTTTCAATTGTGGGCGAAACTAGATTTCAGATCCCAAGTATCAAAAGCCCTAGTACCCAACCTACATCTCGACTCGCTGGCGCTCGGTAGTCTATTTTTTATTCCACAATTTATGTACACGAATTATCAACATCATGAAATAAAAAAAGCCCGATACTTTCGTATCGAGCTTTCGGTTGTGGGCGATACTGGATTCGAACCAGTGACCCCCTGCTTGTAAGGCAGGTGCTCTGAACCAACTGAGCTAATCGCCCTCTTTGTGTTTAAAGTTGTCTCTTATTGCGAAGTTGCCTGTGCCGATCTTAGATTTCTGTGAAGCATGAACTTAGAAATCTTGCATCGGTAAGCTAATCGCCCGAAATTTTGTGGTTTCCCTTTCAATTTCGTGGGGGCAAATATATAGGGAATATTTTTATTGGCAAAGAAAAAAATAGATAAAATTTACTCCTTTTTGGAACCTGTTAAAAATCAGCTACTTTTCTCCGAAATATTTTCTACAATTCCTGCGAATCCGGCCGTAGCAATTTTATCTGCTTTCAGTGAATGTAATATATTAAACAAACCAAATAATGTTCGATTCATATAGATAAAATGCTTGGATCCTCTTGCACTCCCCATATCGCGTACTTCCTTATCCTGGCTCAAAGCTTCTCCATAAGCGTAGATTTGTTTGAAATAAGCGGCATCACTGAAATCAAAATAAGCTTCTTGAAAGGGCTTCATGACCAAGCTAAGTAATTCAGTAAAAATATGTTGGACTTTTTTTCTATCCTTTTCGGTATCTGTAGGAAGAAAGAATTCTAATCTTTCCATGATCTCTTCTATAGATCCCAAATTATTTGTTCTAATTGTATTGAAGAGTAAAAAATAATCTCGGTAGAAATCATCTGGAAGTTCTTTGACGCAACCAAAATCGATAACTCCTAATTGATTTTCATCAGTAATCAAAAAATTTCCCGGATGTGGATCAGCATGCACCATTTTCAATTCTCGAATTTGATACACGTAAAAATCCCACAGCTTTTGACCTATTTGATTAGCTTCTTCAGTCCCGCTCTTGGTATCAATGAATTCTTTTAGGTGAATGCCCTCAATCCAGTCCATAGTTAATACTCTTTTACTGGACAATTCTTTGTAATATTTCGGAAAAATAATTCCCTCAAGACCTGAACAACTGTTTGTAATCCAATTTGAACGCTCCAATTCAAGTTCATAATTGGCCTCTTCCAGCAGTTTGGATTCGATCTCCTTAGCATACTTTTCTATTTCTTTTTTATTAAGCTTTAAAAAACGTCTGGCTATCGGTAAAACGATCTTTAAATCACTTTGAATACTTTCTGCCACACCCGGATACTGGACTTTAACGGCGTAAATATGCCCTCTTAATTTCGCCTTATGAACCTGCCCAATGGAAGCGGCATTGACTGCACTTTTGTCAAATTCTTCAAATAATTCTTCTGGTGTTTTTCCAACAGTCTTCAGAATTGTATTTCGAACTAATGGATAACTTAATGGAGGAGCACTGTATTGCGCCATAGCAAATTGTTCTGAATATTCTTTTGGCAATACATTGGTATCCATACTTAAAACCTGTGCTACTTTCAAAGCGCTTCCTTTAAGTTCAGAAAATGCACTGTAAATGTCTTCAGCGTTTTTCCTATCTAAATCTTCTTTGCTTGGTTTAGAAACTGTTTTTTTTATGTAGTAACCTGCATAATTGGCTCCTACTTTGGTTCCGGTTTTTATAAACTTTGCTGCTCTTTGAACCTTGCCAACAGGTATTTTCTTTTGTTCCTTCATCTACTCATGTATTTGGAGAGTGGACTGTTCTCCAACATCATTTTTCCTAATCCTATCAAATCATCCATAAAATTTGGACCTAGAGCATTCATCTCCAGATGAACCAATCTCTCAATCAATTCATCCGTTTTTTCTTTCGCTTCCGAGCCATCTTTTAACCAAAATTTCAAGACCAACATTAAGTCCTTTTCCAAGGTCATACCATAAACCTTATCCAAAACCATCCTTGATTTAATTTCCTCATTTAAAATTCCTTCCTGAACGATTTGATCTATAAATTCAATGAATGGGGGACGCATAGCATTTTTAACCAGCTTCAATAACTGAAACTGTCTAGGACTAAAAACAACTTTTAAAAATTCTTCGTCTTCTTTAATTTGCTCAACAAACACAAAATAGAAGGAGAGTAACTTCTCTCTCACGGTCATTTCGGCATAGTTCTCATCTTGTTCTAAAACCGACAGGGTATCAGTAATAAAACCTTCCATAATTAGATGAAACAACTCCTTTGGGTCGGCTACAACTGAGGCGTAAGTTTTACCGGTTTCAGCTCCTTTCAAAAGTTCTTTTGTTGAACTTGGAAGCAGTTTTTTCTTAACGATATATTCCTTTAGTCTCTGTGCAATTTTTTCTTGTAATTCTTTTTTCTTCATGAGATCAGTATTCCGTATATGTGATAAACAATAGATTCTTATTATTGTTTTCTAAACGTTGAATAGATTGAAATCATTTCTGATTTTTCTCAATATTTGTTAATTTTATAAAACTAAATTTCACAAACATTACATACGATGTCAGACTCCAGATTATTCAGAGAAGCTTTAAAAGAAGAAGCAAAAATTCAATCCGACCTCCTGAATGAAACCAAAGAACTCCTTTTCGATCATTTCAACGATCATCTAGCTTTTCTTGAGGCAGAAAAAGAGCATATTTGGTCTTTAGAAACAATCGAAAAACTTTGCTTAAAATATCGCCTCAGATTTTTAGATTCCGAACTATTTAAAGGAGATATCCCTCAGGAAGCCTGGGATCGATTGGCAGAGCTCGAAGACCGACATGGAAAGCGATTTCGTAGTTTTAGAATAATAGCCCCTGGAGAGTTTTTCGAATTGAATTATGTGGATAAAGACCCCATCATGTTGGCCGAATTATCCCCAAACAAATATCTTTTTATTCACAAATGGGGAAAAGACATGAAATGGTGGAGACAAATCAAAGCATTTCCTTTTCAGTCTTATCAACACTTCTTTGCCTCGCTTTGTGGAGTTGCATTCGTTCTTGCAAGCTTGATCGCTATAGCCACAACAGGAACAGACACACCACTGCTATATTTTAGTTTTGGAGTTTTCAAGATCTGGATTGCTCTTTCTATCTTTTCCGTTTTTATTGCCTTGGCATTTAATATCTATCCTACAAAACAGAACTGGAATTCGCAATTTTTAGATAAATAGGGGGGGGTGAATTAAGAACCGAGCGATAGCGAGCTCATTGACCGATAGGGAAATAATTAAAAATGAAAAATTAAGAATTGGGTACGTTCTATTCTGGAGGGAATGTTTTTGATGTTTTGAACTCAATTCTATAGGAAAAATCAGAAGCTTACAGATTTTCTCAAATTAATATATCTTGGATTTACACCGCGCGAGTCATTCTCAACCCTGTGACTTCAGTCCGGGGTTACAAATGTGCAAAACCAATTAGTCTTGAGTCTAAAAATCTGGAAATCTGATTAGTTCTTCTGACTAGTTCTTCTGAATTCTTATCGACTCATTTATATGCTCGTTTTGAAGTTTGAGATAGTAAACTCCTGTACTGAACTCTTTTAGATCAATTTGAATTAGCTGATTTCCATTCGCAAGTTTGGATAAAACCAGACCTCCTTTTGGGTCATACATTTCGATTTTCAAATCCGTGTACGACTTGGCGAATTGAAGATTCAGAGTCCCATTTGTTGGATTTGGAAACACTTTGAACTCATGAACTCCATTTTCTATCAATCCTACAAAAGGATCAACAACCGTAAATGTATCTACTTCTGAACAACCAATAGAATCAGTTACTGTAACTATAAAATCACCTCCAGACAATCCAGCAATATCTTCTGTTGTTGCACCATTATTCCACGAAAATGAATAGGTTGAACCAGTCCCTCCACTCACGGCGATATCAACCGAACCATCATCTTGAGTCTGCACATCCGTGACGGTTCCCGTAATCACAATTTCTGCCGGCTCAGTAACAGAATAATCTAGTGTATCCCGACAACCTAAGTCATCAATAGCGATAAGTAAGTGATTACCTGCGGGAATTTGATTGAAATTTACTCCACCCCAATCAAATGTAATTGGTGAAACCCCTCCATGAAATAGGAAATATATTGTACCACTTGCCTCACCAAAACAACGTGCATCGGTAACTTGAATGTTGGAAAAGTACATCGAATCACTGAATTCGATATCAATTAAGCTAGTAGCACTGCATCCGCTGGCATCAGTTACGGTGTATAAGTATTGTCCCGTCATCAAATTCATTGGATCTTCTCCATACCAGTTTTCCGTATAAGGAGCTGCCCCTCCAGTTGGGTTTGGATCTACTGTCGGGTAATTCCCAAAACATCCTGAAAAATCTGTATTTTGAATGGTCGGATTTTCGTTTACAACTAAATTTACGGTATCTGTTACCGCACATGTTGGGTTATTTGGATCATCAAAATGTAAAACATATTGCAGTGTTCCTATAGCATTTACTGTAGCATTCAAATCAGAAACATCAGATAAGGTTCCATCATTTGGTGTCCAATAGGTATTGGAACCTGCACAATCAATATTAACCGCCACATTATTTGTTGACGGGACTGTTCCTCCTACTCCATCTGAGTATAAAGTATCTCCCCCAACAATAATATAGAATGAGCACTCTTCAGGCCATTGATTACTATTGTTAAAAGTTAGATATATATCCGTCCCAGATGGTACTGTGAAAGTCTCTGTATTCCCATTTCCTGTACCTGTATAGTTCGTTGTATTTCCTGCAATAGTTATATCTAAAGTACTGTTATTCCATCCATCACCAAAGTCGTCGTACATGTGCAATTCAACCGTACAATCTGAAGTAACTGGCCCCACGTATCCATTTAAACTTACTCCCTCACAAAAAGTACCGTCTGCACCTGCAGAAACTGTTGGCGCATTGTTTAGAACATAATTCACATCCCATGTTGACTCACAAGCATTATTATCAATTAGATGGTACGTATATGTATTTGTTCCCGAAGCCGCATTTGCGTAATAAATTGTATCTAAATCAGCTGATAAATAAGTATAATTGTCTGAGGTAGTCCAAAATGAACTTGCAGCATTTGCATCGTAAACATAATCTACAGGTGGAACGCCAACATTAATGACATCTCCATTGAAATCAATCCCCCAATTTCCTATTGAACCATCATTATTTGCGATTGCATCTGTAATGGTAAGCGTCCACGTTCCATTAGTTGGACAGCCAATAAAACCTGTATAAGTATTATCAGGAAAATAATCTCCTGCTGGTATATTCCCCCCAACAAATTGCACATAGTCTGCGATGGTACCCCAAGCATCGGGTCCTCCAAAATCATAATTAAAGTGTTCTCCAACCGTACTGTGATCATTACAATCTATGGGGGGCTGTGGGCCGGGTCCTCCTCCGCCTACAGGGTTTCCAAAATCTTCAAACTGACCGGTTCCAGTAGTCATCAAAGTAACGGATTGGGCATTCGGACAAGTAACTTCAATTTGTAATTCACCTATTCGGTTGTGTTCCATGGCAATTCTGATAAAATTGATATCCGAAGCCTGAGTAATAGTGGCTGGTGTGACCCCCGAAACAACAAGATCAAAAGTCTGTGTTCCATTATCTGCCATACAGCCCAATGTATTTGTTTCGATTCTAGTAAAATGAAAAGAGGTATCCTGAGTCATAGGCTCAAAACTTAAATGCAGAGAATCTCCCACGCAAGAATTGTATGAAGCAAGGAAGTCCACTTCAGGTTGATTGGAAATCACAAAAAGGCTGTAATAAGCACTTTCGCATCCATCTTGATTCGTCACCAGATAATGAATCTCTGTAATTCCAATTGCGCCAACCACATAAATCAGACTATCATTTTGATTGCTCAACTGACCAATAGACTGGCCATCAATATAAAATCGAAATTGAGTTAAACTACTTCCAACATTATCTGTTGAACCATTGTCTTTCAGATATATAGTGTCTCCATAACACACTCTCAGTGTATCATCGTAATTGCCGTTGTAATTCATGATTCCGGATGCGGTAACATCGGGACAAGATTGTGATTGTACTAGGAAAGGTAAAGTTAAAATAAGCGCAAGTAGTATTTTTTTCATAGCCACAGAATTAAAACTCAGTCTGTGAATATACTGAATCAGATGCACTTTTCAAAGGGTTAATCTGCACCAAACTTGTGCATATCATTATGATTTTCCTCAATTTCGTCTTTGACTTCCTGAATTTTTTTAGCCAAGTAATGAAATTCGTGATACCCTTGTTCTTCTAACCAAAGATAAGCTGCAGGTTCTCCATCTCCCGCCAAAGCGATAATACGAAGCAATTTAAAATTATTGGTTTCCAACCAATCCAATGCGGATTTATTTCCCTCTACTCCATGAATCATTGCAAGTAAATGTGCATAACCGTTTTCCTTTAACCAATCGCGGGCGTCATCCTTCAGAAGTAAAGCATAACAGAAGATCCCTAATTCTTCATATCCGTTGGCAGTTAGGAGATCACGCATATCTTTATTCCCTCCAATTGCTTCAGCCCATGCAAGAATAATCTTGACGTCGTAATTCAATGGTTTGAGTGGCGCAACGTTTTTGACTGGATTTTTCTTTTTTCGCAAAGCTTTAATCTTATTTTCTACATTTTTATAGTAATAATGCAGGTTTGAACAAAAATAACATTGAATTGTCAATTATCAATTATCAACGATGAAAAATTGAAGAAATGGATTCATGCTGAATTCTATAATTTCTCTTTCGTTCTAAGTATAATTGTGCTAAGTATTTTCCTTATTTCGTGCGTATTTATTCATTTTCTCTTTTTTGTAATTCTCGGCACATTTTAGATACCGTAACTCCGAACTCAAGAGTACGTTCTTCGATTGAATATTTCATTAGATTTTGATTTAAATGGTAAGACAAATCTAATCAAAATTCACAAATTCATCATTGATAGTTGATAGTTCAAAAATCTATCCCCAAAACAAATAAGCCACAATAATAGCTGCAATAATTCCCACTAGATCAGCAAAGAGCCCGGCTACAATGGCGTAACGAGTGTTTTTGATACCAACTGACCCAAAATACACCGCAAGAACGTAGAAAGTGGTTTCTGTGGAGCCTTGAAGCGTAGAAGTGAGTCGCCCGACAAATGAATTGATATGAGTTGCATTATCACCCCAGGACTCAACCATCATACCTCGAGCTCCACCACCTGATAATGGTTTCATCATGGCTGTAGGCAAAGCATCAACGAATCGAGTATCTGAAAGGAACAAACTGAAAAGGTATCCCAAACCATCAATAAAAAACTGCATGGCTCCTGAAGCTGTAAATGCTCCAATAGCACAAAGCATGGCAATTAAATAAGGAATAATTTTCACTGCCACCTTAAAACCACCTGTGGCACCTTCAATAAATTCCTCATACAGATTAATCTTTTTTCGAATCCCTAATATGAAAAAGCCAATTATGAAAGAAAATATGATTGCTCCAGATGCTACAGAGGAAATTGTTTCGATCTGATCTTTGTGCTCTGAAAGATACCAAACCAGTCCGCCTACCAATGCAGTAGCCGTTCCCAAATAAGCCATTACTGTTTTTTGAAACAGATTGATTTTTTGAAAAATGGAAACGATAATCAATCCAGCTAATGTCGAAAAATAGGTTGCAATGAGAATCGGAACAAAGATATCGGTTGGATTACCTACAATATCAAACTTCTCCATTGTAGTCGCCCTCAGAGCTATAATACTTGTTGGAATAAGAGTTAAACCAGACGTATTTAAGACTAAAAACAAAATTTGAGCATTGGAAGCCCTTTCTTTATCTGGATTCACCTCTTGCAGCTCATTCATAGCTTTTAAACCTAGAGGAGTAGCGGCATTATCCAATCCTAACATATTGGCCGAAAAATTCATCACCATCGAACCCTGAGCTGGGTGATCTTTGGGGATTTCAGGGAACAATTTAGAAAACAGGGGTGCCACAAGTCTGGAAAGAAAATTAATCGCTCCACCTTTTTCTCCTATTCTCATAATCCCTAGCCAAAGGGCCATTATACCTGTCAGTCCTAAAGACAAAGTAAAACCTAATTCTGCTCTTTCAAAAATGGCTTTAATTACTTCGGAGAAAACGGTTACATCTCCCATGAAAGTCTTGATTGTTGCTACTAAAAATGCAACAATGAAAAACCCGACCCATATGTAGTTTAAAACCATGTTATGAATTATGAATTATGAATTACGAATTACGAATTACGAATTACGAATTACGAATTACGAATTACGAATTAAAATTAATCAGAAAACATTCGCCTTTTGACTTTCGCCCTTCGACTTATCCACTCATGGATATTGATATCAATTGATTTCTAGGAAATTCTTCAGGAATTGAAGTCCTTTCGGTCCGGAAACTTCAGGATGAAACTGGCAACCGTAAATTGGTTTTGTAGGATGTTTCATCACTTCATTGTAGGTGATTTGAGATTGAGCCAAATGCAAAAATTGATTCGGAAGTTCGATGAATTCACAGTGATCTTGTTGCATCTCAAAAACTTCTTCTAGTCCATCGAAAATGGGGTCTTGAGTCAATTGTTCAATCATTTGACCTGAACGATCTTCTTCTCCCATTTTGCATATTGCTCCGTGAGTTAGACCAATAATTTGATGACCAAAACAGATCCCTAGAATAGGAATATCTAATGCCAAAACTTCTGTGGTAAAATCGATATATTCGGAATAATCTTTTAGTTGAGAAAGTAAAATTGGGGCTCCTGATAAAATCACTTTATCCCACTTCCGAGCACTCAACAAACTATCACCTTTCGATTGCAGACTATAATCCAATACCTTCCCGGAATAGCCTAAGGACTCCACGCAAGTTAGGATATCTGGCACTTTAGAACTTCCGAAGTTAACTATTGCAATCATTGTAATTCGCCTATTCCTTCTCTGATAATAACAGGTTCATCTTCTGTGCAATCCACCACTGTTGAGGCGTACAAATTCCCGAAACCTCCATCGATAATCATATCTACCTTCCCATCATACTTTTCGTAGATTTGATAAGGGTCTGTGGTATACTCCATTATCTCATCCTCATCGTGAATGGAGGTAGTTACAATAGGATTTCCTAATTCTTTCACGATTTCTCGAATCAAATCATGATCAGGAACGCGAATTCCAATGGTTTTTTTGTTGGAATCAAACAACTTCGGGATTTCATTGGTGGCGTTCAAAATGAAAGTGAAAGGACCAGGAAGATTGTGTTTTAACAATTTAAAAATAGACCGATCAAAGTTTTTTGTGTACTCCGAAATATTGCTTAGATCATAACAAATGATCGAAAAATTCGCCTGACTCAACTTGATTCCTTTTAGTTTGGCTAGTTTTTCCAAAGCCCTTCTATTTTTTAAATCGCAACCCATGGCATAAACGGAATCAGTTGGATAAATGATAATCCCTCCATTTCGAAGTACGTCAACCACTTGTTTCAGGAGGCGCTTATCTATATTGTATGGATTGATTTCTATCAGCATATAAAAAAAGAAAAAACCTGCGAGTAGCCCTCACAGGTTTGCATTTGGTTTCAGAGTAGTTTATTTGTTTCCTTTTGCGTAATCGGCTAAGAATTTTTCTAATCCGATATCTGTCAATGGATGATTTGCCAAAGCCATAATTGCGCTTAGTGGACCTGTCATCACATCTGCTCCAATTTTAGCACAATCGATAATATGCATTGGGTGTCTTACCGAAGCAGCTAAAATCTCCGTATCAAACATATAATTATCATAGATCGTTCTGATTTCGTGAATCAAATTCAATCCATCCGTTGAAACATCATCCAATCTTCCTAAAAAAGGGGAAATATATGTAGCTCCTGCTTTCGCAGCCAAAAGAGCTTGCCCCGGAGAAAAGATCAAAGTACAATTTGTTCTAATTCCTTCATTAGAGAAATGTTTAATTGCTTTGATCCCGTCTTTAATCATTGGGATTTTCACTACGATGTTTTCATGTAAAGCAGCCAATTCAGTCCCTTCTTTGATCATGCCTGCCACGTCGGTAGCAATCACTTCTGCACTTACATCTCCGTCAACAATATTACAAATGTCGACATAATGTTTTTTGATATTGGATTCACCAGTAATCCCCTCTTTTGCCATTAAAGAAGGGTTGGTTGTTACCCCATCCAAAACTCCTAGATCATTGGCTTCTCTGATCTCATTTAAATTTGCTGTATCGATGAAAAACTTCATTTTTTGTCCTTTTTTCTGCAAAAATAATCGCTTGCAGCATTCCTAGGCTATTTTGTTGATAAGTTGTTTTGAATGTGGACTTTTGGATTGTCTAGATCGCTTGATATCTGGATCTCTAGACTGAAAAATATTTGGATCAGGAATGCGATTCTTTGTGAATCTGTACTTCCATCTTTCTAAACTTCTTTTTAAAGAATAGCTATTTCCCAAACTTGCACTAAAATTCCTCTGAATTCGAATTCCTCTCCATTGAATTTCATCCCATTTTTTTGGGCAACATTTTGGCTAAAAGAATTTTCTGGATGAATCCAACTCACAACTCGATGGTGTAATTGATGATTCATTGCAAATTGCTTCATGTTTTTAGCCGCCTCTGTGGCATAGCCTTTTCCCCAATAATTTGGCAAAATCGAATAGGCCACTTCGTAATCCAAATTTGATTCTTTGTTTCTTACTAATAATCCAGAAACTCCAACAAGATTTCCTGAGCTCTTTTCTAGGATTGCTAAATGACCAAAATCTCCTTGAGCGTATCTTTCAAGTTGCAATTCAATCCATTCTTTTGCTTTTTCTTCTGGGGATAGAGTGGCATCAAGTGCCAAAAAATGTTCTCTTTCATTATCGTCAAAGAATACTTTCCAGTCGTCTAAATCATCCATGGATAATCGGCGATACCGGAGTCTTTCTGATTCTTGATTGTAATATTTGGAAAGTACTTCTTGGGTCATCAAACTAAACTCTAAACCCAATTACACATACATCATCCAATTGCTCCAGATCTCCCCTCCAGGTTTCAAAAGAATTATCTAAAAAGGATTTTTGTTCAATCATGGATAAATGCTGGATCTCCAACAAGATTTGCTTAAAATTGGATGTTTTCATTTTCTTCCCTTTTTCACCGCCAAACTGATCTGCGAATCCATCTGTGAAAATGTAAACCGTATCTCCGGCAAACAGTTCTACCTCATGAGTAGGGAATGGACTAGGCTTAGCAAATTTCCCAATGGGCTGCTTCTCTCCCTTAATCTCTTCCATTTCAGACGCTCCATTTCTAACTATCCAAAGGGGATTATGAGCACCTGAAAATTTAAGTTTTGAAACCACTCTCCATTGCTCTTGCTCTTGCTCTTGCTGTTGCTCTTGCTCTTGCTCTATACTCACCAAAGCGATATCCATCCCGTCCTTTATTACTTGATCAGAGTGGCTTACTGCAATGTTTTGGTCAAATTTTTCCTGAACTGCATTGTGCTCAAATTCACGTATCACAATTTCTCTTGTTTTATCAAGAACCTCGCCCGGAATTCGCAAACCAAATTCTCGCACAGCTCTATTTAGCGCGTTATTACACACTACAGAAACCATTGCTCCTGGCACTCCATGACCTGTACAATCTGCCGCAGCAAACAATATACCTCTAGAATTATTGCCTAAAGTATACGGTTCCATCCAATAAAAATCTCCTGCTACAATGTCTTTTGGCTTATAAAGAATAAAGGAATTAGTAAGATAGGACTGAACCAAATGTTCAGGTGGAAGAATTGCAGATTGAATTCGTTTTGCATAACTTATTGAATCCATGATTTCTCGATTCTTCTGTTCAACTTCTTCGTAGGCATGTGCTACTTCTTCTTTCTGTTGTTGAATCACCACATTTTGTCTCTTTGAATACTGAAATCGATTATAAACAAAACCTCCAAATAATAATGCCATTCCTAAAACCGCAAGTAAAGCATAAGTTACAATCTTCTGATTCTGTTTTTCCGTTTCAGCACGAGCAATTTGTTCATCCTGAATTTTCTTTTCGTCCAAAGCTCTTAAGCTATCAATTTCTGCTTTCTTTTTGTACTGATCCTCAATTCGGATTCGCTGCACTTCTTCTTTGTTTTCAATAGAATCTAAGTGAATTTTTTCTTTGAGATAGAGCTCATGCATTTCTAAAGCGTTTTGGGTCTGACTCAATCCTTTATGAGCCTGATACAATCGATAATAAACCTGAGTAGAAATGTATAGAGCGCCTATTTCTTTTGCTATATCCAATGAATTTTGTCCAGATTCTAAGGCCTTTTTGTACACCTTTCTCTTAATCCAAAGATCCGTCATGTTCAAATAGACTAGCGCCACGTCCTCTTTGGATTGAATTTCCATATTCAATTCCAGTGCTCCTTTCATATAGTCCAGAGCCAAATCCAATTCACCTAAATCCATTAAAACTTCACTATAACCTACATAAGCTTGAGCAATTTCGTATTTAAAATCATTGGCTAATGATATGGTTATGGATTCTCTATATTTTTCGGCCGCCTTCTCGAAATCACCCATATGGTGGTAGTTCATGGCAATATTCGTAGTAACCATAGCTGCTCCCCTTTCATCACCTATTTCTTTATATGTTCTAAGTGAAGCTTCAAATAGATTTCTGGCTCTATCATATTCTCCAAGGGACATGTAGACCGTTGCAACATTGTTTTGAGCATTAGTTTCTCCTTCCTTGTTTCCGAGTTCCTGATACAATTTGCCCGCTTTTAAGAAATTATCAACCGCTTTAGGATTATCCCCAAAAGCTTTGTAATTCACTCCTAAATTTAAATACTGAGAAGCCAGACCTAATTTATAACCCTCTTTTTCAAATATTTTCTTAGCCTTAAAGAATTCCTCATTCGATTCATAAAAATTGGATTTCAACGACAATGCCACCCCTACCATAGAATGCCCATTCCCTATGTAAATCGGGTGATTGATTTTTTCTGCCAATTCAAGCAGTCTTTTGGACAATACTAAGGCAGTATCCGGATTGTCATACATATAATGATTCCATACGATTAAGCGCATGGTTTTGATCCGAAGTGTATCCGCAACGGAGGGATTGTTCCAAACTTTCGTCAAACTATCCAACTCGGAATTCCCAAAAGAATTAAGTGAAATAAAAGTCAATAGTATGGCAATAAACTTTCTCATATCTGCTTAACACGAAACTAGGTTATTCTATACAAACCAACAAGAAGTCTACTTGAAAAATTACCCGATCTGGATTCAGGTTAAAATTGAATATGAACATCTGCTCATGGAAAACACCATAAAATTAAACTATAAGTTACTGATTACTAGTTTATTTTTGTGGTAAATAATTGATAAAAAAAACTGAAACTATGAATGAAATGATCAAAGAATTCAAAGCCTTCGCAATGAAGAGCAATGTAATTGAAACTGCCGTAGCATTTATTATGGCGATGGCCTTCAAACCAATTATTGACACAACAGTAAATGGTATTTTTATGCCTTTAATTGCAAGAATTGCTGGAAAACCAGATTTTCATGCACTCACCATTAATTTAGGTAAAGGGGCAGTAATAACTTATGGATCACTATTAACTGTGATTATCGAATTTCTTTTTGTGGCTGTGGCTCTTTTTATTGTGATTAAAGTTTACAAAAAAACTAAAAAGGAAGAACCAGCTGCACCTGCAAAGCCAACTAAAGATCAAGAATTGTTGACTGAAATTAGAGATTTATTGAAAAAGTAAGAGGGGTTGGAATTCAAAGTGCAAAATTCAAAATGCAAAGTGATTTGGGTTGTAAGTATTATCTAAAAAAACCTCTGCGTCCTCTGTGGGTTAATTCCATTTTGAACTTTGAATTTTGCACTTTGAATTTTGAACTTGGCATTTTACACTTTGAATTTTAAACTTAGCATTTTACACTTTGAATTTTGAACTTCGCATTTTGCACTTTGAATTTTGAACTTCGCATTTTACACTTTGAATTTTGAACTTAGCATTTTGCACTTTGAATTTTAAATCCCTCCTCTAAAGCTCCGTACCACACATCTTACAGTACTTGGCGTCTGTGTCGTGTTTGTCGTGTTGACAATTGATGCAAACCTGCGTATTGATTTTCGTTTGCTCTGAACTTTTGATTACTTCTCCAGTAATGATGCCAGTAGGAATCGCTATAATCGCATAACCTAATACCATTACAATTGAAGCAATAAACTGACCTAGATCCGACTGCGGTGCGATATCTCCAAAGCCGACAGTAGTCAATGTTACTATCGCCCAATAAATGCTTCTTGGAATGCTCGTAAAGCCTGTTTCAGGACTCTCAACTAAATACATTACAGTACCCATAATTGAAGTGACAGCTAGAACAGCAAACAAAAAGACCGTAATTCTGTAACGAGAATTTTTTAATGCTTCCATCAATAAATCGGACTCTTTCACAAATCTCCCTAGTTTCAACACTCTGAAAACTCTAAGTAATCTAAGGGAGCGAATGACTCTTAAACTTCTGGTATCTATAAAGAATAGAGCTAAATAAGTAGGTAAAATTGAAAGCAAATCAATAACCCCATAGAAGGAAAACATGTACTTGATTGGTTTTCCTACACAAAGTAAGCGCAGTATATATTCCAGAGTAAACAAAATGGTAAAGACCCATTCAGCAATATGAAAAAATCTTCCATATTCAATTCGAAACTCTTTTACGGATTCCCCCATGACCAGCAATACACTAATCAAAATAGCCCATAATAGAACCACATCAAAGAGTTTACCCGCTCTAGTATCCGCTTCAAAAATAACAGTATGAAGTTTCACTTGCCAGTTTTTCAATGGAAGTTTATTTGCCTCTTTTTTACCGTTCATAAAACAAAAATAACACAAGAATCTAAATAAGCTACACTTTACTATTTGTAACCTTTTCTAGAGACAACATTAAGAGAATAAAGAACGTTTTATTAGAAAAAGGATAACATTTTTTTAGAATGCTCCGTAACAGAGAAACAACAAACAAATTTATTAACAAACTAAAAAATTAAAACCATGATTGCTTTACTATGTTTTTTGGCTCTCGGTTTTTTCGGAGCAAAATTTACTAGAGGATTGGGGCAAGAGTATTCCAAGTCCTACAAAAAAGAAACCGATTTATTTCGAAACAACTATTTCTAAGCGATTTACTATTCAACTAGAAATAAACGATGTTTTTCGTGTTCTTATCCCTCAAGTGTGAACGAATAATTGAACTCACATCTTTGTTATCCTCTTTGGAAATAAGATAAGGAATTAAGTTTGAAGGGCCCTCAACTTTAATCCGACCGTTGCAAAAGCCGTAGCCTTTGTAAACGCTGTCTTCAACTAGAACAAATGATTTTTCGAATTTCGACCTGCCTTTACCTATAATAATGAAATTTTGTGCATCAAATATCAGTGAACGGATCGCTTCACCTACTCTTCGATTGTAACTTTCAGACACCTCTTCTTTAACACATGCACCATAGCATTCTTTAATCTGATATTGAAAACAACTTGAATTTGTGTTGTAAAGTCCACATAATTTCTGACACAACTCCCCTTCAGCACATATTCTTTCCAGAAATTTTTTACCGGTCAATTTATTTGTAAAAACCGTGATTGGTCGATCCGTTTTCCCCTGAAGCCGATCGATATACAAATTACGGTAACCACTGCTATCTTCAAATTCGAACATTCCATAACTGTAAAGTGTTTTTCTTTGTGCTCTGTTGTATTTTGGTTTGAAGGCTTTTATTTCATCCGATTCTTTTAGCAAGGCAACTAATTCCGATCCGGTAAGTTCATATTTGATTTCTGAAATATTCTCGCGCATTTCAATCGCCTTTTGAGTCGTTGCATTTCTTAAATGCTGTTCTACTCTACTTTTAATGTTCTTGCTTTTTCCAATATAAATAAGTGTACCATTCTCATCAAAGAAATAATATACACCAGTTTTTGTGGGTAATTCATCCACTTTATTCAAATCCAACTGGGGATGAATCTTTTTGGGATTGATTTCGTGCTGAATAAATTTTTCTAAGTTATATGGGTCTTTATCGATGATTATTGAAAACAATTCAGATGTTGCTAAAGCATCGCCATAAGCACGGTGGCGATCTTGAATTTGTATCCCTAAATCTTTTGAAATCTTTCCTAAACTGTAAGACTTATATCCAGGAATCACGTATTTACTGGCACGTACTGTACATAAATGCTCTCTTCTGTAATCAAAACCCAATGCTTTGAATTCATTACGAACTATGGTGTAGTCGAAAGAGACATTGTGTGCAACAAAGACACAATCTTCAGTAATTTCTACAACTTGTCGTGCAATTTCATAAAATTTGGGGGCATTGACCACCATCTGATCAGAAATCCCTGTCAGTCTTACAATAAACTCAGGAATTGGTGCCTCAGGATTTACAAGACTTTTGAACTCATCAATCACTTTTTTACCATCATGAATCAGAATCGCGATATCTGTAATGCGTGTATTTTTAAATGTACCACCAGTAGTTTCTATGTCAACAATTGCGTATTTCAAGGGGAGCCTAAGTTCTAAGTGTAAATGACATAACTCTTAATTCCTAATTGTTAATTCTTAATTCTTAATTGTTAATTCTTAATTGTTAATTCTTAATTATTAATTCTTAATTATTTCCCTATCGGTCAATGAGCTCGCTATCGCTCGGTTCTTAATTTCTCAAAGATCTTAATTACTTCTTTTGCTTCTCTAACATCATGTACTCTTAAAATATTTGCTCCATTTTCCAATGCTTTAAAATTCAATACTGAAGTACCATTGAGAGCCTGTTCTGGAGTGGAATCGAGTAATTTATAGATCATTGATTTTCGAGATATACCAGTTAAAATAGGACGATTTAAAGATTCAAAATAATTTTGATGATTAAGAAGAAAATAATTCTGATCCAAGGTCTTTGCAAATCCATAGCCCAAGTCCAAAATGACATCTTCCACCCCTATTTCTTCTAGATGGTTCAATTTCTTATCAAAATATTGATAAATTTCTTTTAAAATATCTTTATAATCTGTCATCTCTCTCATCGATTGAGGAGTTCCTTTCATGTGCATTAAAACGTAAGGTACATTAAGATCTGCAATTGTTTCAAACATCCTTTCATCTAAACTTCCTCCCGAAATATCGTTGATTAGTGATGCTCCTTCTCCAATAGCAAATCGAGCTATTTCCGAACGGAATGTATCTATCGATATCGTAAGCTCAGGGAAGTGATAAACAATTTCAGTCAATACGCCTTCAAGCCTTCTTCTTTCCTCCAATTCTGAAACAAATTCCGCTCCGGGACGCGAAGAATATGCTCCCAAATCCAAAATGGACATCCCATCCTCTATCATTCGCTCAATCCGGGGCAAAAACTCTTTTTTCCCTGCGATACGACTGTGACTGTAGAAAGAATCATAGTTTACGTTTAAAACACCCATTATCAAAGGTTTAGATAAACTCACCAGATTCCCTCTGCAATTAATATTAAAATTTGGATAAAATAATGTATCTTTCACGCTTTTTAAAGATCATTGTACAGGGCAAAAATACATGCAAAACACGACAAAACAATACGAAGCTGTTTTTGACAAATGCAAGGACTTGTTTGCAAAAAAAACAAAGGATTATGGTACCGCATGGAGAATACTGAGAACCAGCTCTTTAACTGATCAAATTTTTATCAAAGCACAACGAATTCGAACACTTCAACAAACGGGAATCAACAAGGTTGGAGAAAACATTGAAGATGAATTTGTCGGCATCATCAATTATTGCATAATGGCTTTGATTCAGCTAGAATTAGGAGAGGATGGAGAAATGGAGTTGGCTCCGGAAAAAGCAATCGATCTGTACGAAAAACACTATTTGGTAACCAAGGAATTGATGGAAAAGAAAAACCATGATTATGGCGAAGCATGGAGAGATATGCGGGTGAGTTCTTTGACCGACCTGATTCTTATGAAACTGCTTCGAGTGAAACAAATAGAAGACAATAATGGAAAAACTATTGTCTCAGAAGGTTTGGATGCCAACTATCAGGATATGATCAATTATTCGGTATTCGCCCTCATTTTAATGGGTGAGAATAAAAATTAAAAACTTGTTAATTAGAATAAAGAACTTGTTAACAGCAAGGAACGAACACTGTTGATGAACTAAATTTGACAAAAAAAACTATGGGAGTTCAAGGAAGATCAATTGTATTTAACATCACTTTTATTGTTATCAACCTCATCGGATTTGCGATGATTGCAATGGGTTGGCATGAAAATTTTGAAGAGAGAGCCACTCTTTATCAATCTATCGGGTACCTTTTAACCCTTGGGACCTTAATTGGACTTTTCATCTTTGAAGGATTTAAAATGTTCGGGTATGTTGCTCGGGTGATTGTAGGTGGACTCTTCATTGTTTCAGGGATGATTAAGGCGAATGACCCACTGGGTTTTAGTTACAAACTCGAAGAATATTTTGAAGATGGCGCCTTGGCTTACCGAATAAAGGCTTTGGGCTGGGAGACGTTCTCACTAGAAGGCTTAATCGAATACGCTTTGTTCTTTTCCATCTTGGTGTGCATTGCTGAGATTATTTTAGGGATTGCTTTGCTTTTAGGAGCCAAGATAAAAGTCACACTCTGGGCCTTATTTGGACTTACGGTATTTTTTGGAATGCTTACGGCACATACAATGGACTGTGATCCTCAAGGCACTTTCACTGATGTAGATTATATCTCACAGGACGATGAGGACTACTCGGTTTACAAAGGAATTCAAGAACAAGGTACAGATTCTACCTATGTCATAACTGAAGAAAATAATATGCTTCGGGTAGAAAAACGGGGTAAAATGCTTCAGTGTGTTACCGATTGTGGTTGTTTTGGAGATGCATTAAAGGGCAGTGTAGGCCGTTCACTAACACCTTCAGAATCTTTTTGGAAGGACTTGATTCTTTTCTATTTAGTCATCATCATCATTCTTTCCTATTCAGGATTCGACAAATTAGATATTCGAAAACCGATAAATGCAATTAAAATTGGGTTGTTTGGACTCACTTTTATAGTTTTTTGGTTTACCGGAACCATTTCCCCTTTCCTCTTTATGACCCTGCTTCTCGCTATTCTTGGTATGCTGGCTATTCAGGAAACCCAAATGAATTCGATCAAAGAAAATCTAGCAATCATTCCTGCTTCAGCAATTGTAATTTTATTCTTTTGTTGGGTTTTTGGATGGTACTTCCCCCTTGCCTTTGCAATGGTTGTTTTGATTGCAAATTTGATGATTCGAAGAAGTCAAAATGAATACCTCAGAAGCGAATGGACGCTTGCTCTTTTCTCAACTTTGTCTACTGGATTGTTTGTATGGTATGTTCTGAATTACCTTCCGATGAAAGATTATCGAGCTTATGCCATAGGTGAGAACATTCTTGAAAATATGGTGGAGAAAAAACCGCCAGTAATCACTTCAGTATATACCTATGAAAACTTGACTTCAGGTGAGAAAATTGAATTGACGGATCAAGACCTGTCGAATCAAAATTACCCTTCCGATCTTTTTGATGATACCAAATGGAAATTCGTGGACCGAAAAGATAAAGTAATTGATAGAGGTATCCCTGCTAAAATAACTGATTTCCAACCTTTTGCTTATTACGACTCACTACCCGAACACATTCAAGAGAGTAAAGGAGTGCAGGAACTTTTGGCTCAATCTTCAGGTGAGTATTTCCAAATAGACACCTTAATGGCCGTCATTCCCCTTCAGGAAGGTTTGTATCCAGACACAATCCCTCCAGCTGATTTTGATACTTCAATTTACAAAACAGACATGTACAAGGCCGGTGATGTTTTTGTTAAAAAAGAAAGATTGGATCCGAACGCTCCTATTACTTTGAATTTTACAAATTATTTGTTGACTCGAGATCGCGTATTCTTTATGGTTTGCTACGACATTCAAAAAACTGATCCAAATTATAAGGAAAAAATCAAAGAATTATATGCCAAATGTCGTGAAAATGATCTTGAATTTTACTTACTTTCGGCTTCAAGTTCGGAACCAATAAAGGCATATTTGAAAGATATTGACCCGAACATCCCAGTGTTGAGTGGCGACGATAAAGAGTTAAAAATAATCGTGAGATCCAACCCGGGATATGTGTTACTGTCCAATGCTGTAGTGAAAGGAAAATGGAGTTTCCGATCGATTCCAACATTTGATGAAGTTAAAAAGGCACTAGAAGAATAGAAGAATATATGATCAAATTCATACTCAAAAAATTGATTTATGGGATTCTGGTACTTTTCGGAGTAATCAGTCTGATCTTCTTTTTATTCAATATTAAAAATGATGATCCGGAAGCCATTGCTAGAACTTATGTAGGTCAAAATGCTGACAAAGAAATGATTCAGGCTGTTGTTACGGATTTGGGATTAGATCTTCCCCTGTACAAACAGTATTTTCTATACATCAATGATCTTTCGCCTATTTCAATCCACTCCAGCGATGAAAAAAGCCCCCGATATTTGGACGAAGAAAAATATTCAGGATTCCAGTTATTCACGATAGGAGGAAATACCCTGATGATCAAGTGGCCCTATTTGAGAAGATCTTATCAAAATGATCGAAAAGTATCTGAAATACTCTGGCAAGCTCTGCCAGGAACTATGGTTTTAGCGATTACAGCAATTCTAATTGCAAGTATCCTGGGAATTTTTCTTGGCGTGGTTTCGGCCATAAATAAAGGCACCTACTACGATAGTGCTTCAGTCGTTTTTTCAGTGCTTGGTATGTCGGCACCGAGTTATTTTATGGCCTTAATCATTTCGTGGATTGGAGGGTATGTTTGGTATGAAATCTCTTACATACCGGCGCTTCCATTTATTTGTCTTGGACTTGGAGCGATTGTTGGACTTGCTTTTAACCGTTTAAAAACCCGTGTAACACTGGAAAATTTCTCCTATGCCTATTTAATTGAAATGATGTTGAAAGGATTTGGTTTTGGGACCGTGATTTGGTTTGTTCTGCTTGGACTGGGAGGTTTATTTAATGGCGTTTTTGACCCTATTGTAGATATATATCTTGAATTCCCGGGTACAGGCTTAGAGGGTAAAGGTTCACTTTATGAATCTGATGATTTTGGTGAAGAATCTCTAAGTTTAGCCAATCTCATCCTGCCTGCTATCACACTTGGAATTCGCCCTCTAGCTATCGTCATGCAGTTAACGAGAAGTTCGCTTCTTGAGGTGATGTCTCAAGATTATATTCGAACCGCAAAGGCAAAAGGACTAAGTCAATTTCAAGTAATCATTAGACATGCTATGAAAAACACCTTAACTCCTGTTATAACGGCTATTTCGGGTTGGTTTGCTTCCTTGCTTGCAGGTGCCATTTTTGTTGAACAAATATTTAACTGGGACGGATTGGGATTAAAAATTTACAATGCAATCATTCAAGATGATATGCCTACTGTAATGGGAAGTGTGATTTTGATCTCTGCATTTTTTGTGATCATCAATATTATTGTAGATGTGATCTATGCCTTCCTGGATCCTAGAATAAGATTGAGATAATGAGAAAAAAAATTGTTGCCGGAAACTGGAAAATGAATTTAACGAATTCAGAAGCTACGGAATTGATCCAAAATGTAAATAAAGGATCCATAACCAATGTAGAACTGATTCTCATTCCACCTTTTATTTATCTTGAACGTGCAGTTCAAATGAGTACATTTACTTCTGTTGGCGCGCAAAACTGCTATCCGGAGTTTAGTGGCGCCTTTACCGGGGAAATTTCTCCAACTCAGTTAGCTTCCCTTGGCACCCAATATTGTCTTGTAGGCCATTCCGAACGTAGGAGCATATTAGGAGAATCTAATGCTTTCTTAAAATCAAAAGTAGATGCTATTCTGGAAAGCGGAATGAAGGTCATTTTTTGCTGTGGAGAAGTAAAAGAAGAACGTGAACAACTTCGTCAAAATGATGTCGTTGAAAAACAATTAGAAGAGTCTCTTTTTCACCTTACGGAAGCAGATTTTACAAATGTAATTATTGCCTATGAACCCGTATGGGCAATCGGAACAGGACTTACAGCATCTTCCGATCAGGCAGAAGAAATGCACGCTTTTATCAGAAACCTGATTGAGAAAAAATATGGTTCCTCTACGGCCGAAAAAACTTCTATTCTCTACGGGGGCTCATGCAAACCTGAGAATGCGAAAGAAATTTTTTCTAAAGAAAATGTAGATGGCGGGCTTATTGGAGGCGCTGCTCTAAAAGCCGAATCATTTTTAGCAATCGCAAAATCCTTTTAAATGCAATACATCGAAATTGAACTGGATTTCGAAGAAGTAAATCCCTGGCAGGATATTGCCACGGCCTTATTAGCCGAAATCGAATTTGAAAGTTTTGTCAATACCGACAAAGGAGTAAAAGCCTATATTCAAAAAGATCTTTACTCCAGCTTATCTGAAGTGGATGCATTTTTAAGTAAATCGATCCAAATACCATTTGAAATCAAAGAAACAATCATTGAAGATCAAAATTGGAATGCCGCCTGGGAATCTAATTTTGACCCAATTTACATCGAGAAAGAACTCGAAATTGTAGCACCTTTTCATACCCCTGAAAATCTTAAGCATACTATTATTATCAATCCACAAATGAGTTTTGGAACCGGGCATCATGAAACTACAAGAATGATTTCCCGCTATTTATTGAAAGCCAATCTAAAAGAGAAAAAAATCTTGGACATGGGAACCGGAACTGGTGTTTTAGCGATTTTAGCAGAGCAATTAGGAGCCAAAGACATCCTTGCTGTAGATATTGAAGAATGGGCTTTTAATAATGCAAAAGAAAACTTATCTTTAAACAACTGTTCTCGCATTCGAGTTTTGAAAGGAGATATTGATGTTGTGTGTGAAAGCGATTTTGATTCCATTATTGCTAATATCAATAAAAATGTGTTGCTGGGTCATTTGAAGCATTATGCTGAAAAATTAAAGTCTGGAGGTCTGCTCTATTTGAGTGGATTTTTTCATTCTGATGTGGATGACCTTGTAACCAATGCGGAATCATGTGGTTTTAAGTTTGAAAAAGAAATTAACGAAAATGACTGGAGCGCCCTTCAGTTTGAAAAAATGTAATTATGAATAGATCAGCCTTGCTTCTTATTTTACTTTTTAGCCTAAATGCCTCATTTGGTCAAAGTTTTGATGGCTCTAGTAAAGAGAAATTCCTGAAATCCTTTAAAAAAGTTGTTGGTGATGCGAGACCGAAAGAAACTAAAGAACTTGCAGACAAACTAGAACCTGTTCTGTTATCCGATAAATTTAAAAACAACATTTTCAGTAAAATGGTGGTAACTCTGAATTTACTGGAAGCAAAAAGATTAAGAGCCTATCCGGATATGTACAATTATGTCGAAGCAATTTATGGTTTGGTGGCCAATGATAAGGCAGACAAGAACTTTAATGTTTGGCATAATTCATTGGATCAGTTACTGGACTCGAAAAATTCAAAAAAGGCAGTTGAATTACTAGAAACGAGTTCTTCCATGTTTAATCGAAACATCCTTTTCGAATCTAATAAACTGATCTGGGGATTTCGTGGTGGAGACTATACTTTCGAGTATGATAAAAAGCCTTACATCAAATTTAAAAACACTACTTTATATTGTCATATTATCAATAAAACTCCAACCAAGGAGGATTATCCTGTATTGGACTCAACCAAAATTGAAAATACTTCCGGAACTTATGAGCCCTTAAATATCAAATGGGAAGGAACGGGAGGAATTGTGAGATGGGAACAAGCTGGAGATGATTCTACTTATGCAGAAATTACGACCTATGCCTTTTCAATGAGAAATGCACTTTTCACTTCTGATTCTACTATTATTCACACACCCTATTTTCCAAAACCACTCACCGGAACGTTTAAGGAAGATTGCAGAAAAACTGCTATTGATAAAAAAAGAGCGTATCCCCAATTTATTTCCTATGATACTGATCTAAAAATCAACAATGTAATGACGGATGTAAATTATGAAGGAGGATTTGCCATGCGTGGTGCTTCTTTTGTTGGATCAGGAAATAACGAAAATCTGGCTACCCTCATTTTTATGTACAAAGGGAAACCTTTTGTTATTGCAGAAGCTTTAGAATATGAACTTACCAAAGACTTGATTATTTCAGATAATTCCAAAATAACGATTAATCTTAAAGATGGACATAAAATAACTCATCCCGGACTAAACTTTAGATACGACAAGGGTTCAATGACCTTGACTCGTGGTAATTCAGGAGTGCAACAAACACCATTTTCAAACTCCTACCATAAAATGGATATGTATGTGGATCAAATTGAATGGCATAAATATGGGAAAAGCATCGTAAAAAAGAATTATTCAAAAAAGAAAAAGGAGAGAACATCGGACACCCTGAGAGTCGATGCATTTAAAGATACCTTATTATTTTCGGTTCCACTTAAATCAAGGGATCAGAGAATGGTGCATTTTGAATCTCAAAATTTCTTTGACAACCAGTTATGGGAGAAAATGCAAGGGATGGGAAATGCCAATCCAATTGCCTCATTGTTTAATTATTCTTACAAACATGATAAAGACAAATTCACAGAAGGGGAAGCCTATACAGCCTTGGGTTATACCGAAGCTCAGGCAAAACCGATACTTCTGGAAATGTCCAACATGGGCTTTATTGAATACGACCTCAACAACAAGATGATCTACACTAAACCTAAACTCGCCAATTTTGTGAATGCCAAATCGGGTAAGAAAGATTATGATGAAATGTACATCGTTTCAAATCTAACTGAAAAAAACACCCATTTTTCTGAGGATGAAAAAAAGGCGAATCCGTATTTAAGAGTGCTGGAACAAAGGGATAGTATTCAGGACGTTATTCGTGGATATATGACGAATTATGCCACAATCGATTTGCTGAATCTCAACCTTGATATTTATGGGGTTGATCGCGTTGGATTATCCAGAGCTCAAAACACTTTTATTTTACCTGATGATTTTAAAGTTCAAGTACAAGAAAACAGAAACATAAAATATGATGGATGGCTTTTTTCTGGTAAATGGGAAGTACACATGAAAGATGGTGGTTTCGACTATTCTAAGAATACTGTCTATTTTCAGGATTCAGATGCTGCCAAATTACGTGTAGCCCCGCAGCGACCAGAAGATGGAACTCAATCCATCCGAACGGTAACCACTATTTCCGGTATGTCTGGATTTATTGAATTAGATGATACATTAAATCGATCCGGGTTTAAAAAAGACCGCAGAGATGCTAACGGAAAAGTGGCGCAACCTCATTATTCTCTTTATCCGAAATTAACGGTAACAAAAAAATCTAAAGTCTTTTATGATGATCCAAGCATCTACAAGGGAGCTTATGAAAGAGATCGTTTCTATTTCACTTTGGAGCCTTTTAAGTTTGATAGTCTAGACAATTTCAAAGAATCAAATTTAAAACTTGCTGGTACCTTGACCTCTGCCGGTATCTTTCCCGACTTTAAAGAAGAATTAGTCTTGATGCCAGATTATTCTTTAGGATTCATTACAAAATCTCCTGCCGGAGGATATGATTTTTATGGACAAGGAACCAAATATGACAATATGATCGTACTTTCTGGAAATGGACTTCAAGGAAAAGGAGAAATCAACTTTGTAAAATCCAACTCTAAAAGTAATAAATGGGCCTTCCTTCCGGATTCAACTATGGGAATTGCGCAATTCATTAATGAACCTGTTGAAGGTCAATCTGTCGAGTTTCCAGATATCAAAGGGGATGGTGCATTGGTCATCTATCAACCTAAAGAAAAATTACTCAAAGCAAAGTCCTACAAGAATCCTCTGATCTTTTTTAATGGTGAGGCCACGATGGATGGAACAACATATATCCGCAAAGAAGGATCCACCGGAAGAGGATATATGTTCTTTAAAGATGCCACTTTAGCTTCAAGAGAGATGAAATTTAAACGCTGGGTGATAGATGCCGATACTGCAGATTTCTCGCTTGCAGATAAGGAAGTCGAAAATGATCTGGCTTTTGGTTCTACCAACGTGAATGCCCATGTTTCGTTTAAGGAAAGAAAGGGTGAATTTAAATCTAACAATGGTGAGGAGGTAGTAGAGTTTCCTGCTAATAAATATATCTGTAAAATGGATATGTTCACCTGGTTTATGGACGTTGAGGAAATCGAACTCTCAAAATCTAAAGATGCAGGGGATGTAGCTATTGAGACCGATTTGGATCTTTCCGGCTCAAATTTCTTCTCTGTTCATAAAGATCAGGATTCGCTAAATTTTATGGCACCAAAAGCCAAATTTTCGATTAAAAAGAAAGAGATTCTATGTAAAGAAGTTCCTCATATAGATGTAGCGGATGCACGAATTTTCCCGGATAGTAATTTGGTAACGATCCATAAAAACGCGAAAATGGATCCCTTGAATAATTCTGAAATCTTAGTAAACCGAGTTACTAAATTTCACGAGATTTATGAAGCAAACACCGTTGTATTAGCAAGAATGAAATATGAATCGCAAGGAAAATACAATTATTACGATGCTGATAGCAATATCTCAGTCTTGAATCTGTACAATATTCATCCAGACTCCACTTTCCAAACAGTGGCAACTGGTAAGGTAAAACCTGACGAGAATTTTAAACTAAGTCCTGAGTTTGAATTTTATGGTGATGTACATCTTCTGGCAGCGAATCAATTTCTAGAGTTTGAAGGAGCCACAAGAGTTAACCATAATTGCGATGCCTTTACCAAATCATGGATGTCATTTAAAGCATTCATTGATCCAAAATCTGTTTCGATACCGGTATCAGAAAACATGAAAGACCTTGATGGGAATGCTATTTCCGCTGGTATCGTTTTTCATAATTCGATTGATCAGGATAGTATGAAATTGTATCCAACTTTCCTTTCGGCTTTAGAAAAATCAGATGACCATATTGTGATCACCTCTCAAGGTGTGCTTAATTATAGTCGAGCGGATCAGGAATTCAAGATTGCTACTTTGGAGCGAATTGAAAACCCTGAAGGTGAGGGTAATTACATCTCATTGCACAGTAAGTCTTGTTTAATGACTGGTATCGGACGAATTGATCTAGGAATAGAGGTTCCTGGGATTAAATTCGATTCTTATGGGAAAATTGAATACAATCAAGCCACTAAAAAAACAAGTATGAGTGTCTCTGGTCCACTTGAATTTGGATTTGACGAAGCTACCATGGAAAAAACCGCGGATCGCATCAACACCATCGAAGATTTGGAGGAATTGAGGTTTGATGTACTTACTTTAGGCCAGGCAACTCGCTCGTTATATGGTAAAGAAGCCTCGGATAAGCTAAAAACTGAAATGGAAACCAAACCTGACAAATCGAAAGTGACTTTACCGAAAGACATGAAAAAGAATGTCATCTTTCTATCAAATGTAAAAATGGATTGGAATCCGGAAAACACAGCTTTCCAAACTGATGAACTGGCTAAATTGGGTGTGGTTAATTTCTACGGAAAAAACTTGTTCTTGAATGTTCCTGGACAACTTCTTCTAAAGAAATCACCACTAACAAGTAAAGGGGAGTTGGGTAAAAACGAAGTAGTTGCTTTGAAACTCCAATTCATAATGAAACAATATATACTCTTTGCAAACCTTAAAAAGAAAAATGAAGGAGGTATGATGTTTGGTACTTCTGACAAAGAAATGGAGCAGGAACTATTGGAAAAAATTGAAAAAATAAAAGCAGGAGACCTCAAATTGGAATTGTTGCCTTATGCGCGTGTAGATGCCAGATTTCTCCAGTTTTTCGAGGCTGAATAATGATAGAAACGTATTTGATATCTGGGTTACTAGCTTATTTGTTGGGATCTATCCCTACGGCTGTTTGGGTGGGCAAAGCCTTTTATGGTGTAGATGTTCGCTTAGAAGGAAGTAAAAATGCCGGAGCAACCAATACCTTCCGAGTACTTGGGAAGAAACCTGGTATTATAGTTTTGGTCATCGATATTTTAAAGGGAGTTCTTGCCGTCTTGATGCCTCTCTTTATTTTTTCCCTGGAAGCCGAAAGCATGTTGTATGGAAATATCAAAGTTTTGTGCGGTATAGTGGCAGTTGTAGGACATATCTTCCCCATTTTTGCCAACTTCAATGGTGGGAAAGGAGTGGCAACCTCTTTGGGTGTCGTTATTGGCATTAGTCCTCCAGCTGCTGGCATCTGTATTACCCTTTTTCTTGTCGTATTTGTCGCTTCTCAATTTGTATCTCTCGGTGCAATTGTAGCTTCAATTGCTTTTCCGTTATCCGTTGTCTTCATTTTAAATGAAAAAAATACCACATTAATTGTCTTTTCCGTCGTCCTGGCAATTGCCGTTATTCTCGCTCATAGAAAGAATATTTCCAGACTTCTTGCAGGGAATGAAAATAAAATGAACCTTTTTAGGAAAAAATCGTAGATATTAGTTTGATAGAGAACTAATAAATTGAACCTTATTCACATACGATTGTACAGGAATAAGAGAAATAACGTGACATACAGACATTTTTACATACTAGTCTTATTCCTCTTCGGAATTTGGACGTCGAACAGCTACGCTCAAAATAACTCGGAAGAAGTAATCAAGCAAGCCAATGAGCTGTTTGAGCAAGGAAAGTACGTTGAAGCTACTCCACTTTTTAACCGATTGCTATCGAACGATCAACGCAATCATGAATGGAATTACAAATATGGAACCTGCTTAATTTACAATGCTGTAAACAAAGGAGATGCAATCAAATATTTAAAATTTGCAGTCAAAGGAAATGTCCCTGCTGAAGCCAATTATTATCTTGGAAAAGCTTATCATCTGGATTTCCAATTTAACGAAGCACAAAAATACTACTCTCGTTACAAAAAAGAAGCGGGTTCTAAAGCCTTGAAGAATCTAGATGTAGATCGCCAAATACAAATGTGTAAGAATGGTCAGCAACTACTCAGTACCATGAATGATTTGGTAATTCAGTCTAGGAAATCGATTAAAGAAGAGGATTTTTTCCGATTGTACGACCTTTCTCAAATAGGTGGAACAATCCTGGTAACCCAAGACTATCAATCCAAACTGGACAAGAAGAATAATCATGTTGCTGTTGTCCATTTCGATAAAGATGCACAATTCATAGTCTACAGTTCTTATGGTGAAGAAGGGGATAATTTGGATCTGTATATGAAAAGAAAACTCCCAGACGGCACCTATTCTAAACCCATGAAGTTGGAAGGTTCCGTAAACACCAACTTTGATGAAGGGTATGGATATATGCATCCGGATGGACGTAAATTATATTTTTCATCTAAAGGTCACAATTCCATGGGGGGGTATGATGTTTTTGAAGCCGATTACAACCCGGAAACCAACACTTTCAGCAATGTTAAAAATCTCGATTTTGCGATATCGACTCCGGCCAATGACATCTTTTTTGTAGTTGATAAGGATTTTCAAAATTGTTATTTCGCATCGGATAGACAGAGTAAAGACGGAAAAATTCATGTTTACAAAGCCCTTGTAACCAGAATTCCAGCTCAAATGGCTGTCATCAAAGGCGATTTCTTAAATAAGATCAATGCAGGTAATAAAAAAGCAGAAATTACAGTGCAAGATTATGCTACAGGGAAAGACATAGGAAAATTTAATACAAAAGAAGATGGAGGATACTTAATTGTGCTTCCAAAACCTGGTAAATACAAATACTTTGTAAATGCAGATGGTTCAGAACTCACCCACGTTGCAGTTGTAGAAGTACCCTACTTGAAAGAATTCAGACCGCTTAAACAAGGTATGGAACTGATTACTATGGATGGTCATGAACAATTGATCATCAACAATAAATTTGACGAATTATTTGATGATCCGGCTTCCATACTTGCTGAAATCTATAAGCAAAAAGCAGAATTAGATCCCAACGCCGATCAATTTGACCTCGACTCATTGAAGAAAGTAGGGAATATGGGGAAAGTTTTAGAAGAGCTTAGTCTGAATAAATTATCCCCAAGAGAATTGGGAGAATTAGCAAAAAGAACATTAGAGGACACTAAAATCGAGCTTGAAAATGCCGACAAAAAGAAGAATATTGCAGGAAATCTGGTGGCAAAAAAATTAGAAGATGCAAATGAAGCTTATACCAAAGCGGAAGAACTACTCGAAGCTGCGAAAAATGAAAAAGATCCAAACAAAAAAGAAGATTTAATTGCCCAAGCCGGTGAACAATTCGATAAAGCCAATATTCTTCAAAAAGAGGCTAAAAGTGCTCTCGAGCTCGTTTCCAAAAATGAGGAGATCAAAGACAGTCTGAAAAATGTAATCACGCAAGGTGAGCAATTTACCAAAGCCTATCAAGATGCTTTAAAAAATGAAGATGAAGATTTAAAAAATAAAGCCATTTCAGAAAATCTGAACTATTTGACGGCAGTTTCAGTGAACCAAAACGACAAAAATCCAAATGCTTCCGACGATGGTGTGTCCAAAGCTCAGGACAAATACAAAGAAAATGTTAAGCAATTGAATGACGCTGAAGTTAAAATCAATGCGCTCGAAAACGAAATTGCCGAAATTTCTCAGACCATCAAAACAACCAAAAAGAAGAAAGATATAGAGGCCTTAGAAAAGGAGATTGAAAATAAGCAGAATGAAATAGCAGAAATAAAGGAAATGGTGATCCCTAATCTGGAAAAAAAGATTCAGAAGGCTAAAAATGAATACGATGATGAGGTTTCTAAAGTCACTGTGAAAAAAGAAATTAATGAGACTTTATTGAGCAATCAAGTTCCAGAAGATGCGAATTTGGACTTATCCAAAACCAATAAGGATTTGGAAGATCTCGGGCAAAAAATTGAAAACTTCGCTGTCACTTATGATCAAGATTCTAAAAAGATTAAAGATGAAATCGCCAATGGCCAAAATATCACCCAAAGAACAGGTGATTATTCCAACATGAAAGACGAAGAAATCGTTGAGGTGCTTGAGCCTGACTATGAAAAAAATGTCAACAAAATTAAAAATTCGGGTGAGCCGGAAAGAAAGATTTGGGAAGATCTTGTTGAAGAAAACGATAAACTAATCCAAAATATCGATTCGAAAATTGGAGAACTTGAGGCTAAAATTGAAGGAGATCCAAACAATACGGATGTTCAAAAATGGAAAGATGATCTTGAAACTTTAAAAGAGATTAAAGATCAAAAACTGGCAGAAAATGATAAGATCAAAGCAGATATGCAGGCCTACGACAACACTGCAGACAATAATGAAGTGAAAATTGTGAACTCGATTAAAGATCTTAATCCAGACTACAATAGCAATAAATCTGACATTGAAAATGATGCCAATTTAAATGATAAGGAAAAGGCAGAAAAATTAAAAACACTTGATCAAAACACTTTGAATGACGTCAATCAGCAAATTAAAATCACGGAGGAAAAACTTGCTAAAGAAGACAATCCGGCGAAGAAAACAGAGTTGAAAAATTCATTGGAAAATTTAAAGACGATACAGACCGATCTGGAAAACGACATCAAAGTCAATGAAGAAATTTTAGCCTCAAATAATGGAAACAATTCCAATAATGAAGTAGTTGCGGTGAATTCTATAAATGATATCGATCCCAACTACAATTCCACGAAATCAGACATAGAAAATGATGTAAACCTCAACCCCACTCAAAGAATTGAAAAATTAAAAGAATTGAACCAAAATACTTTGAATCAAGTTGAAAAACAGATTCAAATAACTCAAAACCAATTAGATGATGAAGCCGATCCCGAAAGGATGAATGAGCTCAATAATTCAATGGATAATTTGAACGCTATCAAGTCAAACTTGGAAAGTGAAATTGAGGCAAATAATACTGCACTTGCATCCAATAATGGAGAAAATAATGGCAACAATAATAATGGGAATAATAATAACGGAAATAATAACGGTGAAAACAATGGCAATAACAATAATGGTGAAAACAATGGAAACATCAATAATGTAAATAATGCCAATGAAAATGTTGCCGTCGTTAGTACCGTAAACGATATTGATCCAGATTTCAATTCTAAGAAATCAGCTATTGAAAATGATGTAAATCTCAATCCTGTTCAGAGAGCTGAAAAACTAAAAGAATTGAATCAAAATGCTTTGAATCAGGTTAATGAGAAAATTCAGCAAACGCAAAACCTATTAGAAGAGGAGGAAGATCCGGAAAAATTGAATATGCTTAATAAATCCATGGATAATTTAAGCACAATGAAAACCAATCTGGAAAATGAAATTCAAACAAACAACGCAGCTATCGCATCCAACAATGGAACAAACAAGAATGGTAATAATAATGCCAATTTAACCCCAATTATTAGCATTGGAGATTTGGATGTGAACTACGAAGACCAGATTGAAAATATTGGAAATTCTGAACTCTCCAATTTAGAAAAGGCAAAAGAGAAAAATAAGATTCAAGAAAATCTTTTAAATAAAATCAATACAGAAATAGAGGCAACGAATGCAGCATTGGAAAATAATCCATCAGACCCAAAATTAAATGAGCGAAAACAGAATTTAGAAAAGATCAAAAATAGGATTCAGCAAGAGATCAATGGAAACAATGAAATCATCAAACAGGAAGAAGAAAACAACTTCAACGTGGCAGATGAAAACGTGGAGAAAATTCTAAATTCAAACAATCAGGATGATCCAAACAATGCTGTAATTGCATTAGTGAATAATACGAATATGGATCCTAATGATCCTAAGAATAAAATTGAAAACACAGATCCGAATACATTTAAATCTGAAGAATCAAAAAATAAATTCGAGGAAATCAAGTCGGATATGGAGGATCTCAAAACACTCAAAGCTGAAAACGATAAACTGAATGAAGAACTGAATAGTGCGGATGAAAAACAAGCGAAAAAAATCCAGAAGGCCATCACCAAAAATGAACAAAAGCTGAATGCACAAGAAGTTGAAGTTCTTGAAAAAATTGGCCCGATTAAAAATTCGGAGATCAATGCAGGTGTTAAAGAAAACAATGTATTGAGCAAAGAAATCGCTGAAGTTGGCGTCAACAACAATACAGAAATCCTGAAGAATAGTGAAAGAAAAATTGCCGAAGCTATTGTCTTACAAAATGAAGCAAAGGAATTAAGAGAAAAGGCTGAAAAAACAAAAGACAAAGAAGAAAAGAAAACTCTTTTAGATCAGGCATTACAAAAAGAAAATCAGGCTCTTAATCTATTGGAGAACAATAAAACAGCGCTGAATGTGGCGAAAAAGGATGCTACATTGAACAAACAAATCGTAAGTGCCATAGTGATCAACAATGTTCCAGAAAACAGGGATGAAAGAGAAAGCGTAAAGCAAAATAAACTTGCGAACCAGTATTTAAATGAGGCTGATAACCTTCAGAATGAAGCTCAGATATTGCGAGATAGCGCAGCAACAACGAAGAAAAAATATAAGGAAGATCTCAATAAACAAGCCGATGAATTGGAAAATCAGGCAAATAAAAAATTCCAAACTGGAAATCAGATCAAAGAAAATGCTAAGCTAATCGAGGAGAAGGAGAACCAATGGCTTGAAGCTCATGCAGATTCTTTAAAAGATAGAGAACTCTCTCCTGCTATTGTGAATGAAATAGCTCAGAAAGAAGAATTCAATACTTTCAAGAAAAATAATGATCTAGCAAAAGACAAAACCAAACAAGCTGATGCCATAGCGGAAGAAATCGCTGTTTTACAGAAAAATTCAAAACGCAAAATAGTAGAAGCTGTTGTTAATTATCAGATTGCAGACACAAGTAAAACAAACAATAGAGCTGAAGCTGAGCTTAAAGCAAAACAAGCAGAAATGAAGGCCGAAGCTGATTTAAAGAAAATAGAAGAACTTCAGAAAAAAGAAGCTGAATTACGCGCTGAAGCAAAAGATCTAAGAAATAATGCCTACTCTGCAGTAGAAGATCTTGACTCCACAACGGCAAATAATATCATTGCTGCAGCAAATAAAAACATACAGCCTGTGCAAGTGGAACCTGTTAATTTAGCTGATGCTGATTTTAAAACGCCAACTAAATTAAATGGTCAGAATGTCTTCAGATTAACAAATGGAGACTCACCTTACAGTGCCAACAATCCGGTTCCAACAGCTGGAGTTGTTGAAGGACTTGTTTTCAAGGTTCAGGTTGGAGCATTTTCTAAACCAATTCCACAAAACACTTTTGCCCGATTTGCTCCAATGTCTACAGAAACAATTAGAGGTAACATCAAGCGCTATATGGTTGGGTATTTTGCTTCTAAAAATCCTGCTTTCCAAGCAAGAGATCAAATCCGGGGAATGGGTTATTCGGATGCATTTGTAGTAGCATATTTGAATGGAAAAAGAATCTCAATGGGTGAAGCCGATCAGCTACTCTCTTCTGGACAAATACCTGTTATCGCGGAGAATGCTAATCAAAATAACGATTCCAACACCAATTTGGCTGAAAATAATGGCAACAATAATGCAAATAATCAGAATAATGATGCAGGCAACAACAATGGGAATAACCAGAACAATGATGCTGGAAATAACAATGGGAATAATCAGAACAATGATGCTGGAAATAACAATGGGAATAATCAGAACAATAATGCCGGAAATGAAAATGGAAATAATTCTGCAGGAAACAATTCATACAATGTAGCAGCTGGAGCGGCTAATTCTACACAGGTTGAGCAAATGAATGGTTTATTTTTCACTGTTCAGATTGGGGTATACAATCGCCCGGTATCTGCGGCTACACTTAAAAATATTACGCCTCTGAATTCGCAAAAGACAGAGAGCAATCAAATCAGATATTCAACCGGAGTTTTCACTTCAGTCGGACCAGCTATCTCTAGAAGAGATGAAATTAGAGGAAGAGGAATTCCAGATGCCTTTGTAACGGCTTACTACAATGGAAAAAGAATTACAGTTTCAGAGGCCAATAAGTTGATCCAGGAAAATGGAAACAGCATTTTATATACAGGAGGAACTGCAGTCAATAACAATAATGTCGATATCGAGAACAACAATAACGACGGAAATAATGGAAATAATCTCAATAATGAGAATAACAATGGAAACAACCAGAACAATCTGAATGTTGAGAATAATTCCAACCCAACTCCAGATGGAATTTATTTCCGCGTGGATGTAGGGACTTACGGGGAAGACGTTCCCCAACAAATTGCTAAATTCTTATTTGACAAAAACTATAAGATTGAAAATGAAACCATGATCGATGGGAATATTAATTTCTATACTAACAAAATCGAAAAATACGATGAAGCGCAGAAATTAAAACAAAAGTTAGTGGATGAAGGATTGGCTAAAGCATTTGTAAGAGCCTATTACAAGTACGACGAAATTACACTTGGAGCTGCAATGAAAATACTCTCAGGAGAACAGGTTGAAATTGAACCGATTCGAACAGATTTAGATGATCCGGAGAATGTTATCCCTCCGATTAAAAAGGACTCAATTGTGGTGAATGAGGAGAATGGACCAAAGCAAATTTCTCCTGCAGATTATAAGAAAGAGGCGGTTTATTTCAGATTGTATATGGGAACATACGATGGAGAAGTGCCACAGGATAAAGCCAAGTACTTTTTCGACTCTAATATTAAATCAGAAGAGGATGAATTAGGAAGAACTTCATTTTACAAAGGAAACTTCTCGACTTTTGAAGAGGTTGATGCCGCCCAAAAAGATCTTCAACAAAAAGGATTTGAAGGATCAGAAGTCAAAGCATTCTACAAATTTGAAGAAATTAGCGTAGATTTGGCAAAAATTATTCTTGAATACAAATAAGTGAGATGGGACAAACACAAGTACAAGAGGAAGTAGCTTTAGACCGCATTGTAGATCAAGGGTTTAAAATCATTGTCTACAACGACGATTTCAATACGTTCGATCATGTCATCGATTCGCTTATAGATTTATGTTCGCATTCAAATATTCAGGCGGAACAATGTGCCTGGATTATTCATAATAATGGTAAATGTGATGTAAAAAGAGGTTCTTACGAAAAATTAGAACCGATCTGTACTGGATTATTGGATAGAGGTTTGACAGCCGAAATCGAATAATTCCGGCGTCAAGCTCCATATATTTCTTAAGAAATTAATCTTCTTTCTTTGCAGCCGGCTTTTTAGCAGGTGCTTTTTTCGCTGTAGTGGTTTTCTTTGCAGCAGCAGGTTTTTTAGCAGCTGCTGGTTTCTTTGCAGCTGGCTTTTTAGCTGGAGCTTTCTTTTCAGCAGCCTCCTCAGAAGCAGGTGCAGCTGGAGCAGTGTTCTTCCCTACTGTTCTTCTGATTCCCTTTTCTTTTTTTTGTCTCAACTTACCGTAAGAACCGGCAATTCTTTTTCCTCTCTTGGTTTTTTTATCTCCTTTTCCCATTTGATAGTATTGATTTTGAATATTTTGACGAATAAATATAGAAAAAAATTTTTACAGCTTAGAAATTGTCCCCAGAGATAGAGGATGTTCTACACAAAGTTTTAAGTTCAAATCAATAGGATTGATTATTTTTAAGCAAAAAAATGAGAGCTATTATATTGATTTACATCTTTGTCTTGTTTACTTATTGCAGCAGAGATGATTCTGAATCTCAAAAAGAAATACCTTCTGAAAAAAATAAAATTGAATCGGACACATTGGTTCAATCCCCCACTTTCAAGGTTCACCATCATGGAGCACTTAAGCAGATTATGCATCAGGGAAATATTTCAGCTCAGGCGAGTTTGTCAGATTTCAAAGAGCTAAGACACCTTTATGCTTTAGGTGCTCTGGAGAATCTAAAAGGGGAAATTTTAATCCTCAATAGCCAACCTTTTATATCGAATTATGAAGGCCAAAAAATGAAAATTGATACATCCATGGACTTCAATGCAACTCTTTTTGTTTACGCTGATGTGGAAAATTGGCAGAGCTACGAAATTCCTGTTGGAATCACTTCCTACGAAGAGCTTGAAAAATTTATCGAAAACACTGCCCGGGAAAAAGGATTGAACTTGGAGGAACCTTTTCCTTTTTTAGTTGAAGGGGAAGCGAGAAAAGTGGATTGGCATGTGATCAACTGGCCTGAGGAAGACACAGAGCATACACATGAAAAGCATGTTACATCAGGTGAGCACGGCACATTAGAAAATAAGCCAGTAGAGGTTTTGGGGTTTTTCAGTACACATCACCATGCTATTTTCACCCATCACACCACAAATATGCATCTTCATTTTATAACCGAAAATGGTGATCTTGCGGGTCATGCCGATAATCTAATCCCCGGAGATCAAATGCACTTAAAACTACCCAATTAAGATGATTATTGATCGATGTTTAGAAGCCTACGGAGGTGCGGAATTCTGGAAGAATCTCAAGCGAATTGATGCAGAAGTATCAGTTTCTGGTTTAGCATTTTCTTTGAAAAGAAGACCTTTCTTCAAAAATGCTAAAATTGAGATGGAGGTTCAAAGACCCTATTCGAAAATCACACCGATAGGTAAAAATGAGAAAATTACAGGGGTGCTTGAAGGTCACAACGTAAGATTGGAAGACGAAAATGGTCAAGTGTTAAAAGAGCGGAAGAATCCCAGAGATTATTTTCCTCTGGGAAGAAGACTTTTTAAATGGGATGATTTAGATATGGCCTATTTTGCGAATTATGCGTTTTGGAACTATTTTACATTTCCAAATTTGCTTTTGAATGAGACTATTCAATGGAAAGAAATTGCCTCCGGTTACCTTTTGGCACAGTTTCCTGATTCCATTCCAACCCATTCCAAAAAACAGGAATTTCGTTTTGATCCTGAGACAGGATTATTAAAGCAACACAATTATACGGCCAATGTAATAAGCAAATTTGCCAATGCAGCGAATGTAGTACATGCCCATCGGAAATTTGAAGGGATTCCTTTTCCCGTATCAAGAATTGTAACACCGCAGGGTAAAAAAGGAAAGGCAATGAAGAAACCTGTACTCATCAATATTCAAGTAAATGACATTACTTTTATAAAATAACTCCAAATTTTCTTGTATTTTACTCATGAACAAAAAGAGATCTAAAAAGCTGACTATAAGTACATTAAAACGTCTCGATTTTATTGAGACTTCTTTTATATGTCCCAATATTCCAGTGGGACTTTAATGTGACAAGAACACTTCAATTTTGTCTCATGTCTAATTAAAAAACAAATTAAAATGAAAACAAAAATTTTATTTGAAGAAGTTCAAAAACAAAATCAAAAATGGATCTGGTTCTTAATTCTTGCTTTAGATGCCACCTTTCTTATCACATTTATTCAAGAAAAAGTCTTGAACATTCCACTTAATCAGGAAGTCCTGCCTGTATGGATTTATATCATAATCTTTGGAACTTTATCCTTAGTCACAATCTTTTTACTTTTCAGTAAGCTAAAAACGAAGATCACGGAGGATACCATTTCAATTCAATATACTCCTATCCATAGAAAAGCTATAGAAATTAAAAAAGAAGAAATCGAAGATTGCTATGTTCGCTTGTATCGACCAATAGCAGAATATGGTGGATGGGGAGTCCGAACAGCTTTCAATGGTAAAAACGGAAAGGCCTATAATGTATCCGGAAAAATCGGTATCCAATTAGAATTAAAATCTGGGGAGAAAATCTTAATCGGAACGCAAAGTGCCAAGCTAGCGGAATTAGCCCTTAACCAATTTAAAAGCGCGCAATAAGATGGAAACAATTGTAACAATCATCTTTGTGCAGAGCTTTATGTGGGCAGCTGTACTTTTGAAAAAATTTCAAACTGAATTCAAGTGGTTATTCCTAAGCTTTACATTTAATTTTATCGGATTTTTTCTTTTGTATTTGAATATAATAGGTTCTACACATATCAAACCCATAGTTATACTATCTACGGGAATATTCAGCATGAGTTTACTGACTGAATATATGTTGAAATTACTGCATTTTGGTGGAAAATACAGATCGATCGCACCTTTGCTATTAATGGCAACGAGTATGATCTTTCTATTTCTGAGAAACGACCCTCATGTCCTCCTTTTTGGAATACTTCCATTATTGGCTGTACTTGTCTATGAAATCGGTCTTACTTCGCGTTCCATTAAAGTTGAAAACTATGGAAGTAGTCTCCTAGAAGACAAAAGATTCAGGTTAATCTTAACCACACTTTTGATCAAAGGCTTCTTCTGGATAACTAGTTTTACGATTATTCTGATATTACAAAATACGAGCTTTGATACGAAATTATTGCTGAATTTCTATTTCATTCTTCTCGCGATCAGCATTTTCATCCTTGGGTATCAAGCAAATCATACGGATATAAAATCTATCAAGATTTCACCCTCAAAACCCTTAGAGATGGATTCTGAATGGTCGGAGAAAATTCATCGGTTAATGAAAGAGGAAAAACCATGGCTAGATTGTGAGCTCACTTTAAGTGATTTAGCTAAAAAACTTGATCTTTCTGAAAGTGAATTGACCATTATTTTAAATCAAAAAATGCTTACAAGCTTTTACAAGCTGATCAATTCCTACAGGGTAGAGATGGTTAAATCTAAACTTGCGGAACCCTCTTCGAAGAGATTTACAATTCTGGCTGCGGCCTATGAAAGTGGATTCAATTCAAAATCTACATTTTATAGAATTTTCAAAGAATTCACAGGCCAAACACCCAAAGAGTACATCGATCAGTTAAAATAATAAAAAAGCGCTTCTATCAGGAGCGCTTTTCTTTTTATGAATTTCGCATGGCCATTTTTTGTTGCTCCTTTTTCTCCAGAGCCTTTTCTCTCGTTGTGCCACAGATCTTATCCCAAATAAAGGAAACCTCTCCAAAATTGGTATTGGTATCTGAATGATGAATATTGTGCCAGGAAGAACTATTCAATAAGAGATATTTCGTAATCCACTCCATGGGTCTGAAAGTGACCCCACAATGCAAATACAAATTAAGGAAAACAAAAGAAACAATGGCTGAAAAGTAAAAAGGAGCAAAATGCTTGGCTTCGGGCATACAAATCAATAATAAAGGCCAGAAGGTGAGCACCGTTTCTACGGGTCCGACAGCAAACCCAGCAAAAGGAGTTGGATCACGGAAAGAATGATGATGGGCGTGAAAAGGAAAAAACATGCGCGTATGTAAAAAACGATGTTTCCAATAGGTCCAGGCATCAATAGCCACAATTCCCAA
>JAWKMJ010000030.1:0-42484 GCA_041392305.1 Crocinitomicaceae bacterium
GCGATGATGGGTCCACCTACATACCAGGGCCATGGTTCTTTCAATAGTTCTAGCATTTACTTAGGAGTTGAGATAAATGTCAAAATGGGTTTATTTACTTTATTTACAAAAACAGCTGCTTTTCCTTTTGAGAAAAATCTTGCAATATCACTTCTTTGCTTTCTTTCCAAACACAATAATTCTACAGGCTTTTTAGTCTGGGCTTCAAAACCAGAAACAAAATCCTCCATCAAAAGTACATAATCCTTTCCTTTTCCAACAGTAATTGAGTTTACCTTTAAGTTATTTTCCTCAGTAAATTTATACGCTTCCTCTTTTACTTTATCTTCAGGAATGCTGCTACTATCTAAACAAACCAGATGCAATTCAGCCCCAAAGACTAGCTGAATAGCCTTGATCATTTTTAAGTCATACTGTTTTTCTGTCGTGAAATGTCCCCCAATTATTAAATTATGCAAAACCGGTTCCTCGGTTTTATATTTTAAAGAAAGAACTGAAATATTTACATCTCGAATTATGTATTCTATGAGAGATTTAGAAAATATATTCTTCAAACCTTTTTTGTAGTTTGTTCCCATAGCCATCATGTCGATCTTATTTTCAGAAATGAACCGCTCAATAGTATCCAATATTCCTCCAAAGTAAACAAAAGTCTCAAAGTCACTCTTCAAATCTGAAGTAAAGGATTTCATTTTCTCCAAAGAGTCATTTCTTTTATCAACGAAAAGTTGAGGATCTGTAGCACATTTCATATCGACTTGTTCGTGATCGATAACATTTAGTTCCGAGGGAGTCTGAACAATATTTAAAACAAATAATTTCGCTCCACTTCTATAAGCAAGAATGTCCGCCAAACTCTTGATGTTGGCGGACAATTCTGAATAATCTGTTAGTAGTAATATATTCACTTTAATCAATATTATGGACGAACAACCTCTCCGTCCCAATCCATCATACCTCCTTCCAGATTGTAGACATGTTCAAAACCTATAGATTCCATGTACATTCCAGCCTGAGCACTTCGCCCCCCAGATCTACATACCATCAAATAGTGCTTGTTTCTATCCAGTTCCTCTACACGATCTTGAAAGTATTGATTCATCAGATCGATATTTATCGCTCCTTCGATCATCCCTTCATGTACCTCTCCTGGTGTTCTCACATCTAACACAACGGCATCTTCCGCTGTTCTTATCTGTCTGAGTTCATCTCCACTTATATTTCTCATTGTAATTTATTTGGTTATTCCTTCTTACAGCATAGTGGTCGGACAAACGTATTCAGTTAGTTTTAAATTGGTCTTTTCCTTAATTCCATTAAAACCTTCTGCCACATCAATCACCTTTTCAAATCCTCTGGATTTAAGCATTGAAGCCATTATCATAGAGCGATAACCTCCGGCACAATGGATGTAATACTCATTATTCTTATCAATTTGATTCATATTTAAATTCACAAAATCCAATGGGAAATTATGAACTTTGTCACTCGCAATATGCTCCGAATCATGCTCTGAGGCCTTTCTAACATCTAAGACCTTGATATCTCCTTCAATTCTCTTTTCAAACTCTTCAGGACTAATTGACACAATCGTATCAATCTCTTTACCGGCATTCTTCCATGCTTCAAATCCACCTTTCAAATATCCTAGAGTATTATCGTACCCTACTCTTGCCAATCTTGTAACCACTTCTTCCTCGGTTCCCTCATCAGCAACAATTAGAATCGGCTGATCAAGGTCTACAATTAAGGTTCCAACCCAAGGAGCAAAACCTCCATCTAATCCAATAAAAATTGAATTTGGAATAAAGCCATTTTTAAAACTTGCCGCATCTCTCGTGTCTAAAACCAAAGCTTCTTTAGCATTTGCATAGCTTTCAAATTCATCCGGATCTAAAGCTGTTGTCCCTTGATTAATTACATCTTCAACATTTTTATACCCAAATTTATTAAGCATTGCATTTTTAGGGAAATATTGAGGAGGAGCTACAATTCCGGTTAAAACTTCCTTAATAAACTCTTCTTTCGTCATATCAGCTCTAAGTGCATAATTGACTTCTTTTTGATGACCCAACGTGTCGAAAGTTTCTTTACTCATGTTTTTACCACAAGCAGAACCTGCACCGTGCCCAGGATAGACAATGATATCATCAGGCAAAGACATTATCTTGTTTCTTAAAGAATCGAAAAGGTGACCAGCTAAATCTTCTTGACTTAAGTCAGATTTAACTGCTAAGTCAGGTCTACCAACATCTCCAATAAATAAGGTGTCTCCTGTATAAACCGAATGCTCTTTACCATTTTCATCTATTAAAAGGAAACATGATGATTCCATTGTGTGTCCTGGAGTATGCAATACTTTAATTTTCACATCTCCTAATTCAAATATTTGATCATCTTTTGCCACAGTTACCTCATATCCTGCTTGTGCGGTGGGTCCAAAAACAATCTCCGCTCCCGTTTCCTTACCTAAATCAACATGCCCAGAAACGAAATCCGCATGAAAATGAGTTTCGAAAATGTACTTTAATTTATTTCCATCAGCTCCTAATTTCTGCAAGTAAGGTTGAATCTCTCTAAGAGGATCAATTATAGCTGCTTCACCATTTGATTGGATGTAATAAGCCCCATGTGCTAAACATCCTGTATATATCTGTTCTACTTTCATAACAAAAATTTAAATTGTTTTTTTAATTTCTTTACAAAATTACCAAGCTTTAACCTGTTGATTTGTAAGATTTATCACAAAACCTGAAATTAACCAATTTCTTTCTTTTCGATGTTAAGATTATGTAATAAAAAATAGAATTATGAAATTGATCTTGCTGATGATTCGATCAAATTTTAATTAATGAAGTCAAAGTCCATAAGTAAAAAGAAATATTTTTTGTGATGAAAATTACATTCCAACCAACAAAATATACTGAATTTTGATCCATAAAATTTTAGAAATGCAAAAATACATTGAAATTATAATAAATTCTTTTTCAGGCTATTACAACTATTTAATTGAATCTTTAATTCACCCTAGTTTTAATCAGGACAAGCTTTATACTCTTTATTTTTACTTTCTAATTCTTCTTTCATTAGTAGTTTGGTTCTTAGAGATTTTAATCCCATGGAGAAAGAAGCAACCAATTTTTCGTAAAGGATTTTGGCAAGACATTTTTTATATGTTTTTCAATTTCTTTTTGTTTGGTTTGATTGGATTTTCCGCAATTTCGAATGTTGGAGTTCAATTATGGCACGACTTTTTTGCTCTCTTCGGATTAGAAAATACAGTAGCCATTCATCTCAACCAATTGCCGACATGGATCCAATTTATCATGCTGTTCTTTCTTTATGATTTGATTCAATGGTCTGTGCACGTACTCCTGCATCGAATCCCATGGATGTGGGAATTTCATAAAGTCCACCATTCTGTTACTGAAATGGGATTTGCAGCTCATTTAAGATTTCATTGGATGGAAAGTGTTTTTTACAAATCAGCTTTGTTTATTGTACTAAGTTTTGTTGGTTTTGGACTAGATGATCTCTTTTTCATGCATATTTTTAATATCACTATTGGTCATTTGAACCACGCTAATATTAATCTTGACTATGGACCTTTAAAATATATCTTTAACAGTCCTCGAATGCATATTTGGCATCATGCAAAAGAAATGCCTCGAGAGCATCCAAACGGAATCAACTTTGGCATTACCCTTAGTATTTGGGATTATCTTTTTGGGAAGGCTCATGTGCCCGAATCTGGAAGAGATATTGATTTAGGCTTTGAAAAAATTGAAGCTTATCCTGACACTATTGGGGGACAAATGATAGAACCGTTTAAGAAACATCAAGATTAAACACTTGGTTCAATCATTTGAATCAGCTGATTTTTCGGAATAACACCTGCTTGTTGCCAAACAATTTGTCCATTTTTAAATAAGATAAGATTTGGAACACCTCTAACCCCAAATTTTGAAGCAGCAGACGGATTCTTATCCACATCAACTTTGATGACTGTTAGTTTCTCACCAAAATGATTTTTGACATCCTCCAATATTGGAGCAATTGTTTTACAAGGCCCACACCATGTTGCATGAAAATCAACTAATGTGGGGGTTTTGGAATCTATTACTTCTTGAAACTTCCCCATTACTCATAAAATTTTATTGATTTTATAATAACTTCGACAAATTTCATTGGAACATCATCGAATTCAATGTCAAAATAGAAAAGCTTTTTCTTATTCTCCGAATAAAAGACCAACTCTGCCATAACTGAGGTGGAAGTTTCAGAACCTGAACTCGATATTGCTTCATCCTGAGTAATCGCATAAAACGAATTCAAACCTTCCAACTTGCCAATAAGTAGTTCATCCTTATTCAGGTCCTCATCCTTTTCAAGTTCTTTCAAAGCAAATTCATAGAGGTCTTTAATGTATTCGAAATCCTCATCCCCCTTTTCGATCATCTCAAAGGCAAAATCAAAATTATCATCTATGTATTCGAAATAATCCATCTCATTAATCGTATCCATTTCAACTCCCGGAGGAAGGGTTGGAACCATAATTTGAATTTTCTGCTTATCCCATTTAACAATTGTTGTTTGTGCTATCACATTTGATGAAACAAGGATCAGTATATATAGTAAAATTTTCATGCTACAAAGCTAAACACAATTTTTTATATAATTGACCATCAGAGAGATTGGCTCCAACAGATATCAATTCAAACATTTCTTCTTCCCTTGTTTTCTCATACTTTTTGTTCATTGTGAAAATCTCAAACTGCTTAGTTTTAAGCTGATCCATTGAACACGTTAGAAAATTAACGCAGGAGTCTTTCGTTTCAACTCCAATCAAGACGGCTTCTTCAGCTTGAAAATGAAAGCATTGAATTCGTTTTTCAGAAATAAAATCGATGTATTCATTTTTCCTGAAAATACTTGTAAATACAACATCAGAAAATTGATCTATTATTTCATCAGCATGATCTGGACTTTCTTTATTAATTCGCGTCCAAGAATCTGCTTCAATTCCATTTAAAACAAGGAATTCAACAAATTCTTTTTCCAGTGCTTTTAATTCAGTAATTGAGAGTTTTCTGAATTTCACCATTTATTTTTCTTATTCAAGTGATTTGACTCGTTGCATTGGATTCAAATAATGTCCTTTTGTTTTTCTTTCCATGAATAATTTGTACCGAGAAGGAACAACTTTTTTTGGCCAATTATTATTGTTTAATTCTGTATCGGCGGTCTCAAGGTAGGGATCCAATTCTATATTCGCCAATTCCTTTTTGAAGATAAACACCTTGGACACCTCATAGTTATTTTGTCTCCATATTTCTGCTGGTATTCGTTCAACTTCCTCCGTGCCATCAGTAAATGAGAATTTGATGATTATAGGCATCACTAATCCACCTATATTCTTAAAATCCAATTGATAAAAGAGGTAATTCGATTCCAAAATCTCTTTATCTTTTGCTGAAAGTCTATCTTTCAACTGCTCATATTGTTCAATATCATAAGAATCAAAGGAATAGGGATCCCATTTGTTATAAAAATCCAGTAACTCGGGGTAGCGCTCGTCCATTGTTTTAACAATTGCCGTATCGTTTCTTATATCTCCAATAAATTTATTTTTTCGTTCTTCTTGCTCTTTTTGCCACTTTTTCTCAATTGCTGGATCACCCGTGTTTAAAGTATATAACCTGACATTTTCTAGAGAAATATCCACGTGATCGGTTGTGTAAAACCAACCTCTCCAAAACCAATCCAGATCCACTCCTGAAGCATCTTCCATAGTTCTAAAAAAGTCTTCTGGCGAAGGATGTTTAAATTTCCAACGTTCACAATAAACTTTGAATGCATGATCAAATAACTCGCGTCCCATTATTGTTTCTCGAAGTATATTCAGAGCAGTTGCAGGCTTGCCATATGCGTTGTTTCCAAATTGAAAAATAGACTCACTATTCGTCATAATCGGAGAAATATTAGATTTATCACCCTTCATATAGTCTACAATTTTGTAGGCGGGCCCTCTTCGTGATGGATAATCTCTTTCCCATTCTTCTTGTGTCAAGTACTGAACAAAGGTATTCAGACCTTCATCCATCCATGTCCATTGTCTTTCATCCGAATTGATAATCATTGGAAAGAAATTGTGACCAACCTCGTGGATAATAACTCCCCACATCCCATATTTGGTCTGTTCAGAATAAGTGCCATCAGCTTCAGGTCTTCCTCCGTTAAAACAGATCATTGGGTATTCCATACCAATGTGATTTGAATGAACTGAGATGGCAACGGGATAAGGATAGTCTATTGTAAATTTTGAGTATGTTTTTATAGTATGAGCTACTATGCGAGTAGAATATTGCTCCCAGAGTGGATTCCCTTCCTTTGGATAAAAAGACATAGCTAAGGTGTGTTTTCCATTGTATTCAGCATCCATCGCGTCCCAAATGAATTTTTTCGATGAAGCAAAAGCAAAATCTCGAACATTTTTCGCCTTGAAAATCCATGTTTTATTCCCTTCTGATTTCGATTTTTCATTCTTCAGAGCCTCCTCTGGTGTTATAATCATAATAGGTTTATCTCTACTGGTTCTTGCTTTTCGCAAACGATCCTGCTGTTCTTTTGTCATCACAGAAGAACTGTTTTGTAACTCTCCTGTTGCTGCTACAATGTGGTTATTGGGAACTGTTATCTTAACTTCATAATCCCCAAATGGTAGAGTAAATTCACCTCTTCCAAGAAATTGTTTGTTCTGCCAGCCTTCCACATCGTTATATACACACATTCTAGGAAAAAATTGAGCTATTGTATAGAGATAGTTCCCTTCTTCTTTAAAATATTCATATCCGGAACGACCTCCAACTTTCATACGATCATTGATATTGTACCACCATTTCACTTTGAATGTAATACTACCTTTTGAAGCCAATGGTCTATCTAAATCAATTCGCATCATCGTTTTGTTAATCGTATAATTTAAAGGAGAACCAGAAGCATCCATAACAGCTTCAATTTTAAATCCACCATCAAAATCACTCGTCATTCGGGCAATAGACCAAAAACTCATATCCTCCATAGTCTCAGAAGATACCTTTTTCGAGTCTGAAGTTTGGGAGCGCATATTCTGATCCAATTGCAACCAGAGATACTCTAATTGGTCGGGGGAATTATTCGAATAGGTAATCCATTCTTCTCCCGAAATTTTCTGGCTCTCATCATCCAATCGAATTTCCATTTTATAATCGGCTTTTTGCTGATAATATTCATGACCGGGAGCTCCAGATGCTGTTCGGTAAACATTTGGAGTAGCCATTAAATCTTTCATTTGTTTGAACTTGTTGTTCTCTGGATCATTTCCTTGTCCAATTGATACAACGGCAATTAGCATTAAAATTGCAAAAATTGTTCTTTTCATTCACCTAAATTTGGGGTTTGAAATTACAAAATTTAAATGAAAGACTTTTGAAAATTTACATGAGTGGCAGGTTTTAGCAAGATATACCCTTATACAAAATCGCTTAGCTGACTTTCTTTAATTCCAGAATAATTTGTTTTCTTGCAATCACGTCGGCTATTTCTTTTAGATTTTTCTCAGGTACATATAAATAAAACTTCCCCCCTCTTTTCCTTGCCTCCGTGCTAAACAATAACCATTTGGAAAGAAATTCTGACAAAGCATTTTTATTGTATTTTTCTTCAATAAAATAGATATCTTGTTTCGTTTCATAACGAGCAACCATATCTGGTACGTGTGAAGAATTCGCTCCTTTGTAACTAATTTTTTCAGGATTGGGAATACCTTGAACTTTTGCTTGAATTTCCTCCGGATTTTTTTTCTCTACTGACTGGACAAGCTTTTTTAGTATTTCAATTTTTTTCATCATTTCTATTTATAAATTTTATCAATAAACTTAGAGTTAAGTAAACGAGCAACCGCCATATAAGATGGGTAAAATTTAAGTTGATCTCCTACCTTATATTTCACATTACCATTAGAATCAATATTTTCACCTAAGTCTACAACAAGCATATCTGAGGTAATACCTACAAAATCCAATTCCGTGTCCTCTGAACTCAAATCCTTTTGATCTACATCTAGAAGGCCAAAATCCAATATTGCTTTGAAGGACTTTTCTGTCGAATTTTTAACATTAATTTCTTTCACATGACCTATTGATCCGTCACTTATAATGCCATCAGGCACTAGTTTTTTCTCTTCCAATTCTATAATGTTCGCATAAAATTCAAATGTATCTTGGACTAAATTCATGAATGGTTTATTCTCTAAAGGACTTATGCCGAAGAATGCCGCTTCTCCTACTCTAAAATGATTAACTTCATTTGGTATTTCACCATTTTCGATCAAAGGCAAAGTAATGGAGCTTCCACCAGATATAAATGGTAAATTTTTATTGAATTTAGCAGAAATTAATTCCTTGTATAAAGTAAGTTGCAACAACTTATCGTATGTTGGAGCCACGCCGTACATACAGCCCAAATTGGATCCTATTCCGACTACAATAATATTAGACAAATTAAATACCTTTTCATAAAAATCAATGATATCTACCCTTTGCACCCCTTCTCTTAGCTCTCCGAGTTCAATCATAATGATAATCATGTGATAAACTTCTTGTTTTTTCGCAGCTTCATTCAGGGCTTCAATTGTGCTAAAGGAGGAATTCAATGAAATATCAGCATATCTGACCACTTCATCAGCATAAATTGCAGCAGGTGGTTTTATATATATGGTTCGTATCGAAGGATTGACTTCTTTAAGATTTTTTAAACTAGTTAATCGAGAATCACCAATACTGTAAATTTTATCAATAACATCTTCTGTTAATACATTTTTTAGGAAAAATTTATCCCCAGAAAAAACCTTTGTGATCAAACTCCATGATTTGTCATGTTTATCAAAGAATTCGGAAAGTTTCTTAATATTATCTTTGATCTTTTCTGTATATATGATTAGTTCAGCCATCTAATCATATTCTTTTCAGCCGCATTTCTAAATAAGGATTGGTAAATCCCAAATTTTCATACAAGTGTTTCGCTGGATTGTCCTTTTCAACATGTAGAGCTATATCGCCTTTACAAACTTTGATTGAATTCTCCATCAATTTTTTACCTAATCCCATTCCTCTGAAATTTAGATCAACTGCGATGTAAACCAATATGTTTTCTGGAATATAACCGGACATTCCCGTCTCATTGATTACCACGACACCTGAAATCTGGTCTCCAACAAACTGTATTAAAATATGCCCCCCCTTTTCTTCAAACACATAATTGATCGCATTTTGAATGTCCTCAATTTCATCTCCATATTGATCAAGGTGCTGAAATAAAAATTTAGAAACTGTATCGGAAGTAATCATTTCGCTCTTTCCTGAATTTTTATTTAGCAGTTTGTAAGAAATTTTTTTTTGACTTAAATCCATTTTTTTCAGGGTATTCAGTTCCTCCGTAAGAGAAATAAAATTTATATAATAAAATTAGTTCGTATAGAACATAAAATTATAAAAATTTAGAAGAAACCGGTTATTTCTAATTTTAAAAAGAATGTTAAAAGAATTCTGTTGATCTCAAAATGAGATGATCACAAAATATGAATCCTAAATTTTTATTGTACTTACGATTATAGAAAATATACTTAAAAATCAGGTAATCTTGATTCCAATGACGCAAATGTCATCAACTTGTTCATATCCTTTCATCCAGTCCATGATTTGATCATCTAATACTTGCTTTTGTTCTTCCATAGGAAGATCCATATTCTCTAGAATGATCTCTTTCATTGCTTTTACCTTTAATTTTTTCCCTTTATCCCCTCCAAATTGATCCGCATATCCATCTGAAGACATATAGAAAAGATCCCCTGGAAAGATATCAAACTCGTGCATTTCAAATACCTGATCATCTGGTGTAAATCCGGCTACTGCGACTTTTGTAGCTTTAATTTCTTCTATATTCCCATTTTTTACAACCCATAATGGTCGATTCGCTCCAGCATAATACAACTTCCTTTTTGCAAGATCAATCGTAACAATGGATGCATCCATTCCATCTTTTGTGCTTTCTTTATCCCCTTCCTGCTTTAAAGTCCGCTTAATCCCTACATTTAACTCACTTAATATGCTATCAGGCATAACAACTCCTCTTTCCAAGACAGCTGTATTCAATTTATCTGATCCAATCATACTCATAAATGCACCTGGTACCCCATGACCTGTGCAATCAGCACAAATAAATATTAGTTTATCATCTTGCTTTGCAAACCAATAAAAGTCACCTGATACTATATCTTTTGGTTTAAACAACACAAATGACTCTGGCAAATTGAGCTTGATATTTTTTTCCAAAGGAAGAATTGCGGTCTGAATTCTTTTAGCATAGTTAATACTATCTTCAATTTCCATTTTTTGATGCAGAATTTCATCTTTTTGATGTTCCAATACAATATTTTTGTCGGCAATTTCCTTTGTTCTTTCTGCTACAACCCCTTCCAACCAAGCATTTTTCGCCTTAAGTCTCGCCATAGAAATGCGTACAATTATTAAGATGAGAAGAATCAGTAGTACTCCAAATAAAGTGTATGCCCAATATGTTCTATACCAAGGTGGATTAATTGTAAACCTATATTCAGCAATTTCGGAAATAGTTCCGTAAACATTTTTTGCTCTAACCTTAAAAACATAATCCCCTTCATGAAGGTTAGTATATACTGCTTCCGTATTCACTCCCCAATTCGACCAACTTAGATCGTAACCTTCTAACATATACTGGTAAGTTAATCTATGATTATCCTCAAAGTAAGGAGCAGCAAATGTAAATTTCATGGAATTAAACTTGTATTCAATTATTACCGGATCGCCCGTTTGTTCTGAACTTACGAACAATCCATTATCAGCCATAAAAGAGCCCATAAAAATCAAGCTATCCCCAGTCATAGAAACCGATCTCAAAATGGTATTAAATTTTGAATCATATATCTTTCTTTCATTTTCTTTAAATCTTATCAAACCATCCGCAGCGCAGATCCAAAGAGTTCCATCCTCTTCTAAATAGAGTTCATTGATTCTTCCATAATCAATTCCCCAAAAAGGCTTCTTGATATATTTCCCTGTTGAATTTTCAAAGTATCCTATTTGCCCTTCAATTACAACCCATGTTCTGGACTTCCCTTCTTTCAAATTAAAAATTGAGGATTGAGTATAAGTCGAATCAAACAATGGAAAAACATCGAAGTAACCTTTAACAAAATCTGGATCGTCTTTTAGACTATCAGGTAATTCTTTTCTAACTTCTTCTTCCGATATAAAACAAAGCAATCCAGAACCCGTTCCAAAAACAACTCGATTGTTAAATATCATAGGTTTTGCAATGAAATTAACCTCAAGGCCATCCATAGAATTATAGCCTGAAAAACTAAATTGACCATTAGAATAGACAATTTTAATTACCGAATAATTGATTGATGAAAGCCAGTATTCATGAACTCCTTTTTCAGTTGATGGGTTTTTCACGATGTTTGAAACTGTATACATAGGGCCATCAATTCGAGTGAGCTCCATCCCAGTAACAACATCAAAAATATAAACTCCGTTAGGCCCACCGGTTATAACTATTCCATTGGACTCATCAAAGAAAATTTTATTCGTACTGTTGTAGTTTTTTCTTCGGAAATTTTCATTTCCATCCATAATCAACACCTCGTGTTCTGTAGCAATCCATAGATCACTGCCTACTTGCTTGATATCCCATACAGGATCGAGTATAGCACCAATTTTTTCAAACTCTGTTTTTTCGGTATCCCCGATATTCTGGACAAACAAACCATTATTAGTACCTACATATATTCGATTATTAAATCTAACAACCGACATTACCCCTCCCATTAACCCAGCTTTCTCATTATAAAAAGAAAGCGGTGAGTTGTAATTAACTTTCGAAATCCCATTGGACAATGCAAGCCAAATATTATTATCTCGATCTTCAAAAACAGCGTTTACGGCATTGACACGTAATCCAGTTCGCTTATTGATTTTTTTAAGTATATTTCCCTGAAAATCAATAATATAAACCCCAGAAAGAAAAGTGTTTATAGCAATATTATTATCTTCTAATCTTTCTGCCCCCATAACAAGTTGCTGACTCAAAAAGTCGTTATTTACACATTCAAAAGGTATGATTTCATTGTGAATCAACTTCCATAGTCCTACTTCTTGGGTGATGATCATAATCGTATCTGAAGCCTTATCCTTTACCATTCCAAATACTCCAAGGTCTTTGAAAATTTCACCATTTTTTAGAAGATGAAATTCATCATTTTCATAGTAACCCAAACCAGTTTCTCTTTCTCTCAAATAAAACCTGCCATCGCAAGCAAATGAAGTATGGTATGTAGTTTTTGTCTCTATCGTAGATAACTGTTTTGATTTCGTGTCATACACAAAAACCAATTCGTATGCCTGAAAATATATTTTCTCATTTACATTGCTAATCCTCCAGATATCGGCAAAAGGATACTGAGCGGCAAATGAAGAATCAATTAGCGATTCATAAACCAACTCTCCTTTGTTATTGGGCACTAATCGACCAAAATCTCCTGTAGTTCCAACGTAAACCATTCCGTTTTCATCAACTGCGAGTGCTCTAACAATCGTTCCCGATATAACAGGAATCTTGCGCCAATTAGATCCATCATACTCAAGAACAACACCAGAATTCCCAACATAGATTACCCCTCTGTGATCTTGTACAATATCCAGATTTTCAGGAATTTGGTCTTTTCCATAATCTCTAGAAGTGAAATTGTCTATTGGAGGGTAAAATGATTGGGATAAAACAAAAATTGAAGTGATGAGCAAGAAGCCAGTAAAAATACTTTTGAGCATAACAAATTTCTTTTGGTTGCAGTCTGAAGTGTTAAAGATAAATGCTTTTTGTTAATAAATTCTGATTTCATCAATTAATCAATCCCTTAATTTTGTGATGAACCCAAAATGCACAAATATGGACGAGAACCACGGTATAAAAAAAGCGATTGAATTTGTAGAGGAATTTCACAATTCATTTAAAATCAAGAACAATCATACTCCAACTGCAGATATTGAAGATCGAGTAATTGAATTGCGATACAATCTAATGAAGGAAGAAAATGATGAATATTTGGAGGCTGCAAAAAATAAAGATCTAGTAGAAATTGCCGATGCATTAGGAGATCAATTGTATATTCTGTGCGGTACAATTCTTACACATGGAATGCAATATAAAATTTGGGAAGTATTTGAAGAAATTCAACGCTCCAACATGAGTAAATTAGATGAAAATGGAGAACCAATTTTCCGTGAAGACGGTAAAGTAATGAAGTCGGCCAGCTATTTTAAACCTAATATCAAAAGCATCATAGAACATTAAAATTGAATTTAAATCAACTCATTCTTAAAGCTAAAACTTCCAAATTTCAACTTTGGAAGCTCAATCGTATTTTATGGATTGGGATTCCGTTTAATAAGCCTCATCGCTTCAAAATAAGAACCATTCAAGAAGGCCATGCCGTTATAGACCTCCCTTATAGGAAGTCCAATTTGAACCATATTAAAACCATTCACGCCTGCGCAATGGCAACTTGCTCAGAATATGTATCAGGATTAGTACTTGGGACAAAATTCGACTTCAAAGAGTTTCGCTTGATTATGAAAAATATGCACATGGAATATCATTATCAAGGAAAAATGAATGCCTATTGCGAGTTCAATTTCTCAGATGAAGAATTTGAAAAAGTTAAAAATGAATTGAAATCTCTTGATTCTATTGATATCCAAGTCAAAGTTTTATGTAAGGATCAATCAGAAAATATTCTTTCTACCGCACTGATCACCTGGCAAATAAAATATTGGTCAAAAACAAAAAAAAAGAACTTAACTAGCTCTTTCTAGCGTACAACATAATATTCTTTGGTGTTGTAAATGAATAAGAAAGCGGTTTATCAAAATAACATTCTTTTTTGTGTCTGAAAAATGAAGCAGAATTTGGACACATCAATCCCCATTTCCCACTTTTTTTCTGTTGACCTGGAAGAATGATCGCTATATGCCCATAATCTTTGGAAGAATCCCATGCTACAGTTGGGACATGATTATTAGCATTCTTTTGTGCTTGATCCAAAACATCCTGATCTGATGCAGGTCCCAGTATTTCCCAATCTGTAAATCCTGTAATGATGTCCTTTATATCCCTGTAATCAATATATCCGTCACCACTCTTGAAGTCTTCAATGTGGTAAAAACGGCAAATTGCTTCCGATGTGAAAGATCGGCAATCCGACTTTTTAGTTTCAGTTTCTCGGCACGAATAATAATCATTCGATAATTTTTCTAGAATTTCAATTGATTGTGGTGATAATATGATATTGCCATCTTTATCGACAGTTGTCATGTTTGCTTTATCATCGGAACAAGCAAAAAATAAAGTTGAAATTGTGAGAGCTAAAAGGAGATTTTTCATTTTTTTTCCTCAAAAATAGTATTTTATTTATTTAAAATATTTTTCATTTGATAAACTTCCTTCTGAAGGTCCTTGATCACCAAAGTTAAATCAGTTTCATCCAACTTTTGCTCAGGAAGGTCTTCAGAAATGTAGTTGACAAACTTCCATACTTCTAAAACTTCTGAAATTTTAATTCTGTAGGGCGTATACAAAGGATTCGTTGAAATGAGTTCTAACTCCCTATTCTCCAGCAAATGGTTGAAAACGATTTTAAAAACGACCCCCTCATTTTTAGTCACAATCACATAAGGTTTTCCATCTCTAATATGATTCCAATTCTGAATGTATTCGCCAATGACATAACTATTATTAGAAACAGGAGGCATCGAATCGCCAGAAATTTGAAATGCCCTGTAAGTTTTGTTTCTAGAAAGAAAAGGCAAACTAAAAGTCGGGAGTACTTTTAAATACTCAGGATCAGAGTATCCAGTGGTATAACCTGCTTTTGCTTTTTCTTCTACCAACTCTACCCTTTCTCCATCATTTTCATCGACACAAATAGTCAAAATCCTTAATCCCTCACCTTTTGTGTCTGGACTCCCCATCTTCAATACTCGATCTACTTCTTTGTCATCGAGATCACCTAATTTTTGCCTTAATAATACATCAACAGATAATCCATAAAAATCTGCAATTTTAACCAACGTATCCAAACTTGGTTCCGCAGCTGCATTTTCGTAGCCCGAATAGGTAGACCTTGTTAATTCTAGCTTTTTTGATAATTCTTCCTGAGAAATTTTGTTTCTTTTTCGAAGAACTTTCAGATTATCTCCAATGTAAGTCGATTTATCCATCATATATTTTGACTAATATCTTGTCAAAAATAATGATATTTTTTTAATCAGCACATATTTTTCATTTGTTTTTGGGAATAACTTAATTTTGCACAAAATGAAGATGATGGAAAAATATCCGTGGGAAGGGAAAAGACCTTGGAATGATTATTCAAGTTATGTGCGTCGAACTTTTGGTGATCGTGTTCAGAAGTTATCAATCGATGCTGGATTTACTTGTCCAAACAGAGATGGATCCAAAGGAATCAAAGGGTGTACCTATTGCAACAACAATTCTTTCAACCCGGATTATTGTCGTCCAATCAAATCCATTACGCAGCAGTTAGAGGAAGGCATGGAGTTTTTCGAGAGAAGAAGTCCACAAGGAAGATACCTAGCCTATTTCCAAGCTTATACAAATACATATGATAGTCTGAGCAACTTAAAAAGAATGTATGAAGAAGCTCTGTCCGTTGATGGAATTGAAGGACTTGTCATAGGAACTCGTCCAGACTGCATTGATGAAGAAAAATTGGACTACATCGAATCAATTGCCAAAGAAAAATATGTATCTCTGGAATTCGGAATAGAATCTATGAACAATGATACTTTGATGAGCATTAATCGATGTCAAACAGTCGAAGACACGATTAGAGCTTTTGAAATGGCATCAAACAGAGGGATTCACTTAGGAGGACACATTATTCTTGGTCTTCCAGGTGAGAATTTAGACATATATATTGAGCATGCGGCAAAAATTTCACAACTTCCTTTAGACAGCTTCAAAATGCATCATTTACAAGTTGTTAAAGGTTCATTGATGTACAAGCAATATCAAGATGACCCTACCTATTTCGATTTATTTACTCCAGAAACTTATATTGATACAGTAATCCAGTTTGTTGAGCACTTAAGACCTGATATAGTTATCGAAAGATTTATTGCTGAAGCACCCGCCAATATTCTTGTTGCACCTAAATGGGGAATGAAAAACTTTGAGTTTATTGACAAACTAGAAAAAGAAATGATCAAAAGAAACACTCATCAAGGCGCAAAAGTTTTAGTCAAGTCCTAAATGGAAAGAGTAATTACAATTCTGGGTCCGACAGCTACAGGTAAAACAAATGTTGCAACTCATCTTGCACAAAAAATTAATGGTGAAATCATTTCTGCCGACTCTAGACAAGTATTTCAGTACATGGATATTGGTACAGGAAAAGATCTGAATGAGTACCGAATAGATGACACTTTTATTCCCTATCATCTTATCGATATTAAAAAACCGGGTGAGGAATACAGCTTATTTGAATTCCTAAAGGATTACAAAAAAGCCTATCAATCAATTAAAACGAACAATAAAGAAGCCATAGTGTGTGGTGGAACCACCTTATATTTAAACGCTCTCCTACAATCTTACTCCTTTGTAGAAATTCCTGATAATTATGAGCTACCTGAGCAATTCTTAAATAAAAACTTAGAGGAGGTCGTTCAGGAATTGACTAAACGACAAGCATTGCATAACACCACTGATACTAGCGATAAAGCCCGAGCTTTAAAAGCATTGAGAGAAGCTATGTATGTAGAGGAGAATCCAAGCCAAACCATGCAACTCCCAGAAGTTCAGCATCTCGTTTTTGGAATAAGTTTGGAACGCGATGAAATTAAACAGAGAATCACCCAGCGTTTAAAGAAAAGATTGCAGAATGGAATGATTGAGGAAGCCGAAACACTGCTTGAAAAGGGATTATCCTTTGAAGATTTGAAATATTACGGACTTGAGTACAAGTATCTTGCATTGTTTTTGGAAGGAAAAATCAACCGCAATGACCTATTTCAAAAGTTGAATAGCGCCATTCATGAATTCGCCAAAAAACAAATGACTCGATACCGAAAAATGGAAAAGGAAGGTGTTGAAATTAAATGGATAGATGGTAGGCTACCAACAGATGAAAAGGTGCAGTTAATTCTTGACAACCTTTGAGTTTCCAGAAACAAGTGTTTTCTGGATCAACTCTTCCCCTATTTTGATATTGATGATGTTCTGTTGTTTCGGGAAAGTTTGAAACAAAATTTTATTTTCAAAAACAAACCCCTTTTTTGAATTGAATTTATCGTAATGAAAAAACAGAAATAGATCTCCTGACAAATCGTACTCATAACCATCGATGTGAAGATCTAAATCCTTGTCGTTCTGAGAAAGACTTGTTTTGGAAATCAGGTATTTTTCCAAATAAAATGTAGTTGAGTCCGACTGCTCTTCAAGCTGAAATTTTTTCCCATAAATAGTTTCCATTTCTTCATCTAAATCATGTGCAGTTAATTTAATTGATGCTTCCATTTTTTTAGAATTTGCATTGTATTCCAATTCAGTAAATGAAATATAGAATGCGTGCAACCCACTAAACAATGATATAATTAGAAATCCATTCATACCACAAAGTTATAACAAAAAAAGGGCCACTCATTGAGCAGCCCTTAAAATATTGACCTAAAATGTCCTAGTCTATTTTAGAAATTCTAGTCGTAAACATTTCATTTCCATCATTAATTCTCATCAAATAGAATCCTTCTGATTCGTTAGAAAGATCGAATTGATAAATTCCACTTGATACACCTTGAATATTTCTTGTTTCAATTACCTGACCAAACATATTCAAAATCTCAACGGTTATGTTCTTAGATGCTTCGAATCCAACTGCCAGGTTAATTGTTCCATTGGACGGATTAGGGAAAACATTTACATATTTACCTATTTCAGAATCATCCAAACCTAAGATTACAGTGATAGTAATTTGATCTGAGGCCTCACATCCATTCGCGTCAATTGCATTTACGATATACGTAGTCGTAACTTGTGGACTTGCAGATGTTGATTGTGAAGAAGCAATAGTAACATTCCCTTCAAACCAAGTATATGAAGTACCTCCTGCTGTCGCATCTAAAGTAACAGACTGACCTTGGTTAATCGTTGTACCAGGTGTTGCACTTGCAGTTACACTAAAGTTATTCACTCTTGTAACATTTTGGGTAGAAGTATATTCACACCCACTTCCATCGGTAACTAGAATGTTATAAGTTCCAGCTGTCAACCCTGTGAAAGCAGTAGCAGTTTGACTAGTAGCCCCGCTATTGATAGAATAATTGTAAGGACCTCCGTCACCTCCTGCTGTTCCCGAGAAAGTAATTCCACCATCAGAAGCATTACAATTTTCACTTGTTGCAGAATGTGTGGTTGTAAGCTCAGGATTCACAGTGAATGAAGTACTAGCTACATCTGTCATACAAGATCCATTCGCTAGTAAGTCCACATCCCATGATCCTTGCCAAAATCCGAAAGTTGGATTGACACCATCTAAATAACCTTCATAGTTTCCTCCTTCATAGAAATCCCAAATGTAAGTAGTTGCATTAACAGATCCTGAAGCATTTATAGAAACCGGCACACCCTCACATACAGTAGTTGCCGAAATAGAAAGAGCTGCAGTAGGAGCTGGCCCATTGGAAGTTAAAACATCCATGATAAAAGCAGTTCCCAAAGGATCTCCTGCTTGGTTAGCATAAATAGCATCAACGTCAAACCAAGTATTAAATCCAGAACCAACATACATCATAGTATAATTTGTTGGGACAGGCGCATTTTCTGCATTTCCTAGTAAAGCAAAAGTATCTGCTGCATTTGCATAAGAAACTTCGTATCCTACCCAAAAATCACCAGTAACAGAAGCAGGAGTCGTAAAATCCACAACATTCCAGAACCCATCTACTAAATTTGCCAAAGGAACTGATTGAGATTGAATAACTGTTCCTGGTTCAGGACCGGCAGCATTCTGATAAACTTTAAAAATAACTGATCCTCCACCATCGTTTACTGCTGATGGAACAAATCGAAGTTGTCGTACCTCGGTTGGACTAGATGCATTATATGGCTCAGCCCATTGAGTGATATTGTACGTAACAGGAGGTGGCCCAGTTGTAGAAACCGTTGTATTACCAAGAATATAACCAGTACCTGCAGTAAGAGTATAATATGGATCATTCACATTATAATTTCTCAATGTATCGCAAGCCGTAGATCCTCCTCCTGAAGCTACAACGTTTATAATCTCAGTATCATCATCCGATCCTTGAGCATTTGTTGCAGTCAAAGTAACTGTATAAGTTCCGGTATTTGCAAACTGAATTGTAACATCTTGATCTGTATTTCCTCCAGCATTCAAGAAAGTAACTCCAGTAGATGGATTTACACTCCAGCTCCAAGATGTTGGATAATTAGTTGATTGATCATATAAATTCACAACTCCACCTTGCCCAATAGTTGTAAGTGGAGCATATATGAGAGCTACTGGTGGCTGAGGGTTCACAGGAGTACAAGCAATTGAACTGGCTAAGCTATTTCTTGAATTTGCAAGAACAGAAGTCATCAAATTCACCTGTTCAGTTGTAAACATGCATGTACAGTTACTGTAATCCATGTAGTTCTCATACATTGTTTGAGTAGTACCACAAGTAGTTTGGTTTCCAGTACATGATCCAGTATAATCGAAAGATGGTCCAGCTGTATTTGGAGTATCAGACAATCCATCATCATCCGAACATCCAGCGGCTTGATTTGAATTCCCCCATGTGTGAGATAACCCTAAATAGTGACCAACTTCATGAGTCAAAACATTACTATTTGCAGTAGTACCAATATTATAGTCAATTACAATTCCATCAATGTCTGAAGGAATACCGATTGAACTAATACCTGGTTTGTAAGCATATCCAGCTGTCCCGAAAGTAGCACCGTTAGTAATATCACAAATCCATACGTTCAAATAGTTGTTTCTATTCCATGCTTCAGTTCCTCCCGAAGAAGTATATTTCATATCGTTTGTATTCACATCTGGATCGAAATATGTAACGGAGGTAGATACTCTGTGTACTCCTGGCTCAGCTAAAGGTTGGTTTTGAGGATCTCTCATCGCCAAACAAAAAGAAACGTCTGCATTTGCAGGAACGAAGCCAAAAGCACTTCTTGCATTTGCTGCATCTGAATTCATTAATTGATAATCCTCATTCAATTCATCTAATAATTGCTGAATAAGTGCATTGGAAACATTTTCAGATCCATTACTGTAAATCACATGAAATACCACTGGAATTGTATAAGCAACTCTTGAACCTTGAAAGTTTTGAGCTTCATAGTTCATTCTTGCTTGTTCATTAGCATACCATTGCTCTTTTCCTGTCTGTTGCAAATAATCTTCCATCAAGGCATCAGACATGCACTTATGTCCGGGTTGATGATATTGCCCAGGGTTTGGATTGTAGTTAGGTAAATTACTGGAAAATCCTGCAGTTGTTGCATTTATTTTCGTCTTTCCCATTGGTTTTGCTAATTGCTGAGCTGAAAGTTTCCCTGTGGATAAGAGAAACAGCGCCGAACCCAACAAATAGGATAAGTACCTCTTTTTCATAAGCTTTTAGTTTTATAAATTTTCGTTGCCTAATTTAAAATAAATTAAGTAATAAATCAAAAGCAACGATACGTTTAACAATCGGAAAAACGATAATATCCTAAAAATGGTTGAAAAAAGGACTAAATAGTTAAAAACTCTTTAATTTTGCATTTCATTAAATCAGGAAATGAAAGAAAGAGTCATTGTAGGATTATCCGGAGGAGTAGATTCCAGTGTTGCCGCTTATTTACTGAAAGAACAAGGATATGAAGTCATTGGTCTGTTTATGAAAAATTGGCACGACTCTTCGGTAACGATTTCTGACGAATGTCCTTGGATCGATGACTCTAACGATGCCCTACTAGTTGCTAATAAACTAGGAATTCCTTTTCAAACTGTAGATTTAAGCGAGCAATATTACAAAAGAATCGTTGAATATATGTTCAATGAGTATGAGAAAGGAAGAACTCCAAATCCCGACGTATTGTGTAATCGGGAAATTAAGTTTGATGTTTTCATGGAAATTGCTTTAGGTTTGGGAGCCGACTATGTAGCTACTGGTCATTATTGCCGAAAGGATCAAAAAAATGGGAACTATAGGCTGTTAGCTGGAAAAGATTCCAATAAAGATCAATCCTATTTCCTTTGTCAATTAAATCAAAGTCAACTTTCAAAAGCGCTTTTTCCTATTGGGGATCTAGAAAAATCAGAAGTAAGAAATATAGCCAAGTCACAAGAATTAATTACAGCAGAAAAAAAGGATTCTCAAGGCTTATGTTTTATCGGCAAAGTAAAACTCCCTGATTTTTTAAAGCAAAAACTACATCCAATTGAAGGAAATATTATTGAAATCGCAAGCTCTCAAAGCATATATAAAACAAACATTTCCAATAATTTAAAAGATATAGTTAAACCTTTCATTTACAACAGCTCTCTTGGGGAAATTGTTGGGAAACATAATGGAGCGCATTATTTTACAATTGGTCAGAGGAAAGGTCTAGGCGTTGGAGGAACACCACTACCCTTGTTTGTCATTGGCGTAGATACCGTTGAAAACATCGTTTATGTTGGACAGGGTGATGATCATCCTGGATTAAATCGAAAAGGACTTTTTATTAAAAATGAAGAATTTCATTGGGTGAATCCCGAATTTAAGATTGATATTGATCTCAAGTTGTCCTGTAAAGCTCGTATTAGATATCGTCAACCACTTCAGGAATGTACCATTTTCCGTAAAAAAGATGGCTATTTTATTCAATTTGATGAATTCCAAAAAGGAATTACACCAGGTCAGTTTTGTGCTTTCTATTTTGAAGATGAACTTTTTGCATCTGGAGTAATTCATGAATAAAAAAATAGCCTTTCAAATGAGAGGCTATTTAATATATTGAAACTCAGCTTATGACTTAATTTAGACAAACCCTATAATTTATTAGGACATCATTATCAGGATATTCATTTCTTTCCTGCGCTCTAATTCCATCCATAATCCGAGCCACCTGATGGATACTTAATCCACTTTTCTCACCATTCTTCTTATGAAGCTCCAGTCTCTTTCGATAGTCCGAATTTAAATCCTTAAATGCCATAATCAAATTTTAAAAAGTTTTGAATCTATATTACGACACATTTCAAATTAGGTTTTAAAAATTTAAAAATATTCCGTATTTAATTGTTAATTTAACGTCTTCAATAATGCTTTAACACTCTAATACAAATGGAAAAAAGAGAATATCTTTTTTATGGGTTTGGTCAAATCTGCTATGCTTTGGCAATGAGCGATGGTAGCGTTCAGAAAGCAGAACATGACGACTTAATTAAACTTTTGAAGGAAGAATTTGAAATCCTGGACATTGATTTTGATGTGCTTGAGATTTCCTTTGAACTCATGTTTCGAGATGGGATTGAAAACTCTGAAGAAGCCTATTTCAATGGCTTAAATAATATGAAGACGGGAATCAAGTTTATTTCAGAGGAACTTTTAGCTAAATTCAATAGAATTCTGATGAATGTGGCCGATAGTTTTGGAGGAGTTGACAATGTCGAAATGAATTTTATTCGACAGTTCAATAAGGATATGGAAAAATATGTCAACGTTTGATCAACGGATAAATCAACTGCTCTAAACCATTAACTTTGATCTCATGAATTTCAATGATAAATTTCCCCAATTTACCTTTTGGAAGTGCATTATTTTTAAGCCAAACCACATAAGGTTCAGGGAGTTCAATAAGATATTTTCCTTTAAATTTACCATAGGGCATTTTGTAATTGGCCAACTCAATTAAATGTTCCTTATAAATTTTCATATAAATCCATAAAGATGAAAAGAATTTTCTCGATAATATGTTTTCTCGTTTCTTTTTCTCATTCAATCTTGAGCCAAGAAATAATTGAAATGAAGTCGGGAGACAAACTTAAGGTGAAGATTATTGAGGATTTGGACGTCAAAATCAGATATCGTAAATTTAAAGAGCCCGATGGTCCAATTTACGTGGTCTATAAGAAAGAGATTACTTCGATCACTTTCGAAGACGGCAAGGTAGTTCAACTTACTCAAAACAATCTTCAAAACAACGATATGAATATTGATGAAGGCCAACAGATCACGGGCCCGGAAGCTGAGGTTTTGAGGATTAAAGAGAAGTCTAAGATTTTCAATGATAAAAGACATTTAATTGGCTTTAATTATTTGCAGATGGTTTTTCTCAATATCAGCATCTCTTATGAATTCATGTTTCTGAAAAGTGGTTTTTTTAGCTTCAAAATTCCCATTGATATTGGCATGAATGTTCGAAATAACTATTTAAAAAGAAACAATATTTTCACTACTGGAATAGACTTTAATTGGTACCCCATGGGACAAGGACGAGTTGCTTATTTTACTGGGCCAGCCATTCGATATTCAATCCTAGCCGATAACCCATTTTTTTACAATGCTTCAAGTAGTGATGCCACAAGATCTCAGTATATTGGATTTTTTATCAACAATGGTGTATTGTTTCAAGCGACTTCCTTTCTGAATTTTTCTCTTGGAACAGGTATAGGGATTCGCAAGGACCTTGCAAGGGAAGATGAACCTACAAAGTTTCATATGATTTTTGATGCCTCAATCCTATTTCGCTTGTAAATGCAAAAATTTTTATTTCTCTTAGGGTTATTTTTCTGCTTTGGTTTATTTGGACAAGAACAAGATACCGTATTCCTAAAAGATGGGGAAAAGATCATCGTGAAAATTAGAGAGATTGAGGAAACCAAGATTCAATACACTAAAATCGACAAACCAGATGGTCCGAGATACATGTTGACTGTGGAAGATATAAATTATATCATTTTATCAAGTGGTGACGTCATTAACAACAAAGGAGGTAAACTTATTGCCTACAATGAAACTATTCCAATAAAGAAGACCCAAAATAATATTCCAGAGAATACAGATCCTTTTTATTCTGAAGAAAAAAGTAAAGAACGAAAACAAAGAATTCAAAAATCAACCTTGTATAACTCTAGGAAAAACTTGATTGGATTTAATTATGCCTCTTTAATAACAGTTGACATGGAGTTTTCTTATGAACGAATTATTGATAAAGTAGGCTACTTTGCTCTAAAAATCCCAATACGATTCAATTTGGGTGTTCAAACTAACTATCTTAATAAAATCAACTTATTTACAACTGGGATTCAGGCAAACATCTACCCCTTTGGGCAATCGCGTTTTTCGTATTTTACAGGTCCAATTTTATTGACACGCATCATGAGAGATAATGACCAAGTTATCTATTCCGGAAGCAATCAAGTAACGATTACTATAGAACCTGTTCGTTCGACTTATTTGAGCTTTTATTTAAATAACGGATGTTTATTCCGAGCATCCCCTTTTTTGTTCTTTGGCCTTTCTATGGGATTTGGATTTAGAAAGGATCTTGCCAGAACAAATGAAAACAGTATTTTTGAAATGATAGGTGAAGCTTCCATTAGTTATAGATTTTAATGAAAAATTGGTTTGTAGTCATACCGTTAGTGATATTGTTTTCCTGCAGATGGGTGGAGACAAAAGAAGAGCAAAAGTCTAAAGAACTTAAAGAAATGAAAGCTCCTGAAATTCAGCAAGAAAATTTCATTCATGCTGATAATTTTTCATCCCGCCGTGATGTTTATAATTGGATGATGCAGGATTTATCAAAGCTAAAGGATAGTAATAATAGCGAAATCAAAAAGCTCTACCAGCATATATTAGATGAAAACAAATATGCTGATGCCAAATTTTATGAACTTCAAAATTTAAAACAAGAACTTGCTGAAGAATTCTTTTCTTTTCAAAATTCCGAAGGTGGAAATAGGCAGTTTATTTCGGGAGAATATACCTATTCTTTTGAATATCCATCTGAATCTAATTATCCCATTATATTTAGAACTATAAATTCAAATATTGAGAGTAAAGAGCTTATTTATGATTTCCCTAAAATTGCTTCAGAATTTCATTACTTTCAGCTTGGAAGTATTCATATTAGCCCTAACAATCAATACATAGCATATTCTGCTGACACCACTGGAAATGAAAAATTTTATATCAGCATCTATGATATTTCAAAAAAACGCACTCAAATCACTAATATAAAGAAATCAGATGGGCAAATTGTTTGGGGCGCTGATAGCAAGACATTCTTTTATATAGAATCACTAAAAAAGAATGGAAAACGATCTACATCGGTAAATCAATATCACTTTCTAGAAACCGGAATAAATAAAAAGCAAATTATAGAAAGTCAAAATGAAGAAGCACTTTGGAAAATAGAGAGATCCAAATCCGGTCGATTCATTTTTATTTATTTACATAATAACTCTACTATTACAACCTATTTTATAGATCTTCAAGCAAACTCAACTCCCGTCAAATTTAGAGAACCTGAAAAAGGTGTTGGCTATTACCTTGGACATCAGAAAGATAATTTTATAATTAAGACCAATCAGAATTCATCGGATAATTTTAAATTATTTAGAACCAAAATTTCTGACTTTCAAAAAACAGATAAATGGGAGGTTTTAGTAGGGCATCGAGAGGATGTGGTGATTGAAAAAATGGAAATTTTTGAAAAGTTTATTGTTCTTGAAGAAAAGGTAGATGGTCTAGAGAAATTTCATATTCTGAATTCAGAGAATGGACTTGGGCATTATGCCGAATTTCAGGAAGAAACTTATTCGGCAAAACTCACCGATAATTACGATTATTATGCCGAACATTTTTACTATCGCTACTCTAGTTTGTCGACTCCTCCTACTCTCTTCCAATATGAATTTGAAACGAGAAGAAATAATTTAATCCGCAGATCTGAACCGAATGTCGATTTCGATGAGGATGATTACAAAACGGAAAGAATTTGGGCAACTTCATTCGATGGAACAAAAATTCCTATTTCTTTAATTTACAAGAAAAATCTAAAAATAGATGGATCTGCTCCATTGTTTATTGAATTTGAAGGAAGTTATGGCGATACTAAGGAGCTTTCTTTTAAACCCGAAAGATTTAGTTTGTTAGATCGCGGATTTGTTTGTGCTATTGCTCACCTTAGAGGAGGAGGATATTTAGGAGAAAAATGGCATTTTGAAGCAAAAAAATTGAAAAAAGTAAAGTCGATAATGGATCTTCGATATTCAATCCTCCACTTGATTGATCTTGATTACGGATCCAGAAACCAGGTTTTTATTTCTTCCTCTGGAGCCAATGCACTCATCGGAGGCGCCCTAATCAATGAATTCCCATATCTAATCAAAGGAGCCATTTTCAGAAATCCCGGCTTCGATATTTTGACAAGATTATTGAATGAAGAAGATAAGAATAGATCGGAGACGGATGAATGGGGAAACCCAGAAATCGAAGAGCACTACTTTTATATTAAATCTTATTCACCTTATGATAATATTGAATCTCAAGGATATCCTCATGTATTTATCCAATCAGACTTAAATGCGCCCAGCACTAAATATTGGGAAGCATTAAAGTGGGTTGCGAAAATTAGAGAAAGAAATCAGAATGCGAATAAGATTCTTATTAAAACAAATCTTGATCGAAAATCCAATACTCAAGATAAAAGGAGCACCCAAGAAAGAAAAGCTGAACAATTTGCTTTTATTATCTCTCTAACTGATTAAACCCGAATTGTAGAATTTCGAATTTCAGATTGATATCGACCACCTGGATAATGGTCGTTGTAATCGAAATTTAACCAAATGTAACCTTTAGGATCAAGATAGTAATGAAGGTCTTTCCCAGAAGCCTCCTCTGGGAACAGTATAGTTTTAATTAAGTAATTGATTTCCTTCATATCTTGTTCTGTCCCAACCTTGACCTCAGGATACAGATGACCTACTTCTTCCCCACTTTTAGTAACAATCGTTGCCCGAACCAAACGAATTTCTCCTCCAACAGCCTTAATACATGCAGCCATTAAAATCGAATAATCATCACAATCTCCCTTAAACTTCCCATCGGATTGAAGTAATCGAATCGTTTCACTTGCCTTCGAATAATAATCCTCTCCACTTGGATCATTGACATATTCCCAACTATTGACTATCTCTTTAAAAATGGAAAAATATTGAATCAACTTATAATTCGAAGCCAATGATTCTTGTTCTTTAAAGTTTTTAACGGCACTATTTACCGCATATTCTCTTACCATTGGATTTGTATAATCAATAGATTCCCTGAGTTCAAGTTCTATTTCTATATCAGGACTTACCTTTTCATTTTTTGTTTTCACAGTTTCCTGAGAAAGGTCAAAAAGTAGTTCTTTATAATCATAAAATAAGTCCTCCAAAGTGTAAATCCCAGTGAAGTTTGTGAAAGTCATGCCTATTAGTCCAATAATCGCAATAATATAAATGTACAAGCGAAAGGTTCGGACAAAAACAAAAACCAATGAAAAAATAATCAGAAATGTCAAAATGTGATCCAATCTAAAACCATCTCCAAAAGGCAATTCTATTTTGGGTACATATCTGTAAACAATAATAAAAACAGGAAGCGTTAAGAAAGCAGTAATTACACTTATCATCAAAATCGACTGATGAAATCGGGCATTGGTTAGATTGTGGTACCACTTTTTTTCCGGTTCAGATTCGGCAATATTTTGTTTCTCCTCCATGAATAATTAAAGGTATGTAATATTCATAGAAATCTAACAGAGATCATTCCTAATTTATTATTCCGCGGAACTGAAATATTATTTGATCGGTTTTCTGAGCACATAGAGGATTTCAGAATCTTGAAGTCGGTATCTTGAATAATCTGATTCCTTTATTTCTTTTTTGAAATCAAACTCCTCTACCACAAAACCAGCATTTCTGAGTTTCTGAGGATAATCCTTTCCAAATAATCTTACATGATCATATTGCCAAAAATGTTTCTCTCGTTCTTTTGGATCAGTTATACTGGGGTCTTCATAAGTTGTTTCTCTTGAATAATCAATAGGAACTTGCATAATGCCCCATCCACCTGGTTTCATAATTCTGTGCAATTCTTTCATGCATTGATGATAATCTTCTACGTGCTCCATTACATGATTACAGAAAATAACATCGTATTGATTGTCGCTTAAAGGAATATCATGAAGATCAAAATGCATGTCGGCAATAGGAGATTCTAAATCAGAAGTGGTGTAATCCAGATTTTCTTGTTTTTTAAACTTTCCCAAAAAACATTGTTCGGGAGCAACGTGCATCACTTTTAAATGCGGAGCTGAAAAAAAGTTTGAAAAATCTCTAAGATACAACCACATCAAACGATGTCTTTCCAAAGTAAAATCATTTGGACACAATACATTCGGTCTATTTTGATCACCGTAGCCATAAGCCAAAAATTTCTTAAACTCCTTCCCACATACGGGGCATTCAACATTTTTACCCTTGAGAAGTATAGGTGCAAAATACTTGAAGACATAGGACATTCTAATCAAGAATGGTCTAGGAAATATTTTTAATGCTAGTTTTATCAAGTTTGAACAAATAAGAATAGAAACAAAAATAAAGATTAAATGCAGGTGCACAAAAAAAAGAGGCCCTTAGCCTCCTTTTTCAAATCCTATTTTAGAAATTACATTTTCTTGTCAACTTCTACATCTGCTGTCTTTTCAGACTTATATTCCCCTGCTTCCAATTTAACTTTTACCTTTTTGAAAGCTTCAATGGTATAATCTACATCTTCTAATTTGTGAGCCGCGGTTGGGATTAATCTCAACATAACCACATCTTTGGGAACGACTGGATAAACCACAATTGAACAGAATATTCCATAGTTTTCTCTAAGGTCAAAAGTAATATTCGTTGCTTCAGGAATAGACCCGTTTAAAAATACCGGGGTCACTGCAGAATTTGTTTTCCCGATATTGAATCCCGCCTTCTTTAATCCTGATTGAAGTGCAGAAGCTATCTTCCACAAGTTTGCTTTATGTTCAGGTTGTGTTCTCAACATTTCCAATCTTTTCAAAGCTCCTATCACCAATGGCATTGGTAAAGATTTCGCAAACATCTGAGACCTCATATTGTACCGCATAAAGTCAATTACATCTTCCTCCGCAGAAATGAAGGCTCCTATTGAAGCCATAGATTTAGCAAAAGTTCCAAAATAGACATCGATCTCATCATGAACACCTTGCTCTTCACCAGCTCCCATTCCAGTTTTACCTAATGTTCCGAAACCATGAGCGTCATCAACAAAGAGTCTAAAACTAAATCTTCCCGATTTTCTATATTCAACTATTTCCTTTAGCAAACCTTGATCACCTGCCATACCAAATACGCCTTCAGTAATTACAAGAATTCCTCCGCCATTTTGCTCTACAATTCTTGTTGCCCTTTCCATTTGCTTTTCAAAGTTTTCCATGTCATTATGCTGGAAAACAAATCTTTTCCCGGCATGCAAACGCATCCCGTCTATAATACAAGCATGAGATTCTGAATCGTAAACAATCACATCATTTCTTCCTACTAAGCAATCAATTGCTGATACCATACCCTGATATCCAAAATTTAGTAGGATGGTATCTTCTTTCCGCATGAAGTCGGACAATTCAGCCTCTAATTTTTCATGGTATTGTGTTTGACCAGTCATCATACGTGCACCCATAGGGTAAGCCAAGCCCCATTCTGCAGCAGCATCTGCATCTGCCTTTCTTACTTCAGGGTGATTTGCGAGGCCGAGATAATTGTTCACACTCCACACTAAACATTCTTTACCTCTGAATGTCATTTTTCTTCCAATTTCTCCTTCCAATTTTGGGAAAGTAAAATATCCGTGAACACTTTTAGCCCATTTTCCTATAGGACCTTTATTCTCTCTCAATTTATCAAAAATGTCGTGAGCCATATATTTCTTTTTAATGGTAATAAAGTGCAAAATTAAACTTAAAAAGAGAATATTGACACTTAGGTCTTTATTTTTATTCACACCATCAAGTTTGTAGATTAACAATTTTTGGATTATTGTTTCGTTAAATGTTGTAATTTTGCATAAAATTATTTTTACCATTTTGATCAGATCAATATCCAATCGTGCTTTTTATTTCCTTTTGTTAGGCCTACCATTCTTTGGTGCTTTCACCTCTTGTTCCGATTACAATAAAGTCGTAAAGGGCTTTAATAATTATGAACAGAAATATGAGATGGCTTATTCAATGTATAAGGAAGAAAAATACATTCAAGCGCTGACTTTGTTTGAGCAGATTTTACCAAAATATAAGTTAACCCCCAAAGGAGAAGACATTTACTATCACTACGCCTACTGCCATTGGAAATTAAAAGACTATTATCTCTCAGGATTTTATTTCAAACAGTTTGTAAAACAATATCCGAATTCAAAATTTGCTGAAGAATGCGCTTTCCTTGCCGCTATGTCTTCAGTAAAAGTTAGCCCTGAATATTCTTTGGATCAGACTGACACCTATGCGGCTTTAGATGAAATCCAACTTTTTATTGATGAATATCCGTTTAGTCCAAGAATCGATACATGTAACAAGATCATGGACCGATTAAGAGGCAAACTTGAGTTGAAATTGTATAATTATGCAAAGCTTTATTATAAAATGGAAAACTATAAAGCCTCATATACAGCGCTCCAAGCTGCATTGCAGCAATATCCAAACACAGCATATAGAGAGGAAATGCTATATATGATGTTAAATAGTGCCCATAAACTATCAGAAAATAGTGTTGCATATAAAAAATTGGAGAGATATGAGGAAACTATAAAAGTTTATCATAAATTTGCCGCTCGCTATCCGGAATCCAAGTATTCAAAGAATGCAGAGCGCATTTTTGAGGATACAAAATTTCAGATTGAATTAATGAAAATTTACCAAAAGGTCGTTAAGGTTGAAAACCAAACAGATCTTTCAAGGAAAAGAAAGGAGTTTGAGGAATTAAAACCTGTTGTGGAAAAGTTTCTTGAATCTATAACCAACCTGAAAGTGAAAAACGGACTAAGCGAGAAAATGAGGTATATTGAGAAAGATTTGATAAAAGAGGAAGCTAAAGCCGGGAAACGATCTGATATATCAAAGGAAGAAAAAAAAGTAAAAGAAGAAAAGATTAAAAAATAAGAACATGAACTTCAAGAACACTAATGCAGCGAGAACTACGATTACAAGAAGTTTTGAGGATCTTGAAAAAGATACTAATAACATATATGAGACTATCGTAATTCTCTCAAAAAGAGCGAATCAGATCAGTGTTGAAATGAAAGAAGAACTAACTCAAAAATTAACTGAGTTCGCTTCTCACACAGATAATCTTGAAGAGATCTTTGAAAACAAAGAACAAATCGAGATCTCTAAGTTCTATGAAAGATTGCCAAAGCCAAATGCCTATGCAATTGAAGAATGGCAAGGTGATGGAACTTACTTTAGAGAAAAAGAAATCGCTGAAGATCAAAAGTAATTAGATCTCACCTTTGACATGTTAAAGGGAAGAAAAATCTTACTTGGAATAACTGGAAGTATAGCCGCCTACAAAGCGGCTTTTTTGGTTCGTGAACTTTCTCGGCAGGAAGCAGAAGTCAGAGTGGTGATGACGCCAGATAGCGTCGAATTCATCTCACCGTTAACCCTTTCAACTCTATCAAAAAATCAGGTACTCATTCACTGGAAAGATGAAACTGAAACTTGGAATAATCATGTCGAATTGGGCTTATGGGCAGACCTATTTATAATTGCACCATGTAGTGCGAACACATTGGCCAAAATGAATCAAGGTATTTGTGATAACCTGTTATTGGCTACTTATCTCAGCGCGAAATGTCCTGTAGCCTTTGCTCCTGCTATGGATTTAGATATGTATCAACATTTTACCACTCAAAGAAATATACGAGAATTGTGTGAACAAGGATACTACCTAATTGATTCAGAAGAAGGGGAACTTGCCAGCGGGCTTGTTGGAAAAGGAAGAATGGCTGAACCAGATAACATTGTAAGGTTTATAGATTCTTTTTTCAATAATTCCAATCTTCAAAAAAATAAGCTCTTTGGTAAAAAAGTTCTGATCACAGCAGGCCCAACTTTTGAAGCAATTGATCCTGTTCGATTTATCGGAAACCGTTCTTCCGGAAAAATGGGGATAGCACTAGCACAAAAGGCTGCAGATATGGGGGCTGATGTACATTTGATAATCGGTCCAACAAGTGAAAACTTGGATCAATTAGGGCAATGCTCAATCATCAGAGTAGAAACTGCACAAGAAATGTTTACTACTGTTCAAAACTTATTGAATCAAATTGATATTGGTATTTTTAGTGCTGCTGTCGCTGATTACAGACCTAAAGAGATTGCAAAATCAAAGATTAAGAAAAAATCTGATGTGATTCAACTTGAGCTGGTAAAAAACCCGGACATTCTCAAATATGCTGGTGAAAACAAGGAGAAATTGGGCTATTTATTAGTAGGCTTTGCACTTGAAACGGATAAGGAAGAAGAAAATGCAATTATTAAACTGCGAAATAAGAATTTGGACTTCATTGTTCTAAATTCACTTCAAGATAAAGGTGCTGGTTTTTCTACAACAACGAATAAAATAACTATCATCGATTCTCACAATAAAATCACTAAATTTGAGTTAAAGTCAAAGGCTGAAGTGGCCGATGATATTTTAAACGTTATTGCAAATGAAATTTAAGAGTATAGATCTTCTTTTGTTTTTATTCCTGAATGTAATCTCTTGCTTTTACAGGAGCTCAATTGTCAGGTAACTTTCTTACCAATCCGCACCTAACCTTCAAATTAGTGCAGTTGACAAAGGATTTTACGCAATTGGAAACTTCGATTTTTTGAATTCTATAAACAATACAGGACAACCGATGTATTCGAAATTGAAGAACGAATTAATTGCAACATTTTGATTACGATTACTGAAAATGCCTTCATCCGGAACTTATGGCGGTCAAATACAGGTGCAATCAGCGTCCCATTGATTCAACTAGCATAATTGCAACTGTGCTTCGCTTTGTTGATGAAATTTCAGTTTTCTTATCAGAGAAATGCTGTTTACTCTTTCAACAGGATCAGTTTTAGAAACAATTTAACTTTGATGCACGGCGCATGCCATACATGATTCTAGGATTTGATTATGATTCTTTTTCTTTAGAAGGTGGTACCAAGTGACACAATAAAGCACAGCAAGTGGTATTAAACGCACAAGCAGTGGATATCTGGCTGGTCATCTTCTGAAACGAGCAGAAGAAACAGATATTGGCTAGTTGATAACGTTTACCATCAATCTTTAACCTTTAAGGAAGTGTTTTTATACCTATCACCGAGAAGGTCTGGACAAATTATATGAAAATCCAGATCAAGCGAGAAAAACAATCTTTCAAAGTTTGTCAGAAATCAACAAAGTTCATTCAACAAAACCCAGTTCTCCTAATGTTTCTATTTTTCTAAATGGAAAAGTAAGTGAAATTACAAGATTTATGAAGATGGAAACATGCAGGAAAAAAATCAGATCGTAAATCATATTGAAGGTGGATCCTGCTAGTCAAGAAGCCACGATATACTAAAATAAGCTCCAATGATCAATCGACTTTTCATTAGCAATTATGCATTAATGAAAAGGCTGAAATCGAGCTTAAAGCTGGCTTTCTGTAATTACAGGTGAAACTGGAGCTGGAAAATCATTACTAGGAGCCATAGGCCTAATTTTGGGTGAACGAGCGGGATTTCCGTATTAAAAGACAAAGATAAAAAATGCATCATAGAAGGCGATTTAAAATAAGCACCTATCATTTGATAGCTTTTTGAAGAAAACGATCTTGATTATAGAAACCGTCACTATAATTAGAAGAGAAATAAGTTCTTCAGGAAAGTCCAGGGCATTTATTAATGACACACCCGTTAACTTAATCCTACTAAAAGAATTTGCATCTCAATTAATCAATATCCATTCTCAAAACCAAACCCTACAACTAAAGAATGAAGACTTTATTATACAGCTAATTGATAGCTATTCTGAAAAATCAGATCTTAGAGATACCTACAGAAAAGAGCTGAACCAATTAAAAGAATTAGAAGAAAACTTTAAGAACCTTCGAAATTCCAGTCAAAAACTTCAAGCCGATGCTGACTACAATCGATTTCAATATGAGGAGATTAAAGCGCTAAACTTGAAGGAGATTAACTTTGAAGAACTCAAAGAACAGGTAGCTTTTGCGTCTAACCAAGAACAGATTCAATCTGCATTAGAATCTGCTCTGGCTCTTATGGACCAAGAAGATTTAGGGCTGATTTCAAGTTTACAAATGATTAGAAGCCAAGTACATTCTATCACAAAGTTTAATCAAAAATTTGAAGAATTATTTCAACGTTTAGATTCCGGATTAATCGAAATGATGGATATTCATTCCGAATTATCTAACATACTAGATAACAGTCAGAATAATGAATCACTTGAATTAAAAATTGAATCACTAGACGAGATTAACCGTCTTCTTCAGAAGCACTTTCTAAAAGATCTTCAAGATCTTATGGATCTTGAAGATGATTTGGCTAAAAAAATTGATTTTGCCGACAATTCAGAAGAGATGCTGTATAGACTAGAGCAACAAATCTTGTCGAAAAGACAGATTATTTCAAACCTTGGAATTCAAATTCACGAGGATCGTAAAGTGATTGCTGAAAGCTTGAAAAAAGAACTCAAAGAATTACTTTCCGATTTGGTTTTGCCTGATGCATCTATTCAATTTGAAGTACAAATGTTGGATAAATTCAGAACTTCTGGAATGGATCAGGTCAAATTTCTTTTCAATGCTAATTTAGGAGGAACTCTTACTGAGATTTCGAAATCTGCCTCAGGGGGAGAAACATCTAGACTTATGCTTGCAGTTCAATTTCTCCTTTCTACGAAAAAATCCCTGTCCACACTTATCTTCGATGAGATTGACACAGGTATAAGTGGTGAAATTGCCAGTAAAATTGGAGCTTTACTTTCAAAAATATCAGTTAATCTTCAGGTAATTTCAATTACACATTTACCGCAAGTTGCTTCAAAAGGAGTGAGTCACTACAAAGTATACAAAGAAAGTGTTGAAGGTGAGACCAAAACATATATTAAATTGTTGTCAAATGAGGAACGAATTCACGAAATTGCTAAAATGTTGAGTGGAGATCAAGTAAATGCGGCATCAATAGAAAACGCAAAATCCTTGTTAACTTTTCAATAACAATTTTTGGCATATCCATTGGTATGGAGTACATAAATAAAAATTATATCTTATGAAAAAATGGTTACTTTTTGCTTTGGTAGTTGGTATTTCTAGCTTACTTAAAGCGCAAAACAATCTTGTAGTTTTTAATCAAGAAGGAAAGCAGTTCTATATTATTCTAAACGGAATTAAACAAAATGCTGAACCTCAGACGAATGTTAAAATAGAACAACTTACGCAGCAAGCTTACAAATTGAAAGTGATTTTTGCTGATGGAGCGACTCCAGATATAGACAAAAGCATTTATTTTGGAGACCCTAATCATGAATATGTCACAGAAATTAAGCAAAACAAAAAGGGAGACTATAAAATCAGTATGGTAAGTTATGGCCCTACTACAACAAATAATTATCAGTCTACAACAACCTTGAATTACACTTCTACAGATGCAGTGGTTGGAAATGGTAACAATGTAAATACCAATATAAATCAAAATGATGTAAACATTAATCAGAACAATTCCAATCAGACTGTTACCACGCAACAAACAACTACAACAGTTACAACAAACACAAATACCAATGTTAACGGTAACAACAATATAAATGGAGAAAATGTAAACATGAATGTAAGCGTTGGAGGAGTAGGAATGAATGTGAATGTAAACATTGACGAAAACGGAAATAATGTTAACTCAAATTCGAACACTACCTACACTGAGACTATTACAACAACTACAAACACTACTATAACTAATGGAAACAGTAATGGAAAGATGAATAACACTAATAATGCAAATTATACTGACAGCGGTTATTCTAATGATTATAACGGATGTTATTCTTCCACTGTTGATTACAATGCTATGATAGAAGCAGTTAAGAATGAAAGTTTTGCAGATGATAAAAAGATGATCGCAAAGCAGGCTTTGAATAATAAGTGTATTTCTACTGACCAAATCAAAGGATTGATGGAGCAATTTTCATTTGAAGACGATAAATTAGAAATTGCTAAATTCTGTTATAATAAATGCTCTGACAGAGACAATTACTACAAGGTAAATAGTGCACTAACCTATAGTGACTCAAAAGAAGAATTGAATAAATACATTGGTGGAAAATAATCATAAACATCGCCGAATTTTAGTTGCCGGAGCGGTTCTGATTTTGATCGGGATCGCTCTTGGTGCTTTTGGAGCACACAGTTTAAAAGAAGTGCTATCCGCAGATCGTCTGAGTTCATTCGAAACAGGGGTTCGTTATCAGATTTTTCATGGACTAGCTTTATTGATCATCGGATTCAATGCTTCAAAATTGACCTTCTCTCCTGCCCTTTTTTACAAGCTGATTCTTTCCGGAGTCATTTTATTTTCCGGCTCCATTTACATTCTTGCATGCAGAGACCTCATAGGCATGTACCTGCCTAAAATCGCATTTTTGATTACTCCTTTAGGAGGAGTTTGTTTTCTTGGAGGCTGGTCATATTTCATATATGGACTGATAAAAAAATAAGGTAGCAACAACACTACCTCACTTTAATTAATTGATTCCCAATAATTTTATTTCAACCCATTCTGACGAAGACACTTATTTACCTTTCTTTGGTATTTAGTTCTTTCCTCAGGAGTGTTATTAGGAACAGTAAGCATTTTCTTGCAATGCTTTTCAATTACATCCATTCGTGCTATGATTTTGTCCACCTGAGCATCATCAGCAGTTTCTAAAGCCTTATTAACACTATCATTTCTAACAATGCAATCACAGAACTCCCATTGCTCTCCATATTTTTTTTCTATATTCTCCTCGATTTTCTCTTCTTCTTTAATATCATATCCTTGCGCCTCCAGGGAGTCCTCAGAAAGCGTATCAGATAGTGTAGTGTCCACGACAACAGTATCCTGTACATTTGATTCTTTTTCTGAATCTTTTTTAGGTTCTTCAGAATTACAAGCCACTAAGAAAGCAGCAAAGACAGCAAGTGTAAAAAGAGTTTTCATAGTTTAGTTTTTAGTTGAGTCTTCTTGTGTTTCCGATGGAAATAATTTCTCTTGAAATCCATCATCTACGAAAACAGAAAATTTCAATTCTTCAAATTCCTTTGACGTGTTCATATACACCTTAACAGTTTTATTCACTTTATTCGCTTTGTTCTTCGAATTAAACTTTACCGTTATTTCTCCAGATTTCCCAGGAGCAACAGGAGGTTGTTTGCACTCTGGAACGGTACACCCACACGTTGCTTTACAGTCAGCAATCATAAGAGGATTTTCACCCGTATTTTTGAACTTATAAACGACTTCTACAATTGTGTCTTGTGGAATTGTACCAAAATCATGAAATTGCTTCTCCCATTCTACAGTTGTCGGATTTTTTTTGAATTCATCCGGCATCTCTCCGACTTCGGCATCATCATTGTTACAAGAAAGAATTAGGAAACCAATTAGTAATCCAATAAGTTTGAAATGTTTCATGAAAAATTTTTTCTTCAAATTTATCGTTTAAATTATAAACTACTTGAATATTTTAAGTAAAATATAGTTAAAAAAGAAAAGAGTGCGATTTGTTTTTAAAAAATATGTGGCTGTTTTGCTTCTAATTTTAGCTGGTAATCAAATATTTGCCCAAGCGGACACCACGCTAAGCTTTTGGTTTCCAGATGTTACGGTTACAGATAAAGATTTTAAATCCAGATATGATTCAGTGAAAAGCAGAGTAGTCCGCGTATATCCCTATGCCTTGAGAGCTCAAGAACTTTTGGAAGAATATCATAATGCGACAGCAGATGTAACAAAAAAATCTAAGATTAAGGAGTTCGGAAAGGAAGCACAAAAGAAGCTGAAAGAAGATTTTAAGTACATTATAAAAGAAATGTATGTAAGTGAGGGGAAAATCCTAATGAAATTGATTCACTTAGAGACTGGGTTTACGGTAAGAGAAATAATTGAAATGTATCGAGGTAAAGGGAAAGCCAGTTGGTATCAATTTATAGGTAATATGTTTGATCAGGATTTAAGTGCTACCTATGACCCAAAAAAAGATTGGATTATTGAGATGGTGTTAAGGGATATACATGCGAACCGGATTCAAATTAGTCCGAATGCAAAGGTTATGACCAAAGATGAATACCAAGAAATAAGAAAAAAACGAAAAGAAAGAAAGAAAAAACTAATGAAATGGCGAAAAAGCAAGGAATATAAAGAGCAAATTCGGCAAAAAGAAGAAGAACTAAAGAAAAAAAAAGAAGAACAGGCTACTAAGAAATAAAAAAGGGAGCAATCCGCCCCCTTCAAGTTTTATTTAGCTTTAGATAACTGATCATCTTCTGAATAAGAAATTGCTGACTTCTCTATTCTCAGCTTTCCATTGTCGCAAGAAATCAGAACATTGGTCTCACTAACTTCTAGAATCTTTCCGTGAATTCCACCTATCGTTACAACTTTATCTCCTGTTTTCAAAGACTCTCTAAATTTCTTTTGTTCCTTTTGTTTTTTAAGTTGTGGTCGAATCATGAAGAAATAAAAAATCAACACGATCAAACCTAGCATTACAAAAGAACCTCCACCATCTCCCATAGTTTATACTTTATTTTTAATTAATATTTATTTTGGAATCACCTTCCCAACCAATTTCAACACATTTGGCACAGGTCTGGTATTCATATTTACAGTTAAAGATTTCACAACAGGTCCTGGTCGCAGACTGGAGCTGTATTGTACAGTAACTTCACCGTACTCCCCTGGAGGAACTGGTGGTTTTTTTGAACAATCTTCAGCAGTAGTGCACCCACAATTCGATTTACATTCGAAAATTCTTAGCGGTTTGTCTCCAACATTTTTAAATCTAAATGTATGCGAAATCGTCTCTCCCTCTGTTATTTCTCCAAAATCAAATTTGGTTTCTTCCCATTCTACTTGAGTTGGATCATCTAACCAATCAGCCGGATATTCGGGCTCCATATTGCACGAAAAAAGTCCGATTGCCATTAAATTAAATAAAAAATACTTCATAATCATTCCATTAATCCACGTCCTATTTTAACGAGTTTCCCATTTTCCTTTAGGACTTCTACCGCTTTATCCAAAACACCATTAATAAATCCATTACTTTTTGGTGTACTATAAAATTTTGAAATCTCAATGTATTCGTTAAGCGAAACTTTTGTAGGAATAGTTTTGAACTTTGTAATTTCAGTCACAGCCATTTTCATCAAGATCACATCCATCAGAGCTATTCTATCCATTTCCCAATTCTTTGTCAATTGATCAATCAACTCGCTGTTAGACGATTCATTTTTAAGTGTTTCCCTGTATAAATCTAGCAAGAATCCTTTTTCATCTTCCTCGTCTTTGTAAAGGGGTAATATGTGAAAAGTTTTATCGGGCTCTCCTTTTTTCATGGATTTGATGACCATGGAACATACATGATCGATATCGTCTTGCCACATGATACTCTCTTCTTCGAGATAAAAATAAAGTAGTTCACTATTTGCAATATCTCGCTTAAAGAATTCCAGCAAAAAGTTCCTATCTTCTTCCCACGAGTCTTCCGTTGATTCAATGTATTCACGATAAACATCTCCAGATTTTGCCTTTTTAAACATTTTCTTGAGAAGATCTTGTTTTTCGTCACCAATCCAATTAATCTTTCTGGTTTCAGAGGATTTTCTTAATTCTTCTGAATTTTCAATCAAGTTCAGTAAACGGTTTTTTAGAATCTTTTGTCTTGGATCTTTATTGGGGTCCCCTCCGGAAATTTTGTATTTCGATTGATCAATTTCTTTTTCAGTAAAACTCTTGAATTCTTCAAATACTAGTAAATAGAACAAATACAGATCATAAATCTTATTTATCGATCTCATAAGTTCCTTTTCCTGATGAAGCACATCAGCATCTGGGGTTTGATAAAAAGAATAGAGCGCTTGAAGAACTTTAATTCTTAAATGTCTTCGAGTTAACATACAATTATAAAGGTAATTTCACTTTTCCGATAGATTCAATTCTTTCTTCTGCCATTTTATTAGCAATCTTGTAGGTTGGTGTACCCTCAGAATTGGATCTGTTTACTATTTCTAAAGTTCTGTTATAAATTTCTTCTGCTTTCCCCATTGCCCATTCGGCTGACAATCCTTTTACTTCAGCATAACAATTAATTACACCTCCTGCATTGATCATAAAATCCGGAACATAAATCATTCCTTTATCTTTTACAATCTCGCCATGAATCGTTTCATTCTGCAATTGATTATTTGCCGCACCAGCTATAATGGAACATTTCAATCTACTTAATGTGTCATCATTTACAGTTGCGCCCAAAGCACAAGGAGCGTAAATGTCCATATCAACATCATAGATAGCATCAGGTGCAACCACTTTAGCACCATTTTCTTGAGCTACTCGATTCAAAGTTTCTTCAAAAATATCAGTAATGTAAATATCAGCTCCTTCCTTACTCAAATGTTGTACTAAATATTCGCCAACATGACCTACACCTTGAACCGCTATCTTCTTGCCAGCTAATGAATCTGAGCCGAACTGAACTTTAGCCGCGGCCTTCATCCCCATGTAAACTCCGTATGCAGTTACAGGAGAAGGATCTCCACTTTTACCTGGAAGTCCAACAACATTGTTAGTTTCCATATTCACCCAAGTCATGTCCTGAGGATTGATTCCAACATCTTCCGCAGTAATATATTTTCCACCTAAACTCTCAACAAACTTTCCGAATCTTCTGAAAAGGGCTTCTGACTTCATGCTTCTTGCATCTCCTATAATTACAGCTTTACCCCCACCTAGATTCAACCCAGAAATAGAATTTTTATAGGTCATACCTCTTGAAAGTCGAAGAACATCAATCAAAGCTTCGTTTTCGTTTTTGTAAGCCCACATTCTTGTTCCGCCAAGTGCAGGCCCCAAAGTTGTATTGTGAACGGCAATGATTGCTTTCAATCCAGTAGCGTTGTCATTGCAAAAAAGCAATTGTTCGTGATTGTATTGTGACATGCGCTCGATGACAGGATTTTCTGCCAATGCCGTCTCTTTGATATCTTTTACTTCGAACATATCTTCAAATCATTAGTTAGAACTGTTAATACTTTGATTACTTTTGTAACCCGCTTCGCAAAAAGCGTAGCAAAAATAGAAAAAAAAGAATGAAATCGTTATTTCACCTGAACAAATATTTGGTCAAATACAAGTGGAAACTCATACTGGGTTTCATCTTTATTGTTGCTTCCAATTTATTTGCTGTGTACATGCCTATCATCGTGCAGGAGACAACCGACACTATGATGTTGTATGCCAACAATTTGGAGACTTACACGAAAAGTGACATCACGAAATATGGATTAATTTCTGCTGGATTATTTATTGGTCTCGCTTTGGCAAAGGGGCTCTTTTTATTTTTCACACGTCAAACCATCATTATCGTTTCAAGACATATTGAGTTTGATTTGAAAAATGAGATTTACCAAAAGTATCAGGAACTGGATTACTCGTTTTATAAGAAAAGTAGAATTGGAGATTTGATGACGCGAATTAGTGAAGATGTCTCCAAAGTCAGAATGTATTTAGGACCGGGAATCATGTACACCTTCAATTTGGCGGTACTTTTCTCTTTGGTGATCTATTTCATGGTCTCCATCAGTCCAAAACTCTCCTTATATGTTTTACTTCCCTTGCCGATCATGTCTGTTTTGATCTATTGGGTAAGCTCTTTGGTTTACAAAAAAAGTCATGCTGTACAAGCCGATCTTTCTGCGTTATCTAATAGTTCACAAGAAGTGTTTTCAGGGATTAAGATCTTAAAAGCCTATTCTAAAGAAAAGTACTTTCAAGACGTGTATGCTGAAAGTGCTGAAAGTTATTTAAAGAGCAACATGTCCATGGTTCGTATCAACTCCTTGTTCATGCCAACCATCTTTCTATTGATTGGATTGAGTAATATTTTCACGATTTATGTTGGAGGAATCATGTATTACGATGGAGAAATCTCTTTGGGAAACATACTTCAGTTTATTTATTACATCAACAT
>JAWKMJ010000031.1:0-42169 GCA_041392305.1 Crocinitomicaceae bacterium
GACTACCAACGCATTGCTGCTTGGCTACACGTCCCGTTACACATCGGTCTACTTTATTCGTTAGCCAATCCTTACAAGCAACGGCTTCCAATTGCAATACTGCTTTCAAATATTCTTCCACCTTTGAAGAATCATATTGAAGCTCTGGATAGTTCACTGGAACTGTTTCGTCAGTCAAAATGGTTTTTGGAGATGAACCAAACATATCTCCCAAATTCAAATCCATGGGTTTCTTACCTGTAGAAGACTGCTCAAAAGTGAATCTATGATCCTGGGTAACTTCACCAACTTCGTAAAATGGAGAACGTTCTCTTTCAGACACTTTTTTTAGCATGTCAATGTCTTCCTTCCCGATGACTAATCCCATTCTTTCCTGAGATTCGTTACCGATTAGTTCCTTTTGAGATAAGGTTGGGTCTCCAATTGGTAGTTTGTCCGTATCTATTTTACCACCAGTTTCTTCTACTAATTCTGAAAGACAATTTAAGTGTCCTCCAGCTCCGTGATCATGAATGGAAACAATTGGGTTTTTATCAGATTCAACCATGGCTCTAACCGCGTTAGCAGCTCTTTTTTGCATTTCTGGATTGGATCTTTGGATAGCATTCAATTCGATTGCTGAATCAAATTCTCCTGTATCTGCACTTGATACAGCAGCTCCTCCCATACCAATTCGGTAGTTTTCTCCACCTAGAATTACAATCTTGTCTGAGGCTTTAGGATGTCCTTTGAGTGATTCCTCTTCTTTTCCATATCCAATTCCACCTGCAAGCATGATTACTTTATCGAAACCTAATTTTCGTGCTTCCTCTTTGTGTTCAAAGGTTAAAACTGACCCCGAAATCAAAGGTTGCCCAAATTTATTCCCAAAATCTGATGCTCCATTAGAAGCTTTAATTAAGATGTCTAAAGGAGTTTGATACAGCCAGTCACGAGCTTTCATTCCTTTTTCCCATGGCCTGTTTTCTTCCAATCGGGAATAAGAGGTCATGTAAACCGCAGTACCTGCTAAAGGCAATGAACCCTTTCCTCCGGCCAATCTATCTCTTATTTCTCCTCCAGAACCAGTTGCGGCACCGTTAAAGGGCTCTACAGTGGTAGGGAAGTTGTGAGTTTCAGCTTTTAAAGAAATTACAGAGTTGAAATCTGAGGTTTGGTAATAATCTGGTTTGTCTGCTGATTTTGGCGCAAACTGTTCAACTTTCGGACCTTTCACAAAAGCAACATTGTCTTTGTAAGCCGAAACAATTGAATTCGGGTGAGTTTCTGAAGTTTTACGGATCATTTTAAATAAGGAAGAAGGCATTTCTTTCCCATCGATGATAAAGGTTCCGTTAAAAATTTTATGTCTACAGTGTTCCGAGTTAACTTGAGAAAAACCAAACACTTCACTATCTGTCAATTTCCTTCCTAGTCTTTTAGAAAGATCCTCCAAATATTCAATTTCTTCCTCATTTAAAGCTAATCCTTCTTGTAGATTGAAAGCAGCAATATCAGAAATCTCCAAAATATCTTCAGGTTGAATGTTAATCTTGTAAATAGATTGATCTAGAAGAGAGAATTTCTGTTGAAGCATGGGATCAAATTGAAGCTCTGTTTGATCCGATTTAAAGTATTCTTCAATTCTCTTGATTCCTTTAATACTCATATTTTGAGTAATCTCCACTGCATTTGTTGACCAAGGTGATACCATGGCTGCTCTCGGACCAACAAAAGCTCCTGAGATTGATTCCTGATTCACCAATTTAGCCCCTCCAAACAACCATTCCAGCTTAGAAACATCATCCCCGTTTAGATTCTCTTGGACTTCTACAACAAATACTCTGTCAGAGTTCTCAAAAAACTTTATCATTGAATTCAATTTTGGTCTGCAAAGTTAATCAAATATTGCTCAAACGGACTGAATAATATCAAACAGAAATTCACATTTTATCCAGATCAAATATTACCTAATTGTTAAGGTTTTTAGAATTCTGATATTGAAGCTGGTGGAAAATTAAAATTGAATGAAAATTTCATATATTTACCGCCCGTTAAATCTGCCTATTGGCTTGTAATTCAGGATTTATGAAAACTAAAACGACAAAACTAAGCTTGATAATTGTTTTATTGACAGTTATTTTTTCGTGTGGATCTGAAGTAGAAGAGGTGGCTGCTCCAGAAAAGAAAGAGTCTAATTCTACTTTAAATTTGAAGGAATATGGTTGGGTTCTAAAATATTCAAATTCAAGATGCTTCAAAGTAGAAGTTTTAGATAATGAAGCAAAATATGAACCAAAAAATTCTTCCGAATAAAAGAATTGAGATCAAGACAAGAAAATATCATGTGATCACCGGAGTACAGGAAAACGGAGTCGAAATGAAGAAGTTGAGTTCGCAGAAGGTTTTGGAAACAATCATTGAAAAAGGAGAGGATTACTGTAGCTATTATTACGAGCAAGAAGGTGATAACGGTGAACCGGTTTGTGATGTATCTTTGTTTATTGAAAAAGACAATGCCTTTATTGAAGTAAAAGTTTGCGAAGATCCTGTTTCAAAAGCTCAATGCCCATCCATTGAATTGGCAAAATCTGGCCTTGAAATGGCGAGAACGTTGAAGTGGTTAAATCAGAAAAAATGAAAAAATTATTACTGTTTATTTTACCACTCGCTTTGTTGTCTTGTGGAGGTGAAGATGAAAAGGCAAGACTTTAGATCTTTCGAATACGGTTTGGATGCTACAATTGAAGCTGATCCAAAAGGGTTAATGCGGTGAAATTCTATATAATTACGAATTAAAAGGGATTTCTTAAAAAGCAATTGACATTGAATACGAAATGATAATGGTTACTATTACAGAATCAGACAAAAATAGAACTGTTGATGTTGTGGATAATGCAAAAGAAATTTGGAGATGAGTAGTGGAGTCGTCAAACACATTATGTAATCAAATCTGAAGGAAGAGATAATAATAACTCTGAATTTGATTGTGTTTATTTTTTTGAAAAAAGATGGCGTTTGGTTTGCCATTAAGGTTGCAGATAAAGACAAGTGTTATTTGTACTTCCATGGATCAGGTTAAAAGGAGTGAAATGGCGAAAACATTCAAGTTTAAATAATCAATAGAATTACAATGAAAAAGGGGCTTATCACAAGCCCCTTTTTTATTACCATTCATGGATTCTTTTCAAACGCCGTTGCATCACCATAATGATTCCAAATATTGATGAAATGGTAGCGAGAATGAATCCATACATGGAAATATTACTTGCATCCACCAATCTCTTGCAGATTCCCAGTTTGTATAGCATTTGTGTTTTTCATACTTGCGTTCACACGGAATCACATTCAATATAAGCGATCCACCAAATGAAAATGATGGCGGGTTAATTTGAAACCCACTCTTGAATTCCTGAACCTTTTGGGTCCAGTTTCAATTCAAGAATCATTCCTACGAGTTTAATGAGGTAGCCAAATAGGCACACAAAACCAACTCCAAATAGCGACTGAGTCATCACTTTCTGTTTTGACTCCAATTCGAATCAAATTGGCATATGCTCTTCGCATCCACATCATGAATAGTATGATTAAAACAATCCGTGCAATTCCACTTACAGCTGTTTGTCATCACAATGTTGCCATCATTTGCCTCAGCTTCTTCCATTGTTGGTATGTTGCCATTATGCATCCTCAAAATGAATTCACTTGACTCAGCAACAAGAATACCATTACAATATTGAATACCGTAACAATTGAAAACAAAACAATTACGCCCGTTTTTCTCTGCTCATTATTTCTCAAATTGGCCAATGAGCTTTTTTCGAATGATTTATCATCTAATAGTTCTTCCATGGTAGATTTATTTTTAGAAATTAATATAACGCATCTAAACTAAGCAGAAATTTACTTTCCACAATACTTTTTCAACCACATTCTTCTTGTTCCCATAACATATACGGGAGATGTGATTCTTCTGCAGCATACCCATGAGACTCAGAGGTAACATAACAAGTCTGGCGGTGGCACCATGACCTTTCAATGCATTAAAATATCTTTCTGATTGCATCGGGTACGTTCCTGAATTGTTATCAGCCTGACCATGAATGATCAGCAACGGATTTTTCATCTGATCAGCACTCATGAAAGGAGACATGGTATTGTAAATCTCAGGTGCTTCCCAATAGAATCTTTCTTCACTTTGAAACCCGAAAGGAGTTAAAGTACGATTGTAAGCGCCTGAACGAGCTATTCCTGCTGCAAACAAATCAGAATGCGTTAACAAATTGGCAGTCATGAAGGCTCCATAAGAATGCCCTCCAACAGCTACTTTAGTGCGATCGATATATCCTAAAGAATCAACATAATCGATAGCTGCTTTTGCATTGGCAACCAATTGTTTTAAAAATGTATCGTTCGGCTCATCATCTCCTTCACCAATAATTGGGAAGGCTGTTTCGTCCATCACGACATATCCTTTAGCAGCCCAAAACAAAGGAGAACCATACCAAATATAATTGAATTCATTTGGGTCGCCGGAAACCTGTCCTGCACTTGATTTATCTTTAAATTCCCGTGGATATGCCCACATTAACATAGGAAGCTTTCCTTCTTTTTTGTCCAGATGTCCTTCTGGAATATATAGGGTAGCTGAAAGCTCAATACCGTCATCTCTCTTGTATTTCACTAATTGCTTGGTAACTCCCTCGAAGGACTTAAATGGATTTTCAAAAAAGGTAATTTGCTGAGCTCGTTTTTTCGTCTTGATGTTCTCTAAATAATAATTCGGGTATTCCGTTGGAGATTCCTTAGAGGTTAGAATTTCTCCACTTCGAACATCAATAATTCGTCGAATACTTTTGTACTCATTTTTATTTTGAATTTCGAATACTTTCGTCGTTTTACCTGTTTTTATGTTGTATTTGCTGATAAATGGTTTTTTCCCTTCTTCTGTTTGACCATCTCCTTCCATATACAAATAATCTCCATCAGTCACCAATACATCTCTATTCCAATCATTTTCTTCTGAAATGAATGATCCAGGGTCTGAATAAGCATCTTGGTAATTTCTATCCCACAAGATTTTTGGTTTTTCATTCGGATTGGATGGATTGAATTTATAAGATTTTGTATTTCTGGTATTCCACCAATAATCATGTACGATTGCTAAGTTATCATTGGCCCAATCAATGGAATACATTCTATTAATCGTTTGAACCATTAACTTTCCTTTTCCGTTGAAAGGAGCTTCAATCTGATACAATCCGTCTCGGTATTCGACTTCTTTTTCTGGATCTCCATCATCCAAGGCTTCGATATAGGTTAATGTAGCCGGTTTGTCTGGTCGCCAGTTAATATTTCTCATGCCTGTGCGAACAGCCATTGTTCCTTTTGGTAGCTCTTCTGTAAGTGGTTTATCCATAACCAAGCTAATTTTTTTTCCTGATCGGTCGTAAATAATTGTCTTGGACGGAAAACGATAATAGGGTACCAAATAAGAAAATGGTTTATTGATTGATTCTACTAATAAATATTTATTATCTGGAGACATACTTACTCTTGAATAAATAGCTTCTTCCTCTATAAAAGGTTTGAATTCTTTAGATTCGATATTGTATAACATTAGTTTTGAGGTGGTTAATGCTGTAAAATTGTCTTCATCTACTTTATTTTTAAGCAAATCTTGATAGGTTCTGTTCTGAGCCTTTGATCCGTTGCTATTAGAGATAACCGGTCCTGCTGGAATACTTTTGTCTGGATCTGTTAATTTCAAATTACCTGGATCGATTTGAAGCAAAAGATTTTCACTATCCGTAAACCATCTCATGGCTGAACCCATCGATGCACTCATCTTTACGTCCTTTATTTTGCTTGCTTCAGCCTTTTCGATATCCAAAATCCATGGCTTCAATTCCCCTTTTTCAGGAATGAGAAATGTCATGTAGTTCTCATCTGGGGATAAACTTAAATTAGCGATTCTACAATTTTCTGGCAATCCTTTTACTTTAATAATTTCCTTACTTCCTACATTCTGAATCGCTAAATCGTAATAGTAGGTTTGTCTACTGGAAATCTTTAACTCCGGATTTAAACGCAATCCAGCCAAACGAATTTCTTTATCTGCCAATTCTTCAATGCTCTTGTATTTTTTGCGATATAGCAATACCATCTTTTTCTTCTCTTTTAAAAAGAAAGGATAGGGAGGAGTATCAGCAAGAGCTAAATCCGAAATTTCCTTACTCGGTTTTTGATAAGGGGTGTTTTCTTGAGCTATCAAGGTTAAAAAAGCGAGTAGTGAGGGGATTAATAGAAATAACTTTTTCATAATTATCATTCGTTTATTTTATGTTGAAAACTATCCACACAGGGGCTTAAAAATAGAAAAATTTAATAACTAACTTTACCCTAAGTTTTTCCCATACTTTATGTATTTAATTTTTGACACAGAAACAACTGGGTTACCCAGAGATTACAATGCGCCCATTTCAGACACTGAAAATTGGCCTAGATGTATTCAGATTGCGTGGCAATTACATGATGAATGGGGAAATTTAATTGAACACAAAGACTATCTTATCAAACCAGACGGCTTTGATATTCCATATGATTCCGAAAGAATTCATGGGATTTCTACAGAGCTTGCAACTGAAAAAGGAGTTGATCTGAGTTTTGCTCTGAACGAATTCCTAGCCGTTCTCCAAAAAACCAAATACGTTGTTGGGCAAAATATTGATTTTGATATCAATGTCATGGGGTGTGAGCTTTATCGCTCTGAAATGGACACTGGATTGACAGACATGCCCAAACTGGACACTTGTACCGAAGACACTGCAGAATTATGCCAACTACCTGGAGGTCGAGGTGGGAAGTTCAAATTACCTACACTTACGGAGCTACACCAATTTCTTTTTGGGCAAGGGTTTCATGAAGCTCACAATGCTACTGCAGACGTGGAAGCCACAACAAGGTGCTTTCTTGAATTAATGCGGCAGTATGATGTATTCGAGAATGATGAAGGAATCGATCAAGAGTACTTAACCAAATTCAGAGATAGTAATTCCGTTCCTTTTCAGCCAGTAGGGTTGAAACATTTCAATCTGAAAGAAGAGAGTCTGCTTATCAAGAAAAGACTTGAAAAAGAGAAGGGGGATGAAAGTGGCGGAATTTCTACCAAAGAAGGTTTAAAGCAACTGGAAGGAGTTGCTTATTCCCATCTTCACAATCACTCTCAATTTTCGATTCTTCAGTCAACCATTCAAATTGGAAGTCTAGTTAATGCAGCTGCGGCTGAAAAAATGCCAGGGGTGGCTTTGACCGACTCGGGCAATATGATGGCTGCTTTTCATTTTGTGAATGCAGTTCTTGGTCACAATAAAGGAGTGCAGGCTAGGAGAAAAGAAGCAAAGGAAAAAGGAGAAGAATTTGAAGAAATGGAGCTGACTCCAATTGTGGGATGTGAGTTCTTCGTATGCAACGATCACAAAAACAAAGAATACAAAGACAATGGCTATCAAGTTGTATTTCTTGCTAAAAATAAGCGAGGCTATCACAATTTAGCAAAACTGGCTTCTTTGGCCTATATAGATGGATTTTATTATGTCCCGCGAATTGACAAAGATTTAATTCTGCAATTCAAAGAAGATTTGATTGTCTTGTCTGGAAATCTTTATGGTGAAATTCCTTCAAAAATATTGAATGTTGGTGAGGCACAAGCTGAAGAAGCATTGATTTGGTGGAAAGAACAGTTTGGTGAAGATTTCTATCTGGAAATCATGCGTCATGGACAAGAAGATGAGGAGAGAGCTAATGAAGTTTTACTACGATTTGCAGAAAAACACGAGGTTAAGATTGTAGCTACAAACAATACCTATTACATTGAAAAGGAAGATGCAAATGCGCATGATATTTTGCTTTGTGTGAAAGACGGTGAATTACAATCTACACCAAAAGGACGAGGTCGAGGATTTAGATATGGATTGGAAAACGAGGAATACTATTTCAAATCTCAAGATGAGATGAAGGAGTTATTCGCAGACCTTCCCGAAGCTATTATCAATATTCAAGAGATCGTAGATAAAGTTGAGCCTTTTGAACTGGCAAGAGATGTACTGCTTCCTAAATTTGATATTCCTGAAGAATTTCAAGATCCACTGGATGATGAAGATGGTGGTAAAAGGGGTGAAAATGCCTTCTTAAGACATCTCACTTATGTTGGAGCAGAAAAAAGATACGGTGAAATCACGGATGAAATTAAAGAAAGACTAGATTTCGAATTGGAAATTATTGCCAAAACTGGATATCCGGGCTATTTCCTCATAGTCCAGGACTTCACAACCGAAGCTAGGAATATGGGTGTTTCTGTTGGGCCAGGTAGAGGATCTGCTGCCGGATCTGCAGTTGCTTACTGCATCGGAATTACCAATGTAGATCCCATTGCGTATGATTTGCTATTCGAGCGTTTCTTGAATCCAGACAGGGTGTCGATGCCCGATATTGATATCGATTTTGATGATGAAGGAAGACAAAGGGTAATCGATTATGTGATTAATAAGTATGGATCGAACCAAGTGGCTCAAATTATCACTTACGGTACAATGGCCGCTAAGTCTTCAATTAGAGATACAGCTAGAGTGCTTGATTTACCTCTTTATGAGGCAGATAGAATTACAAAACTAGTGCCTGATACTCAAAATTGAAAAAACTATTTGGTTTGCCTGAAGAAGAGTTGAAGGAGAAACTTCAAATAACGATCAGATGCAAATGGCTGCTGAATTGAAGAATTTGGCTGGAAAAATAATCATTCAGGCTCAAACGATTCGCATAGCTCAGGTTTAGAAGATTTCAGTGCGTAATACAGAATTCATGCTTGTGGAGTAATTATCACTTTCCGGACAAACGTTACGAACTTTGTCCCGATTGCAGCCGCAAAGGGATTCAGATATGTGCACACAGTTCGATAACTCGGTAATTGAAAGTGCGGGATTACGAAAATGGACTTCCTTGGGCTCAAAACATTAACGCTTATAAAAGATGCTGTTGCAATTGTAAAAAGACCGACATGGAATCGAAATCATACCGGACGAAATTCCTTTAGATGATGAAACCTATGAGTTGTTTCAAAGAGGTGAAACCGTTGGGATTTTTCAGTTTGAATCTCCTGGTATGCAAAAGCATTTGAAGTCGCTGAAACCAGATAAGTTTGGAGATTTGATTGCAATGAATGCGCTCTATCGACCAGGACCTTTGGAGTATATTCCAAATTTTATTGCACGAAAGCATGGGCGTGAAGAGATTCAATATGATTTACCGGATATGGAGGAATATTTGGCAGAAACTTATGGAATCACAGTCTATCAAGAGCAAGTAATGTTGCTATCTCAAAAGCTAGCAGGCTTCACAAAAGGTCAGGCTGATGCTCTGAGAAAGGCAATGGGGAAAAAGAAAATTGAAATCCTAAATCAAATGTTTCCTCAATTTATTGAAGGTGGAGCCAAAAACAATCATCCGGAAGAGGTGCTGACTAAAATCTGGAAAGATTGGGAAGCATTTGCGGCTTATGCATTTAATAAATCACATTCCACATGTTATTCCGTTGTGGCTTTTCATACCGCCTATCTTAAAGCGCATTACCCTGCTGAATACATGGCATCAGTGCTTTCAAATAATATGAACGACATAAAGTCGGTGACCTTTTTTATGGAAGAATGTAAGCGAATGGGGTTATCTGTTTTAGGCCCGGATATCAATGAATCACAGTACAAATTTACTGTAAATAAGGAAGGGGCTATTCGTTTTGGACTAGGAGCAATAAAGGGTGTAGGAATCAATCCTGTGAATGCAATTATTCATGGTCGACAAGAAGAGGGGATCTATAAAACCATTTTCGATTTTACAAAACGTATCGATTTAAGAGCTTGCAATAAAAAAGTATTCGAAAGCTTGGCCTTGGCAGGTGCCTTTGATTCTTTTAAGAAAATCCATCGTGCACAATATTTTGCAGATGACGGAAAGGGTAGAATATTCCTCGAAACTGCGATTAAATTCGGTGCTAACTTTCAAGAAAATGCGAATTCATCACAGCATTCTTTGTTTGGAGGAGGGAATGAAGAGGAGTTAACCGAACCACAGCCTCCCAAAGCTGAAAAATGGAGTTCCTTGCAGAAATTGGGTAAAGAAAAGGAAGTCGTGGGAATATATATATCGGGACATCCTTTGGATGATTTTAAATTAGAAATTGACAGTTTTTGTACCGGAACAGTCAGCATGCTAAACAATCTTGAGCAATATCTGAATAAAGAACTTACTATTCCAGGCATTGTAACTGAAGTTGAACATCGATTCACTAAAAAAGGACAGCCCTTTGGCACAATTGAATTTGAGGATTATACGGATTCCCATAAATTATTTTTGTTCGGCGAAGATTATTTAAAAATGAAACATTTTATGATTCAAGGAGCATTCCTTTATTTTAAAGGAAAAGTACAGCGCCCGATGATGTATGGAAAACCCTTGGATAAGCTAGAGTACAAAGTAAATACTATAGAATTACTTCCTGAAATCCGAGATAAAAAAACCAAAGCAATTCGTTTTAATATGTCATCCCATGATGTTGATATGAGTCTGATCAACCAATTGGAATCCATCTTTAATCAATACAATGGTAGTACACAAGTGAAATTCACCATTTACGACGAAGCAGAAAAAATTCATGTAAATATGCCTTCCCGGATTTTAAAAGTGAACATTAATAACAGTTTACTGGATGAAGTAGATAAATTGGGAGTCGTTCAGTATGAATTAATTGCCTAATTGAAGTGTTCTTATAAACTGAGCAATCACAGCATTGATGGACTCTGAGATTCATTAATGACTAAAACAAGATACACCCCAATGAATATTAATTTTAACAAATCAATGTTTGTAATTTAATTTTGATGATTCCTGATTTTTTTATTATCATTGCGCCAAGAAAATTATTATTAACCTGTTTTAAAATTAACAAAATGAAAAAAGTATTTGGAATTTTAGCGATCGCTGGTTTGTTCGTAGCGACATCTTGTAACAAAACTTACACTTGTGAAGTAGCAGGTGTTGAAGGAGTAGAGATCAGCTCTAAAGATTACACTGATACACAAATCGACGCTTTGAAAGCTGCTTGTGAAGCTGGAGGAGGTACTTGGAAAACTAAGTAATTTCTTTGAAACTATTAAGAAAGAGGTATGCTAATAGTATACCTCTTTTTTTTTTGCTCCAAAAGAGAATTATATTTATACTTGCGACAACTATTTATTTATTATTTAAAAAAGATGAAAAAAATTATCGGTATTTGCCTTGTAGCTACTGGTCTTGTGGCTACTTCATGCAACAAAACTTATGTTTGTGATTATGGTAGTGGAGTTACTCAGGAATATTCTAGTAAAACTTACACTTCAACACAAATCGATTTACTAGAAACAGCTTGTACTGCTGCTGGAGGTACTTGGTCTACAAAGTAATTAGCAAGTTTGAAATTTAAAAGGCGATTGTATGATCGCCTTTTTTTTGTTTTATAAATTATGAATTTTAGTTACTGGGAAAACAAACACCTTATTTCCTCACCAGATTTCACTATTGTTGGAGCTGGGATTACAGGGCTTACAACTGCAATTTTTATTAAAGAAAAATACCCAAATAAGAAAGTTGTTATACTTGAAAGAGGAATGACCTCCTGGGGAGCATCTTCAAAAAATGCCGGTTTTGCTTGCTTTGGATCATTAAGTGAAATTGTCTCGGATATGGAGGAAAGAGGTTTAGAGGAAACTATCTCTTTAGTTGAAAAAAGATGGAAGGGACTTCATGAATTGAAAAATTTATTGGGTGAAAAGGCATTAGATCTGCAAAATAATGGGGGGTATGAACTTTTTACAGAGGACCAAAGCGAATTGTACAAAAAGTCATTGGCGCTACGTGAAGAATTAAACTCCCACTTGTCAGGCATTATTGGGCAACACGTTTTTCAAATAACCGAAAACCATTTTGGGTTCAAAGGAATTCAAGGAATAATTAAAAATGAATTTGAATCTCAAATTGATACGGGATTGATGATGAAAAATCTCACTAAATTAACTACTGAAAGAGGTATACAACTATTGTATGGGGCGGAAGTAAGTAATTTTGCAGAGTTACCAAACAAAGTGGAAATTGAACTTTGTGGAGGAATGAAGTTCGAAACAGACCAATTATTGCTTTGTGTAAACGGATTCGCAAAAGAACTTATCAGTGAAGAGGTAAATCCCGCCAGAGCTCAAGTAGTAATTACCAAACCAATCGAAAATTTAAAGATTAAAGGGACTTTTCATTTAGAGGAAGGATATTATTACTTCAGAAATATTGATGACCGAATATTGTTTGGAGGCGGAAGGAACCTTGATTTTGAAGGGGAAACAACTACTGAGATGGAAAATACAGAGTTGATTCTAGATCATTTGAATTTTCTATTGAAAGAAGTCATTTTACCAGACCAAAAATTTGAAGTCGATTATCATTGGGCTGGTATCATGGGAGTGGGAGCTAGCAAGACACCGATTATTAAAAAAGTATCAGACCGAGTTTATACTGGAGTTAGATTAGGCGGAATGGGGGTAGCCATAGGTACATTGGTAGGTAAAGAATTGGCAGAAATAGTAGAATGTTAGAAGAAATTGAGTTTGAACAAGCAAAAGTCTATTATTGCAGACAATTTTTAAGTGAAATAGAGGCCGACCATTTAATGCTCTATTTTGTGAATCAAAAAGAGTCATTTTGGGATCAGCAAGAAGTGAAGTTATTTGGAAAAATCTATCAATCTCCCAGAAAGGAGAGACTAATTTGCTTGGATAGCTCCAAGAACTACTCCTATTCTGGTAATACCTTAAAAACCTATCCCTGGATTCCCGAATTAAATCCTGTTCTCGAAAAACTTTCCAAATTAGGGTATGTATTTAACGCCGTTTTGATCAATTTTTATCGCGATGGTAAAGATTCAAATGGATGGCATGCAGATAATGAAAAGGAATTGGGGTCGGATCCAATAATAGCCTCTGTTTCATTAGGTGCTGAAAGACGTTTTCAGATGAAGTCAAAAACTGGAAATGAAAAACTTACACAGATTCTACATCATGGCTCCTTGTTTCTAATGGAGCAAGGATCACAACTGCACTACAAGCATCAATTGCCGAAAATGCTTAAATTAGCGGAACCAAGAATAAACTTAACGTTTAGACAAATTTATTGAAATGATTGATGTAAGTGCAAAATTCCCAAGTCTTACGGAACCTGATTTGATCAAAGAAATTCAGGAAGTAGGAGTTATGGTAGATTATCAAGAAGGAGAAAATATTATTACCTCTGGAAAATATATTAAAACAATTCCACTATTAGTAAAAGGTGCTATACGCGTTCTGAGAAATGATGGAGATGGTCATGAGGTCTTTCTATATTTCGTTAATAAAGGGCAAACCTGCGCTGTATCTCTGGCATGCTGTGTAAATCACAAGAAAAGTAATATACGAGCAGTTGCAGAAACGGATTGCGAGTTTGTTTCTATTCCAATTGATTACCTTGAAAAATGGAATAAGAAATACCAATCTTGGAGGAATTTTATGCTAATGACTTACCAATCTCGATTCGATGAAGTTATGCTGGCATTAGATAGTATTGCATTTTTAAAGCTAGATGAAAGACTTCTTCAATATATTGAGGAAAAGGCAAGGGTTCATGGAAAGAATTACATCAATATTACCCATCAAAAAATAGCCGAAGAACTAAATACTTCAAGAGAGGTCGTAAGTCGTTTACTCAAGAAAGCTGAAGAGGAAGGGGATGTGGAACTCTCCAGGAATAAAATCACCATTCCGGGAATGATACTGGTTTAAAACGGCCTGTATTTTGTTAAGAGATACTAAAACGCACTGATTTCATGTTGTAATCAGTTAAATTTGATAAATGAGAATCTTTCTTTTAGTTTTATCGGTTCTGATTATTGGTGTCGCTCAAGGACAGCAGGATACAACTATTCAAAATTCCGAAAAACTGATTACAATCATGGGAAAGGTTACTGATCCCGATCTTATTTCTCCTTTTTATAGTTTAATGATTGTTAACAAGCGTACGAAAGTCGGATCCTTCGGGAAATTTGATGGGAATTTTTCAGTTCAAGCAAAACAATCAGATACAATTTTAGTTTCTACCCGCGGATACCAGGTGGTAAAATTGTGTTTCAAGGATTCTGTTCCTTCAGACATGTATAAAGTTGATATCCAACTTTCAATGCTTAAATATGAATCAGCAATTGTAGAGGTAAAACCTTTAAAGACTCTGGAGGAATTGAAAGAGGCCAGAGCTAAACTAGCAATGGAAAAAAGTAAGACACCTGATCCTAAAGGATTCGATGCAATTCAGAGTCCTATTACAGCTTTGTTCAATATATTTTCCAAGAAAGAGCAATCCAAAAAGCTACTAAGGGAATTGGAGTACAAGGAAAGTCAAAAAGATATATTAAGAGAAATGTTACGCATTTATGTGCATAATGACATCATCAAATTGGAGCAACACGAATTTGACGACTTTATTGAATTTTTAAATCTCGATGAAAATAGATTGAAATATGCAAGTGATTATGAATTGATTGTCTATATCAAAGATAAATTTCAGCATTACCTCCAAATCAACGATTATTATTTTGAAAAGTAGATTCAGGCCATAAAAATGGCTATTTTTGACTAAATGAATCTCGGTGAAACAATATGTGCATTATCTACTCCTGCAGGAAGCGGAGCCATTGCCATTGTGCGTATTTCAGGCTCGAAGGCTCTTTCCATTGTGAATGAAATATTTTCCGGGAATTTAGAAGAAATTCCATCTCACAAAGCAACGTTTGGTGTTATAAAGAATGAGAGTATTCAGCTAGATGAAGTAGTGGTTATTACCTACAAAGACGGGAGGTCTTACACAGGAGAAGATCTTGTAGAAATTAATTGTCATGGTTCCTCCTATATCATTCAGGAGATCATGAAATTACTTATTAAAAAAGGGTGTCGAACAGCCACTCCAGGTGAATTTACGCAACGTGCCTTTTTGAATGGAAAACTCGATCTCTCGCAAGCTGAAGCAGTAGGAGATTTGATTGCTTCCAAATCCGCCAAAGCCCATCAAATCGCGATGAATCAAATGCGTGGTGGTGTTTCAAACGAAATTGCAGAACTCAGAGAGCAATTACTGCATTTTGCTTCCATGATGGAATTGGAGTTAGATTTTGGTGAGGAAGATGTGGAGTTTGCTGATAGAACACAATTCAAACAATTATTGACGGAAATAAAAAGCAAAATCCAACACTTGATTGATTCTTTTGCTTATGGAAATGCCATTAAGAAGGGTGTTCCGGTAGCAATTGTCGGGGCGCCTAATGTAGGAAAATCCACCTTATTGAATCGGCTTTTAAAAGAAGAAAAGGCTATTGTATCCAATATTGCTGGAACGACCAGAGATACAATCGAAGATGAGATCAATATTAATGGAATTACATTCAGATTCATTGACACAGCTGGTTTACGTAAAACAAATGACCAGATCGAATCCATGGGAATTGAGCGTTCTTACAAGAAAGCAAATGAAGCCCAAATCATTCTATTTTTAATCGATGAAAGAGATGTTGAACTCGATATACCAGACTTAATAGAAGAATTCGGAAAAAACATAAAACGTGATGATATTGAAGTGATTACAGTTTTAAATAAAAGTGATGCTTTAACTAAAAAACAACTTTTATTTTTAAACGAACACCCAGGGATTGTGCAGATCTCCGCAAAAGAAAACCAAAATATAGATGAACTACTTAAAAGATTAGTTCAAACGGTAGAAGACTTAAAAATGGGTGATGACTCTGTAGTGATTTCAAACCTGCGACATTATGAATCTTTAATGTACGCCATGGAAGGAGTGGAGCGCATTGAAGAGGGCTTTGAAGTAGAATTATCGAGTGATTTAATCGCAATGGATATCCGACAAATCTCGCATCATCTGGGAGAAATCACTGGAAAGATCTCTACTGATGATATTCTTGGGAATATTTTTGCAAATTTCTGTATTGGAAAGTAATTATCTCAAACTGTTTCAAAACAAAACACACTAAAACACCTTTAAATAAAGGCTTTAAAGATTTTTTATTTCTTATTAGTCAAAATTATTTTGTTCCATTTTGTCTCTTTTTGATTATTTTTGTCCCATATTTGTACCTAATTTACAGATTATTAAAAAAAGGGACAAAAACGGGACAAAATTAACTTAAAACCTTTCTGTTATTATGACTGGCAAGAAGAGGGTTGAAGATGTGGCTTTATGATAAACCAAAATCTCAATCCGAAAAACTTCACAACAAAAGAGCAGTTAGAAATAGCTAAAAGAATCTTAACCAAAAACAAAATGACTACAATAATGGTCTTTATGGATTTAAAGCGGTTTCAGTTTCCAAAAAGTTCATTTTCTGACTTATTGTGAAAGTAATGGAGACTAGGATACTTCAAAAGCAAATTATGATAATTGACATGTTAATTCAATATAAAGCATTTACAAATGAAAGAAAATGTCCTGTTTTCTGAAGTAACAACTGAATTTGTTCAGAAATTCAAGGACTTTTTAAGAAATGAAGCGAAAGCAAAATCAGGTAGAAAGCTCAGCGAAAACACACATGTTATACTTATTTTAACAAATTTAGAGCAGCAATTAATCAAGGAGTTAACGAAGGAAAATTTACCCGAAGTCCGTTGATCGGTGTTAAAACATTTGATCAGCCAGAAACTAAAAGAGAATTTCTACCATGGAGGAATGAAGGCTTTAGCTAAAACTAAATGTAAGATCCCAAACTCAAAAATGCATTTCTCTTTTCATGTTATACAGGACTAAGGTGGTCTGATATTTCAAAAAATGAAATGGGAAGAAATTCAACATTCAGAGGGATCATGGTACCTTTTTGAGGTTCAACACAGAAAACTGTCTGTAGGCTAAAACTATTTTTCTTCCAAACGACTCTTTAAAATATCTTGGAGAGCTCAAGCAAGGTTGTATATTTGGAGACTTGAAGTATTCTGCACAAAATAATTTGCGCCTAAAAGAGTGGGCGGTTGCTGCTAAGGTTCCAAAGTCAATCACGTTTCATGTTGCGCGTCATACATTTGCAACTTTGGTATTAACTAGAGGCGCAGACATTTTTACGTCTCAAATCTTCTTGGTCACAAGAATTAAAACAACAGCTATCTATGCTAAAATTGTCGATGATAAAAAGAAAGAAGCAAGAGATAAAAATGAATTTAGGGATATGAGTGTAGATTTTTCTTACACCAAAACTACTAGAGGGTTTTAATAGAGCTGAAGAATAGAAATTATTTTTTTTGTCCTGATATGATGGAAAAGTAACTATTGAGGTTCAAAAGATTAAGATTGGTGATTTTGAAGATACAGAAACTTAAGTTACTGAATGGGGTAAATATGCAATTGAAATTCAAAAAGAGTTAAGAAAGTTGCAGATGTCAGAAAACAAAGAGTTACTTAAAATTATTTCAAAAAAGTATAAATGAATTGGATGAGTTTGATTCTTTTTTAAAAGATTTTGGAACCAAAAAAAAATAATGGACCTGTAGAGAACGAATTAGTTGCGAAAGAAAATTTAATTGGAATATCAACTATTCTTAGAAGAATTTTAAAACAGTACTTTGATGAACTTGAAGCTACTTTCACTTTCCAAGAACCATTGGATGTTAATTTTTTAAAAAATAAATGTACTAAATTAGCTAATTTGTTATTTAAAGGTCTTATATAGAGGAAGATGAGATAGGTTCTTTTTTAGATTCTTTTAATTCCTCTTCTGAAAGTAAGTTGATTGAAAGGAAAGAAAAATCAGCTTTCCTAATTGCTACGCATTGGCGATTATTACGATGGGACGGAAGATCAGTCTTTGTTTTAGTAAATGGAGAGAATTTGTATCTGACAAGTTTTTTGTTCAATGGAAATTACATTTCACCAAACCTCCCTTAAAGTAGGTTTCTAAGGACTCAAAACTGGATCAATTCTGATAAATGTTTTAATTAAAAAAATATTGATTTTTAAATATCAACTTTTGATTTCAAATAATTAACAAAAGCTGAGCACGTTACCAGCATAAATTTAGCATCTTCAAATTTGATTTCAATATCATCTTCAATCAAACTATGTCTTTTATTCTCCGAGCTTGTGAAACCATATACAAGGAAGAAAAAGCTCTTTTTTGAGTGCTCCAAATAATTAAATTTTTTTTTCAATGATATAATGTTATCCTAATGTTGCATCATCTTTTTTTCTGTTATTAGAATACAATAGCTTCAACTGCAGAAATGGATTCTTTAATAGAATTTCTAAAATCAGGTTTACTTCTATTCGATAAATGAGAAATGGCAGTTCCAAATGTGTGTTTACTGATTTCCATCTATCTGTTTCCATTATTAAGCCTCCTCTATTTCATTAATTTCTTCTTCCGATGTAATTTTCAATTGTCTTGGAATCAATTAGGCGGTAAGATGACATTTCTTTTTTAATGTGGTATTTATTCTTTTTTGAAATTCATTTTTCTTTTAGTAACTCGTTATCAATTCTTGCTAAAAACTCAATAAAGTCATATTTTTCTATACCATTTTGATTTAAAATACCAATCTCTTATATCATCTTTTACCACAGAGTATAATATCCCCACTCATGGCTGGAATAGAGCTCCAATGTATTTCCAAAAAGTCCTCCCATATAAATTTGTAAATGGATTTTCTGTTTCCATTTTTTGCTGCGAAAAATCATTAATTTGATCAAAAACTTTTAGGATTGCATTTCAAATACCATTTTCCAGACGCCTGTCCATACCTTTTACTTTGTAGAGAAGCTCTTATTGGTGAGAATCCATTTCTTTCTGAGAATTTCATTTTAATAGATTTAGTCGTTCGCTTTCAACTAAGATAGTGAATTGTATGGATGTTAACTCAAATGGGGTAACTACTAGGGTAATTTTTAATGAGTTGCAACCTTCTTGTTAAAGTCTAAATATTTTTGCTGTGTAATTAAATGTATATGAGCGAAGAAAAAATTGATAAACTAATTTCTTTAATGGAACAGATTCTCCTTCAACAAAAGGAGATGTACAACGCCAAGGAAGCTGCAGCATATCTTGGTGTGAAGACCTCGTGGATTTACAAATTGGTTCATGAGAGAAAGCTCGCCTTTTACAAAATAGGAGGTGGAAAGATGCTCGCATTTGAGCGAAAAACCTTAGACGAATACATAAAAATGTCAAGGTATCTATCCAATAATGAAATGGAAAATCAATCTGATGATTTTATTCAAAATTCTAGAAACGAAATAAAGTCATAAATGTGTGTTACTTCAAGGATCCATGGTGCTTGGAGTCTTTTTAAATTTTAAAATCAAATTATTTAACATGATAATTATAAAAACAAACAAATCAAAAAGAAGAGTTGACTCTGAATGAGTTACAAGGTGAGATGGCTGGAAAAGCTTTATCCATGAATGATACAGCAAAATGATCGGTAAAGTAGGTGGTGGAAACAAGATGATGGGGATACTTAGAAATCAGCAAAAATCTTGATGGAGGACAATATGCCGTATCAAGATTATTTGGATAAGGGATATTTCAAGTAGTGTTTGGATTCCAAATGTCAAATAAACTGTTACTCAAGTTATTTGCCAAAGGTTTAGCTGGAATTTATTGATTTACTAAATGAAAATCAAGATCAATGGAAGACAAGCTAAATATCTTTTCTTCTGTGAAGTCATACCTCTCAACGAGGTATGATTTTCGCAGAAATATTGTGTCTGATAATGTTAGAGTCTAAATGTTGTTCGGATGCAGATTTCAAGGTCATGTCAGATGTAGAATGGAATAATCTGTATCTAAAATCAATGAAGAAGTGGGTTCTTTTTCTTCTGATAAGCTTGAGAAACTATTAAGATCAAAGTTTTCCATAGAATATGACCCTTAGTTTATTAAGTATGAATGATTGTTCAAAAAGTCCTTTTTCAGGAACTCCATAAATGATTTATGTAAAATCAGGAGTGTAGAAGATCCTGATCTTTTTGAAATAGCTCTAAAAAGCGGTTTGTAGGTATGGTTGCTACAGTGTATACGAATAATGCAAATCATATTGCTTTGGTTCTTTCAGGAGCCAGGAATAGGAAACAAGTTGGATTAAAGGATTAGTTCCTGATAGTCTGATGGATTATTTCTTAGTGGTAGAATCCGCCCAAGTGATAAAGATAGTACTATCGCAATTTCTCTGTGTAAAATTCATAATTAATTTGGATGAATTTGATAGCATTCCTAACTATGAGATGTCTTTAAAATCGTTAATAACTGAGGATCAGGCAAAAATACGTTCCGTATGCTAGGAAGGCAGAAACAATTCGTAGAGCTTCATTTATTGCTAGTGTAAATGGTGAATTTCTTTCAGACACTACAGGTAACAGAAATAAGTTTTGCTTTGAACTTAATTCTATTGATCTAAACAAACAGTCTAAAATAGATCTAACAGATGTCTTTTCAAAGCTGTTGGTCTTTATAGAAATGGATTTAACTTTTGGTTATCTAAGAGTGAGATTCAAAATTTGAGTTAAACAATCAGCGTTTTGTTTCAAAACATTATCTGGAAGACCTTTTTGGATAAATACTTTGAGCCATATGAAGATTTTGATGAAGAACAACTTTAAATTAACAGCGACTGATATTATTCAAAAATTCAATGACTTTCCAGGTAAATGCAATTGTCAGAAAGATCAATGCTTGGAACCATTTTGAAAAGAAGTATACCAGTCGAAAATATGATGGAATAAAAAAGTATCATTTAAGAAGAAAACGAAATATTGTATTCGATGATTTAAACTAAAAAGGCAGGCGAGGGTAACCATTTTTTCAAAACTTTTGGAAATCTGGTTACCTTGGTTGGCATCTTTTTTGATTATTTAGATAATCCAAAAATACTATAAATGAGTGAGGTGAAGGATAAAACAAACCTCTTTTATAATGTTTATTCTAATATCTAGGCGCAAATAGGCATTCTTCCATCCTTGCATTTGACTAACACCGATAATCACACCAATTATGCAAATCACTTTAATAGAATCATCATTACCATCCCTACCTTATTCTGGAAAGTTTCAAGGTGTTTTGGGTGAGGTTAACTCAACACTTTTTCGAATAGTCAAATAAATAAGTACTATTGCTAAACCAGCTAACAAAGAAACTAAGACTAGATAACCCGGGCCAGATTTAAAATTAGACATTGATATTTGTTATTTGAATTATAAGTTCTAGAAATGTAAATAAAAATTGATTATTAGCGAAAGCCCCAGCGAGTTCTTCTTGACTCTGATGCTGAGAGCCGTTGAAAACTGCGGAGCATCAGGGATATGTGGGCACCACACTTGGTCAAGAAGTGCGCAGGCGAGCACACAGACAATACAGTTGGGAGATTTTATGCTTCTTGATACGTAGTAGAAAGATGCTTAAAAGATCAAGTAGCTGTGGATGAGGATGAGGAAGATCGTGCTATAATACCATGACAAAAGAACAAAGTTTAAATCTGCTGGAACAGCTGTTTTAAACCTTGGTGTGTATTTGCTGATCAACGAAGACGAATACCTTATTTCCTGTTCAAATGTCTTCTCTTATATATTTCATGAGATTACCCACAGAAATTTGAAAAAAAAACAAACAGAGGAAATGGATTTCTCCATCATCCCGGAACTCCGGCCTCTGCTTGCTGTCCTACTCGATTTAGATGACGCTTATGTTAATTAGTGTAGGACAAAATACTTATAACTAATAGGGGAGCCTTTAATGAAATACACCAGCATCCTGAAGTGTCAGACATCACCATCTGTATCACAGATATCTCCAACAGCAATGAATGCCACATCTTCTATACAAATAACCCTAAGGAAGTGTAGAGGCGCATTAAAAAACCCTGCCCGTAATACAAGCAGGGATCTGTTACTGATATTAACCAACAATGTGTTCTAGGATATCAGATGAATCTTCCACATATTGATAGCTGAATCAAGCTCAATCACTTCTCCTGAATCCGTTTCATATTCATAGGGTTTGCATGGAATCCGTTCAATTTTCCCAGGGATTTGATGACCAATGAACTGTTTGGCCTGTTCTTTAGTGAATGTAGACACCATACTTGCCTCTGCATGTTGCATAATATCTACCAGTGTTGGAGGATTTAACAACCCAAACCACCCATCTAAAAGTAATGCGATGAAATTTTTCCATCAGCATTTTGTCTAACAAAATTTTGTAACTGTACATAATATAAAATTTATAGGATTAAAATAAATAAGGGTAAACCTCAAACTTCAATAGTGTAAATACAGCTATATAATTAATTACTTCAATAAATTGCTCCGTAACAATTTTATTGTTAAATCTATGCAGATACATTACCTCCCAGAAAAGCCATCCAAAATACTAGCAATAGTATAATCCTGCTTTGTTAATTTTATAGAAATTAGAGTGTCTTCGTAATTGGCTAAATCATTTTGATTCATAAAGGAGAATGAAATTAATTTATCATCTTCCTGCATTGTGTGATTTGGTCTTCTTGATTTTAGATCTTTTAAGAATACCCAACTCTTTAGTTGAAGATTTTAAAATTATCAGTGTAAAATTCAAGATGTATCACTTTATTGTTAATAAGAAGAGTGGAAAAAATAAGAACTTTTATGGGGGATTACCTATAGCTAAATGCAGACATCCAAAACCAAAAAATATCATATATTCGTAGTAATTAAAATACAATTAAATGAATTTATTAGTTTTTCTCATGGTGTGCATAGCTTGTTTTTCTTGTAAGAATGAAGAAAAATACTTCTATAGAAAAAACAAACAAACAAAACAGAATCACGAAAGAAATGATTCAGAAATTAATAGCAAATCAGAAAACAACCAAAAAGTAGAAGTATCAATGATATTAATCTCGCAATTGATGTTGGTATATCTGAAGAGCAGTTTATAACTCTATTGGGAAAAGATAAAAATGAAATAAAATCATTATTTAGACACGGCTTTGAATTTTCATGCAACGATTTTGGTTGTACGTTAAAAAGGATTTTTTGAAAGATGAATTTGGGAATGCTCCAATAAGGACTTCTTTCTCCCTTTTATGGGATGAAAATGGAATTTGTCAATTTGCAAGTTTTAGCGTAGGACATTATAAACATTATTTAGAATCTGCGAATTATATGGATGGTTTCGGTCTTAGGGATCTTAAATTGGGTAATTATTTAGCATCCGATATATACATTAGAGGGCATTATGTGAAACGCAGGGGCCAAAAAAAGAGACAGTCAGAATTTTATGGTGTATTTGATGATAAACATATTCTACCTTTGTTCAAATTTAAACACTGGGGAGAATATTATTTTGCGAAAGTTAGTGAATCAAAAAAAGAAGATAAGTATTTTCTTCAGGTAGAGATTAGTAAGTCTAAACATCACGATCCTCGTAAACGAAGAATGTTAAATTATAAACCCAAATAGCTTGCGATAATATTTTTCAGACTGATAGAATTAGTTTATGTATCGAAAGGTAATATATTTAATCTACGCTTCATATGTGAGAAAACGCAATTTATCTTTGCCATAGTTGTATTCTTACTTTCTGTATTGGAAAATAATTCCGAACAAAATTCTACATTATCGACCTCTACCTTAAAATCATTCAATAGGGTAAATTCCATATTTTCATCTTTAATTTCATTCTATTCGTAGAATAACTTTATGACTTTTCATTCGTAAAACGTATCTTAATCATTCAAATATTTTTGTCGAGGAAGATATTTGAGATTTTTGAAACCAGAAAACGTAAGAAAACCATGAAAAACCAGATTGAAAAATCAAAGGAACTTCTTGTAGATTTTCAAAATATCGAGAAGTTGTATCAAGAAGGATTTGAATTAATCAAGAACTTTGAAGAGGGGAAAAGTGTTGCTAACAAGCAATTGAATACAATTGTAAGAGAATTAGGTAAATACGACACAATCGGGACGAAATGCCTTTCATTATTAATTGATTGTGAATCGAAACAAACTGTAGCTATTCCAGAAGTCAAAAGTAATTTAGAACACTCATTAATTTCAATAATGAATATCAAACACAAATACAACAACCTAAACTTTATGATCCGTCAGGATTTACTCAAAACCATTATCAACATGGGGCATGAAATCAGTCGTTGTCTAAAGTGTGTTGATGAAAAGAATCTTGTAGATGTTGCTTAAATGAGCTCCAAAAAACGATATTAAAAGAGGCCGCAAGCCTCTTTTTTTTGTTGAATATTTCATCAAAATTTCACGTGAAAAAGTTTTTATACGGAGGATTCAAGATTACAATTATATTTGCCGTCAACCACTTAATTCAAAATCATGACAGCAATTCAATCTAAATTAAAAGAAGTTTTTGGCTACGACACTTTTCGCGGACAACAAGAAATTATAATAAAATCTGTTCTATCTGGAAGAGATACTATGGTCCTAATGCCCACTGGTGGGGGTAAATCCATCTGCTACCAAATTCCAGCTCTAGTGCTTAGCGGGATAACTGTTGTAGTTTCTCCCTTAATTGCGCTCATGAAGGATCAAGTGGAAAGTTTAAAGCAATATGGAGTAAAGGCTGCATTTTTAAATTCAACCTTGTCTGTCACAGAATTTAAATCAACTAAAGATTTGGTGTTAAATGGAGAGGTGAAATTACTCTATGTTTCTCCGGAACGCCTTTTTTATGATAATGCCTCATTTATATCATTTTTAAAGACATTGAATGTAAGCTTGTTCGCAATTGATGAAGCGCATTGTATCTCACATTGGGGTCATGATTTCAGACCGGAATACACTCGATTAAAAAGACTGAAAAAGCATTTCCCGGACACCCCCGTAATTGCTTTGACTGCGACGGCTGATGAGCGAACTTCTCAAGACATTCAAGACTCCTTTAAGATTAATGCTGAAAATGTATTCATCGATAGTTTTGATCGCAAAAATCTCTACTATGAAATCCAGGAGAAAAGGGATTCCACCTATAAACTAATCGAATTTCTTAGGAAAAAAGAAAAGGAATCTGGAGTGATCTATGTTATTTCTCGAAAAAAAACGGAAGAACTAGCGGAAACGCTCCAATTAAATGGTTTTGATGCCTTGCCTTATCATGCAGGGCTAGACAGAGAGACTCGAGATCAAAATCAAAATCTGTTTTTACGGGATGAATGCAAAATCATAGTCGCTACGATCGCTTTCGGCATGGGAATAGATAAATCCAATGTGCGCTTTGTGGTACACATGAACTTGCCCAAAAACATAGAATCCTATTACCAAGAAACAGGAAGAGCGGGAAGAGATGGGCTTCCAAGTGAATGTTTGTTATTTTATTCCAGAGGCGATGTGGCTATGCAGCGAAGCTTTATTGATAGTGGAGCAGACGAGAATCAAAATGAAATCATGCGAGAAAAGCTGGAAGAATTGGTTCGATTTTGTGAATCTTTAAGCTGCAGAAGAAAAAATCTACTGGCATATTTCAATGAAACTCTTGAACACAATTGTGGGAACTGCGATAATTGCAATAAGGAAATTAGAGCCTTTGACGGAACAGAAATTGCTCAAAAAGCTTTGTCGGCTGTATACAGATTAAAAGAAGGATTTGGTTTGAACTACGTCATTGATTTCCTTCGAGGCTCAAAAAGTAAGAAGATTAGGCCTGAACATTTTTTACTGAAGACTTATGGAGCTGGACAAGATCTATCTAAAGAACAATGGAATACTTTTTTGAATGAATTAATTGACCAGGATTTACTAAAACTTAAAAAAGGGAGATTTCCAACTTTGAGTTTGACTCCCAAAAGTGTGGCTGTATTGAAAGGAATACACGCTGTTCAATTATCTGAAATTGAGCAGAATGAACATATTCAACAGAAAGTATTGGAATACGATGAAAAGTTGTACGAAATGATTCGTGTATGGAGAAAAGAAAGAGCTGATAAATTGAACATCCCTGCTTTCAATATACTATCAGATAAAACCCTTGTAGAATTGAGTTATTATTTGCCTTTATCGAAATCAGATCTCCTTCAAATTAACGGTCTGGGGCATGTAAAAGTGGAAACTTATGGGGACGAACTTATTTCGATTATAAATGATTTTGCTCAATCTCAAGGTGTGGATTCTAAAATGCATTCCATTGGACCTAAAAGATCCAAATCAAAGTCTATAAAAGGTACTTTAAATACCAGTATTCTGGAAACCAATAAGCTCTGGCAAAATGGAAATTCCATCGACGAAATTGCTGAAATGAGAAATTTCAGTCCCAGAACTATAGAAAGTCATCTTGCAACTTTGGTAGAGTTGGGCGAAATCAATATTTTAGAGCTTGTTTTAGAGGATCGCATTCAAACGATTGAAAATACTTTCGAAGAATTGGGTGTCGATGCACTAAGGCCAGTTAAGGATAAGCTAGGAGACGACTTCTCCTATGCAGAATTGAAATATGTGAAAAGCAATTTAGTGAAGAATGAAAAAGAGAATTTTAATTGACAAGGCAACTGAAGTAGTAAGCGATAAAATCAATGAATTGAAAAGTGAGATTCTAGATTTACAAGACGCAATGAATGCCGATGGAAAATCGACAGTAGGTGACAAACACGAAACAAATAGAGCAATTATCCAAAACGAGATCGAACAACTTGGAAAGCAATTAAGCGCACATGAACAGCATTTAAGAGTGTTTTCGGGAATTGACTTCAATCACACGCATGATTATGTTGAGTCGGGCTCTTATGTGTTGACCAATAAATACAATTTGTTCATGGGAATATCACTTGGCAAAATCAATATAGAGGGAGAAGATGTGCAGTTTGTTTCTATGGAATCGCCTATTGCTCAAGCACTATTGCAAAAGAAAGTAGGAGAGGAGGTAGATTTCCACGATCAAAGAATACAGATTTTAGAAATACATTAAACAAAAGCCTTGATTGTTCAAGGCTTTTTTCTTGCTTTTGAATAGGGGCCTTTGTCACTATTTAAAATATTCATTCAGAATTGAAGCTGCTCTATCTATTTCCTTTTTCTTATTGTCAAAATGAAAACTAATTCGAACATTCCCACCTCTAAAACTGCAAACAATTCCCTTTGATAGCATGTATTGATGAAGTTTTTCATTGCCTTCAATATAAACAATACTTGATCTGTGCTCAGTCCCTCGAATACCAATAACTGGGACTTTTTCAGAAAGTATTTCAAAAAAATACCTGGTCATTTTTGAGTTTTTCTTCTCAATGTTTCGGATATCTTTCTTAGTCCTATTTTCTAATACTTGTTTAAAAATCTCAAAACCAAATAAATTTTGATGACCTGGTTCATAAAATCGAATGGACGGTTCTAGGATTAACTTGCCTTCTATTAATTCATAAGAATGCATTCCTGAGATTTTAGGTGGAAAGTCTTTTAAAAATGTGCTTTTCATTAGTAAGATACCATTACCAAATCCAGAGTTCAACCATTTGTAACTACTAAATAACATTGCATCGACTTCTGAATTTGAAAATGAGATATCATTTGCCCCGGCACTTTGAGTAGCATCCACGATTAGTCGAACACTGTTTCTTTTGCAAATATCGCCGATTTCATTTAAATCAGATTTAAAGCCTGTTAGCCATTGCACATGCGATAATACTAAAAAATCAATAAAATGTTTTCGAATATAACGCTCAATGGTTTCCGGGTAAATCGTGAACCCATCTCGATCTTCAAACTGGAAAACATTAAAATTTTTATAATGAAGCGGATCTATAAGTGATGGATAATCCTTATTGTAACATAATACATTTGAATTTTCAGGTAATGCATTTAAAACGGCATTAATTCCGAATGAAAAATTGGGAATCAAAGCTACTTCATGACCTGCTGCCCCAAACCGATCCGCAGTTAGTTTCTTTATTTTCGGAAGCTCTTTTTCAAACCATTTTTCTGCAAAAACAGAAGCATTACCTGTTAACTTCTTGTACTTTTGGTAAGCTTGAGAGATATATTGAGGTTCGATTCTTCCTGTTGCAGCTGTATTCAAATAAATCTCTTTCATAGTTATTTTTCTTTTAATTTAGTCTTTTTATTGAAATTGTCAATAGCTCCATCTTCCTAGTTTCTAATAAATAAATGATGAATCCCATGTAAATTTCTGACATATTTTATGGATTCAAAATTGATGTTCTGATTTGTCCTCTTTATATTTAGCAAAAAAACTATTGGAATGAAAAATCTTGTACTAATCGATTTTACTCACGAATCTTTTCATGCTCTAGAGTATGCAATTGAATTCACTAAAGCTACCGGTGGAGACTTGGAATTGTTCAATGTTGCAACACCAGAAGAATACAACGACAAACTAAAACAATTGCAATTGCTCAAGGAAGCAAAAGAGTCTAAGGATTTTAAATTAATCATAACGGAAAAGATTGGAACACTTGATGAAGATGTCCCAGCTTATATTAATGCGAATAAAGATAAAATTGGTTTTGTGTTTTGCGGAACCCATAATAAAAGATGGATTGAATCTATCGTAAAAAGTAGAGCACTTAAATTATTGCATGACACACATGCACACTTTATTTTCATTCCTCAAACTTTGAAGGAATTCAGACCTATAAATCATGTGGTAACAACGATTTCTAATGACCCTCAAACTTTACAGAAGATTCGAGTACTTCGATTTTTAGGTGCCTCTATGAAATTCAAGCTTACTTTCTGTACTTACAATACCACTGACAAAACAGAGAAAGCACAATTGAATCAGCGTATTGAAATGGCAAAAGATATTATGAAAGGTCATGATATTGAAATACACGTGGAATACATTGCGGATCGCCCTAATGATGTGCTCAAGGAATTCGAAAATTATGCAAGAGAGCATAAAGCAGATATGGTTGCTTTTATTCATAGAACGGATCCTGGAATCTTCTCTGGACACTTAACTCGTTTTGTTGAAGCCATTATACGTAATGAACATCAAATGCCTGTTATAGCGGTACAAGACATTCCTACAGTCTTGTTAGATAATTTTAGAGCTATAGCCGTTTAATATAATATACCATGAAAAACATCGTACTAATTGATTTTACAATTGAATCTATGCATGCTTTGGATTATGCCATTGGCTTTTGCAAAGCAACACGTTCTGATCTGGAATTGATCAATGTATCTACCAAAGACAAATGGCGTGAGAACATGGATCGATTAGAACATTTGAAAACAGAAAAAGAAACAGACAGTTTCAAATTGGAAATCCATGAAATGGTCGGAGATGTTGAAAGTAGCATTCCTGATTATATTAACTTTTCTAATGATATTGGATTTGTTTTTCTTGGAACTCATGACAAGAAGTTTTTGGATCGCATATTTCAAAGCAGATCTATGAAGTTGATGAATGACACTAAAGCTCATTTCATTTTTATACCTCAGAATCTAAGAGAATTTAAAGAAATCACACGTGTTTCTATACCAGTTACGAGAAGTGCCCATTCCCTTCAATCTTTAAGAATAGCAAATTTTTTGGCGAATTTCATGAAGTTTCAGATTACCTTTTTCAGTTACAATAGTGCCGATAAAGAAGAAGCCTCAATCTTAAATAAAAGAATGCGAATGGCTCTTGAGGTAGCGGATCATCCAAATATCGATTGTTCAAGCAAGATTCGAGGGAATTCAGAGTCAGACCTTAGAGAACATTTGGAAGAATACGCATCAAATGACCATACCGATTTGGTTATTTTCAATAATACCTCTGCCTCCGGAGATAAATTCAATTTTACAACAAAAGGATTTATTGAATACATCATCCGTAATAAAAGTGGTATCCCAGTTATTGCTGTTAAAGATTCTGTTACAGAAGTATTTGATACAACTTTTCACACAACTGGAGGGTAAGCACTATAGAAATAAAGAATTAAAGGAGGACAGTAGTCCTCCTTTTTTTGTCTCATTTTTCATTTTGAAAAAAAACCTCAAATCCGTATATTCGCGTCCCTTTTTTCTCATAAAGGATTGAATTGACTCACAACTATGCAGGTACAGAAAAAGAGAAAGGCAAGAATTAGAAGACTCCACAATTACTACCAGTATACGGGTTTCTATGATTTTGTTTGGCAAAGCTTAAAAAAAGCCTTCTTACCATTACTCATCATTGTTGCAGCCCTTTTTGTAATTGATTATTTCGTTCATTTTAAAGATTTATTCGAAAAAATGACGGAGACGTTCAGTCCTTTCTCAATTCTCACCGTTTTCTTTGTGAGCGAATCAATTTTGGGCCTCATACCACCTGAGATCTTTATCGCTTGGTCTGCTAAAATGGGAGAACCTGTAGTTTACTTATCTCTATTGGCACTGCTTTCCTATCTTGGTGGCGTGACTTCTTATTTTATTGGAATAGCAATATATAACATTCCAAAAGTACATGCTTACTTTGATACTAAATTAGCTTCTCATATAAAGAACACAAGAAAATGGGGAGGGTTTCTAATTATAGTTGGAGCACTTTTGCCCATACCTTTTTCAATGACCTGTATGGCTGCTGGTTTAATTCGATACAAATTCACAAATTTGTTATTATTTGGTCTTTTGAGATTTGTTAGGTTCTATATCTATGCCCTTGCTATTTACGAATTAGTAGAGTAGTGGACTACACTGAAATTGTTATATCTATTAGAAGACTGATTAGAGCAATCGATTTGGATTCCAAAAGAAGTCAGAAAGAAACAGGTTTAAGTATCCCTCAATTGCTTTCTCTTTCTTTTATAGCTAAGCAATCAGATTATCAAACAACCCAATTGGAACTGAGGAAACACTTGAATTTGAACTCCAGTACCGTTACTGGAATTGTATCTAGACTTGTGAATAAAGGATTTATCGCCCGACTACCTTCAAAAGAAGATAAGCGTGCAACTCGGTTAGCAATCACTCAAGAAGGATTGGATATTTTAAAAATCAGTAGTCCTTTACTTCAGGAAAAGTTAACAAATAAATTGAGTCAATTAACAGATGAAAAGTTAAATGAAATTCAATCCACTCTAGGTTTTTTAATTCAAATTCTTGAAGCTGAACACCTAGATGCTTCTCCTTTTATAACTAGTTCTGAAAAGTTAGATTAACAGTTCTTAAGATTTAACTCTTTGGAATTCAGCTTGATTTTCCTTATATTTGTTGTATACGACATATTTTAAAAATAACTTTTCTCACCCTACCAAGTTTACTACTCTTGAAAGAACTCGTAAGCTACTTTCTTCGATTTCATAATAAATAAATCGATTTAAATTAAAATTCAAAAAAGATTGGAGGAACTATGAAATTAAGTATCAGAGAACCTTTGGGTTATCAGCTATCTATAATGCCTGAACAAAGCACAAAGGGTAAAATTGTTGATTTTATAATTGACCAAAAAAATTACAAGATAAAATACATTGTTGTAGATTCTGGTAATTTTCTTTCTCAGAAATTGAAATACATTCCATCTAAATTCATTCGAAGTTTAGATTTTAAAGAAAGAACTATCCACACGATTCTAAATAGTAAGGAATTTTTAGAATTTGATGAGACGAATTCAATTGAGACCATTTCTTCAATTTTCAAACAAAAACAGAAAGATATGTTTGATCAAATGCAGTTTTGGGAACTTAGATTTTATCCAAATGTTTCTATTCCTTTTGTAACTCACAATTTGGCTATATCAGGACTTAATTCTCAGACAAGTATCGACTTAAATGAACAGGAATTAGATACCGACTTAAGAAGCGTTCGAGAATTGCTGGGGTATGCTGTTAATGTATCTGATTCAAAGCAATTGACTCTTAAAGATTTTGTTGTTGATACAATTAATTGGCGTTTAAAGAAACTCGTTTTAGGGAATCAATACGGTGTTCCTTGGCAAAAAAAGTATGAACTAGACATGAAAGAGGTGAAAAGTATTAGTTACTCAAGCAAATCTGTTTACACACATGGAACAGCTGGCAGAAATTTAAGCTTAAATGAATTTGACATTTCAAAACCAATCAACAAAAATGCTTACGGAGTCTATTACGACTATCGAGGAGTAGTGCAAGAAAAATAAATTAAAAAAACAAAAGACTTTATGAAAAGAAAAATTATAAAAATTAGACCATCAGAAATTGACAAGCTGAATTTTAAAAAATGCGACGTGCTTCAATCTGAAAAAGATGTTTATGAAAGAATGAGGAAGTTAAGTATTGCAGTAATGAGAAAAAAAAGGGAGGGAGGTCATGTACAACTAATCATCGAAAGTGCTAAAAGAGGCCTGTTTCAGGTCGAAGGTTTAATACTCATGGCTGGAAGAGATTTTGTAATGCTTGCTGGAGGAACCACTCTACCCATAAAATCAATTAAAAAAATTAAACTGTAAAATATGAAATACATACAAAAAATGGAAGCTGTGGCTTCAGATCAAATTAAGAAACTTGATTTTCCAAAACAAGACGTTTTACTTACGGAAGATGATAAAATGAGAAGAGAATGGAAGCTTATAAAAGCAAAGGATCTTGGAAACTCATTCCTGAAAACAAAAACCAGTTTCATTGTAAATACCAAAACTGGCTATAAAAAGATTACAGATAGAGTAATTACATTTTCCAAAACAAAAGTTATTCTTGCTGGACAAAGACAAATACCAGTCTCCAGTATTCTCGATGTCAAAGTGCTTTCTAATGGGTAAATAATTCTGGGCAACTAGGTGAACTTCTTATCGTTTTAAGTGTACGGAATGCTGTATCTATCAATTTACACTTATGAAAAAAGCTGTTCTTTTGTCTTGTCTTATATCCCTAGTTGCCTTAATTTCATTGGGTTTCATTAGTAAAAAAGAATTCAATCATCCATTATCAGGAATAAATGCTCCCTTAATAGAGGATGATTCCATTCCCCAGCCAGTAAAGAATAAGCTACCAAGTTTGATGGTGAAGGGAGAACAAAAATCTATCCCTATTCAACTTCATTCGTTAACAGTTAATACGAAAATCATTGGAAACATAGCCGTAACCGAAATGGATATGCTTTTCTATAATGATTCAAGTATCGTGTTAAGTGGAGACTTATATTTCCCTCTAAATGAAGGTCAAACGGTTTCTGGATTCTCCTTGGAAGTTAATGGAAAATTAAGACCAGGAGTTGTTGTAGAAAAGGCTAAAGGCCGGATTGCATACGAGACCATGGTAAGAAGAGGGATTGATCCCGGTTTAGTAGAATTAACAAAAGGTAATAACTTTAAAACAAGAATTTATCCGATCCCATCAAAGGGCTACAAAAGAGTAGTTGTTACTTATAATCAAGAACTCATAAATCGAACTCACAATAATTACTATCAGTTACCCTTGTATTTCAATGAAAAACTTAAGGAGTTTAACTTAAATATTGTCGTAAAAGGAAATCCACTTCCCAAAGTAGAAAAAGGAGAACTTGAAAATTTCACTTTTAAGGAATGGGAGGAGAACTATTCTGCCTCATTCTCAAAAAAAGATTTTTATGCCGCCGAGGAGTTATTGATTCGCATTCCTTCACATCCTAATGCAAGTAAAATAATTGCTGGATCAAACCCAAAAGGAGGGAATTATGTCTATGTAAATCAAAAAATTCAACGCCAATTCATTCTAAAATCAGCTCCAAAATCCATTTGTGTGGTATGGGATGTTTCCAGATCGGGAAAAACGAGAAATACTTCAAAAGAATTGGAGTTCTTAATCGCATATTTAACTCAGTACCCGGATGTAAAATTGAGAATGATCACTTTTGGTCAGGATGTATTTGAAAATAAATCAATAGGATCTACCGCTGAAATACTCTCCGAATTAAGGAAACAACATTACGATGGGGCAACGCAACTGGGGAAATTGGATTTTTCATCAATTAAAGAGGATGAAGTGTTGCTTTTTTCAGACGCTATTCACACTTACGGACAAGAGGATATTCATTTTGGAAAGAAGCCTGTGCATGTTATCAACTCAACATCTGGAGCTGATTATATTATACAGAATTTCATAGCTAGTTCTTCTTCTGGAAATAAATCTGATCTGACCAAAATGACTATTTCAGAAGCTATTGAGGTCATAAAATCGAATAGTTTTCAATTTTTGTCTTATGAAATCTTGGAAGGAGAAATGAAAGAGATTTACCCGAATACACCAATTCAAGTGGATGCAAGTTTTTCATTTACCGGAGTTCTTAGCTCTGAAACAGCCAAAATAAAATTAAATTTTGGGAGCAATGGCCAGATATCGGAATCAAAGGTTGTTGAAATCAATCCTTCCAGTTTTATTCTTGATGATGAACTTTCGCCAAGACTTTGGGCTGAGAAAAAGATCAATGAACTCAATATTAATTACGAAAGAAATAAAGAAGAAATCACAGATCTGGGTAAGCGTTTTTCCATTGTGACTAAAAACACAACTTTACTTGTATTAGACAGAGTAGAGGACTATGTGGAGCATGAAATCTATCCACCTAAGGATTTAGTTGAAGAATATTCCAAATTGATTGAAGCAAAGCAAAAAGACTTAGCTGCGTTGGAAAAGGAAAAAATGGAAATGGTTCGATCGAATTGGCAATCTCGTATTGAATGGTGGAATAAAGAATTTAAAATCGAACCACCAAAGAAAGAGAAGGATAGCACTTACAATGTAACGGTAACCGATTCTAACGGAGCCTCTATGGACTCTATTACTACCATAACCAGAGAAACATATACTTATAGTCATAGTGTTGTTAATAATGCACGTGAGCAAAATGCTTTGATAGTTGAGAGCGATGAAATGGATCTAGACCCTCAAAATGACCTAGGTGCAGATGTTGGAGTAGACGGCAGACCAATGGTTGAACAAAATAAAGTATCAGAAACAAGAAAGAAAATTGAAATAAAAGAGTGGCAAGCAGACAATGAAGAGAGCAAAATATTGAAAAATGAATCCGCCACAACTTGTTATCAGAAATACCTTGAGCTCGACACAATTCATGGAGGCAGACCTACTTATTATTATGATGCAGCTTCTATTTTATATTCTAAAGGCAGAAAGAATGAGGCTTTACGAGTATTGTCCAACCTGGCGGAATTAGAATTGGAAAACCATGAAGTATTAAAAGTACTGGCCAACAAATTAATGGAATGGGGAGAATTTGAATCTGCAATCGGAGTCTATCGTGAAATCCTAGAAATGAGAGAAGAAGAACCACAATCTTACAGAGATTTAGGATTAGCACTTCATCAAAACAATCAGGACCAAGAAGCTATTGAAATGCTATATAAAGTAATAGAAAAGGATTGGGATGATCGATTTCCTTTTATTGAAAACATTGTGTTAGGAGAAATAAATGGCATCATTTCCAATTCAAAAAAGCAATTGAACTTGGCATTTATGGACAAAAATTAATCAACCACAGACATTCAGGTCATTATTGATTGGGATGCGGATAACATGGATATTGACCTTTGGGTGACTGATCCAAGAGGAGAAGTGCTTCTATTCGCATCCAGACACAGAAATAGGAGGGTTGATGTCTAAGATTTCACACAAGGATATGGTCCGGAAGAATTTCTTTTGAAAAGGCGATAAAGGAAAATACAAAGTCGAGGTTAATTATTATGGATCGAGCCAACAGAAGATTACCGGTCCTGTAGTTCAGCTAACAATTAATCACCAATTATGGCAAAGCAAATGAGAAAGTGGAAAGTATTATCCTAAGACTCACGAAGCCAAGGAAGTCATTTACATTGGAGATTTGGTAATTGAATAAACTAGGCAAATTTTCTATTTTTTTCGAAAAAGACGATGTAGCCATAGATCTTTGTTTATCTACAACAGCAGTCTTTATTGGGTCCAGTAGATTTAACCCATGTTTATCCGTCAAATAGTTGATTTTCTCTCTGTTGATTAAATACCGACTTGTTCCATCTGGCAATTCATAAACTCCATTATGATCCAAAGCAGGAATGGGCAATAAATGCTGTATGCCAATATCAGTAGTCATGCGAACAAATAAAACCCATTAGGATTCAATAAATCGATCAAATTGGTAAACATTGTATCAAAATGATGGTGATCCTGAGCAAAATGCAATACCGCATTGCAAACAATAAAATCGTATTTCAAAACATCTTGAAAATCTTCGACAGCCGAGTATTTGATTTTCTGAGAATAATAATTAGGATAATGGTTTTGCAATCGAAATATAACATCAGAATCTGAGTCAATCGCTGTAATATCAAATCCATTTTCCAAAAAGAATTTAAAATGGCGTCCAGAACCACATCCCGCATCTAAAATCCGCATATTGGACTGGATACGATTTTTGAGCAACTGGTCGATTAAATAGATATCGACATTTTTAAATCCTTCCATTTTTCCATAAGACCCAAGTTTAATAAATATTGAATGAATAAATAATATATCGGCTGACTTTTTATTTCTAGATTCGTTAAAATTTTTAGCTTATAAAAAATGAAAAAATCGGTACTAATTACTTTGCTTTCAGGAGTTGTATTATTGAGCTCTTGTGGCGGAGGAGATGAAGAAAGCAAGGATCCGCTGCAAAACGGAAACGGAGTTGAAATCGACTGTAAAGGACGGAGAGAATTTCAAAAATTGGAGAATTAAACAAAAATTTGAGCTCACATTCCCAAAAACGGTTGAAGAATACAAAACTTTAGTAAGAACAAATGAACCCATCTTGAAGGAAATTGAAGCTTTATGGCCAAGTATGGAGAATATTGTAAAAGCTGACTAGGAATAGCGGAGCAACAGCATTATACAAGAACTATGAGTTATATAGAAGATGTGGAAAAATACAAATCCATACTAAATGATTTGGAAAAAGTAACAATTACAGGAAGTATGGAAGATGGAGTTTCTATGATCAACGTAAAAGATGGTTCAGAGAAACCACTTAAAGAAATCAGAGGGATGATGAAGTATTTGGATGCAGAAGGAAATGTGATTTGTGAAAAAGAATACCAAATAAAAGCATCCGATTTGGAAAAGAAAATGGAATTCCTGCAGGATTTGATGGTATCACTGGCAAAGAATCTATTGCAAGGACACAGATAAAGTTGCATCTATTGTTTTTGAAATCTCTGGATTAGATTATTTTGGTACAGGAGAATAATTACACCACCGTATCAACAATCTAAAGCCTTGATTATTCAAGGCTTTTTTCATTACTACAACTGGGAATTGTACTATTTTAAAGAACACATCCTTTTGTCTTATAATTAATATTATGTTAAATAGTATTTATATGATAAAAGAAAAGCCACTCACTCACGAATGGCTTTCACTATTTATGTGTAAAAATTTTATTCCATTTCTTTCAACTTATTATTCATTTCTACTTGCTTTTCTCTGTTCCCTACTTTTCCGTAAAATTTTCAAATATTTTACAATTGACTTGTTTTATCTAACTGATGGGCAACCTCCAATGCATCAATTGCTTTAGCGAACATCTCATTTGCCTTTTTCTCTAATTTCTCGAAATTTGGATCACCTAGTTTCAAATTGTTCTTTTGGGTGTCCATATCGATTCCAGCATTTAAGTACATTGCTCCTTTATTGTACGCAGCATCTTGATATTTCGGATCTAATTCCAAGGCTTTGTCGTAATAACTTCAGCTTTTACCCGAAATTCTCTGGTTTCAGCATCTAGATTAGCGGCGTCTGCTTCCATCATGTCTTGGAAAGTTGATCCAGCAGCAAAATAAACAGTTTTGTTATTTGGATCCGCTTGAATTGCTTTTTCAAGTGCATCCAATGCCTTTACTCTTTTTTGTTCCTTTCCCAAGATTGTAGTTCACCGATTCGTAGTAAGTTCTTTCTTATTTGGGTATTTGGCTAAACCTTCATCAATTGCTTTCTTATAATTTTCTTCATCTTTAAGAATATTATAAGCATTATACTATAAAATAAGCCATCCCATCCTTGTAATCATGTTCGGCCAATACTTTGTATGATTCAACAGCAAGTCGTATCTTTCTATTTTTTCAGCACAAATCGCAGCATTTACGTATGAGTTGGTATCAATTACCCCTACCATTTTCATTAATTCAGCACTTTCCGAAATAAGCTTGTTGCGCCCCTTCATAACCTTCTTTCGTTCCCATGTTGTAAGCCTGACCTCCCATAGCAAACAACATGTCTGCTTTCCTTTCACATAATTCTGTAAATCACTTTTATCCGGGTCGTACTTCATTGCTTCTTCGAAAGCAGCCTTGGTTTCTTTACCATAATCTTCAGTAATTACGGTCTTTAATTTGGCGGTATCCCCCGTCATAGCCAGAAGTATGGGAATAATCCATATATATCAAAGCTTTGTAATAAGGCTTTGGAGACTACTTTTTCTTTTTCTCCCGGAGTGATTTCAGAAACGGCTTTATCAATTAATCCTTTTGCTTCTTCAAGAAGCTCAACGGATTTATCAAATTTCTGATACATCATTTGCTTTTGAGCTTCTTGATAAGCTACAGCAGCAGATGTAGTGTTTGTACTTTGCCCGTAAATTGTAAAATATAGCAAAGGTTAAAACTGCAACTAACGTGTATTTCAAATTCATAATTTAAATTTTCTATTTCTAAATAACGATGCAAAAATAGGGTTTATTCCATACTTTCCCCAGAATCCTCAGCAATATCAGTGCCATTTTCTGAATTCTCATCATTTTCCAATCCTTCCACACCTTCTATTTCTTCATCTTCTTCACTATATGGGACTTTTCACAGCCGCAATTTCCTCCTTGCCTTTTAAGTTAATTAGACGAACTCCTTGTGTCGCTCTTCCCATTATTCTTAGATCAGATACGTGCATACGAATTGCCAAGCCATTTTGGTAATGATCATTAAATCGTCTTCGTCGGATACATTTTTAATGGAAATCAAATCACCTGTTTTCGGTGATGATATTGATGGTTTTCACACACCTTTACCTCCCCTATTCGTGATTCTATAATCCCTACTTCAGAGCATTTTCCGTATCCTTTAGAAGAAACTACCAAAACATTTGCATCTTCATTTTCAACGCAAATCATTCCTATTACTTCATCTTTATTTGAAGCTAAAGTCACCCCTCTTACACCAGAAGCAGTTCTACCCATACTTCTTACCTTTTCTTCTTCAAAACGGATCGCTTTTCCAGATTTCAAGGCCAACATAATTTGATTGGTACCATTGGTAAGTTTTGCTTCCAATAACTCATCCCCTTCACGAATACCAATGGCATTGATACCATTTGTTCTAGGTCTTGAATATTGCTCCAAAGAGGTCTTTTTTACTACACCTTGTTTTGTACACATCATGATGTAATTATTATTGATGTAGTCCTCATCTTTCAAATCGGTAACGTTGATATAAGCTTTTACTTTATCATCTGTCTCGATGTTCAACAAGTTCTGAATTGCTCTTCCTTTCGAAGTTTTCGAACCTTCTGGAATCTCGAATACACGCATCCAGAAACACTTACCTTTCTCGGTAAAGATCAATAAATAATTATGGTTGGTCGCTACAAACAAATGCTCCAGGAAGTCTTTGTCTCTCGTAGTTGAACCTTTCGAGCCTACTCCTCCTCTATTTTGAACTTTGTATTCGGTCAAACTAGTACGTTTGATATAACCCGCATGCGAAATTGTTACAACCACTTCCTCATCAGGAATCAAGTCTTCGATTCTCATTTCATTGGCAGAGTATTCAATTACGGATCTTCTTTCATCACCGTATTTATCTTGAACTTCTTTCAATTCATTTTTGATGATTTCGAATCTTCTGTCTTCGTTTGCCAGAATATCTTTCAAATCTTTAATTAATTCAATCAATTCTTCGTATTCAGCTCTTAATTTGTCTTGTTCCAGACCTGTTAATTGTCTCAATCGCATTTCTACGATAGCTCGTGCTTGAATTTCTGATAATTCAAACCTTTCAATCAACTTATCTCTTGCTTCATCTGGAGACTTAGAAGCTCTGATCAATTTGATTACTTCATCAATATTATCCGAAGCAATGATCAAACCTTCTAAAATATGAGCTCTTTCCTCAGCTTTTCTTAGTTCGTATTTCGTTCTTCTAATGACTACCTCATGTCTGTGTTCAACGAAATAATGAATCAACTGCTTTAAATTCAGCATTTGTGGTCGACCATCAACCAGAGCAATATTGTTTACTGAAAATGAGGTTTGTAAAGCTGTGTATTTAAACAGTTTATTTAAGACAACATTTGGAATAGCATCTCGTTTTAGTTCATACACAACACGCATTCCATTTCTATCAGATTCGTCTCGGATATCCGAAATTCCATCAATTTTATCTTCGTTTACAAGATCCGCAGTCTTTTTAATCATGTCTGCCTTATTCACCTGGAATGGAATCTCTGTTACAACAATTTGCTCTCTACCTGTTTTGGTTTCCTCGAATGTTGCTTTCGCACGCATTACGATTCTTCCTCTTCCAGTTTCAAAAGCATCTTTCACACCTTCATACCCATAAATGATCCCTCCAGTTGGAAAATCAGGCGCTTTAATATATTGCATCAACTCTTCAATCGTGATGTCTCTGTTGTCTATGTAAGCGATCGTACCATTAACAACTTCAGTTAAGTTGTGAGGGGCCATATTTGTTGCCATCCCTACAGCAATTCCAGAAGCTCCATTAATCAATAAGTTTGGCAACTTAGTAGGAAGCACTTCTGGCTCAACTAGAGAGTCGTCAAAGTTAGGACGGAAATCAACGGTCTCTTTTTCCAAATCCGCAAGCATTTCTTCCGCAGCTTTTCTCAATCTTGCCTCGGTATAACGCATTGCTGCCGGACTATCCCCATCAACAGAACCAAAGTTTCCTTGTCCGTCTACCAAAGGATATCTTAAAGACCAATTCTGAGCCATACGCACCATCGTGTCATATACAGAAGAATCTCCATGTGGGTGGTACTTCCCGAGTACTTCCCCAACAATTCTTGCTGACTTCTTAAAAGGTCTGTTTGAATAAACACCTAAATCCTGCATTCCATACAACACCCTTCTGTGCACAGGCTTAAATCCATCTCTTACATCAGGCAATGCTCTTGACACGATAACCGACATGGAATAGTCGATATACGCGGATTTCATTTCTTCTCCGATGCTGATCTGAATTATTCTTTCTCCATCTGCCATATTGTCTTATTTTTTGTGATTTGCACGCTTTTTGAAGCGTCTTTTTTTGCAATGTCGAAAATATATATTTCACGGGAACTAGAGGCTGAATTTAAAGTGGAATTATTAACAAAAATCGGTGTAAAAAGGGAGGTTATCAACAATGCTTTAAATATACCTATTATATATTTTTGTAAATTGTAGAATTAAGAATACTTTTAGTCAACAAGATATAACAAACTATGGAAGCAAAATTTTCTCCAAGAGTCAAGGATGTCATTACTTTTAGTCGCGAAGAGGCTTTACGCCTGGGAAACGATTTTATCGGTACTGAGCACCTTGTGTTAGGGATGATTAGAGAGGGAGAAGGCAACGCAATCAACTTACTTAAAGAATTTAGTGTTGATGTCATGGAGGTTCGTAGAGATATTGAAAAACAGTTATTGAAACGAAAATCAACCAAAGCCATTAACGCAAACGTACCTTTAGTAAAACAAGCTGAGAAAGTAATTAAGATCACCTTTTTAGAGGCAAAACTTTTCAAAAGCAAAGTGATTGGAACTGAACACTTATTACTCTCCATATTAAAAGACGAAAATAGCCTATCGTGCAAAATTCTGAATCGATATGGCGTAAATTATCAAAATATAAAAGAAGAATTAGAGACTATGATTGAAGAGAACAATTTACCAAAGTCTGAATTTCCAGGTTCTGCCGCTGATGATGACGGCAATGAAGGATCTTATGGTCAAGGCGGCGGTGCTAAAAAACCTGGTGATTCAAAATCAAAGACACCAGTTTTGGATAATTTTGGACGTGATTTAACTAAGATGGCAGAACAAGGAAAATTAGACCCTATTGTTGGCCGTGAAAATGAAATAGAAAGAGTTTCTCAAATCCTTTCAAGACGCAAGAAAAACAACCCGATTCTAATTGGAGAACCTGGAGTT
>JAWKMJ010000032.1:0-32095 GCA_041392305.1 Crocinitomicaceae bacterium
CGAAGAAATTATTCAAGAAATTGACAATTATTTTTCACTCCAGGATCAAATTATAGAAGAGAAAATTCTTCTTCTATCAGCTTACTTGAAGGAATCAAAGTATAAAGAGCTTTATTTGGGATTTATCAATAATGAATTCAGGAATACAGAGATACGCAGTCAATTACTTAAAACAATTTACTTTTTGAAAAGATGAAGCAATTTTATTCCCTTGTGTATGTCAAACCCAATGTTCTAACAGATGAGTTAATTCTGGTTGGGATGATAGCTGGAATTCAAAATAAACCGTTTTTTTATCTTTCTGAAAGCAGGATGCGGATAGTAAAAAAATCAATGAAAGTAAATCAGTATGAAAGTTTGAAAAATAGTATGACTTTGATTCATAATGAAATCTCCGATTTGTCGCGGATGCCAGAGTCTTTGCCATTATTTGATCATGCATATTCTTATGATATTATTCGGGCGACTTCTTTATATAAGAAAAATCTTTTATTGTTCTCCAATCCTTCTGAAATAATGGGTAGTGGAATAATGGAAATCTCCCGATTGGTAAAGTTGATTTTTAATGAAAAATACCATTCATTTCAACCTGATAAAAAGCAAATAAGTTTTAGGTCAAAATGGATTGGTATTCAAAAACTTACAAGACATACTTTAAGAAGAAAATTAACTTTAAATCCGAATACTATTAAAACTATTTTTTTTCCACATCAAATTGATCTTTTAGGTGTGTATGGGGATCGATTTGTGAGCTTTCATGGGTTAGATTTACAGTCGGCGCCTAGAACAATTGAAAAGAATGTATTTGAATTCACCAGATTGATAAGGGGACTAGAGGAATATGGACAGAAAAGGAATATGCAAAAAGGGGTCCATTTTTTAGTTATCGAAAATCCTAGAAATCAGTTTTCAAAAGATTTATTGGCTAAATTAGAGGTTGATAGCAGTGTTTCTTTTTCTTTTTTACGGTTGTCTAATTTTAACAAAACGGCCATAGATCTTGAATTGGGAAAAGAGAATGAGATTGATCAAATTTTAAATTAGATGGATATAAAAGAGAAACTTGAGATTTTAACAGAGAGGAATAAGCAGAATGCGCTAACTTTTAGTTTTATTCGTTCAATTGCAATGATCGTAATGGGTTTGATGGCTTTTACCATGCTAATGGGATTATTTATGATGATGTTTTTTGATGATGAATTCCTAGAAGCTAGTAATTTAACCGGAACTTTGGGGGATCTTCAATCATTCCTTCTAGTTGTATTGTCTTTGATTGTAGTAAACGTCGGTGGATTAATATGGTTTTCCAGAGGGGAGGTAATCGGGTTGGTAGGCTACCTCTTAACCAATCTAATTTTTGCAGGATTTTTCGGTTTGTGGGTAGTTCAGCAGTTTGAGATTTTTGCCTTATTATTTTTACTTTATTTCCTTACTTTTAGTGTTTTGATTTGGTTTTATGGAATGCGCCAGATTAAATTTCAGAAGGAAATAGAGCCGTACCGCGAATAATATTAATTTTGATGAAAAAAATAGATGGAATTAGATAGTCTCGAAGAAAAAGAAAATTGGAATTCTTCCAAATTAAAGCTCGTTGCAATTATCACTATTGTAGTTAGTAGTCTCATTGCTTTATTTCTGTTGATTGGTATTTTTCAGGTAGAAGAATTAGCTGATCAAATAGAACAAGCTCTTGAAAAACAAGGGAATGAAGAGGTTGGAGTTGATACTGTAATGAGTATTATGCGTACTGTTTTTGTGATTATGATGATCCCTTTCATTTTGAGTGCCATTGGATCTGGTATGATTATGAAAAAATCTGAAAGTGGTTGGATTTTGCTTTTAATTGCGCATGTAATTATCATTTTGTTCATGTTCCTTTCTTTGTTGGGAGGACCTTCTCCCTTAGGAATTATTTTGCTTGGAGGATATATTACACTCACAATCCTAATAAATAAGTTTCGATATAAGAAACAAGAGCAATTTGAAGATTATTCCAATTAATTATGAGTCATAAAATTGCCCCATCAGTTCTGGCATGTGATTTTGCCAATATTCAGTCCGAGTCTGAAATGTTAAATAAAAGTGAGGCAGATTGGTTTCACATCGACATCATGGATGGCGTTTTTGTTCCAAACATTTCCTTTGGTTTGCCTGTGATGGAAGCTTTTCACAAACATGCAACTAAACCATTAGATGTCCACTTAATGATCAAAGATGCGGATCCCTACATAGCAGATTTCAAAAAAGCTGGAGCACATGTATTAACAGTGCATTGGGAGGCTTGTACTCATATTCATAGAACGATTCAAGCTATTCAGGCAGAAGGAATGTTGGCCGGTGTATCATTAAATCCAGGAACACCTGTATCGGTTCTAGAAGATATAATTCAAGACTTGGATTTGGTGCTGATCATGTCTGTTAATCCAGGATTTGGAGGGCAAAAATTCATCGAAGGAGCTTATAAAAAGATTCAGCAAACCAAAGAATTGATCCAAAAAACGGGTTCTAAAGCCCTTATTGAAGTGGATGGAGGAGTTAATGCTGAAAACGCGCCAAAATTGATTGCTGCTGGTGCGGATGTCTTGGTCGCTGGAAGTTTTGTATTTAAATCTGCTGATCCGATTGCAACCATTAAAAATTTGAAGGAGATTTAGAACTGGCACTTTTTTATTACACAAAGTTGCGCAAAGTCGTTCCTGTCGTCACTGAACGCTAAGATTCACAAAGGATTAAGGTCGATGAATATAAATATTCGCGAAACTTTGCGGAATAACTAATTCACGAGTCAGTTTTTTCTTAGAATCATTAGTCCATCTCGAATAGGAAGTAGTACATTTTGTACTCGAGAGTCTTCATGTACTTTTCGATTAAATTCTTTCAAAGCTAAGGTGTCAGGGTCGTTTGCCATTGCATCAACCACTTTTCCAGACCAAAGAACATTATCAGCATAAATAACACCAACCACCAGAAGGCATTTTATCGATTACTAAATCGAAATAGTTGGAGTAGTTGGTTTGTCAGCATCAATGAATACCAGATCCCATTCTTCTATAGATTTGGGATGATGTCGCTGCATCGCCCTTCAGAAATTGAATACGATCTTGATTATTGGTTTTTGAAATATACTTTTCTATAATTTCTTCTAATTCGTCGTTTTTGTCAATTGTGATAATTTTTCCATCTTTTTGGAGTCCTTCGGCAAAACAAAGAGCTGAATAACCTGTGTATGTTCCGATTTCCAGTACATTTTTAGGTTGGATCATGTGACTGAGCATCGAAAGGAGTCGGCCTTGGAAATGACCTGATAACATCCTTGGAATTAAGACATTTAAATGTGTTTCACGGTTTAGTTCGTACAATTCTTGAGGTTCATTTTCGGTGTGTTCGCAAACATATTTATCAATTTCTTCATCCAGAAAATTCATTTCGATGTATTTTAGAAGTTTCAAAGCAAAAGTACATAAATCAGTTTATGCCAAAAGAAATTTTACAAAAGGGATTTTTTGGAATCGGAGTTTACCAAAGTAAGAGAGAAGAGAATATAGGAACCCTTTGGCGTTCTGCCTATATTCTAGGGGCCAGTTTCATTTTTACCATCGACAAAAAATACAAACGACAAGCCAGTGATGTTTTAAAAACTTGGCGACACATTCCATTGTATCATTACGACACGATTGATGACTTATACAAGGCACTTCCTTATGATTCTCAATTAATTGGAGTAGAAATGGGAGAGGAGTCGGTCGATATCCAAGATTTTGAACATCCTATCCGAGCTGTTTATTTGTTAGGAGCGGAAGATAATGGTTTGCCCGTTCATATCACAGAAAAATGCCATCATCTTGTTAAACTCCAAGGAACACATTCCTTAAACGTTGCTGTTGCTGGATCGATTATTTTGCATGATAGAGCTGTGAAGCTAAAAGTGCGTCTTCCCGAATTTGATTATTCTAATAAAGTCAAAGGCAGGGGCTAGTCTAGAACGATAGATTAATTCAACCCGAAAATATTCGTAATTAACGGATTAATCTAAGTATCCCCTAGATAATACACCTTAGCACGATCTCTTAGATTGTAATTCAGCTCCATACTTTGTCCGTAAGCACCGGAAGATCTAATGGACAATAAATCACCTCTTTTAGAATCTTCCAATTCTATTCCTTTTCCAAAACAATCACTTGATTCACAGATAGGGCCAACTACATCGTATTTTTGTCTTAATCCGTTTCTTCCGGTACTCAATCTTTCAATTTTGTGGTAAGAATTGTAGAGTGCAGGTCTTAGTAAATTATTCATTCCTGCGTCTACGATTAAGAAATTTCTGTCGCCGTTTTCTTTTCTGTAAAGAATTCGGGTGAGTAAGTTGCCACATTGTCCGACAATCGATCTACCCAATTCAAAATGAACTTGCTGATCCTCTGAATAACTCAAGTTTTCATGAATAATTTGAAAGTAATTCGCGAAATCAGGAATAGGTTCTCTGTCTGGTTCTTCATAATTGATGCCTAATCCGCCTCCCAAATTGATGTTTTGAACGTGAATTCCATTTTCCTCAAACAAACCCAAATAGAAGTTTACAGCCTTACACAGATTAATGAATGGTTGATCTGTTCGAATCTGTGATCCAATATGAAAATGAACTCCTATCACTTCCAAAGACGAAAATTGAGTTCGGTTTTCAAAGAATCGTTCTAGTTCTGCCTGAGAAAATCCAAATTTGTTGAAGGATAAACCTGTAGAAATATATTCATGCGTTTCCGGGTCAACATTTGGGTTCAACCTTAAAGCAACACGAGCTGTAGTTTGAAGTTCTCCAGCAATTTCATTGATAACTTCCAATTCTTCATAAGATTCACAATTGAAGCAAAAGATATTCACTTCCAAAGACTCTCTAATTTCTTCATCAGATTTCCCAACGCCTGCAAACACGACTTCATCAGCGGCGAAACCATTTAAAATAGCAGTTTTTACCTCGTTTCCAGAGACACAGTCTGCTCCCAATCCAAAAGAAGAGATGATAGCAAGTACCTTTTCGTTTGTATTGGCTTTGAGCGCATAGTGCACTTTGAAGTTGTATTTTTTAGATTCCGTCTGAACTACATTCAACGTTTGTCTTAATAAATTGAGGTCATATACATGACAAGGTGTTTGATATTGATTAAATTCTTGCATGATTCTCCGTGTTTTCAAATAAATAATCGTTTAAAGACTGCAGAGCCAGTTGCTTGTAGTTGGTGTCCATTAAGAAGGTAATGTTGTTTTCAGAACCGCCATAGGAAATCATTCTTAAAGGCACCTCAGTTAAGGCATCCATGATTTGAGCCACTACTCCTTTTCTTTCTGTAATAAAATCTCCAACAACGCATACAATGGAAAGATTGCTTTCATATTCCACCAAACCAAATTGCTTCAATTCTGCCAAAATTTCGAATATATTCTCGTCGTTATCAATGGTAAGCGAAACGGACACTTCCGATGTAGTTACGGTGTCGATAGACTTTTTGTATTTGTCAAAAACTGCAAAGATTTGATACAAAAACCCGTGTGCATTCAACATACGAGCGGATTCAATTCGAATGGCGTGAATAGTATCTTTTGCTGCAATGGCGGTCACAACACGCTCAGAGGTTTTTTCACTTATTAAAGTCCCTTGGTTTTCAATTGCCAAAGTGTTTTTCAATAAAACAGGGATATTGTATTTTCTCACAGGTTGCAGACAGTTGGGGTGCAGAATTTTCGCTCCAAAATAGGCCAATTCCGCCGCTTCGTTAAATGAAAGAAAGCGAATAGGGAAGGTGGTGTCCACAAATCTTGGGTCATTATTGTGAAAACCATCAATATCTGTCCAGATTTGAACTTCTTCAGCCTTTATTGCGGCTCCAATAAGTGTCGCAGTGTAATCGCTTCCTCCTCTCTGCAAATTGGAAATATTTCCTTGGAAGTCGTTGCAGACATATCCTTGAAACACATTCACTTTGTTTTCAAATTGGATATTTTCAAAGCAACCCTCAATGGCTGTCATGTCTGGTTCCAGGTCTTTTGTTATGTTGATGAAATCTCTGGAATCATAAAGAGCGCTGTCCAAACCATTGTCTACAAACCATTGATTTAAGATGCGAGTAGATAAATATTCTCCCTGCGCTAGCAAGTAGTTGTTGTCTCCCAAATCCAAATAAATCGTTTCCATTCTTTCGAAATGAAATGTAATATCCTGAATCAATCGATCTTGAATGAATGTATTCCGAAAATCCAATTGAAGAATCATCTTTAAATGATTGGCTTTGATTTGATTCAAGGCATCGATAATCAATTTTTGATCTTTTTTTCGATCCATTTTTGTGATCGCTTCCAAGCGGTTTGTTACTTGCGAGAATGCACTTAAAACAACAATTACCTGATTCTCCTCTTGTTGAAGTATTTTAAGAATATTGAATTGACTTTCAATTGTACTTACGGATGTACCTCCAAATTTGATGACTCTCATACCTTTTTGAAAAATTTTGGCAAAAATAGTATCATTTTAAATAGAATGTTATAAATTTGTCAACAACAAACTTAATTGTAACGAATTGTTAAAATTTTAAAAATGTCTAAAATTGGTAAAGAAGCTGAAGATATAATCAATAGGTCACCGTTTATACGTGAAGCGATAACCGAAAATCTAATTAATATCTCAGCGTTGGCAAGAAAGATCAAGCCAGAGATTGAGGAAAAAATGGGTGCACCAGTTAATGAGGGAGCGATAGTTATGGCGATCAAAAGAATGGCGCCAGGTTATTATCACAAGATTAATGTCAAGATAAATAAATTCATGTCTGATCTTGGTGATTTTCTTGTTCGAAGTGATTTAACGATTTTTACTTTCGATAACTCACCCTCTATTCCAAAATTGCAATCAAGTTTAATGGATGAAATAGCAAACGAACGCGACATTTTCTATACTGTATCCAGAGGTGTAACTGAAACTACCATTATAACTGGGCAGAAACTAACGCCAAGAATTCAAGAATTATTTGCAAATGAAATTCTTAAATCTCATAAAGAAAATTTAGCATCTGTGACTATTAAGTTAGATGAAACTAATACCGAGATCTCAGGAATTTACTATTATTTCTTGAAGCATTTGGCTTGGGAAGGGATCAATATCCTGGAGGTGATCTCTACAACCAACGAGATAACTTTTGTAGTTGAAGGGGACTTGGTGGATCAGGCATTTTCAGTTTTAATGAGATTAAAGATTAGAAATTAAGATATTCTACTTCATTTTTTTTGGTAAATCAATCAAAAAAAAAACGCTCCCAATGGAAGCGCTTTTTTTTATATCTCTAATTTCAATTGACTAATAATAGATCAATCTTCTCACTTTCGCGATGTATTTTGCCAAACGAATTACCTGTTTAGTGTATCCAAACTCGTTATCGTACCAGGCATAAAGAACAACGTTTTTACCATCGTTCGAAACAATCGTAGCATTTGAATCAAATACGGAACAACAAGTGTTTCCAATAATGTCATTCGAAACCAATTCTGGATCTAAGGCATAATAAATTTGATTGACCAACTCACCATTCAAGGCTGCGTGTCTAAGCTTATCATTCACTTCTTCCACTGTTGTTGGTTTGTCCAAAGCTAAACTCAAAATAGCTAAAGAACCATTTGGAGTTGGAACACGAACTGCATTGGCTGTAAGTTTGTCTTCCAAAGATGGAATAACTTTAGTTACTGCTTTTCCAGCACCTGTAGAAGTAATTACCATGTTGATAGCTGCAGATCGACCTCTTCTTGGTTTCTTGTGCATGTTATCCAATAGGTTTTGGTCGTTCGTGTAAGCATGAACAGTTTCAATGTGTCCTTTCGATACGCCATATTCATCATTGATCACCTTTAAAACAGGTGAAATGGCATTGGTCGTGCAAGAAGCCGCAGAGAAAATGTTTTCCCCGTCTATGTCCAAATCTTTGTGGTTGATTCCATAAACAATGTTTGGAACACCAGAACCTGGAGCAGTAAGTAAAACTTTAGAAGCTCCTTTAGATTGTAAATGTCTTCCTAAAGCTTCTCTATTTGTATAAACACCTGTATTGTCAATAATAAGTGCATTATTGATTCCATAAGCTGTGTAGTCAATGTCTTCCGGATTATTTGCGCCAATCAATTTGACAATTTGACCGTTGATGATAATAGCTTCATTCTCAACATCAGGAATAACTGTTCCATTGAAAGTACCGTGAACTGAATCGTTCTTTAACAAAGCAGCTCTTTTTACGATTTGATCTGCATCTACTTTTCTGATTACAATTCCTCTTAATCTTAATTGTTGACCTTTTCCTGCTTGTTTGATTAATTCTCTGGCAGCAAGTCTTCCAATTCTACCAAAACCATAAAGAACAACATCTCTTGGTTCTACATCGAATCCAGAATCCATCATGTTTCCTAGTTTGTTTCCTAAGAAATCTTCCATGGAAGCATATTTTGATTTCTCGCTTAACCACTCACTGGCCAATTTACCAATGTCGATTTTAGACGGAGCCAAATCCATTCCTAGGATTTTCTCTGCCATGTCCGAAGTGGTGTAGATATCAATTGGTTTTTTAACCACATTACCTGCATATTCATGCAAGTTCAAAATTTCCGAGATCGTAGTGTCGATCAAGTGATTTCTAAATAGAACTAGTTCAATTCCCTTGTCATAAAGAAGCTGTCCGCATTTACTGTTTAGTTTAACCGCAGCTCTCTCTTTTTTCACATACTCATTCAGCTCTTGAACATAACCCTGTGCCGTACTCATAACTTACTCTAATAATGGTGTTTATAAAATATATGTAACAAAAAAGGCCACCAAATCTGGTAGCCTTAATTTTTTTAGCCTAAATATGCTTTTAACAGTTTGTTTCTCGAAGTGTGACGCAATCTTCGGATAGCTTTTTCCTTAATTTGTCTCACTCGCTCTCTGGTTAGATTGAATTTGGCACCAATCTCTTCAAGAGTCAGTCCGTGATTCATACCAATTCCAAAAAACAATCTGATAATTTCTCTTTCTTTATCTGTCAAAGTAGAAAGTGATCTTTCGATTTCTCTTTGTAACGACTCAGACATCAATGTTTGATCTGCATTTGGAGAATCTAAGTTTGACATCACGTCCATCAAAGTACCTCCGTCTTCATTTGAAGATAGGGGAGCATCCATGGATACGTGTCTACCCGATACATTCAAACTTTCTTTTACTTTATCTTCAGGAACTTCCAAAGTCTCTGCTAACTCTTCTGCTGTTGGAGGTCTTTCGTATTCTTGCTCCAATTTAGAAAATGCTTTGTTGATTTTATTTAAGGAACCAACTTGGTTCAATGGAAGTCTAACGATTCTAGCTTGTTCTGCTAAAGCCTGTAAGATCGATTGTCTGATCCACCATACAGCATAAGAAATAAATTTAAACCCTCTAGTCTCATCAAATTTTTGAGCTGCTTTAATCAAACCTAAATTTCCTTCATTAATTAAATCAGGAAGAGTTAGTCCTTGATTTTGATATTGCTTAGCAACTGAAACAACGAATCTAAGATTTGCTCTGGTTAGTTTTTCTAAGGCTAATTGGTCGCCTTGTTTGATTCTTCGAGCTAATTCCACCTCTTCTTCAGCTGTGATAAGCTCTTCTTTTCCTATGTCTTGTAAATATTTATCTAGTGATTGGCTTTCTCTGTTAGTTATCGACTTGGTAATCTTCAGTTGTCTCATCTATAGTTCTCCTTTTAATTAGTTAAATATTCCGATAATTTACCGCTGTAATTACCAGACAGATCGTGGTTCGGCAAATGTAAGCTAATATAGTTTTAAATTCAAAAAAAGTAATTAACAAAAACTAGAGGTTTTTAACCATCTGAGTGCTTACTGTTTGCTCATTTTCAGGAATAAACGAAAAAAAGAATGAACCACCAAAATTCTGTCTATAAATTACATGAATGGTGTGTATGTTAAAGTTTACCTAACATAGCTTCTTTTAGACCTTCGTCTGCCGGATTGGTTCCGAACCAAATTCCAAATAAAGCTCTCTTAAACTCTAAACCAGGCATAGTTCCTATAATTTTACCATTCTTTTTCACTTGAGTTCCGACATCTGGCAAGTAGATAATATCAATCTTATCATCCAATTTAAAAGCATCTGAAAAGTAAGCTTTGAAGTCATCAATTTTAGTTCGTAAAGAAGAAACGTCTCCGTTCATTGATTTCTTGAATCCTTTTTCAACCGAGTCTATAAATTTATCTCTTGTTACTTTGTTTGAAATCAAGATAATAGATATAGCCATAGCTTCATCCCTGTGTACCACTTTAGGGCCTTCAACTGTCTGGTTCTTTAGGTATAAAGCGCTTACATAAAGATCGAAACCGTACTTTTCTCTTAGTCCGGCTCCATTGAAATAGATCATTCCTTTGGAGGTAACCATCTTGCCGTCAAAGGTTTTACCTGCTACGGTTCGTTGTCCCCAAGCTTCGGAAACTCCTATGATTAAAAAGGTAAAAAGGAATAAGTAAACTGTTTTCATAATGTGTTATAATTTGGTTTGTGCTACAATATAACTGAACTAATGGAGTATTATTTTGTTCATCTCAAAAAATATTCCAACAATTTTTCTAATTTCGAAACATACCAAATTAAATAGTTAAAATAATGGCAAAAGTTACATTCCTAGTGCTTATCATATCTTCATTCTTATTGCAATCTTGTTCTGAAGAAGGGTGGACCGAAGATAGAAAAGAAAAAATTCTCTCTAAATGTTCGGAGGACAAGTATGACTGCGATTGCTATTTAGATGTAACCATGGAATATTTCAAAAATCCAGAGGATTATAATCTCAAAGCAGAAAAAGACTTGAATTACCAAAAAGACCTAAAAGACAAATGCATGGTGGTAGCCTGGAAAGATGAAGAATTCATTCCACTCTACGAAAAATGCAACTCAGAAGAATACGACTGCGACTGCGCAATAGGGAAGATAGTAGACGGATTCAAAGGAAAAAAAGCATTCGAAGCCGCATTAAAGAAAAACCCAGATTTACTAAAGGAGTTGTTCATAGAATGCAAGATTGTTAGGGATTAGTTCCAAGTTCCAAGTTCCAAGTTGAAAATTGTTAATTGTTAATTTTTCATTTTTAATTATCTCCCTTTCCATAGACGAACTCAAACAGTTGATAATTGATAATTCCTAATTCATAATTCCTAATTCATAATTCCGTAATATTGCCCCATGATCCTTCAATTGAAAAAGCAATATTGGACTTATTACCTCTGGTCTTTCGGATTTATCCTGGTCTTTTTCATTGCTGAAATTTTAAACCACCGTTTTTGGTTGAATGATTTTAAGGTCTATTATCTTTCTTCTTTCGACTTTCTTGAAGGAAAATCAATCTATGAAAACACTTATGGTTTAGGCTCAGGATGGTTCAAATATTCTCCCTTTTTTGCAATGTTGTTTTCCATTTTTACTTTGATGAGTTATAAGGTTGCAAGTCTTGTTTTCTATTGGATAATCGGGGTTAGTATTCTTGTTTTTTTGCCCTTGATAGGAGAAAAAAGTAAGGGAGAACGCCATCTCATGTGGGTGCTTCCCATTGTGTTTCTCTTTATCGCAGATCATCTAGTCCGTGAATTGCATTTGGGTAATGTGAATATGATTTTACTCTCATTGAGTTTCTTGTTGTTTGCTTTGCATCAGAAAGGGAACAGCTGGATAGGATGTTTTGTTTTTACTTTGATCATCGTGTTAAAACCCTATTTCATGCTTCTAGGATTGTACTTTCTTCTGAAAAAGGAATGGAAATGGATAGGAGTGACAGCCTTCTTTACTTTGGTTTTCTTATTGCTGCCTAGCTTGGTAGTTGGTTTTACCGAAAATATCGATTTACTAAAAGGCTGGGGAAGGGCCATGTCAAACCACAATGCCGAAATTACTTCCTACAATTACCTTTCTGGGACAATCGAAAAATACTTTAGTGTGCACATCAGCATCTTTGTTTTTATCGGATTGTTTGAACTGACTTACTTAGTGCTGTTTATCAAAAAGTTTTTAAAGGATGATTACCTGTCATTTTTTCTACTAATCGCCATTATTCCCAATCTCGTTTTGACGGATACCGAGCACTTTTTGTACTCCATTCCACTTCTCATTTATTTCTTTAAAAATATTGAAGTAAAACTTGAATTGATTTCAGTTATTGGATTGATTGGTTGTGTTTTATACGGATTGAATTGGGGGTTCTTTTGGGGTTCGAAAACAGGAGACGTGGTGACTTCTGGGATTATAGGAATTGGAAATTTGCTGCTGATTGTTTCCGTTCTAATGATGGCTTCAAAACAACAACAAATTTCCAAATAATTTTTCAGTATTTTATCCCTTAAACAAAGGGTAAGGCTTCATCATTTCCACCACTTCTTTTTTCACTTCTGCAATCACCGCTTCATTGTCGTAATTGGTGATGACACGGTCAATAAAATCAACGATCTTAGGGATTTCATTCGTAGTAATTCCTCTTGTCGTAATCGCTGGCGTTCCAATTCGAATTCCTGAAGTTACAAATGGCGACTGATCATCGAAAGGAACCATGTTCTTGTTTACTGTAATATCGGCAGCTACTAATGCATTTTCAGCGTCTTTTCCGGTTACCCCTTTGTTTCGAAGGTCAATCAACATACTGTGGTTGTCGGTTCCTCCTGAAATAATATGGTAGCCTCTTTTTACTAGTTCTTCTGCCATTACATGGGCATTATCGATCACTCGCTGACAATAAGCTTTGTATTCTGGTTTCAATGCTTCTCCAAAGGCTACTGCTTTGGCTGCAATAACATGCTCCAATGGACCTCCCTGACATCCAGGAAATACGGCTGAATCCAATAAAGAAGAGAGTTTTCTTACCGTTCCTTTTGGTGTTTTGATTCCCCAGGGATTGTCAATGTCGTGTCTCAACATGATCACACCACCTCTCGGACCTCTCAATGTCTTATGAGTGGTTGTAGTAATGATGTGACAATGATCAAAAGGATCTTTCAATAAACCAGCTGCAATAAGGCCAGCAGGGTGAGAAATGTCGGCCATAACAACAGCTCCAACTTCATCCGCAATTTCTCTGATACGGGCATAATCCCAATCTCTTGAATAGGCTGAAGCTCCACAAATGATCAATTTTGGTTTGTGCGTTTTCGCTTGAGATTCCATTTGATCGTAATCAATCAGTCCAGTTTCTTTATTTACCCCGTAAAAAACAGGTTTGAATCTCTTTCCTGAGAAGTTGACTGGCGAACCGTGAGTTAAGTGACCTCCGTGCGAAAGATCAAATCCAAGAATGGTATCTCCAGGATTCAAACAAGCTAAAGTCACCGCGTAATTGGCTGACGAACCAGAGTGTGGTTGAACATTGGCCCATGTAGCTCCAAACAATTCTTTTAATCGATCAATACAAAGTTGTTCTACTTTATCAACTACTTCGCATCCGCCGTAATATCTTTTGTTAGGAAGACCTTCAGCATATTTGTTGGTTAAAATGGACCCCATGGCTTGCATCACTTCATCGGATACAAAGTTCTCAGAGGCAATTAGTTCAATACCTGCTGTTTGTCTTTCTCTTTCTTCTTGAATTAAGTCGAATATCGCTTGATCTTTCATATACTGACGATTAAAATTGTTAAGACCACGAAAATAGTTAATAATTAAAAATGGGGTGTGAAAATGGTGGAATTAATCTGCTTCTTAAAGAAAAGTAAATATCTCACTCTTTCATCTTCACCTGCATCTTATCCAATTTGAATAAAACCAGAACAAATATCAGCATAAAAGGGTAGGGCGATTGCAAGAGTCCCATTAAACGGCGGGCGACGAGATAGGCTCCTTCTTTGTTCCCTGTAACAAATCCAGATCCATAGGAAATAGCGGATAGGATGAAAATACCCAAATAAAAGAACAGCAGATATAGCAAGGGTTTGCGCTCTCTGAAAAATAAGAAAAGGATCAAGGCGGAAAGCAAATAGAAGTAGATCGAAAAGTAAATGGTCATTTTCCATTTTACCTCGTAGAGCTCTGCGGCTGTTAGGTCGTAATAATCCGCCACGATTTCAGATGCCCAATTGCCAACTTCCGGATTCTCTTTAAACCCGATCAGTTTGTTCATTTCCACAAAGAAATCTTCACGGTAAAACCCAAGTTTAACAAGCACTGCAACGAGAAAAATGGCAATTACTTTTAGGACGATGTTCAAGGTTTTGCGATTTACCATGACCAGCCAATTGAAGTTTGTAAAACATAATCGAATGGAGGGGCATCCTGAGTAGGGCGGTTGTCATAGTTCAGTGTGTAACTTGCTCCAATGTATAAATCGAATGGGAATTTGTAGCGCACAGATGCTTTTAGATCGACTCTGACACGACCTAAGTCGGTGAAACTAGGCATGGTGTTGACATAGGTTTCAATATTCAAATCTCCTAGATTGAAAACTTCATATTTAAAACCTACAAAACCTTCCAGGGAGTTCAAATTGGTCGCATTGTTGGAGAAAGTTTCGTTGTTCCACATGGCTCCCAAGGCAAAATGCCCCATCATTTTATTGTTGTTTAGGAAATAATATCCGAAACCTGTTGCTAAACCATTTCTCAATCTAATCAACTGCTCTGTATTCGAAAGCAAGTTGTCCTGAGCGAAATAGAAAAATTCATGAGGCATGTAGACCTGCAGCAATAAGTTTCCCTCTGTTCTTTTAATTGTGTTGGAGCTATCTTGAATGCTTCGTACAATATTCGTGTTCAAGCCAAATCGAAATTTTCGACCATAATATGTGGCGCCTGCTTGAAGAGAGATTTGATGTTGATTATTGGCTTTTGTCCAGGTATATCCCGCATCAATATTCGCTTTTAAACGATCCCAGAATTTTTTCTCAATTCTTTTGATGAAGATGATTTCCTTGAAAATTACAGGCCTTTTAAGTCCGTTTTCCTGAATAATATAGGCCACTTCCTTGTCGGAACTATCCATTTCAATTCTCCCGAAAATTTCCTGTCCGCTATTAAAATTGAAAGTATAATTTCGATCGGAATAAATCTCGTTGACTTTCAGCCATTTAATTTGAAAATCGGATTTGGAATATTGGGTTTTTACTTTTAAAACTCCGCGGTCTAATTGCTTTATTTTTCCTACCAAATGATCTCCAGATGAGAAAACAATGGAATCTTCAAAAGAGGTTTTGGAATAATAGTCTTTGATGGAATCTTTTTCTTCTTTCGTGTATTTATGCTTTTGTGAAAAAACAAATAGGGGAATAAAAAACAATATGAGGAGTCCAGCTTTTTTCATCTAACTGAATGAAATTAAACAATTTCCCAATTTTCGAAACTAAATCCTCGCAAAAATTCCTCAGTTTCCATTCGTTTTTTTCCCTCTAATTGAAGTGTTTCGATTTCTAAAAAATAGTCTGCACAACCAATAAATAAACCTCCTTCTTGTTTCAATTCTCCGGCTTTTGAAGGCTTCGAAGTAAGTTTTGTTTGGAAGATTTTTACCGATTTTTGACTTTGATTTTCCGTATTCTGAATACTTGTAAATGCTGCTGGGTAAGGGGAGAGTCCTCGAATCTTATTGAAAACTTTCTCAGCAGGTTGGTTCCAGTCTATTTTGCAATCCTCTTTAAAAATCTTCGGTGCTTCTTTTAGTTCACCAGTGATTAGGTCTTTTTGTGGAGTCCCAGAGGCTTCTCCATTAAATATTTTTTGAACAGTCGTACTGAGAAGATTGGCCCCAATTTCCATTAATCGATCATGAACAGTTCCTGCGTTATCTTCTTTGCTGATTGGGGTTTTAGCTGTATCGATAACTTTACCCGTATCAATCTCTTTTTCAATAAAAAATGTAGTTACTCCGGTTTCAGTTTCTCCATTAATCACAGCCCAATTAATCGGTGCAGCTCCTCTGTAATTGGGTAATAAAGAGCCGTGTAAGTTGATTGTTCCTAATTTCGGCATCGACCAAACTACTTCCGGAAGCATGCGGAAAGCTACGACAACAAAGAGATCCGCATTCAATTTTTCAAGTTCTTGGATGAATTCAGGGTCTTTGAGATTGGTGGGCTGTAAAACAGGCAAATCATACTTTAGAGCGGTTTCTTTCACATTGGAAAACATCACTTTTTGTCCGCGACCTGCAGGCCTGTCCGGAGCAGTGATCACCGCCTTGATTGTAAAATCGGAAGCAATGAGTTTTTCTAAGCTGTGAGAAGCAAACTCGGGCGTACCCATGAATACAATTGATTTTTCTGAACTCATACCGTTGTGTTTTTCCAGTTTGCAAATTTGAAATATAAAAATGAAAACAGCCCCATCGAGCCAAAATAAATGTATTCTACAGACCAGATTCCCATCAATCCAGCTTCTAAAACATAAACAAGGAGGTAAGAGCAAACCAGATAGATCGAAATAGCCGAAATTTCAACCAAAAAGGAAGCTCGAGTGTTTCCTGTACCACTAATGAAATGGAAAAAAGGCGCTGCAAATCCAATCAGCATCATATTGCCAAAAATTAGTCGAAATAAACCTCTAATGCTTTCCATGTACTCCGGATTCATTATGAAATCACTGTTGTAATTCACCAAATGAACCATGGCAATTGGATAGAATACAATTCCATGTAGAAATAAGATCAAAAAGAAGAGATTTAAAAGAATGACGCGTCTCAGAAAAAGAGGAATTTTATTGGTTTCCCCAGCCCCAATCAACGAAGAAACATAGGTTCGTGTTGTAGCATTGAGTCCGTACATGGGAATGAAAGCAATGAAATAAAGGCTCCGAATCACATGGGAGATTTCCAATTCGTTGGGCCCCAACTCTTCAATAAAGGAAAAGAAAATATACCAGGCCGAAAGAGCAATAAAACCTTGGAGCATCATTGGAGGTGCTATTTTTAGGAATTTCTGGAAAATTTCTCGGTCAAAATGAATTCTTTCAAAAAGATGATAAGTCTTACTTTTTTTATCATTCAAAATGTAAATGAACATGAACAAAAGGGAAATGAGTTCGGCTGAAGTGGAAGCAAGAGCAGCGCCCTGAATGCCCATTTCAGGAAATCCGAATTCTCCATAAATCAAACTGTAATCCAAGAAAACATTAGATAAAGAAAGAACTAATGTCGCGAAAATGATCACCCGAGTGTTTCCAATCCCGATATAGTAAGCCACCATGGCCAATCGCAAGGCTTCAAACAAAACTCCGTATCTCCTGAATTCGAAAAAATCGGTCATGTTGGAGGCTATGGCGGAATTGTTGACTGTTTCCAATATAAAGGAATCAATAAAGAGTAGGTAAGTGGCGAAAATGAGCAAACTGAAGGAAAAAAGAATGATTAAGGAATGTCTGAACGTCCGTCCAACATCAAAATAATTTCCCTCTCCTTTTCTTCGTGCAATGATGATTTGGGAACTGTCCGAGATCCCCTGAACCAACATCATTAAAGACATGTAAAGAATCCCTGCATTTCCAACTGCATCGTATTGAATGGTGCCCAAATCGGAAATAAAGGCCATGTCTGTAATCATCACTACAGACTGAACAAAAGTGCCAATCATGAGTGGAGTGGCGACTTTCAATATATTTATGTAGGAAATATTCAAACTAATCTACCTGTATCACCAAGCCTTTTAAGTATTCTCCCTCAGGATGATAAGCATTAATTGGATGGTCTCCAGGTTGATGCAATTGCTCTAGGATTCGAATGCTTCTGCCACTTTCAATTCCTGCGGCGATGACTGTATTGGCAAAAAGTTGTTTATCAACCACCTGCGAACAAGAAAAAGTGAAAATGATTCCCCCGGATTTGATTTGCTTGATTGCGTTGTAATTCAGTCTTTTATAACCTTGGACTGCTTTGTGTCTGGATTTTTTATGCTTAGCAAAGGCAGGAGGATCCAAAATTATGATATCGTATTCTTCCTCTAGATTTTTCATGTAATCCATGGCATCCGCTACAATGGATTTGTGTTTGTCACTATTCGAAAATCCATTCAATCGGATATTATTCTCTACAAGATCAATGGCTTTCTGACTACTATCTAGGGAATGCACCAATTTTGCTCCAGCTTCCAAAGCAAAAATGGAAAATCCACCTGAATAGCAAAAGGTATTCAATACTTTCTTTCTGGAGGCATATTTGGCAATGAGTTTTCTGTTTTCTCTTTGATCAATGAAATAGCCGGTTTTTTGACCCGTTTCCCAATCCACGCTGAATTTATGACCATATTCCAAAACAAGTTTGTCTGGTTCTCCCATTTTGTAGATATAGCTATCCTTTACATTGATTTCTCTCGAAATGGTATCTGAACTTTTATTATAAATAGCTTTCAGATCATTGTCGAAAGCATTAAGTATTCCATTCTTTATGAATTCTAATGATTGGAGCATACCGACGCTATGACATTGAATGACTGCAGTATCATTATAAATATCTACGATGAGGCCAGGCAATCCATCTCCTTCTCCATGAATAAGCCGAAAAACGTTATTGTAAGCATGTAATAAATTCAAGTTGTCCCTTACTTCCATGGCGTTAATGAACTTCTTATTCCAAAAATCCTGATCAATGGTCGTTTCTTCAAAGCTGATAATTCGTACGGCAATGCTTCCTAGGTCTTGATAATGACCAATGCAAAGAAATTTTCCATCTGCAGATTTAACTTGAACAAGGTCACCATTCTTTAGATCCTCATTTCCCTTCATTAGCGCACCACTGAATATCCAAGGGTGAAATCTTTCAACTGATTTTTCCTTACCTGGTTTAAGGAATATTGATTTTACGTCCACTTTCTGTATTTTAGCGCAAAAATACAATTCTCACAACGAATATGACCAATTTCCTTAATCGATTTATTTTGTTCGGTGTTCTAATTTTGACTTTCTTATCATCAGAAGTAGTTATTGGTCAAAATTTAGATTCTCTCAAGAAAGAGTGGAATCAATCTGGGAATGATATTCGAAAAAGGTTGGAGATCTCAAGTCAAATATCTGACCTCTATTTTAATGTACAATTGGACTCGCTGGAGAAATATTCGAAAATTCAAATTCAGCTTGCGGAAAGATTGGATGATAGTAAAAACATTATTTTGGGGTACTCCGCTTTGGGGTCAATTTATTTCCGAAAAGGAGAGATAAAAGATGCGTTATACTATTACAGTAGAGCAAAAGATTTGGCTGAAAAAACGGAAAATGCGGAAAGGCTTTTTACCATTAGTGTCAATATTGCTTCCTTAAATATTATTCAGGGAAAAAATTTTGAGGCGCTTCGTAATTATTTTATAGCTAGAAGTAATCTATACAAAATCAAAGAATTAAAGGGACAAAAAAACTCGAAAAAATTAAAATTATATGAAGGGCAATTAAATTTAAATATTGGAATTGCCTACTTCAATATGAACGACCTTACCAATGCTACAAGGTTTTATTCCGAAGCAATGACAATCGCTATGCAATTGAAGGATTCCAGTACATTAGCGAAAGCTTACACCAATCTAGCTGAAATCGAAATGATTGAGCAAAATTATAATGTTGCAGAAGATTTCCTTTACAGAAGCAAACGATTGAAAGAAGCTATAGGGGATTCTATTAGTCTAAAATTGAATTATTTGCTAATAGGTCAGCTATACCTAGAGCTTGGTAAGTTCGATAAAGCTCTTCAGAATTTTAAAGTGGTAGATCAGTTGCTTGATAGGTTTCCGGATTTAACTGTTGAAAAGAAGTACTACATCAGTTTGGGGACTTATTATTTAAGACAAAATAGAGTAAATTATGCGATAGATTTCCTTAATAAGAGTAAAGATTTAAATGCTAAGGAATATTCACTTAAAGATGAAATCGAAATCAATCAACTCTTATCGGAGAGTCACTTTTTAGTAAAAGATTATGAAAAGGCTAACCTCTATCGCGAGATTTATGAAGGAATTCGTGATAGTATTTACAATTCTGAAGCGAGTCTGGAAATTGCACGTTTGGAAATGTTCTATAACGCTCAATATGATAAACTTCGTGATTCTTTAAATATACAGCGTGAGAATACCTTAAGAAGTGAAGAAATTCGCATTAAAGAAGTCCAAAACTTTTATTTGATTCTATGGTTGGTATTTTTGGCAATTGCTTTTGGTGCAATCGTTTATGTGTTAGGTATTGTAAGAAAAAGAAATAAAGAGCTTAAAAAATCTATTAAAGAAAAGGAAGCTTTGATGAAGGAGGTTCATCATAGAGTAAAGAATAATTTTCAAATCATCTCTAGTTTGATGAATATACAGGCTAATAAATTGAAGTCGAGTAAATTCATTAACCCAATGCAGAATATGCAGAACAGAATTTTAGCTATGTCATTGGTTCATGAAAAATTGTATGTTTCTGAATTCCAGGAGGCTGTTGATGTGAACGAATATTTCCGAGATCTGGCAGAATCCATCAAGAAATCATTGTTTACTAACAAATCAGCAATAGAAATGCACGTGGAAGGAGACGATTTTAGAATCAGTTTGGAAAAAGCGATTCCACTTGGTTTGATAGTTAACGAACTTATTACAAATTCAATCAAATACGGAGCTCAAGAAGGGACAGAAGTAAATGTTCAGATTTTCATCAAGAAGCAAGGAAATCAAGTTGAAATAATCCTGCATGATGACGGCAAAGGGTTTCCTGAAGACTTTAATCCTGAAGCTTATACCGAATCCATTGGTTTGGAGCTGGTGCATGTTTTGATTGAACAGTTAGATGGAACCATTGAATTTAAAAATAATGGAGGCGCACAAGTCGATATCAAATTTTCAATATAAATGAGTTTAAATTGTAGGTTTATCATGCCAAATGAGGAATATTCTCAGGAATATGCCAATGAAAATAACGGGGGAGAAGAATCAGATCTCAACTATAAATATTTATGGGAGGACGAATTTAATTTTACAGGTGAAATTAAATCTGTAAATCTTTCTGATGAATCAAAATATATTCTTCAAGGTGAAAGAGGGGGTGAGCAATTTAGTATACCGGTTAATAATATGAAAATATGGGAGGTTATTGGTGAATCTCATAATCAAATAGCCGTCTCAAAAGATGCAATTGAAAAAGAAAACATCGTATTGGATAAAGGTTTATTTGAAATTACCTTCAAGGAAAAATCGGTTTTAACCAATCTTATCCCAGGCGTATATATAGATATTAAAGACTTCCCAAAAGAACTAATTTCCTGATGTTAGAAATACGGGAGTTAGGCTTAAAATATGCAGAATTCGAATTGAAAGACATTTCTTTTCATTTAAAAAATGGTGAGAGATTGTCTATTATAGGACTAAGCGGTAGTGGGAAATCATCTTTGTTAAAATCTATCTATGGTTTGTTCGATCTTCATAATGGGGAAATATTATTTGATAATTTAAGAGTAAAAGGACCGGCGGAAGTATTAATCCCAGGTCACCCAAGAATGAAGCTTGTGGATCAAAATTTTGCATTGGACAACTATCATTCAGTTGGTGAGAATATTTCCAATAGAATTCTTCATCTTGATAAAGAAGACATTTATCAGAAAAAGGAAGAATTACTTCATGTTGTTAATCTCAAACCTTATGAAGATCAACTGGCTCATACCTTGTCTGGTGGTCAAAAACAAAGGTTGGCTCTTGCTCGATCTTTAGCGCAAATACCTGAACTACTCTTGTTAGACGAACCCTTTAGCCAAATTGATCTCATGAATAAATTCGAGATTGAAAAGAGTTTGTTTGATTATTTGGATAGATATGCGATTTCAACGATCATGGTTACTCATGATTATCAGGATGCATTTACCCTTTCAGATCGCATATTGATTATGGAAAATGGACGAATTTCAAATGATCTGGATAAAGTGGATCTTTACGAAAACCCGAATTCACATTATGAAGCTATGATTACCGGTGGGTATAACGAAATACAATTTAACCACAAGAATTATAATTTCAGAAAAAATGAGTTCAGACTTGTTGAAGAAAATGGTTTTAGTATCGAAGTTGAAATTGAACAAAATGAGGTTTTGTATCTTGGAGCCAAGTTTGTTTGCAAAGCAATTACGAAAAGGGGAGAGACCATTATTTTAGAGTCTTCTTCACCCATAAAAAGCGTAAAAAAAATATATATTCCAGAAAAAGACTATCAATTTGCCAATTAGGAAACTTACATATAAAGAGATTTACCAAGTACTTAAAGATAGTATATCTGAGTTTTTGGATTCAGATTCGTTTAGTCATTGTGCTGCTTTTGCTTATTATGCCTTATTTGCTTTGATACCCATCATATTTTTGGCCATAAATATATTTGGATTTTTTGTTGGAAATGCAGACGTAGCCTATGAAGTGAAGCATCTATTGATCAATCAGTTGGGAGATAAACATTTAGAATTAATCAATCATATAGTTGATGGAGCAGCAGGACTTCAATTAAGTTACGGGTCTCAATTTATTGGACTATTTGTCTTTCTTTTTTCTAGTTCAGCACTCTTGTATGCTCTTAAAAAAGGAATCAACTCAGTTTGGGGTATCAAGGTCCAAACTAGAAAAAGAATGATCAAAACAATATTTGATCGATTAGTATCATTGCTAATTCTTTTTTTAATAGGAGTGATTTTTGTGGCCTTTATGTTTATTGAAACTCTATCATTCTCTATAATTGATCTTATCCAAAATTATTATGGTTTTGAATCTGTGTTTCTAACTTTTTTATTAAAATATGTTATGGGGTTCATTATCAGCGTGATAACCATTTTTATTCTTTTTAAAATTCTACCAGATGCCACCACCCATTGGAAACTCATATTAGGAGGGGCTGTTGTAACTGCTATTTTGGGCTTAATTGGAAAATATTTAATAGGTTGGTATATCGGAAATATTAATTACATATCCCAAGTTGGATTTGGTGGATCTATCATGGTCATTCTACTTTGGGTTTTTTATAATGGAATGATCATTTTACTTGGTGCCAAGTTTACATCCGTCTATGCAAGGAAAGTAGGATATCCAATAAGTTTTTCAAAAAGTTTCGTTGAGTTTTTCAATCTGAAAGATGATCAATCTTGAAAACCAAAAATTGCTTTTATAAACTTCTCATCTCTTCCGTAATAATCATTGTAAAATGAAATATTCCCTAGAGAATCGGCGGTTACTGTTCTGTATTCAATGAAAATGGGAATTGATTTTCTCAAGGTAATGGCTTTGTTTTCGGCTTTTTCGAGTTCAGTTTCCAGACTATCTGCAACAAATCGATTTTTAGGATCCGTTGCAATTAAATAATATGCAAGATCTCTCGGGTTTTCTAAACGCATGCAGCCGTGAGAATAATAGCGCATCTGTGTTTTAAATAGCCATTTTGTAGGTGTATCATGAATATAGACAGAATGCTTATTAGGAAACTGAAACTTAATAATTCCCAAAGAATTTTTCGGACCAGGTTCCTGCCTAATTCTAAAAGGAAATTTATCATGACTGTATTTTTTCCAATCAACAGTTTTTGGGTCAATTTCTTCCTTTTTCCGAAAGACCCTGTAATTGTTTTTGCGAATATAACTTGTATCTCTTCTTGCTGCATACAATATTTCTTTAGACGAAATGGAATGGGGTACATTCCAGTAGGGATAAAGAATAATTCGGTTCATTTTAGAATTAAGTTCAGGAGTTTGTGTATCCAGATGTCCAACAATGATTCGATGTTCTCGGATTATCCGACTGGAATCAACAAGGATTAATTTTTGCTCACCGATGTTCACTCTAAAATATTTTTCAGGAAGTATTCGTGTCCATTTAAGTTTCTCCAAAACAACTGCTAATTGCTCAAATTTGTCCCAATTAGTTTTTTCTAGGGCTTTTGCAGTTTGCATACCTATAATATGATCACCCTTAAGTTGATGATCTTTTTGATAGATCTCCAGAGCTAGAAGAAACAAACTATCTTGTCTTGCAGTTAAGCTATCCAAATAATTTTTATGTAGCAGTACTTTACGAGCCGACAAGTAGGCTTCTAGCGAATCTTCTTTGATTGATGGTACCCGAAAAGAAATGGAATCAAGATTGTTCTGAGCAAGGTGTTTTTTCCATGCTGAAATAACCCACTGATAGTGAAAGTCTTGAGGCTCAAAGCTTTTTATTTCTCGGGTAAGCATAGTGTCTTTCCTATATTGAAAGATAAGAGCAGGCAAGGTGTCGCTAATATTGCCCAAATTCCAGGAAATTTTAACCGATCCAGAATCTAAAACACCGAAATATAAATGTTTTACAATTCTGAATAGACTTTCTGAAATCGCAAGCTCTGTCTGCAAAGGATCTTGGTTAATTTTAATCGTATTGATAGGATAGAGATGTTTTGGAAGTCCAAAGTACTCCGAGGAATCAAAAAAACTAAGCAAATATTGAGCATTGGTCGTTAATGAATCGTTTTCATACCAAAAAGATTGAAAAGAGTGTAGTTTGTATAACTGCTGTAATTCTTTTGCGAATTTTATTTCGAAATTGAGCTTTTCCTCCTTATTTTGGGCAAATATTCTTTCGAGTCTTTGATCCATTGGGAGATGCGTAAATGAAGATTGCTCCAATTCTTTTGGAGATTCGCAGGCAATAAGAAATAGCCCGGAAAACAGAATAATTAGTTGTACGGTCTTCATTTTCCGTGAGAAAGGTAAAGAATTAAAAAGCATTAAACTAGCTAAAAGTCTAAAAATATGTCTGTTACAATTGTGATCCTGGTTGTCACTATCTTAATTTCAATTCAAGCGATGGAAAATCAGGATATGAAGTATAAAATGATGTTTAATCCTGTGTATTGCACTGATGAAAAACAATGGTATAGAATATTGTCCCATGCCTTGATTCATGCCGATTGGATGCATTTAATTTTTAACATGTATGTATTATGGATGTTTGGACAGGGGGTTGAAAATAGTTTGAATTCAAATAGCTTTGTTGGATTAAATGGAAATATTGGCTACATGTATTTTTCACTTTTGTATGTCGGGGGAGCCGCATTTGCTACTTTACCGTCTTTAATCAGAAGAAGGCATGATAGAGGATATTTTAGTCTTGGCGCTTCAGGCGCAGTCTCAGCTGTGGTTTTTGCATTTATTCTTTTGAACCCAGGAGCAAAAATGGGACTTTTGTTTATTCCAATAATGGCACCTGCCTATATTTTTGGTGCTGTCTATTTACTTGCGGAATATTTGCTTTCAAAACAAAATAGAACAGGAATTGCTCATGATGCACATTTTGCTGGAGCTATTTATGGGATAATCTTTACCTTTGCCACCAATCACGGGGTTGTGATACAACTTTGGAAAAATCTCTTTTAAATGAAATTATCTTTCAATAGCAACATATTTGAGGAATCTGAATTTTCGATAAGTCCCAGGAATCGAGCGTATTTATATGCAGATGGTTTGTTTGAATCCATTCGAGTAAAAGATGGTAAGGCGTTAAATGTTGCTATGCATGTTGAGCGTATTAAAGGGGGAATGAAAGCAATGAGGATGGAGGAGAGTACCGAAGTCCAAACTTTGGATTTGATTAGACAAATCGAGGCGCTTCTTGACGCAAATAAAGCGAAAAAAGGTGGAGTGATTCGCGTTAACGTAGATCGTAGAATGGGTGGGAAATTCTTGCCAACAGATAATTTTACGGATGTGATCATCACATTTGATCCAATCGAAAACAATGATTTCCAGCTGAATGAAGTCGGCCTCAATGTTGATATACACCCAACAATTAAAAAGCAGATTAATCAGTTTTCTGCTTTTAAAACAAAAAATGCGTTCTATAGCGTGGTCGCGCGTATGGATGCTAAGGACAATGGCTTAGATGACTACTTGATTACCAATACGAAAGGCGGGGTTATTGAAAGCTCTAATTCAAACTTGTTAATCATTTCTAATGGGGTGATTTACACTCCCGATCTACAAGATGGGTGTATGGATGGAACAATGATTAGGCAAATAATTGATATTGCAGAGGATACAAAAATGACAGTTTTTAAAACTAGTATAATGCCCTCGCATTTATTGGCTGCAGATGAAGTTTTACTCACCAATGCGATCCAAGGTGTAAGTTGGGTAGGGTCATATAAATCAAAACAATACAAAAATGAAAATGCCCAACTTTTCATCAATTTGTTGAATGAAAAGTGGGCTTAGTCGAATATTTCCCTGCGTTTCCGATTCTTCTCCTTAATTTCGCCGCCAAATTGCAATACAACTCGAATGAATTTCAAGACTTTACTATCCAAATTCACATTAATTGACAGAGAAAACGGAAGTATTTCCAAAGACTTACTTTCTGGGCTCACCGTTGCTCTGGCTTTGGTTCCAGAAGCGGTAGCCTTTGCATTTATAGCAGGCATTTCTCCTATTATTGGTCTTTATGGTGCTTTTATGATGGGTTTTATTACTTCAATTTTTGGAGGAAGGCCAGGAATGATTTCAGGTGCAACTGGAGCTATGGCTGTAGTAATGGTCGATCTAGTAAAGGAGGGAGAGGTTTTTGGGGGCTCAGGATCTGGAATTCAGTTTCTATTTGCAACATTAATTTTAGCAGGAATTATTCAGATTTTAGCTGGTATATTAAGATTAGGGAAATTTGTTCGTATGATTCCCCAGCCAGTAATGATGGGTTTTGTGAATGGTTTAGCCATTGTTATTTTTATCAGCCAAATAGGTATGTTTAAAGTACACGGAAATTTTATTCAAGGTGAATCGCTTTTTATAATGATTGCTTTGGTTTTGCTTACAATGGCTATTATGTTTTTTCTACCCAAGATTACTAAAGTCTTTCCTGCCGCATTAGCTGGGATTTTAGTCGTTTCATTAATAGTGATTTTTGGTGGTATTCAAACAGAAACGGTAGCTTCATTCATTAAGAATGGAGGAGGTGATGGGATTCAAGCCGGGCTACCTGTTTTTGATGTTCCGATGATTGATTTAAACTGGGCGAGTTTTAAATTAATGTTGCCCTATGCTTTAATTCTTGCTGCAATAGGATTAATTGAATCGTTAATGACACTCACATTGGTAGATGAACTTACTGAAACTAGAGGGTCCGCAAACAGAGAATGTGTGGCTCAAGGAGGTGCAAATATGATTAATGGATTCTTTGGCGGAATGGGAGGTTGTGCAATGATTGGACAATCGATTATTAATGTCAATTCAGGAGGAAGAGGTAGGCTGTCTGGCCTTGTAGCTTCCTTGGCCTTGTTAAGCTTTATTTTATTCGGTGCACAGGTTATTGAGAAAATACCGATTGCAGCTCTTGTGGGAGTGATGTTTATGGTTGTCATCGGTACGTTTGCATGGTCCAGTTTTAGAATAATCAGAAAGATTCCTGTAGCTGATGCAGTAGTACTAATTTCAGTTTCCTCACTGACTGTAATTTTTGATCTTGCGATTGCTGTTATTTCGGGAGTAATAATCTCTGCCCTAGTTTTTAGCTGGGAAAACGCAATACGAATTAGAGCTAGAAAAAGCATGAAGGAAGATGGCACCAAAGTATACAATATTTGGGGAGTACTTTTCTTTGGATCCGTTCAAGTATTTATGCAAAAATTCGATCCTAAAAACGATCCGGAGCAAGTTGAAATTGATTTCATTGAATCCAAAGTTCAAGACCATTCTGGAGTTGAGGCATTGATCAAAATCATCGAAAAATACAATGAGGCAGGAAAGAAAGTGCAATTAACACACCTTTCTCCTGATTGTATTCGACTTTTAAGAAAAGTAAATCCTGACTTTGAAAAATATATAAAAACGGATGTGGATGATCCCAGATATTATGTTGTAACTGAGGCTTTTGATTAATTCATTAAAAGTAAAAATCCATAAAAACCACCAAAATAAACCGGTGGTGATAAAATCGCAACTAGTTTATTTTCCAGGCTTTTGTGTGTATTAGTGATATAGTATATCCCAAAAATGTAAAGTATTGGAGCAATAAATAATATAAACAAAGGAACGATGGAGGTGGCGACACAAATAACCATTAAAGTAATTCCAGTTTTGAAATTTTTCTCAGAAAGCTCTAATTCTGCCTTTGATGGCTTTTTCTTTTTCGTTTTGTTCTGACTTGATATAAATTTCTTTCTCTTTTGATTCATGACTCGCACAGTGATTAAATTATTCACTTTCCTTTGTCTTCTTCAGCAGATACATGAAGATAAAATAAGGAAGAATCAATGAAAGCATAATTGCTTTGTCCAAGTGGGTTACTTCGTTCCAGAAAAATTTAAAGCCCAACATGAAAAAAATGGTTAGTAAACTTGCTATCCAAGCTGCGAGATATAGATAATATCCATATACTTTTCTACGATAGATCATAAACAAAGAGACCACGACCAATCCTAAGCAAATAAGTACGATCATCAACACATTCTCAAAAGTAGTTTGGAAATTCTGAAATCCGTAATCCAGACCAATTTTATTGAAATTGGCTTTGATCTGCTCAGGGTGTTCAATTCCGTCTATGAATTTGATGGATAAAAAGGCCGCCAAATACCAAATGAAAAAATAAAACCAACCTGCTATTCCAAAGTAGAACGCAATTTTGGTGATTAATGGTGGTTCATTTTTCCCAAAAAGTAAACGACTTAATTTGCTCTGATAATCAATATTATCAATTGTTTCGTATGTAATTTTCTTAATTGCCACTTTCAGTCTTTTATAGGTTAAATATAAAATTAAGAGTTGACAATTTCAAATTGATCAGTGGTCTTGTTGTACTTCCACTTTAAAAATACTGGAGCCATCTTGGAAAGCCTTTGTTGTAGATCAAATTCTGATTTATTTTCTTGATTGACATATCCTTTAACAGCATACATAATATTTATCGTTAAACCATTTTGAGGAAGATCATAAATTGGGTTAACAACATTAGGTAATACTTCTTTCTCTTCAGAAGATAATTCTTTAGGAAATTTATTCAGAAAGTAATCATCCCCGGGAAAGTACTTGCTCTTATTTGAAACTAATTTCCCTTCTTTTTCCACAAAAAAATCGATTTCACATTCTTCTGATACACCATCAAAATTTTGAGTTGTCATAGCGATAAGTGCACTTCCGTCCGCTTTTCTATATAAAACTACTTGATAAAACAAGATACCTCCACCTGTTCCTTCGTCCTTAATCTCGATATATCCATTCTTAAAGTCAACAACCACATCAAAAGGTTCCTCAGTTATTCCAATTGTTTGATATGTTTCACCACTTTTAGTGATTTTGTATTCCTGACTCACATCCAGCATTTTATAGTAATCCAAAACATTTTTCTTTTGGGAATAAACATTGGAAGTAATCAACATTAAGCTTGCGATAACTGTTGTAATTATTGACGTTTTCATTATAGATAATTTATAATTTTGATTCTCTTCATCAAAAATAAAATTTAAATGAAATATTTCGTATTTCTAGCTTCTTGTTTTTTAATCTTTTTTACCCAAGCTCAATCAGATGGATGGAAATTTCATGAATTAGCAAAAGGAATTAAAATTAGTGTACCCTCGGAAATGGAAAGGCGTATTGTGAGAGATATGGAAATGCATCTCATTGAGGGAGGGAATTATGAATGGAGAATCATTACTTTACCATTATCATCTTTCATAAAGGATGCAAATCAGGTGAACTTCCTCGGTGAAACGGCCAATTTGGTCAATCAATTAATGAGTGATCCCTATAATTCTAAATATGCTGATTCTTTGTTTTTACTGAAAGGAAATCCTGTGAGATCAATTGGTTACAGCCATGTGGAATGTGCCGACACTTCGCAGAATTATAAGGTTTGGCAGTATTATATGCTGGTAGGGGAGCAAGTTTTCATTTCAAACTTGAAATTCTTTAAAGAATCGAAAATAACTGATTCACATAGCTCAGATTTTTTTTCGAAAATGAAACTAGTCAAAGGAGAATATACAGAAATAACGGTGAAAGGTATACACACCTTTTTCAATATTGATAATAAAAACAAATTTCTAAAGTCAGTCTATTGCAATTATCCAGAGATTAGCAAAAGTAAGTCCTACCATAAGATTCTATCTTTAAACGTAGAATTTGAATTAACCGAGACTGGTCAGGTTAGCAAAGTAGTAATGGATCCTTCAAAAATGATAATGATTACTAGAGAATCAGAAGAGGAACTGGAGGAATTCTTTAAGAAGTTTTCCTTTCAGAAAGTAAGCGGAGATACTGGGCAGGAAATAAGAAAAGTTAATTTTGTTCTGTTTTTGCAAGATGCCGCAAAAAGATTCTACTGTAATTAAAATCGCTTAATTAGCATTTTTGTCTGCCTGTTTATCGAAAACTTTTTTATACAAGCCATTTGCCTTAATTAATGTCTCATGTGTGCCAGATTCAGCTATTTCACCCTTTTCTAAAAATAAAATTTTGTCTGCGTGTTTGACCGTAGAAACACGATGACTAACAATTAGGATTGTTTTTTCTCCTCCAATATTCTTAATTGAGGACAGAATTTGCTCTTCAGTTGCTGTATCTACAGCAGATAGGCAATCATCGAAAATGAAAATATCGCAATCTTTGAGAAGGGCCCGTGCAATGGAAATCCGTTGTTTTTGTCCACCTGAAAGATTCACACCTCGTTCACCTAATAAGGTATTGAACTGATCTGGAAAATTCATGATGTCTTCATATACTCCTGCTTTTTTGCTGACTTCGATAATTTCTTCAATAGAAACTTCTCTATTGGCTCCAAAGCGTATATTGTTTTCAATAGTATCCGAAAAAAGGAAAACATCTTGCGGCACCCAACCAATTTTAGTTCGATAAGATTTAAGGTTAAGCTTACTTAAATTGCGGTCGTTAACTAGAATTTGGCCTTGATCCGGATCGAATTCTCGCAGCAAAAGATTGATTAAGGTAGATTTTCCAGAGCCCGTTCGTCCCATGATTCCTATGACTTCACCTTTGTTGACTTTGAAATTGAGATTCTTTAAGACAGGTTTCTTGCTGTCCTCAAAATGGTGAAGTACTTGTTCAAAATATATCGAATCTACATTTGAAACGTCTGGCCCGTTTGTGTTTTCATTAACATCAGTTTCTGATTGCAAAAATTGATTAATCCGATCTTGGCTAGCGGCTGCTCGTTGAATTATGCTTGTAATCCATCCAACTGCTGCGAATGGCCATGTAAGCATGTTTATGTAATAGATAAACTGAATGATATTTCCTAGCGAAATTTCTCCATTAAAATACATGATACCTCCCACATAAATAGTGAAAATGTTACTCAACCCTATAAGCAAGAAAATAGTCGGCATAAATAGCGAATTTATTTGTACCATAGACATATTACTCTTCAGATAGTTATTTGCATTTTCCGCATAAACATCTTGAAAATAGCCTTCTTTGGAATAGGCTTTCAAAATTTTAATTCCGGAAAAAACTTCCTGAGATGTGTTTGAAAGGGCTGATAAATCGGCCTGAACTGCATGACTTTTTTTGTATACCAATGAACTCACCCAATAAATGAGTATGGACATGATTGGTAGTGGTAATAAAACATACAGGGAAAGTTTTGGACTTATCGAAACCATGTAGTATATAACCAAAGAAAAAAGTACTGCAAGGTTAAAAGTGTACATAATCCCGGGCCCTAAGTACATTCTTACTTTGGAAACATCTTCGCTAATTCGAGTCATCAAATCCCCGATCCGGTTTTTCTTATAAAACGAATAGTCAAGATCCTGATATTTCTGATAGATCTCATTTTTAAGGTCAAACTCAATGTGTCTAGAAACGATAATGATAGTTTGGCGTGTAAAAAATAAAAATAAGCCTTTTGCAAGTGCCAGACCAATGAACAAAACGGCCGAAATAACCCCGTAGCGTATGATGTCACTTTTACTGTAAGTTTCTAAGTTGTTGGAATACAGCATCATGGTGTCGGTAGTTTCCTGTACGATGATAGGCATGTAAACAGCAAATAAATTTGATGCAACAATGAAGACAAACCCGAGGATCAGTTTCCACTTGTATTTGACCAAATATTTGTTCAGATGAAATAACGATTTCATTCTTTTTTTTCTATTTTTGCTACGCTTTTTGCGAAGCGGG
>JAWKMJ010000033.1:0-30155 GCA_041392305.1 Crocinitomicaceae bacterium
TTTTTGAAGAAGTGCAATCTTTACCAGAATCGTAATTAATTAAGGTATATCTTCCGTCTGCTTTTAAAAAGTTAATCTCGCAAATGTCTATAATATAAATGCCTCCTGGACTCTTAATAGAAATTTTGTTCGTTACTGCAGGGTCTTTCTTATCTTGAAGTGAAGGAGAATGATCTTCTTCCAACTTTTTAAAAAGTGCCATAAACTCTTTATAGTCCAAAGGCTTTAAAATATAGTCATAGGCTCCTTTTTTTAAGGCTTTTATGGCATATTGATCATACCCAGTGCAAAAAACAACTTTTGTATTTCCTGGTTCCCATATTTCTAATAGGTCAAAACCTGACTCATTTTTCATCTCAATATCTAGAAATAACAAATCTGGCTGATGTTTTTTCAAGAGAGAAACACCTTCTTCCAGCGTTTGTGCACTTCCAATAATTTCAGCGGGAAAGTCGAACTGTTTGATAATATTTTTAATTGCCTGAATACCGTTGGCATCATCGTCAATGATCAAGGCTTTGAAACTCATATTCTTCATGTTTTGTTAGGTAAACTTCAACTTTAGTTCCTGTTGTGTTCGGGTCAATTTCAGTTCGGTCGGTTAAGATAATATTTTTTGATATTGAGGGATTATCTGAATTAAATATTTTCAATCTATTTTCTACAATTGAAACTCCTTTGGATTGATGAAATTTTGTCTTATTTTTTGTGTTTAAGATACCGACCCCATTATCAGTAATTTCAATTTTTAGGGTAAAGTCATCCAATTCTGATACAAAAATCTTGATTTTTGGATGTTGAATTTCTTTCGTAAACGCATGCCACAAGGCATTTTCAACAAAAGGCTGTAATACCATACTTGGGATTAGGAAGTCCCCTAATTCATTTTTATCATATTGTATGACTAATTCAACTTTTTTATGTTGTCTAACAGATTCAATTTCAGAAAAAATTTCGTTCAATTGTATTTCACGATGAATTGGAATGAACATTTCGGAAGAGTTATTTAGCATTAATCGGAAGAATCTTGCTAGGTCACTCACGTAAATAAAAACTTGTTTAGTGTCACCCGTTAGCAAACCCTGGATGGTATTTAATGCGTTGTAAAGAAACTGTGGATTCATCTGCGATGTTAGGGCATTCATTCTAAGGGTTTCTATAAGCTTTTCTGTTTCTAGTCTTTTGGTTTTAATCTGGTTTCTTCTTTTAATGATTAAAATAATGATGAGGGCAATAAATGCAACAATTGAGGCTGAAAACCACCATCTTGAGTAAAATGGAGAAGGAATTTCAAAATGGATTGGATTAAGTTCAACCCAATCACCATTTGAAATCCGAAATCGAATATTCATCTCGTAAGAGCCAGCTTTTAAATTACTAAATTGAAATGATTTCTCGGCAAAATCTACGTAATCCTTATTATTTATTCGGTACTGCTTTCTATAAGTGATATATGGACTTAATTCAGAAAGGTTTAATGTAAAATTGAGTTGGTCACTTGATTGATTCCAAACCAGTTTTTCGTTGTAATCAACAGGAGGTACATTCAATTTTTTTAGTATAAATGATATAGGTATTACACTAACTCCCTTTTCTTGATTACAGATCATCAAAGAATCGTTCGAAATAATCCTAGAAATATTAGCACTTGCGAGACCATCTGCATAATTTAAGCTGATGGTTTTTGTTGATTTTAGGTCCAAAATTTTAAGAAAGCTTTTGGTGCCGATAAATAACAAATTATTGCGATAGTGAGAAGATTTGATTTGAGAATGAGGTTCTAAATAAACTGTTCTTTCTATTTTCCATTTTGAATAATCAAAATTCAAAATTTCGTCCGGTGTAGTTAAGAAGAGAAACTCATTGTCTATCTTTTCTAACTTTATAATTTTTTTGTCTAGATCAATTTTTCTTTTGATTACCCATTTTCCTTTTAATATTTCCAATTCAATCAGACCATATCCACCTGCTACCAAAATCGTCTCGTTATCAGTATATAACGCATCATAAGTATTCTTCAAATAAATTGTATCCGCATTTAGATTATTCTGGGAATAAAATGAAGTAGCATAGGGCGAAATGGTAATTAAATTTCCGTTTTTTCTGAAGGCTTTCAGGAAAGGAGTTGCAAATAGCTCATTGGGTATATTTGACTCAACTAAACCAGCCATTAAACAGATATTGTTGTTTATTTTATGGCCGTTTACTTTGGGATTATTAAAACCAAACTTAATTCTTTCCGGAGTAAGAATAAAAGTGTCAAGCTCCACTAGTTGATTATTCTTTGTAATTATATGGACAGGATTATTTTTTATTAAAACTTGTTCTACAATGAATGGGGTCTTTCCAAAAAATCCGGTTTGGTGAATTGTCTTGTCGAAAGAATAATTTCGAATATGAAAATTGGGAACAAATGCTAAGCCTTTTCTCACTAAAGGGACCCACAATCCAGATTTTCCGGCATTTACAATTCCAGTAGTATTTCCATCAAATAGTGTTTCTTGGAATTCCCACTTTCCATTTTTAAGCATAAATATTTGAATTCCGGTTTCAATAGTTGAAACAAAAAGTCTTTCTTCTACTAGTTGAATAGAAGTAATCATGTTCAATGCATCATCTTCTAATTTTAATTTGTATTCAACGCCTTTGCTAATTTGACTTTCGCTTACAAATGAATAAAAAGTTAAACCATTCCAGTAAATATTGTTTCCATTGTACTCGGCACCAAAATATGAGTAAGCAGATTGAAAACAGTTTATATTAGTAATTTCATTGTTGATTTGTAGTTTAACGGAATCCGAGTTGTTTATATTTCTACTTATATTCCTGATGTTTGTATCGATCTTGACAATAGCAGGTTTTATATTTTGTTCTTCAAATTTGCCCTGAGAACTTATTTTGTAGGCCTTTTTATCAGTGGACAACAAAAGATCATCATGATCGAAGGTGAATTGGAATACAATCCCAATTTCTTTAGCTTTTAGAAGTTCATTGTATTTATATGGTAAAAACTCCCCATTCTTCAAATAGAAAAGTTGATCTGAAAATTTAAACCAAAGAACATTATTAATCATGTAAATACCGAAACAGCTATTTCCTTCTTTTATTCCTGGTATAATAGCCGGTTTAAATTCTTTGCCGTCATAAATAGAAACACCTAAATCGTGCGCAACATAAAGTAAACCGTCTTCTGTTTCATAGCAAGAATAAACTTCATTCGTGGGTAAACCATTATCCACATTAAATAAAAAATATTTAGGTTCTTGTCCAAAAAGAAAAGTGACGGAAAAATAGATGCAAATAGGTAAGAATAAAAAATATGTTAGATTGATTTTTGGCATAGTCAAATATAAAAAAAGCCCACATCTTTCAACGCGGGCTTTTAAAAATCAATTTTTATTTGAGTTAGGCAACAACACCCATATCATCTAAAACTTTCATGACACCTCTTACAGCAACAGCTGATTCTTCAAGAAGAGTTTTTTCAGCATCGTTCAAATCCAATTCAATGATTTTCTCGATTCCGTTTTTACCTAAAATTACCGGAACTCCTAAGTAAATATCTTTCATATTGTATTCACCTTGAAGCCATGCACAAACCGGGAAAACTCTTTTCTGGTCTTTCACAATTGCTTCCACCATTTGAGCAGCCGCAGCACCTGGAGCATACCAAGCAGAAGTACCAAGAAGCTTAACGATTTCTCCACCACCAAATTTTGTTCTTTCGATGATCTCGTTCAATTTATCTTCAGAAATTAACTCAGTTACAGGAATACCACCTACTGTAGTATATCTCGGAAGTGGTACCATGGTATCTCCATGACCTCCCATAAGAACAGCTTGAATATCTTTTGGAGACACATTCAATTCCAAAGCTAAGAAAGATCTGTATCTAGCAGTATCTAACACACCAGCCATTCCAAATACTCTAGAAGGATCTACTTTTGCTGTTAAATAAGCACAATAAGTCATCACATCTAAAGGATTCGAAACGATTACGATTTTTGCATTCGGAGAATGTTTAATTACATTTTCAGTAACCGATTTAACGATGTTTGCATTCGTAGCGATTAAGTCATCTCTGGACATCCCAGGTTTTCTTGGTAACCCAGAAGTGATTACAACAACCTCAGAATTTGCAGTTTTTGCGTAATCGTTTGTAGATCCAACAATTCTTGAATCATAAAGATTGATAGGAGACGTCTCCCACATATCCAAAGCTTTTCCTTCCGCAACACCCTCTTTGATGTCCAAAAGAACAATCTCGTTAGCTACTTCATTATGAGCCAACACATTTGCACAAGTAGAACCCACATTACCTGCACCAACAACTGTAACTTTCATTTTGTTTATTTGTTTAAGTAAATAAATATCAGAATTAAATCTCCTTCGAGATGCCCACGAAATTAGTGTAAACTTTAGGAATTTTCAAGGGTTATTAACAAAAATCTTTTGATTATTTCTAGGATTTCGATTTTTTTTAGTGATAAATTTGGCAACCCTCCCTAAAAGGTGTCGTCATATAACAGAAAACTGCGTGGAAAAAGGCAAAGATGATTTAGAACGTATTGTCCATGGCTGTATCCAAAATGACAGTAAATGTCAGGAGGAACTGTTCAGGATGCTCTACGGGAAGATGATGTCTGTATGCATGCGCTATTCCAAGGATGAGGACACAGCGCAAGAGATACTCCAGGTAAGTTTTATTAAGGTCTTTGATAAATTGGATAAGTACGACTTCAACGGTTCCTTCGAGGGTTGGGTAAGACGTATAGTTGTAAATACAGCGATCGACAATATTCGAAAAAGCAACCGCGATCCTTTTTCTTCGTCAGAGGATTATCTCTATGTAGATGAAGATGAAATCGAAACAGAGGAGGCTTCGGAAGAGGATGTGGAGTTAAAAGCTGCTGAGGCAATGAAAGCCCTGCAACAACTATCACCCGCTTATCAAGCAGTATTTAACTTGTACGTGATTGAAAACTATTCACACAAAGAAGTTGCCGAAATACTGGGAATAAGTGAAGGGACTTCAAAATCCAATTTAGCAAAAGCCAAAAAGAGATTGCAGGAAATTCTGCAAGACAAAATAGTAGGCATTTAATTACTATGAAAAATATAGAATCGAAATTTAAAGACGCGCTATCGAACCATGAGGTGGACTACAATCCACAAGCATGGGATGCTTTCAAGCAACGACTTGAAGGGCAGTCAATAGCTCAACCAAATGGAGGTTCGAAAACACTCGCCAAACTCGGAATTGCTGCAACGGTTGTAGGAATTATGTCATTCGGAGCTTATTTTATCCTTAAAGGAAGTAGCACCGATAGTCAAAATGCATCAAACCCAAAGGGTAGTGCGAAGGTTATCGAAAATCCTAAACTTGAAGAACATGGAATTAAAAAGGATGAAAATACTAATCCTTCAATTCATGTGGATCCATCGGATAATGGAGGTCACTCCTTAGAAAATCAAGTGGAGCATCAAGCTGATTTGATTGATCTGAAAAAGGAAGAGCAAGTTACTGATTTAAGAAAGGAAAATGTAGATGATCCTTTCAATTTTGACCACGATCCCGATTTGTCTAATGGAAATCAGAACATTATTAAGGAAACAAATAATGTGATTTCTCCTGAGGATAAATTAGTACTCAACGCAAATTTCACTGCGAGCACCATGACGGGATGTGAAGGAATGGTTTGTCAGTTCACGCCAAAGCAAAATGAATCTTACAAAGGAGATTATATTTGGGATTTTGGGGATGGAACCTATTCAAAAGAGCGAAACCCAGTTCATAAATACAATCGAGAGGGTAATTATGTCGTTAAGCTTGCATTAAGATCTGAAATCAATAATGAGGTTATTTCGGACCAAGCTCAAGAATATATAACGGTTTATGCGAATCCTAAGGCAGATTTTGAAATCGAAGAGAGTTCAGTAAATGCCGCAATACCCGAATTTGATTTCATTAATATGACAAACAGTGGAACTGATTGGACATGGGATTTTGGGGATAATTCCGGAAGCGTGAAGAAGGACCCTTCTCATACTTACAGAAAGAAAGGCATTTATAAAGTAACTTTAACTGCTCAAAATGATTTCGGCTGTCAATCCAAAGTAACCAAAAACATTACGGTAGAGGATGATTATAATTTGCTAGCTCCAACTGGATTTACTCCTAATGGTGACGGATTGAATGATAACTTTATTCCGAAAGCATTGGAAATTATGAATGCAGAATTCACGATGAGTATTTATCACAAGAATGGTCAGATGTATTATAAGACCAATCAGGTTTCTAGACCTTGGGATGGAAGATATATGATGGACAATCAGAATGCACCGGCAGGAGCATACGTATGGGTTGTTCAGTTGAAAAATAAGAATGGCGAAACTGAAGTTTACAGAGGTTCAGTGACGTTGTTGAGAGATTAAAAAGGCTATTAATAGTAAGGTTGCCCCTTGCTACTATTAACTTGACAGAAAACCCAGGACTTATGTTTTTGGGTTTTTTATTTTTTTAATCTGGAGTAAAAAATAATCAGAATGTTAAAAAAACAACATTTCAAGTTGTCCTTGTTAACTTTTTGAATGTGATTGTGAATAAATGATGGTGGAAAATTGTGAAAAAATCCTTAAATTGAGGGGTATTTGCACCGATTATCAGTTATATAACTGATAATCAATACTCACTAGTTTTTTATCCATTTGGATTTTAAATTGCTTGCTATGAAAAGAATTGTCATTACCGCATCTTTTGCGATCCTATGCCTATCTACCCCTGCACTTTTTGCGATTGGTTACAAAGTTGTTTCAACGAATATTAGCCTACAAGAAACAGAAATCAGAGTTTTTACATTTGAAATGAATTCTGAAAGTGATCGCAAGAAAGTTGAAGATTTATTTTCGGATCAATCAAAATTTGTTCGTTTTGAGATCAAATCGAACATAGAAGTAACCGTATATACTGATGAGGAATTGTCATATGAGGCCTTCAATGAACTATTAGTCGAAATCGGAATTCGAACTAAAACTCTTCAAATGCAAGCAATTACTAAATCAGAGTATTACAATCGAATCAAGTAAAACATTCAATACATTTTCACTTACTATGAAAAAGTTTTTATCGCTTCTATTCATTATTTTATCGGGTTATTTATTTAGTCAATCCGATACTCCTTGTGCAGGTGCTGGAGCACCTAACTTAGCAGTAAATGCAGCATGTGTAAATACATTGGCTACTGTTTCTGGAAGTTATCAAACTAACGCAGCTAATTTTGGAACTCCACCATGTGCTTCTCCAGGGGGACCGGATGTATGGTATTCCTTTGTCGCACCTGCCTCTGGTAACGTAACCATCACTACCTCTGAGGGAACCATTACGGATGGAGGTATGGCACTATATTCTTCTGATTGTGTGGGGACCTACGCGCTGATTGAATGTGACGATGATGACGGACCTGGACTGATGTCTGAAATCACTCAAACTTCTTTGACACCAGGGCAGACATATTATATCAGACTTTGGGATTATTCAGATGGTACGGGTACCATGAATGTTTGTATTGTCGATAATAATGCTGGTGGCGGTGGTGGATGCTCTACTTGTGCAACTCCAACGATTATAGGGTCGATTCCATTTAATTCCACAACTACTACCTGTGGAGCTTGTGATAGCTATTCATCAGCTGATGCTTGTGGGTCTTCATACATGAATGGAGACGACTATGTTTTTGAATATACTCCAACTTCTGACGAGAATCTGGATATTGTTTTGTCAGGTACCGGAACATGGACAGGCGTTTTTATCATGGATGGATGTCCTGATAATGCAGGAACCAGCTGCTTAGGATCTAGCACAAGTTCATCTGGAAACCCAAGTATGCAAACAAGTACACTTACTGCAGGGCAGACCTACTACATTATTGTGAGTACTTTTCCATCTCCTCAGTGTACTAATTTTACAATCAATATTACTTCTTATACTCCTCCTCCTCCGACAAATCAGGATTGTGATGGAGCCATACCTGTTTGTCAGGATGTTTATTCGCAGGCAAATTCGTATGTAGGAGAAGGAAATTATCCTTTAGAAATCGATTCAGGTCCTTCTTGTTTGGGATCGGGAGAGTTAAATGATGTATGGTACACTTTTACAGTTCAGCAATCTGGATTTTTATGTTTTGATATTACGCCAAACGTTCTATCTGAAGATTACGATTGGGCAGTTTATAACATGACAACGAATAACTGTTCTGATATCTATTCCAATTCTGCGTTGGAAGTGTCTTGTAATTATTCTGGTATTGGTGGTGTAACAGGACCGAATAATGATGGAGGAACGAATGATGAGCCTTGTGTAAATGTGACTCAAGGAGAAACCTATGTGGTAAACGTATCGAATTTTTCCTCTTCTCAAAATGGATACACCCTAGATTTTACGGAGTCTACAGCGGATATTTGGGATAATAGCACTCCTTTTATACAATCGGTTGTCACTCCAATTCCATGTGGATCTACGACTTTGTCATTTAATTTCTCAGAAAATGTTTTATGTAGTTCAGTGGATATTGGAAATTTCACATTAATTGGACCAGGGGGTCCTTATACCCTGTCAAATTTGACCGGACCTAACTGTGCCTTAGGAGGGACTCAAGAAGATGATTATACAGTTACCGTTTCACCCCCTTTGACTACATCGGGGAATTATCAATTGTGTTTAGGTCAGAATTCAACTATAACAGAGGATTTATGTGGGAATGCTGCCCCGCCTGCATGTTTAGACTTTACAATTACCAATGGTGTAGTGGCTAATGCTGGAGCAGATCAAATTATATGTGCTGGTGGTGCAGGAGTTTCGATCGGTGGCGCACCAACTGCTTCTGGAGGGACAGCACCTTATACTTATCAATGGACACCTGCTGCAGGTATTGTTGGGTCTTCTGCAATAGCGAATCCAACTGTAAATCCTGGTTCAACAACAACCTATACAGTTACGGTTACCGACGCAGGTGGGTGTTCAGCAGTAGATTTTGTTAATGTAACTGTAAATCCTGCTCCAACAGTAACGATCAATCCTGCCTCTGCAACTATTTGTCAAGGCGATAATGTGACACTTACTGCAAATGGTGCGGCGACTTATTCTTGGAATACTGGTGCAAACACAGCATCAATAACAGTGTCTCCTGCAGCAACCACAACATATACCGTTACTGGGAATTCTCCAGGATGCCCTGGGGTCAATGCTTCTGCCACTGTGACAGTTGCTCCCCCTATCGTTCCGGATTTTACTATTTCTGGTCAGCAATGTTTAGATGTAGTATCCATTAATTTGTCCAATAATGGAACAGTAGGAACAAGTTATCAATGGACAATACCAGGTGGTACACCAAATAGTGCAACAGGAGCAAATGTAAATGGAATTACCTGGGGCGCAGCTGGCACCTATAATATAACATTGGAAACTTTCGTAGGATCCTGCTCGGAAACCGTTACGATCCCGGTTCAAATTTATCCAGAGCCCACGGTTACTGCTTCAGGTGTTAATCCGCTTTGTAATGGTGGTCAGGGATCTGTTAGTTCATCTGCAAGTGGGACAGGGGGTTATTCTTATACTTGGAATGGTGGTCTTGGAGCGGGTCAAAATCAAGCAAATGTCAATCCAGGGACTTATACCGTTACTGTAACTGATGCTAACGGATGTACAGATCAGGATGCCGTAACCATTTCAGAACCACCAGCACTAACTGCAACAATTAATGGAACCAATATTTCCTGTAATGGTGCAGCTAATGGAACAGCAACTGTAACAGCCACTGGAGGAACAGGGGTATTATCTTACAATTGGTCGCCTGCACCGGGTGGAGGGCAAGGAACTGCTACAGCAACTGGATTGTCAGCTACTGCATACACTGTTACAATTACAGACGCTAATGGATGTAGTATTACTAGATCATTTACACCAACGGAACCTACTTTACTTACTTTAAATATAACTGGAACAAATATTTCTTGTAATGGTGGGAATAATGGAACGTCTACGGTAACAGCTTCTGGAGCTACCCCTGGATACACATATAGTTGGGCACCTGCGCCTGGAGGAGGTCAGGGAACCAACACTGTTACTGGTTTATCAGCTCAAGCTTACACGGTTACGGTAACAGATAACAACGGATGTACACAAACGGCATCATATACACCAACTCAACCAACGGTTCTTTCAGCTTCAATTACAGCTCAATCAAACGTAACTTGTAATGGAGGGAACAATGGTTCTGTTACAATCGCAGGCTCTAATGGAACACCTGGATATCAATACAATATTGGAGGGGGAAATCAAGCCAGTGGAACTTTTGTGAACCTATCATCAGGAAACTATACAGTAGTAGTAACAGACAATAATGGATGTACAGCAAACGTACCTGTAACCATAACCCAACCAACAGCTTTAACCGCATCGATTGCACCAGTGACAATCAGCTGTAATGGAGATTGCGATGGTCAAGCAACAGTAGTAGCAGGAGGTGGATCAGGAGCATATAATTACCAGTGGGATAATACAACAAATGATATTACTGCCACCACGACAGCAAATTTATGTGCTGGAACTTACACTGCGACAGTGACAGACCAATCAGATCCAACATGTCAAACAACAGCAAATGTAACGATTGCAGCACCAACAGTTATCACTTCTTCAATTGTAGGGACAAATGTAAGTTGTAATGGTTCGGCCAATGCAACAGCAACAGTAACCGCTTCAGGAGGAACAGGGGGATTATCCTATAACTGGGTACCTGCACCTGGAGGAGGTCAGGGAACCAATGCAGCAACAGGATTAGGTCCGGTAGCATACACAGTTACTATTACTGATGGAAATGGATGTACAGCGCAGGAGACATTTACTCCAACTCAACCAACAGCATTGTCATTGAGTATTACGGGAACAAATGTAACTTGTAATGGCGGGAATAATGGAACATCAACAGTAACACCATCAGGAGGGACACCAGCCTATTCCTATAACTGGGCACCTGCGCCTGGAGGAGGTCAGGGAACTAATGCGGCCACAGGATTAATTGCAACTACCTATACAGTTACAGTAACAGATAACAATGGATGTACAGCATCAACGACATATGCGCCCACACAACCAACCCTACTTACGGGAACGATTACCTCCCAGAGTAATGTAACTTGTAATGGAGGAAGTAATGGATCAGTAACAGTTTCAGGAGTAAGTGGAACACCCGGATACCAATACAATATTGGAGGGGGAAATCAGGCGAGCGGAACATTTAATGGATTGGCAGCAGGAAACTATACAGTAGTAGTAACAGACAATAATGGATGTACAGCAAACGTACCTGTAACCATAACCCAACCAACAGCTTTAACTGCATCGATTGCACCAGTGACAATCAGCTGTAATGGAGATTGCGATGGTCAAGCAACAGTAGTAGCAGGAGGTGGATCAGGAGCGTATAATTTTTCTTGGAATAACACGACATTTGATATTACTGCAACCACAACATCTAATTTATGCGCAGGTACTTTATATACCGTAACTGTTTCAGATCAATCAGATCCAACTTGCCAAGTTACCGCATCTGTTACTCCTACAGAACCTACGGCAATAGTAATCAATGTTACTGGAACCACTGCAGCAAATTGCGGTGCTTCTGATGGGACTGCAACAGTGAATGTTACAGGTGGGTCGGCACCTTATTCTTATCTTTGGGCGCCAGCACCAACTGGAGGACAAGGAACTTCAAATGCTACTGGACTTGCTGCTGGACCATACACAGTTACTGTAACAGATAATAATGGCTGTCAGGAAGTGCAAAATATTAATGTACCGAATAATGGTGCACCCACGGTTACGGAAGTTGGAGCTTCACATGTGGATTTACTTTGTAATGGTGCTTCAACTGGACAGGCTGAGGTTTCCGTTTCTGGAGGAACTGCACCCTATACTTACACCTGGTCACCCAATGTAAGCTCTGCCGCAACTGCATCAGGACTTTCAGCAGGCACATATACAGTTACGGTTAGCGATTTTAATGGATGCTCGGATGGGGTAACTATTACAATCACACAACCAACAGCATTGAACGCTGTAGCTTCAGTAACTGCAAATGTAAGTTGTAACGGAGGAAACAATGGAGCTTTAAATGTCAATGTTTCCGGAGGTACCCCTGCTTATTCTTATCAATGGTTTAGCGGTACTCCGGCAGGAGTTGCAATAGGAGGAGCTACTGCTTCAGCCCTCGGATCTCAAACCGCTGGAACTTATTATGTGGAAGTGGCTGATAATAATGGATGTACTTTCCAATCAGCAGTTGTTACAATAACAGAACCAACAGCGATTTCGGTAGTAGAGACAATAACAGATGCTGATTGTAATGGTGCCTTCACAGGAGCTGTAGCATTGAATGTGGGCGGAGGAACACCAGCATACACTTATTCATGGACAGGGCCAAACGGATACAATTCAGGGGTAGAAGATATCAGTTTAATTGAAGCAGGAACGTACAATGTAACTGTAACAGATAATAATGGATGTACAGCTACAGGAAGTTATGTAGTTGGAGAACCAACAGCGATAGGTCTTACCCCATCAAGCACAAGTTCGAATTGTGGGCAAACAGATGGATCAGTAAGTGTGGTTGCTACAGGAGGAACGGTATTAGGAGCCTATGGATATTCATGGACGGACAATGTTCCTGCAGTAGTTGGAGTAACAGCAACGGTGAATGGATTGGCATCAGGAACCTATACAGTTGTAGTTACAGATGATAATGGATGTACAGCAACAACAACGGCAACGATTTCAGATCAGTCGGGAGGATCTGTATCCGCAGCAACAACAAATATATTATGTAATGGAGCTGCCACGGGAGCAATTGATATCACCGTTACGGGAGGTTCAGCACCGTTTACGTATGCGTGGACAGGTCCAGGAGTATTTACTTCAACAAATGAAGACATAGCAGGATTGGCATCAGGAACCTATAATTTGACTATAACGGATAATGTAGGATGTCAGATTACAGATTCATGGACATTGACTCAACCGACTGTATTGGCCTTGTCAAATACCCATGTGAATGTCAATTGTAATGGAGGAAGTGGTGGATCCATCAACTTGAATGTAGCAGGTGGAACACCGACATATACTTATGCATGGACGGGTCCTGGAGCATATTCTGCAGCAACTCAAGACATTTCAACATTAGCTGCAGGAACTTATGATGTGGTTGTAACTGATAATAATGGATGTACTGCAAACACTTCTGTAACAATAACAGAACCAACAGCGATTTCAGTAGTAGATGTAATTACTAATGTAAGCTGTAATGGTGGTACAACGGGTGCTATCAATATCACAGTTTCTGGAGGAACACCTTCATATACGTATGCTTGGACGGGACCAAATGGATTCACATCTGCTGCTGAAGATCCGACAGTCCTTGAAGCCGGAACATACAATTTGACTTTGACAGATAATAATGGTTGTGTATACACGGATTCGTATGTTATAACAGAACCTACTTCTCTTGACATGACTATTGCACCAACAAATCCAAATTGTGGAAATGCTGATGGTTCAGCTATCGCTACAGCCTCAGGTGGTACACCGGCATATTCGTATGAATGGTATAGTGATGCAGGATTATCGGCAAATATTGGATCAGGAGCAACAATTAATAACCTAGCTTCAGGTACCTACTACGCAGAAGTAACGGATTTGAATGGATGTACTTTCAATACAAGTACTACCCTAGTTAATCAATCAGGACCAACGATTTCTGTTACTCTTGATAATAATGCGACTGGAGCAGGATTATGCAATGGAAGTGCAACGGCAAATATTGTGTCAGGTGGAACAGCGCCGTTTAGCTATTTATGGGATAATGGAGAAACAACACAAACTGCTACTGCGTTGTGTGCAGGAAATAACTGTGTTACTGTAACTGATAATAACGGATGTACAGATCAGGCGTGTATCAATATAACTCAACCAACCGGATTAACGGTGACATTAACTCCAACAAATGTTGATTGTAATGGTGATTGTGATGGTCAAATTGCAACCACAGTAACGGGCGGGGTAGCTCCTTATACTTATGCATGGACACACGGACCTACTGCTGCAAATCTTAACGGATTGTGCGCAGGCACTTATGATTTGGTCGTGACAGATAATAACGGAAATACACAAAATGCATCAGTTACTATCACTGAAAGTACGGCTTTAGCAGTAAGTAATATCAGTTCAAATGATGTTCTCTGCAATGGGCTTTTAACAGGAGATGGCTCCATTACAATTACAGGAGGAACTCCAGGATATACTTATGAATGGACAAATTCTGCATCTATGGTAGTTTCTTCTTCCTCTACTGTAAATGGTCTAGGTGCAGGAACTTATGATGTTACCGTTACGGATGCTCTAGGTTGCGAGATTACAGATCAGATAGTTATCAATCAACCAACAGCAGTAACCTCTACCGTTTCATCAGTAGCGGCCAATTGTGGGTTAAACGATGGGGAAGCAAGTGCTACAGGAGCAAATGGGACACCAGGATACACCTATGCTTGGTTTTCAGACGCTGGAGCAACCTCTAATATTGGAAACAATCAAACACTGTCTAACGTTGCTTCGAATACGTATTTTGTGGTTGTGACTGATAATAATGGATGTACAGATACCAATTCAGTAACTGTAAATGATCTATCAGGACCTTCGGTTACTCTTGTTGGTTCAAATGTCGGATGTAATGGAGGTATCACAGGATCAATCAATTCTACCGTAACTGGTGGAGTCGCTCCATATACTTATTCTTGGTCAGGACCTGGAGGGTTTACTTCAAACATAGATGATATTTCTGGTTTACAAGCAGGGATATATACACTTGTTGTTACCGACAATTCTGGGTGTATTGCGAATGGAACTTCTACATTAACACAACCAGCAGCTATTACTTTAAATGTTGGATCAACTCCAGTTTCATGTTTTGGCGGGAATGATGGTGAAGTGACTGTTGCAATTTCAGGTGGAACACCAGCATACAATTCTGTGTGGCAAAATTCCGCTACCTCAAATGTTGTTGGAAATGGTACCATAGTATCTAATTTATCAGCAGGGAATTACTGTGTGAATGTTACAGATAATAATGGTTGTACAGCTTCCAATTGTGTCGATATTACAACACCTTCGGCAATTAATGTCGTAGTCACTTCAACCGATGCCAACTGTGGTCAGGCGGATGGTGTATTAACAGAAGTTTCGGTTACAGGTGGTTCGGGTAATTATGTTTCACTTGTTTGGACAAATGCTTCTTCTAATCCAGTAGCTAATCCAAATGCAGTAGCTTCCGGAACTTATACCTATACAGTTACTGATGACAATGGTTGTGTTGGTTCTGCATCAGTATCTGTAGGTGATCTTTCAGGACCTTCTGTTTCAGTTTCGAATTCAACAGACGTAAGTTGTTTCAATGCTTGTGATGGAACAGCTACCGTGACTGTATCTGGAGGAAACGGTCCATTTACTTTCAACTGGTTGCCCAACCCTGGATCAGGACAAGGAACCAATTCAGTATCAGGATTATGTGACGGTATTTACAATATTCAAATTACAGATGCCAATGGGTGTGGTACTGGAACTACTGTAACAATCAATGAACCAACTGAATTGACAACCAGTATCACTGGAACAACGAATGTTTCCGGGTCAGGTTTAACCGACGGCTCAGTTTCTTCCATTACATCTGGTGGTACTCCAAATTATTCCTATGCTTGGTTTGTAAACACACCTCCTTTAACTGCGATTGGACAAACAGGAGTAAATGCTACGAATTTGGGAGCAGGAGAATATTGCATAGTAGCAACGGATAACAATGGATGTGTAGACACAGCCTGTGCAATGGTTACACAACCAACAGCAATTACATCTACTTTAACTTCTACAAATGCATTATGTAACGGTGCTTCTAATGGAACAGCAAGTGTTACTGTGAATGGAGGAGTTGCACCCTACACTTATGCATGGTATAATTCTGGAGGAGTCTTTTCTGGACAAACATCCGCCACAGCAACTGGTTTAGCAGCTGGAGACTATTATGTTGAAGTTACAGATGGCAATGGTATCGTTCACACTAGTGCGAATATAACTGTAGGTCAGCCTACTACTCTTTCAGCCTCTTCAAGTGTTATTTCAAACTTTAATGGGGAAGATGTATCCTGCTTCAATTCATGTAATGGATCTGCCCAGGTAGTACCTTCAGGAGGAACTGCACCTTATACCTATCTATGGAATGCCGCAGCTGGTTCTCAGACAACAGCTATTGCCACCAATTTGTGTGCTGGAACCTATAATGTAACGGTAACGGATAACAATGGATGTGTTACAACAAGTGTGGTTTCGCTTACAGAACCAACGCAAATTACAATGACTGAATCTTTAACAGATCCTTTCTGTTTTGGAGGTTCTGATGGAGATATTGATATCACAATAAGCAATGGAACTGCACCGTATACATATTTATGGAACGATCCATTATTTACAACAACAGAAGATTTAACAAATATTCCGGAAGGAACCTATGAGGTTGTCGTTACTGATAATAATGGATGTGATACTACTTTCAGTTATACATTGAATCCGGCAACAGAGCTTATTCTTGATGAATCCAATACAGGTGCCAATTGCGGACTAGCAGATGGATCGGTAACTGCAGTGGTGACCCAAGGTACTGGACCATTCACTTATTTATGGGATGCAGCTGCAGGAAATGCTATAACTCCAACGGTAAATAACTTACCACAAGGATGCTATACGGTTACTGTTACAGATGTGAAAGGTTGTACCGCTCAGATCACTTCTTGTATCAATGATCTTGGTTCACCTACAGTAAATATTTTAACTCAAGGAGATGTTTCTTGTAATGGAGGATCCAATGGATTTGTTCAGATTCAGGTAACTGGATCAGCACCTCCTTTATCTTATGATTGGATTAATAACGCAACTTCTACGTCAATTGGTCAGAGTACTGCAAGTGCAATAAATCTTCCTGCAGGCTCGTACACTGGTCAGTTTGTCGATAACAATGGGTGTACTGGGTCAATCAATGTGACAATAGCAGAACCCACAGCTTTAGCAACCAATATTTCTGGATTGTTTAATGTAACTTGTAATGGTGGAACTAACGGACAAGCGACGGTGCTCGTTTCGGGTGGATCATTCCCCTATACTTATCAATGGAGTGACCCATTAAATCAAACAACGGAGACAGCGAGTAATTTAGATAATGGCAATTATTCTGTTTTAGTTACAGATGCAAATGGATGTACGATTTCAGAAAATATTACGATTACAGAACCAGCTCCGATTGTTTTATCAACTGCAAACACATCAGCTTTCTGTAGTTCTCAATCAGGTACTGCATCTGTTGCGGTTGTTTCTGGAGGAACTGCTCCCTATAATTACCTTTGGAACGCGGCAGCAAATAATCAATCTAATGATACGGCAGTGAATTTAGTTCCAGGAGTATACAATGTTTCTGTATCTGATCAGAATGGATGTTCTCAAACTGCATCAGTGGTTGTAGGGAATATTCCTGCAGGAAATGCGGTAATTTCAAATACAACCAATGTCTCTTGTTTCCAAGGAGCAGATGGTACAGCTACGGTATCTGTTTCTGGAACTGGAACACCACCATATACCTATCAGTGGTATGAAAGTGGGGGAAATATTATCGGTCAATCAGGTATTACGGCAACCGGATTACCAAGTGGACAATATTTTGTTCAGGTCACTGATAATAACGGATGTATAGTTAACTCAGATACGATTACAATAAATGAACCTGCACCAATTGATTTCACATTTAATACCTTGAATGTTGATTGTTTTGGTGCATGTAATGGAGAAGCAGCAGCAATTGTTTCTGGAGGAACAGCTCCCTATAGTTATCAATGGAACGATCCTTTGAATCAAAGTTCTTTAACTGCAGTGAATTTATGTTCTGGAACTTATCAAGTAGTTGTGACAGACAATGCCGGATGCTTAGACTCGGCAACTGTCCAAATTACTGAACCTATTGGGGTTACTATTAATCAAAATGTGACAAATGCCAATTGTGGATTTGCAGATGGTCAGGCATGTGTGATTGCTACAGGTGGTGTGGGAGGATATACCTATTCTTGGAATACTGGATCTACCAACACATGTATACAAAATGTAACGGCTGGTACTTACATCATTACCGTGACCGATGCGAACAACTGTTCAACTCAAATTCCAGTGGATATTCAAGATCTTAATGGACCACAGGCAACTATTATCGATAGTAATATGACTAATTGTTACCATTCATGTGATGGAAGTGCCACGGTAGACATGACAGGTGGGCAAGGAACTACATTTACAGTTCAATGGGATGCCAATGCAGGTAGCCAATCAACTCCAACGGCTTCAAATTTATGTGCGGGAATCTACACGGTTACAATTACAGATAACATAGGGTGTACAGCTTCCACTTCGGTTACAATTGAAGAGCCGGATACCTTTGCAATGAATATCAACCTCTCAGATCCAGTTTGTTTTGGCTCATCTGATGGGTCTTTAGATATTAATATTATCGGTGGAACAGCACCTTATACCTATCAATGGTTTGATAATGGAGGAAATGCTCTAGGAACAGGGACAACGGTGACAGGATTGAATGCAGGACAATACACTGCTAATGTATTCGATGCAAATAACTGCCCAGTAACCTATCAATTCAATCTCAACGATCCTGCTCCTGTAGTGGCATCGGTTGTTGCTACTGACATTACTTGTTTTGGCTTGTGTGATGGGCAATTAGAGGCATCTGCAATTAATGGTACAGCACCCTACGCCTATCAGTGGGATGGGAATGCTGCTAATCAAACTACTGCTATAGCTTCTGGTTTATGTGAGAATACTTATCAGGTAAATGTAACTGATGCAAATGGTTGTACTGCAATTGCTACTGGCGATGTTTTAGAACCAGCTCAATTAAATCTTTCTTTGATTAATGTGGGAGATGTTTCTTGTGCAGGAAATTGTGACGGATTTATTCAAGTACAGCCTGCAGGGGGAGTAGGCGGATATACTTACAGCTGGACCAATGGCGTTTCAGTTACAAATTCAGCAGTTAATTTATGTGCCGGATCATATACTGTAGAACTTCAAGATTTAAATGGATGTTCTACTTCAATGACTCAAAATGTGGATGAACCGCTTCCTATTTCTGTTATCGAAACCATAACGAATAATGTGTGTAATGGAGCGTCGGAAGGAAGTATTCAGTTGTTTGTTTCAGGTGGTTCAGTTCCTTATTCCTTCCAATGGGATGATGCAAACTTCTCTACAACATCAAGTGTTTTGAATGTTCCAGCGGGATTATATACTGTGGACATTACTGATGCAAATGGATGTACCCATACGGAGACTTATGCTGTTTCTGAACCAGTTGGTCTTCAGATGAGTGCGGTGATTACGGATGCAAATTGTAATCAATCTAATGGAGCAATTTCAGTAAGTACTTTTGGAGCAACGGCTCCTTATGCATATCAGTGGAATGATCCAAATACCCAAACTTCAGCTTTCGCATCAGGATTAGCCGCAGGATGTTACAACCTTGTAATTACGGATGCAGCCGGATGTATTTATGATTCTACATTCTGTATGAGTGATATTTCTGGTCCTACAGTTGGATTTGTAAATTCTCAAAATCCAAGTTGTTTTGGAACAATTGATGGACAGCTTGTATTTACTGCTTCTGGAGGTACAGGAGCACTAGCTTTAACATGGACTGACGGAAATGGAAACCCAATTCCAGGGCTTACTGGTCAACTCTCGTCAACTACACTTGCAGATGATTGCTATACTTTCACAGCAACAGATGCTGCAGGTTGTGTTGCTGCGATTACAGAATGTGTGTTTGAACCACCTGTAATGAATTCTGCGGTTACCAATACTACAGATCCTCTTTGTTTTGGTGTGTGTGAGGGTACAGCCACGGTTTCGGCCAATGGTGGATCTGGAAACTATACTTATTTATGGAATGACGGACAACCAAATCCTCAAGCAATTAATTTGTGCGCTGGAGTGTATTCCGTAACTGTAACGGATGATAATGGCTGTACTTCGAATTCTACCGCGACAATCAATCAGCCTACTCAGGTTGATGTGCAGTTAACATCATCACAGAATCCATCGTGTAATAATTTCTGTGATGGATTAGCAGTAGCAGCTGCAAATGGAGGTGTTGCACCTTATTTCTATAACTGGTCAGGTGGTCAAACTTTACCTTCAGTGAATGGTTTGTGTTCGGGGGCACATCAGGTAATTGTTACTGATGGAAATGGTTGTAAAGATTCAGTTAACTTCAATTTAGTAAATCCTTTACCGATTACTTACAATGTGGCAAGTCAGGATCCAACCTGTGGTGAGTGCAATGGTATGGCAAGGGTAGTTCCTGGCACGGTAACAGGAGGTGCGGGTCTTTATACTTATCAATGGAATGATGTAAACAATCAAACCACAATGCAGGCAGATAATATGTGTCCTGGGCTCTGGACCGTGACGGTAACAGACCAAAACAACTGTTCATTCTCTCAAAATGTAACTTTAACTGATGTTCCTGGTCCAACGATTGCATCTTTTGTAACTACCGAACCACTTTGTCATGGAATGTCCAATGGATCTGTTCAGGTAATTCCTGCAGGAGGGACAATGCCTTACGCATATAACTGGGATGCAAATGCATTTAATCAAGTTGTTGATTCTGCTATTGCTTTGCCTTCTGGTACATTCTGTGTAACGGTAACGGATTCAAATGCATGTCAGACCTTCAATTGTGCTTCAATTGGTCAACCCGCAGAATTATTACCTGTACCTGATATTCCTAGAACAATCTGTTACGGAGATTCAACACAAATTTGGGCAAGTGCTTCTGGAGGAACGTCTCCGTATACGATTAACTGGTCGGATTCAGGAGATCCTTACTCAGGTCCGCTTACAGTTCAACCACAAGCTACAACCAATTATTGCTTCTATGTAACAGATGCCAATGGTTGTGGCGGATCTTTCTTAGAAGGTTGTGTGACAATTACAGTATTACCCCCAGTTGTTCTTGATATTCTTACTTCGAGCCAAGCAATATGTTCAGGAGATTCTATTTTGATTCAAGCTGTTGCCTCTGGTGGAAATGGAACTACACAATTTGTGTTTGATTGGTTCGATCAGGATGGTAACATTTATCAGCCTGTAGACACAGCGCTCTCGATGAACTCTGAAATTTTGGTTTCTCCTTCTGATTCAACCGTTTTTTATGTAGATGTATCTGATGGATGTTCTCAAGATGAAAGAGATTCGGTTATCATTACGATAAATCCGGTTCCAACATTCGATGTCAATGTTACAGGTCCATATTCAGGATGTCCTGAGTTTACAACAACGTTTGAAGCGATTACAGATTCGACGAACATCGTTTATTTCGATTTCGATTGTGATGGAAATGTGGATTATGCCGGATTGGATCATACTCAATCATTTACCTATCCATACACCGGATATTATGATATTTGTGCTGTAGCTGAGAATGAATTTGGATGTACAACCAGTTTCTTGATGGAAGATTCGATCTTTGTTTATCCAACTCCAACGGCTAATTTCACCTTGACTCCAAATGAGACTTCTTTATTGAATCCAATTGTCGAGTTCGTGGATCAGTCTCAGGGAGCGGATTATTACGAATGGAATTTTGGTGATTCCATAGTGATCGGTGATTTTGCTGGAGCGATCGTAGATACTGCAAGAACGACTGGAGATATTGAATATCCTTATCATGAGTATGTAGACACGGGGTATTTCCCAATCATCCTAACTGTAAGTAATCAATATGGATGTCAGGATACCGCTATGAACTGGGTATTTGTGAAGCATACGAATACCTTGTTTGCTCCTAAAGGTTTTACACCTGATGGAAACGGAATCAATGATGTGTTCTATATTGAAGGTGTTGGATTGGATAAAGCCAAAAGTTTTGAATTATGGATCTTTAATAGATGGGGTGAGCTAATCTTTACTGCAACCGATCCGAATCAAGGATGGGATGGTACATACAGAGGGAATAAAGTTCCGGATGGAGTGTATGTATGGAAAGTCAGATTAGAAGATCCTTATGGTACGGTACGTACCTATGTAGGCCATGTGACGAAACTACAATAAAGGAGAAAAGAGATAAAAGAAAACCCCAACAGCGATGTTGGGGTTTTTTATTTAGTAGTAATTTTATACCGCTACATCATGCTCTCGCAAAGCTTCATTCAATGAGGTTTTCTTGTCTGTGGATTCTTTTCGAGTTCCGATAATTAATGCACAAGGAACATTGAATTTTCCAGCCGGGAATTCTTTAGAATACGAACCAGGAATGACTACTGATCTTTCCGGAACATAACCTTTCATTTCTTTAGGCTCACTTCCTGTTACGTCTATTATTTTAGTTGATTTTGTCAAAACCACATTCGCGCCTAAAACGGCTTCTTTTCCAACTCTCACTCCTTCCACTACAATACATCTTGATCCAATAAAAGCATTGTCTTCAATAATGACCGGAGAGGCCTGAAGAGGTTCCAAAACACCCCCAATTCCAACACCACCCGAAAGGTGTACATTTTTTCCAATTTGCGCACAAGAACCCACCGTTGCCCAAGTATCTACCATGGTTCCAGTTTCAACATAAGCTCCAATATTCACATAAGAGGGCATCATGATTACTCCAGAATCGATGAAAGCACCATAACGAGCAACAGCATGCGGAACTACTCGAACTCCTAGTTCTTTGTAATTCTTTTTCAAAGCCATTTTGTCGTGGAATTCAAACGGACCTACTTCAATGGTTTCCATTTTACGAATAGGGAAATACAGAACAACCGCCTTTTTTACCCACTCATTTACTTTCCAGTCACCATTATCCGTTGGTTCAGCTACTCGAACAATTCCTTTATCTAAGTCTTCAATTACATGTTCAATGGCTTGAATCACTTCTGGATTCTGCAATAGGGAACGATCTTCCCAGGCTTTTTCAACTAATTCTCGCATTTTTTACTGTTTTGAGCAACAAAATTAACGATTCAAGTGAATTTGAAACAGAAAATTAAAGAATTAACGAGGTTAGGGAGAAATGTTTTAAAAATGAAAAATGAAAAATGAAAAATGAAAAATGAAAAATGAAAAATGAAAAATGAAAAATGAATAATTTTGTTTTACTAACTTCTTGCTCTTGCTCTTGCTCTTGCTCTTGCTCTTGCTCTTGCTCTTGCTCTTGCTCTTGCTCTTGCTCTTGCTCTTGCTCTTGCTCAATATTCTCTACTATTCACTCATTCATAATTGATAATTCATAATTGATAATTCATCATTCAATTTCCATTCCCTATCTTTGCACAAAAGAAGGAAGAAATGATTTTACCAATTGTAGCCTATGGCGATCCGGTATTGAAGAAAGAAGGAGAGGAGATCGATGAAAATTACGAAGGGCTGAAGGATTTGATCAACAATATGTTCGAAACCATGTATGAAGCGAATGGGGTAGGTTTGGCCGCTCCACAAGTAGGTAAATCCATTCGATTGTTTATTGTTGATGCTTCGCCTTTTGCAGAAGAGGATGAGGAAGAAGGAGGTGAGCCAGACGAGAAAGCTAAGGGACTAGAGAATTTCAAAAAGGTATTTATCAACCCAATTATTGAGGAAGAATCGGGTAATGAATGGGGATTCCGTGAAGGCTGTTTGTCGATTCCAAATATTCGGGAAGAGGTCCAGAGAAAAGAGAAAATCGTTATCACCTATTTCGATGAAAACTGGGAATTCCACGAAGAGGAATATGAAGGATATGCAGCTAGAGTGATTCAACACGAATACGATCATGTAGATGGGATTTTATTTACGGATCGGTTAAGTCCATTAAAAAAGAGATTACTTAAAAAGAAACTAACAAATATTTCCAAAGGTGAGGTAGATGTAGATTATCGCATGCGTTTTCCTGGTCAAAAGAAAAAAAGATAAGTATGAAGAAATTAGTCTTAGTTGCGTTTGTATTTGCGCTTTTGGGTGCATGTTCTGGTGAACAAAAGGAGGAAAAAAAGGAGGATAATGTGGTTCAGCCGAAATTAAAATCCATGGAGACCAAAACTGCAAAGGAATTGGAAGATGGGGCCAAAAATTTGGATCTTTTAATAAAGGAGAACATGCCTAATATTAATAAAGAGCAATATATCGCTGCCATTAATACACATTATCAGTTTTCGCAAAATTTCCCAGAACATAAAGATGCAGCCTATCATCTGGATAAAGCACAAGGGTATTGCCAGCAGATTAAAGATTTTCCTAGATCAGAAAAGATGTTGGCTCAGCTGTTTAGAGATTATCCGGAATATGCTGCCCAAAACAATGGAGAATTATACTATCTAAGAGCAACTAATTTGGACTATATTTTATCTGAAACAAAAAATGGAGCAGCTTACAAAAGAGAAGCAAAAAAGGTATATGAGGAATTCATAGAAAAATTCCCCGATAACCCATTGGTGGAAGATGCAAAATACAGATTGGAGAATTTCGACCTAACAACCGATCAAATCATTGCGAAAGGGAAGAAATAGGAGGGAATGAAGAATTAAGAATTAAGAATTAAGAATGAACAATGAACAATGATTCTTCTCTAAATTCTAAATTCTACACTCGAAAAATTATCTCCCTATCGGTCGATGAGCTCGCTATCGCTCGGTTCTACACTCAAAAAACTCATTCTACTTGTTTCACAATCAGCTTGTCTCTTAGCCAAATTGGGAAAAGCAAAACGATTCCAATTTTTCTGTTTTTGTTGATGGAATAAATCCTTTTTGGGTGCTTGCTTTGAATGGCTTTCTGAATTAATCTTGCTACTTTTTCGGGAGCAACAATTTTACCTACATCGTTTTGAGCAATCTTTTGAAAACGATCAAATTCCTTCTGAAAACTAGAATTGGAATTTGGATTCTTCACATTTTTTACCTCCTGAATTAAATTGGTGTCCATGGCTCCTGGCCTAATGATGATTAGCTTAACACCCAATATTGCCAATTCTTGGCGCATGGAAGTGGAAAAGGCTTCCAGTGCAATTTTAGTATTTGGATAGGGCATGAAGAGAACAGGAAGTTTAACACTTACACTGCTGATTTGAATCACCCGACCCTTTGTTTTAGCTAAATGATCCTTGAAGACACTGGTCACCAAAATGGGGCCGTAAACATTCACTTTTATCGATTTATCCAGTAGCTTTTCTGTTGCCTCACTTATGGGAAATAAATCAAAGAGTCCTGCATTATTAATTAGATATTTGACTACAATATTTTGAGATTCAAGCTCAGATCTAAGGTGTAATATTTGATCTTCAGAACGCACATCTAACTCAAAATTCAACACGTTTTTTTGATCAAATGTGGGTTTTTCCAAATCGGATGCAATAATCCAATCGATGTCCAGATGCTGAGCCATTTTGACACAAGCCTTACCCAAGCCACCCGAGGCCCCTGTTATGAGAATGGCGTTCTTATTCATTCTCCGTTATTTTGAATTGGGTGTTTTTATTATTCCCGTTTCGATAGAAAAAACAGAGATATTGAAGAAATTCAATGTTTTCTACGGCAGGTTTTGGAATACGGAGTTCCATAATCGCAAAAGTAGGATCTCGGTGGAATTTGTAATAAAGTTCTTCCTTTAAATAATCAATACGAGCAAAATGTATGGTCCACTGATCTTGGTATTCTCCTGTTTCAGGATCAGGATACTCAAAAGCCTGGAGCTGGTATTCCGCAAAAGTGATGTGTCTGAAATCGTTGGAACTTCCAAAATGAATTCGAATGGTTTCTTCTCTTAAAACGGAATCTTCATCGTAATTCGGTTCGTAAAAAGTTCTTGTGGCGGTCAGACTATCAGCACAAATTTCCACCTGATATCTCAAGATTTCAAATTCTTCGTAGGTGTGAAAAAATGCCAAATTATGAGGGTAATCGCAAGCCTGTGGATCAACGTAATTTAAATAGATCAAAGTGGTATCTTCGAATTTCTCGGTTTGTCCGACCAAATAAGAGGTCCATAACAAAATTACAATCAGCATTGCTTTCATAGGATCAATTTGCGAAAAAAACTCGGATAAAAAAAGAGGAGGAATACTTGTTAGAAATATTCCTCCTCTTCCTGTGTGTGTTATGAAAAGTCTGCTTTATAGACTTGTGAAATCTCTACAAAGTTAATAGGAATTTCATAGGAGGCGATAACTTTAACAATTATTTAAGATAAGCAAAGAGAAGAATGCTTTTAAACCGATTTTTTGAGCTTAAATAATTAAAAACTAACAGATAAATATTGCAATCCATCTGCTAGTAATTCAAAAAAGTTAAATAACTTTAACCACCTGCTTTCACATCCGTTGACCCTCCAATTGGAGTGGCACCACTACCTGTCTTAAGAGATGTAAGCCCTTTTAATTCTCCTGCTGTTCCTGTTGGATATGGTAATGGAACACCTTCTTTACCTTTAATGACAGATAAAGCCTTTTTTGATAGGTTTTTCATAATAAATAGATTTAAATTAAGATTTGTAATGAAACGAATGTAGTAAATTTTTATTATTTGAAGATAGAGTAAACTGTTACTAATTTGCTAGGAATGAACTGTTTTCAGAATTTGAATTTTATCTGATTCTTTCTAGAATGCAGATTTCTCAATTGTTTGAGGTGATTTTGGCTTAAGTCTATCCCAATGAATTTTTTGTACATTCCTTATTTCGGTTATTTTTGTTATCCCATTGATATTGAAGATAATGAGTCGACTTATATTTTTTCTTTTTTTTGCATTTCCAATTTTAATTTTCGCTCAAAACTGGAATTCAACTTGTGACGATTTTATAAACGAGTTCAATAATAACGAATTCGAAAAGGCTATTGAAACAGGGAATCGATGTTTGATGATTTTGATTGATGAGAATGGCAAAGACACTTCTTATTGCAATGTTTTATATTATCTAGAATACGCCCATTACTATTCTGAGTCCTACGAAGAAGCTGTAAAATTAGCCAAAGAAGAAGTATTGATCCGAAGAGAAATTCAAGGCGAATCTAATTTCAATTACATCACGGCTTGTTACAATTATTCCGTCTTTTCAACTTATACAAAAGATTATAATACAGCTATCCATTACATGCATGTAGTTCTCAATTACTATAAAAAAGAATTTGGAGATGAAAGCGAGTACACTTTGCAAATCGCGAATCAGTATGGGAATATTTTAAACCTTGCAGGGAGTTCTGATTTAGCGCGTCAAGTCTACGAAACAAGCTATGAGATTATCAAAAAGAATTATACCATTGCGGATAGTATTTTTCAAGCAATGACCAATACGATATCAGCTTTCTATTACAGTAATGGTATGTTTGATTTATGTGAACCATTTTTTACAAATGCACTTGAATATCAGGAGCAAGCAGCAGGGAAGGAAAGTGAAGTTTATAGACTAACACTTGAATCTATTGTTGAATTTTATACCAACGCACAGAAGTACGATAAATTAGAATTGATCTACCGTGAACAACTCAAGTCAAGTGCTAAACGCTTTGGGAAAAATTCTGCAGATTATGCGACTTCTTTAAACAACATAGCAGTTACTCTTGAGAATCAGGATAAACTTGAAGAAGCAGATGAACTGTATCAGCAAGCTTTAAAATTGAAAGCAAAAATATACAAGAAAGAAAGCAGCTTTTATGCTCTTACATTGCTTAATTATGGGGTCTTGAAATATCGAATGGGTCAGAGCGAAGAATCTGAAAAGTACCTGCTTGAGGCCTTGGATATTTACGAAAAAGTGCTTTCAGATAATAGTTCCGAATACATTCTTACAGCTTCTCGTATTGCGCAAGTTTGGCAGAGTTATGGAGAGTTGGGGAAAGCAAAAGAGTCTTTAGAAAAAAGTATCGCCATAGCCGAAAAGAATTTTGGAAAAGAGAATTTAGATTATGTGGTTTTGATCGAGATATTAGGAGGCGTTTTGTTAGACAAGGGAGATTTTAAAGGAAGTGAAAAATGGCTGAACGAAGCGATTCAAATCAGGGCCAAAATTCAAGGGATTAAGCATCCAGATTATATTTCAACTCAAGTAAAATTGGCAAGACTAAAATCCACTACAGGAGATAATGAAGCAGCCGAAAATTTGCTAAGAAATGCTCTTAAAATCCGAAAAGAAAGTTTGGGCGAACTGAATATGGATGTCGCATCTTGTTATTCGGAGCTAGCCAATGTGATGTTTGCTCAGGGGAACGTGGAAGAGGCAAAATATCTTCACTTTACTGCTCTTCAAACGGTAAAAAAATTGGTTGGAGATATGCATCCCGACTATTTGGTTTATCTATCCAATGTAGGAATTTTGTACATGGAAATAGGAGAATTAGATCAGGCTTTGGCATTATTTAATGAAGCCCTGCAAAAACAAAAGCTTGCCCAAGGTGAAGAAGCTTATGATCTGCATTTCTTACATACATATTTGGGAAATTTATATATCAAAAAAGGCGACTTTAAATCTGCAGAAACTGCTTTTGGTAAATGTTTGAAAATATTAGAAAATTCTGTAGGGAAAGAGCATCCGGAGTACGCCAATACGATCAATAGTATGGGGGTTCTTTATTATCAATTAGGAAACTACAAAAAGGCTGAAAAATACTATGCAGAATCGATACCTCTTTATCAAAAAATTTACGGAAAGGAGCATCCAGAATATGCTACGATTTGCAGCAATATTGGTTCTCTCTATATGCAGATGGGAGGAAATACAACAAATCCATCAGATCAAAAATTGTATTGGGATCAAGCCGAAAAATTTATGGAGAAAGTCTTGCAAATTGATAGTGCTACACTTAGAACCAATCATCCGGATTTTGCCATTCACTTGAACAATATGGCTGAATTGAATAGGTATCGTAACCGTGCAGATGAAGCTGAAAAATATTATTTAGCAACAATCAAGTTAGAAGAAGAACTGTATGGAAAAACAAGCTTTAATTCCATTGCAACTTTGAACAATATGGCTTTGTTTTATCTGGGAAGTGAAAAATTAGATAAGGCTAAACAATGTGCAGAAAAAGCTTCTCAAGCTTATACCGACAATTTTGGAGAAAATGCATTGGTCATCCCAAGCGCATGGTCTACCTTGGCGTATATCCATCAGCGAAATAAGGAGAATGAGAAAGCCATGGAGCTTCATCAAAAAATCCTAGAAAAGCAATTTCATATTGTCAAAGATAATTTCAGCTTTCTTTCAGAAGAGGAAAAAGCCAATTATTTGGAAGATTTTCAAGGGCATCGAAACAATTTCTTTCAGTTTCTAAATGAAACAGATTACAGGGATGAAAAAGCAATAGAATTGGCCTACACCATTTCACTTTTTGAGAAAGGATTATTGTTGAAATCTACTCAGGAGATGAAGACCAAAGTTCTGAATTCGGGAAATGAAGAATTGTTAGCAAAATATGAACATTGGATTGGTTTGAAACAAGAATTAGCACAGTTATATAGTGAACCAAATTTTAGTGAATCGCAACAAATAAGTTTGCAAGAAAGATGTGACGAGCTTGAAAAACAGTTAGTGGAGGCAACTGGAATAGAGCAAGTCAAAGAAGTGCTAAGCATGCAATCGGTTCTGAATCAATTAGAAGAAAATCAAATTGCGATTGAGTTTATTGAACACCAAAACTCTTTTTATCTTGGAGAAAATGAAAAATTTTATAGTGCTGTCATCGTAGGAAAGGGAATAAAAACCACATATATTGAACTTTTCAAAGCAGATGATCTGGAAAAAGTGATTGGAAAAGTAGGTATGAATAATGTCACCTATGTGAATGAATTGTATGGAACAAAAACTCAAATTGAAAAGGAACTTTATCACCTTATTTGGTCCAAAATTGATTCCGTAATTAAAGAAGGAAATCAAATCTTCTATGCTCCTAGTGGTTTACTCAACAAAATTGCTTTTGCTGGATTAAGGGATGAAAACGGTAAATATTTATCGGACAAATACCAGCTCAATCAGTTAAGTTCTACTG
>JAWKMJ010000034.1:0-27579 GCA_041392305.1 Crocinitomicaceae bacterium
AACAAAAGGAATTGTTGAGACTACACCCTTTCCAATTGTATAAACTTTATCTTCTGTCGTTTCATCTTTGGGAAATAAAGTATTTGAATCTTCATCTTTTTTCATGGCTTAAACAGATTAGTATATAAAATCACGAAATTCTTTTATGTCTATATACTGGCTAAAAATTAAAATGGTTAAAATGAAGACTTTAATTATCCAAAGAAATAAGCAGGTTTAGAAAATTTTATTGCCATATTTAAAAAGATATTTCACAGATTTTATGAAGAAGTAGTAAGCTGTTGGAATTATATTTGTGTATAGGGATCAGATCAGCATTAGTATAGATGTCTTGGAGATAGTTCATGAGTGCCAAAAACATGTCTTGAAACCTTTATTTACCATAATATCTTTTCGGGGTCATCATGTAAAGTCTTGCAATAATGATGAAAACACGCGGCGATTTTCCCTAATATATATTATCAATCTTAGAGTAATAATTAGAAAGATGAAAACCTTGTGAATAATAACCCTTCCATACCTCCCAATTTTCCCGGAGTCATGATAGAGTAAGACTTCTTTTATCTTTAAGATGCCAACCTATGAAACCATTAACAATCTCTTTTAAAGCTGCCTTACGAGTTCGGCGTCATGACCGAAAATTCACCAATCCTAAATTTAAACCTCGTTTCCGCCTTACACCTCGAAGGTTCTCTAAACCAAAATATTAAGGATTACCTAAAAATATTTTCTTAAATTCGTCAAACTACATGATTTTAAGAAAATTTCCATGAAAAGAAATAAGCATATAGGCTTTACAAAACTTAAATGGTCATTCTATGGACTGATTATATCTATAATATATTTACTTGTATTTGACGGCCTGATCTCATTGATATTGCCTCTTTTGCCTGACCCAATCTCTGTCGGTAAATACTCTTTTGAAATATCCAAAATAAAAGAAATTATTTCGTTCCAATGGGATTCTTCTCTTCGCATTGTTACAGTCATTGTTCTTGGCTTGGGTACTCTTGAAGAGGTTGCTATTTTTGGGAGTAAGTTTTTTGAAAAAACTTTAATAAAGAAAACAATTGAAGAGGCAATCGCACCCTTAATTATTATTTTACCAACAGTCTATTTCATCATTTATAAAGCTTGTATCCAAAATACCAAACACTTTTATTCTCAAATTCTTGAGAGCACTTCAAATGAAGATATTGCATATAGCTATGGAGTATTAACTGTGATCATCACGATTTTTCTAGTAATAGCAAAGATTGGAGGGGCACTGTTTGTCGGAGAGGAATTTTCAAATCTTTACAGAAAGATACTTCGACTAAAAGACAATCCGGCATTTAGAAGAACTTTTACATTAGGTCTTGGAGGCTCTGCTAGTTGGGCACATCAATTGGATTATGAAGACCGAAAATTCGAATTACACAGACATAGTCACCATCCACATAGGCATAATGCCCATTTTTCATATGAACCATTTTTGGGTAAATCTCTGTTTGATGATGATCCATACCCCAGACCAGTAGGAATTAAAGATGATGCGCATATGGTTACTATTGGGATGACTGGCTCGGGAAAATCCACAACGGTTTTGTATCCGAATTTAGCTCTATACAAAGGAAACATTATTGTTTTTGATCCCAAAGGTGAACTAGCAAAAAATACTTACCGACGGCGAAGCTCAATTCAATATCTTACAAAAAAAGAAATTACAGAAGGAAAAACAAAAAATCACCTCTATGGAGGGAAAAAGCTATGCTCTTGATCCCTACAAAGAAACAAATGAGAATTTGGTCAGGATACGTTTAATCCTTTGACTTTGATAGATTTGGAAGATGACCGAAGTATGGACATTATTCTTCATTGCAGATGGTTGTGTTGTTCCATCAAAAAATGAAAAAGATGAACATTGGACAGAATGGGCAAAGAATATTATTGAAGGGCTGATTGGCCACATGTTATTAGTCGTTATCCTAAAGAAAACCACAATCTCCCCTTTATTTTAGATTTACTAACAGGTAATGCAGAGTTTTAAGTCCCTGATAATGCTCAAATAGATCGCTTTTCTGAACTTCTAATTGATATGCAAACAAATCAGGCAGCAGGCGGGCTAACTCCAACAAGTAGCAGCACAGATTATACGAATGGGAGAAAATGAAAAAGGATCGGTTTTATCAACCACATATAGAAGTCTGAAATGGGTTGGAGAACCTGCAATGCGAGAAGCAACTGGTCGGAGATAATGCTCTACAAATGAATGGTTATCCAAGAACCATCTATATTATTCTTCCATCAGATTTATTAAATGCACAAATGCGTTGGGTAAGAGTTCTTATGGGAGTTTTTCTTGTTGATGAAAAAAAACAACAAGAGTCGTCTAATCTTCCAAGCTTGTTTATGATTGATGAATTTGGGCAGCTTGGTGGAAGCATAGATGCTATTACTAAAGGATTCCCCATTTTAAGAGGTTTTGGAATAAAACTTTGGCTTTTTGTTCAAAGTATTCCCCAATTAAAAGATGCTTTTGGTGATAGATGGGCTGATATTATTAGTGGATCAACCGTTCAGGTTTTTGGAGTAAATGATCCAGAAACTGCGGATTGGGTAAGTAATAGACTTGGCGTAAGGATAAATCCTACAAAAGAAAAAAAGAATTGGCGGAGTCGCCCTCGGGTTGTTAGCGAGCGTGTAGATTCTTTGCTAACTCCCGATGAAGTAGAAGATATACTAGGAAAAGGAAATAATTTACAAATAGTTTTCCCAACACAAGGTCGGCCTATGCGACTAGAACGATTGACCTATAAACCACTGCCCGGTTTTAATCCAGTTCCCTTTGATATGGAGGGCTTCTTTGAAGACTGGTGATCTGATTAGCGCATTAGAATAAGTTCAGGGTTATCCTTTAACTCTTGACGAGATTCTTCCAGATAATCCACTACCTCTCCTATTGAAATATCGTAGGATTTGCTCTCAACAAATCCTGGATGTTCTTCCAGAAAATTTACCATTTCGTCTTTTGATGAAAAAATACGATCACCCATTAAATCAAGGGCGCGGAAAGCATCGGATTCTAGTACCGAATGCCTTTCTTTCTTAGCATCTTTTGTTGCCAGAACACGGTCAAATGTACCGAGGAATTTACCACTTAGCCAACCTGGTTTAAAAAATTCTTTAAGCCTCAATTTCACCTCCATTCATAGTGAATAGAAGTATTGTATCATAAAAAATAGTTTCCGTAAAATTTTGGGAAATGAGATTATAGACCTTGTTCTTTTCCTTTATCTAATGATTGCTGTTGGCTTTTTTGTCTAAATTGCTCTCTAAAACGTTCTCTCTCAGCTTCAAGTTTCAGACGTTTTTCCTGCTCCAAGTTCTGCTTTTGTTGTTGTTCATTGGCAATTCGCTCTTCCTCCTTCTTTTTTCATTTTCCTTTTGCTTGGCCTGCCTTTCCTGTTCTTCTCGTTGCTGCTGTTGTTGTAAGCGAGCTTGTTCTTGTAGCTTTTTTTCTTTTCTGTTTGCTGCTTTTGAAGTTCCTCAGCTCGCCGTTTTTGCTCTTCCTGTTCTTTTAATAGGTTATGTGCCGCCTCCTTGCTTCCTCCAAAATCTTGGTACTTTGTTGTTTCTAACGTCTTTTCCTTCTCCTGATGTTTCGATTCCAGATTCTTTCTTATTTCTTCTTCAGCACTTTTCCTGGCCTCCTCTTGCATTTCAGGAGTGCCTATGAACCGCTTATTAGCTAATTCTTCCTGGATTTCTTTTTCATTTTTTTCTCTCAAATTATTAAGATCTTCATCAAAACTTTGATCGAGATTTTCTAGTCCATCCTTATCAGGCATTATTGAAATATGATTAATGATTTGCTATAATAAGATACCCTTTACAAAGATAAATATTTTGAGGCATTAATATGATCGAAAATTCGTTAAATCCTGAACAATTGGAAACTGTTAAAATTTATCTCAGAAAACTTGCTGAACTCAGAGGTGAGGAATGCCTTTTATTAAGTTCCTGGACAGATGAGGATCTATCAATTCTTACAGGTAGTTATAAGCTAATTCAGAAATTTGGCGAAGGTGATCCGGTAAAAGCTGCTATAAAACATCAAAGCATTCTGGATGGCGTGAAGGAAGCCATAAAACTCAGTAGCAGTGATAAAAGCACAGCCGTCCACTAACGCCCTAAATCATGACCTTTGTCCTGATCACGTTTTTTTTGCTCTTGCCTTTTATATTGCTGGCGAAGTTGTTCACGTTTTTGCTCTAGTGTTAAGTCCGGGTTTGGCTTTTGTTCAGGCTCTTGTGGTATATCTTTTTTCCGGCTCTGTTCAATATCTAATTCTAGCGCCCTATTCTGTTCCGTAATCCGCCAATCAATATCGCCTAAAGTCATTCGCTCAGCCTCCAGGGATTCCTTTGTTTTCCAATAGTTACCTCTAATCTTATCCCAGAAATTATCTTGTTTTATCAATTTTTGTTCGAGAGCTTTAATTTTATTCTCCTGCTCTGATCGTTTGTAAAAACCCTCAAGTTCTTTCTTTAACCTATACCGCTTCTGATCTTCAGCTTGTTCTCTCGCCCGGATTTGATCTAACTTTTTCAAATGACTGTCATCATAAGGAAGTTTTTCTTCCTTATTGGGCACTGAAGAATTGGCCCTGCTTGTTTGTTTTTTCTTTTCACCAGCACCCCGCTTTTTCTCCTCTTCAATTGCCGCATCAACAATATCCTTTTGTCTCTGAGTTTCGTAATCATCCCGGTAAAAATGTTTTCGCTCTTCAGATAAGTCTTTAGCAAGAGGTAAAGTGTCTTGCTCAAGATCAGAAAGCCGGGCCTTAATATCTTTTGCCCTTTGCTCCTTTAACTGCCTTGAAAGGCTATGAATTTTCCCGCTTTCATCAACCAGCACAAACCCTCTTCGATCCCCTTTAGCTAGGGTATAACCAGCTTCATTCAATGCTGCCTGAAAAGATCTTCCGCTATCTGAACCGTTATATAGTTCCTGAATTTCTCTGGCGCGATCCAGCTTCTTTTCCTGGTGTTTGACCAGTTCATATTGCCGATCTTCCTTGGAATGATTACGGCGTTTTTCATTATTTTCTACCCGTTCCTCACAGTAAATTTTCCCATGCTCCCGTTCATATTCTTCTGCCCACTTGGACATTTTGAGATAATCATAGGACGGAACGGCCATTTTGCCATTTTCAGGATTCACCAGATTGCAAATAACATGGACATGAGGATGATCTGTTTCCTGATGCGCAACAAAAACCGCTTCGTGATCATTTAGGCCCAATATTTCAAGCATTTTCATTCCAGATCCAAGCATTTCCTCCTTTTCAGGTTGCTGTTCAGGATGCCAGGCCAAACTAAAGGAATAGACCGGGCCACTGGTTGCTTTACGGCCTGTGCGCACAATCCCGGCTTTTTCTTTCAAATAACCCGCGCTCATAGCAGTATGGGCCATCCAGCCCATTGCTTTTTCTGCATCATTGGTTGGCAGATTATGGGTATGTGTCCACGCTACACGCTCAGAGGTATCTGCTTTCTTATCGTGCAGATAATATTGGCCTGCGCCTTTAAATGAATGACCTCGTATGGCAACGCGTGGAACCATCTATGCAGATGTTAATAGTTTATCAAAAACAGATTGAAGTTGCTCATAGACATCACGCAAGCCTTCGGGAAATTCACCCCGAACATGGGCCTTGCGTGTAAGTTGATTAAGATTAACGCCGATCCTTCGGAGTTGATCCATCAACTCAAAGTCTGCCTGACTTTCCTTGATGACAACTTTGCCATTAAGGGCCATTTGCCGAACGAACTCACTGACCGTCATACTAGCTTGTGCCGCTCTGGCTTGGATGGAAGCATACTCGCTTTCACTGCACCGCACAGCAGGCAGATGCTTGGTAAGTTTTTCAGTATGTTCTTTCTTCGGTCTGGCCATAATCAAAAATCAGGAACTGAATTTTTGTGGCGCTGAAATGCGCCGGAAGGGGGGATGCAACGGGGGGATTTGCCCCCCTGCCAAGATAGTTTTTGTGATACAAAAACATATCTTGCTACTCCACCTGCTTAGGACAAAAGTACGAAGTGTTTACATGACACGCAAATGGTTTTCAATGATAGGTTGTAGGTATCCACAATTATATCAGGGATACTCGTAAATCCTGGTTTCTAACCCTGGCCGAACGGAAGAAAATCACTCGATTTATTATAACAGCATTCACGATAATGAATGATAACTATTACATGGTGTTCGCTTTGCTCACAGCTTTTCTTTTATTTTTTCAGACATGAAAAACCGCCCTGAGCCGAAAGCCCAGAGCGGCTGGAATGGAGTAAGAACTACTCTTCCAAGGGAACAAAAGCAACCAGTTGAATGCGGCCATTAATCGGAATTGGCTGCGCATCAAGAATGATATTCAATCCTTCTTTTTCTTTGTGCTTAAAAGCCACACCGATTCTTGGGCCGATACGGTCTCCCTGATCATCAGCAACTTTGGCATAAATATAAAAATCAGGTTTATTGGTTTGTGTTTCATTAGTCATGGAAGTCTCCTTTTCTCTGGTTATTTATGACAGGATGAATCATAAGGCAGCTACGATTATTTTTGCATGCCCGACAGATATAAAATTTGTCTCGCGAGGAATCATAGGCCTTGCGCCTATGAGGGGAAATTTTTTACTGGAGTCCGTTAGGAACTCACTGTCAAGTGAGGGGGGTTGCTAAAAATAAGCGAAGGTGGCGAAGATTAAATCCCCCATAAATTCCAGATCAAAAGGATGTGCGCCTGCTGGTGAAAAGAAAAATCAATATTCACTGGACAACATGATTGTCATAACCCGTGTTGTTTTTTCAGGATCAGTGGCATCTTCGGTGTGCTTGGTTAAAGTTTTATCGTAGTAATCAAACTTCCAAAAGACCTTATTACCATTGTGTTCAACTTTCCCAAAATCATGCTCACCATATGGGTCATTATCTTCAGAGAACGTGTTAAAGGTCTTAACCAGATTAAAGATTGCTTTTTGATCTTCTTCAGGTAAAGCCTGAATCCCCCGCGTTTTTACAATATGGCCCGTTTGGGCTTCATCCCAACTGGTTCTGAAAATATCATTGAGTGCGGCAATCTTTCCAGATGGTGAAGTCATCCATCATCCCCTTTTCTCTAAAAATAACTTTCATATCGAGTATTCATAAATACATAAACAACCTTTTGGTTATGGAGTCAAACAAAACCCTAATTTTAATATTGATTTGTCATTCAGCCTTTGCCAAAATCGCCAGATGTCCAGACAACTTTCTTTATTTGAACAATCAGGTTCTACTGAATATGGGTCTGATAGTCATGAAAGTCTCACACAAATATTTCAAAAAAATTACCGTCCCCCAGAAGTTAACCTCATTTTTGATCCTCCAAAATCAATCATATCAAATCCCACAATGACCAGTTCTAAAGATGTTGAGAAAATTTTTCGGCGGCACTGGCCGAAGGGAAAGATGGGGTTGCAAGAGCATTTTTATATGATGATGCTCAATCGCAATAATGCCATTTTGGGAATTTCTCAAATTGGTATAGGCGGAACGGCTTACGTTCCCATTGATCTAAAAATTGTTTTTGCCACAGCCGTAAAAGCTTGTTCTAACTCCCTTATTTTTGCACATAACCACCCATCCGGTAATTTAAAACCCTCACAAAGTGATTTAGAGATTACGAAAAAATTAGCGGCTGGTGCCAAAATTTTGGATATGCAGGTTTTAGATCATTTAATCCTCACACCCTGGAATTATTATTCAATGGCTGATGATGGGCAATTACCCCAAGTTGGGGAAATATCAAATTGTATTGAGATATTGAGGCCGGAATCTTCTTAAGAAGATTTTGGATTTTATCGAGCAAAAGGATAGTAAAGTATCGCTTTTTTCATGACACAATTTAACCATTGGCCCAGAATAGGCCGTTCTGGGATCAGAGTATGGTAAAAAATAAACAATTAACCGTTCAATTTATATTTAACATAAATACATCTTAGGGAACTTTCCAAGATTAAGACATTTTTCAGCACAAGATGCTTTCTGAAAAATTAGAGATAAATTAACTTGTGAAAAAAGGGAAACGATGGAAAACAAGATTTTCTGAAAGGCAAATTATCAAGATTTAAAAACAACGAGAACAAGTAATATCAATGAAGGTTATCTTATTACCTTGAAATATGAGATCACCGAGAGGATGTACTTTTTATTATAGCCACTACAGTTTTAAAGCAGATTAAAAAAAAAGAAATTAGACTCAATATACTTATCAAATATTTTCTTATTATTTACAAATAATATGATTAAACCAGTCAACGTCAAAAGCTACATATATTCATCTAATTAAAAACCTTTTTGGAATAAAGCATCTGCTAATAAACAAGTTAAAAAATGGCCACTATTGACTTTCAAATCCCAGAAACAAATATCACGATAAAAAAGCCAGTATCATTCGGATTTAAACTAAAAATGTCATTCCCCGATCTACTAAATTCTTTAGGAATGGCAATAGATAGTTTGACTTCATTTCCTCCTAGACCTGGCTCTTTGTTAAAAACAATTTCTTCTTCAATTAAATCATTTAGCGTGGTGAAAAGTATTGAGGAAAAAGCGTATTGGTTAATATTTACCTCTATCAAAAGGGCAGCTGCAGAAGTATTAGAAACTCATTATGCATCCTTCGCAGAAAAATATGATGCAGAATGGTTTGAAAAAAGTAGCGAAATATTTACTAAATCTCTTGATAAGGTTCCAATAATACTAGACAAAAGATTTTTTAAAAATCCCACGAAACTTAAATTTATAGATCAATTTGAAAAAGAATTCCAGGGTTGGTTAAAAGATTCTTTTTCCATTGACCAAAATCGAGCTAACAGGATTGTTGCTGATCTGAACGATAAATTCATATTCTATCTCATAAATGAATATCGAAATAATACTGAAAATTATGAGGATGTTTCCGCAGCCCTAAACCATGATTTAAGTGATTTTGATCTTCAAAATACCTTGAAAAATAATTATAGGCGAGACTTAGCAAGCTACTACCATAAACCCGCTTTAAATGAAAAAGGGATTACCCTCTCTGATCTATATGTAGAATTAGGGTTTCAAGTTCATATCAGATGTATTAATCAATCAGAAGAAAAGTCAAAATTTAATAGACCTTTACCAATAAAGAAGGGGGCTCAAAAAGAACGCCCAACAGAATATAGGTCATTTCCCGAAAAAATAGGTTCAAATGTACACAGCTTTGTTAACAGATTTTTATCTAACGATATAATTGAGGATTTACCAATATTCGCAAAAAAATTAAAAATACTTGCTATATTAGGATATCCTGGACAAGGAAAAACTTCCTTTTGCTATAAGTTAATACATGACATTATTATAGATCACAAAGTTCCTAACAAAAATATCTTTTTTATCAAACTAAAGGATATAGTAGATATCCATGAGCTTTTTTCTAATCCAGGAATTGCCCTTAAAGAGTTTTTGATTAATTCTTCAAAAAAGAAGGGAAATAACGAGCGTGTTATACCAACTGCTGATTTTTATAATGGGATTTGGATTCTTGATGGCTTAGATGAGTTAAGGATGAAATCTGGTATTTCGGATAATAAGATAGACCAGTTTTGTAAAGATTTAGCCTCTGAAGCACATAGTTCAACAAACTTAAAAATTATTATAACTTCAAGACATGGATACTTCTCAACATCAAGTTTCAATAAAACTGAGTTTTTAGTTATCCAATTAGGGAGAATGACTGTTTTACAGCAAAAAGAATGGCTATCAAAATATAAAACCAAACATGCTGAGGAAATCAATTTAACAGAAAGTGATATTGAGGTGATTAATAAAAATTCCAGCATTTCTCATCGTGCGATTTCCGAGCTAATAGATCAGCCTATATTACTTCACATGATCGCAACAGCAAATGTAAAAATGGAAGAAGGAATAAAAAGATCTACGATATATGAGCGTCTTTTTACAAATCTTATTGATCGAGAGTGGGAAAAAGGACAAATCAATGCACTGCAAGGAATAGAGAAAGAATCTTTTAGACATTTTTTACAACAAACAGCATTAAAAATTTTTCATAGTGATTTCGAGTATATTCGAAAAAGAGAATTGCTTCAGCTTCCTTCAGCAAAATCACTATTAAAAAAACTAAATAATCAAGAGTTGGCCAGTTCACTTAGAAAGATAATGATATCTTTTTATTTTACAGAAGTCATTAAAGATAAAAAAGATTATGAAGATGATGATGGAAAAACAGCAATAGAATTCTTACACAAAAGCCTTCAGGAATATTTAACTGCGGAAGCTATTTGGAATGAGTTTAATGAGTTTATCTCTCGAACACTTAGAAGAGGGAAAAAAGATTATTACACCATTGATAGTTGCAACAAAGTAATTGAATTATTATCTCCAGTAATTGGAGTGGAAAGGCTCACACCAGAATTAGTCCAATACCTTAGAGAAATTATTGATGAGAGTCCTGATATTGATGTAATTGAAATATCTGAGAGGTTAGTACATTTCCTAGATGAAATGTTATCTATTTACTTTTACTCAACTGAAGATCCTGCAAAAATCAATGGAATTATCCCTACATTAAATTTTGCGTACGCATTCTTAACAGTTCTTTCTTTTTGTATCAAAAAAGGAAAAGGAGAAAGGATTGTGGTTCATTCTGAACTTTCCAGAATCTATAATTTAATTATAGCATCTAAATTATTTCCACCTTTGTTCTTTAATCGATTTCTTATTAATGAACAAACAAATTTCAATTTTGGAAATTTTCAAGACACCAGATTCTTCAACTGTGAAATGAGCTCTTTAGAATTTAAATCTGTTTATTTACTTTATTGTGATTTTGTAGATACTCAAATCATAAATTCTACGATAGAAGACTCAAATCTACGTAATTCAGAAATTCATAATTCGTTAATTTCAGATTCTAAAATTACGAATTCAGATTTGTCAGGAGTTCGTATATCTAAAACCCAAATAAAAGGATGCCAGTTTGATTCTTGTACTTTAGATGAAATGGCTGTATACAAAGAATCCCAATTTTCTGATGTTTTTAGTTTTAGTAATACCACTTGTTCTGCTGGCGAGTTTTACGAAATCTTGTTTGAATCTGGCACCTTTATCAACTCATCATTTGTAATATCTGATTTTCAGAGATGCAGATTTTCGGGAGTTAATTTTGAAGATGTCGATTTTTCAGGATCTATTTTCTATGATACAGTTTGGAATAACTGCTCTTTTGAAAATGTTGATATGGAAGGTGCTGATTTCTCAGGCGCAAAATTCAAGAATTGCAACTTTGATGAGAAAATCTTTTCAAATGCAAAATACTTTGAGGGATAAATTAAACAATCTCTAGAGGATACCCGAAGCATTAAATTGCAATAATACAATATCTCGATGGCCTAATCAAATATTCAGAACATCATCCATGCTCTAATCATTATTGGGGAATCTTTTATGCTATTTACTCCATCGAAATACCTATTGCAAACTTCAAATCTCCTTTTTTATTTTCCATACCCAATGCATAATAACCTGCCTGTTCTGTTGTATGATAAATAAAGATAAGCTCTTTGAATACAATTGAGATTTTGAGGCCAGAATCTTCATAGTTTTTCTAATCTTATTTCAGATCAAGAGGCTTAAATTCAGCCAATAGATAATCATTCAAATCCTCATATGCTTCATACATATCATTATGATCAATCACCTCTATTCTACTTTGGGAAAACTCATCCTTGATTTTAAGAGAAGCTTTACGACCTGCCGAATCATTATCAAGATAAAGCTCTACTTTTTCGCATTCTGATTGGTGAATATATTCTATAGCTCGATGTACCAAAGAGCTACTATTTAAGATAAGGATTTGGTTTTCTATTTTGTTTTCAAGGGTAAGTAGGCTAAGATAATCGAACATCCCCTCAAAAACCATAATATTATTGCTCTGGCCTTCTATCACTGAAATGTCTTTATTACCTAAACAGCTTTTAAAGCCTTTTCCGCTTCGGATTTCATATCCATCTGAAAGATTAGGAATACCAACGGCAAAAAAGTCTTTACCCAATTTCGTATTACGGTAAGTGATATGCTTCAATGTCTGACAAGCTAGTTCTGGCTTTATACCACGACTTTTGGCATACGCTATTTGAAAACGATCTTTGAGTTTTAATGCTCTGGCTTTTTTCAGTTTGAGGGTGGGTTCTGGATTAGGGCAATGGCGATTTAGCTGCTCAATCTTTAATGAGGGTTGAACAGGTTTTCCATCGTACCATTCTTTCAAGAAATCCAGAGCTTGTTTGGGATTGTTGAAACCTTTGAGTTTCATGATAAAATCAATAACAGTTCCCCCTTCCCCGCCAAAATCTTTCCAGAGCCAAAAACCCTTTCTGCCTTGTTGGATATGAAAGCTAGGCTCATCTTCTGGCCGAAAGGGTGATTTATACCAGATATCCCCTGCCCTACTTTTTTTAGCATCGAATTCATAGCCTAAACTTTTCAATAATTCAGGTAGATCAATCAATCGTTTGGCGTCATTGAAATCTTTGATAGACATTGGTCATTCTTTCCAGTTTGAGGGGAATTCGGGCCAACTATGTGGCCCGAATTATGATTTAATTCTCTTCCTCAGAAGGTTTATTTTTACGGATGACTAATTTCCCATCACGGGGGAGAAGGTTTAAATCTAAGTTTATGCCTTCTCCGTCTTTGTGAATCCATCCGGCACCAGCTTTTAGCCAAGGCTGATTTTTCTTGTCCTTCACTTACCCAATATACAGTATGAGTAGGACGGTTGTTGGTTTCTGTAAGTTCTTCAGTCATTTTAAACTCCTTCGTTTAGTTTCATGGATTTAACATGGCACGTAGGCCTATATAGCCGGAGGCAAGGAGGAATTTGTTTCGCTATGCAAAGTCGTAAGACGGCGGAAATTCGTCCTTGCCTCAATCAGGCTAGATTGGTCTTATATTGCCAAAATCCATCTTTGAAACAAATAACAAAGGGGTTGGGGTTGAAGAACTTTTGGGAAAGCAAAAGGGATTAATCGTTATTTATTGGGTCTGAGAAAAGAAAAAATTTGTTATCTACTAATAACTGGCGCCGGATAGAATCACAATTTAGAGCAGAAATATAGAAACGTTTTCATTCGACTATTTTGATGGAAAATGCCTTTCCGGTAAATTTAGTAATTAGGACATTTAATTATTCGGGCTTGGAGAATAAAAATGGATTCTACTTAACTTGATTTCCGTACTACCCATTATCAGATTTTAAAGATCAATATCATTTAAGACAAACATATTTTTATACTATATCTTCCTGGATAATAGCGACTTGAGCCTGAATAGATTTCAGAACTTTATATATAAGATCATCAGTGATTTTTTAACCATACTTTTCATTATATGGTAACACACACCTATTTCAATCTTTCCGTATCGATTTAAAACGATTTAAGATGTTATAGTTTGAAAGGTTTGATCAGGATTAGTTATAAATAATTGAGATTCATCTATATATAACTAAAATCAACTCTTCTGCAATTGAAAGGATACTCCAACTGACTTTATTATTTTCTACATGAAAGGTATTCCAATCGAGGATTTTTTCTTTCTTTTGGAGAGAGTGATAAATGAAAGAGATTTGACAAACTTCTTTGTTCAATTCTAATAGGTCAAATAATCTAAGGAAACCTATAGCCTCTTGGAGCCTTCCACGGCTAACCAAATCCATAGTAATATTTCCAATCTCTTTTCCTTTCATTATTTGAACCTAAAATACTCAACCCTAATATAAGGAATATCTTTGGTTTCAACCAAGCTTTCCGTTTCTGTCGGACATAATCTGACATATTGGCGTGGTTTTTCTTATTTGAGAAGGTATGTCATGCAAACTATGCCAATTATTCATTAGAAAACCGTATGGTACGGTTAATGTAATTTTCTAAGTCAAAAATTTTACAACAAAATTAGTATGGAAATTAATAACTTTAAAGTAAATGTGGTGGGTTTTTTAAATCACGAGATTCAAGTAAAAAAATTAAACGATCAAATTGAAGAAATTAAAAAGAAAGCTGAGAAGACTCCTTTATCATGGAATGCCCTCATTTCGTTAAAGAAACTTGAAGAGGAACGTGATAATCAAGATGCCCTATCAATGAAATATGCGCTTGAATTACATAGTTTTCTACCTAAAAATACTTGGATTGAAACCGGAGTACAAAATATCATTATTAGAAATGATGTAAATGAGTATGATAGATGGTCAATTGAATATAAGGGTGAATATGTTAAAGAAGAGACTTGGAGTGTATAGCAATCCATATCTTTCGGATTTATAGTTTATTAACTCATAACGTCGAAACGCCTTTTTGATTGGACTAGTTCTGTTTCAACTACAATGAGCATCCTATTAATTTGGGGAGTGGAAGTAGTATTATTGCTCATAAATGAATAACAGACGTTACCTAAGAAAACTTCACTGTAAGATTAGCAAATGATAATATGATGAATAGGGTAATGTTAATGTGAAGTTTGCTGCTGCTATCGTAACAAAGACAAATGAAAACCAGGCTTATCAAAGACTTATTATAGAAGAACATGAATATCCTCCTCTTGAGCCATAAGAAAGAGGAAGTAAGATAAGTCGGATATAGCTAAAAAGAAAATGCATGATTTTCAATTAAAAAATAAAACTTGAGCTACTTTAAGCAAAATTATTCCAGATTAAATTACCCAATTGATACAGCCTCGTTTTTAGGATTGAGAAATGCTCAATTAGGTGCGATTCATGCAATTGGATCTCATTTTACATTATACAATGAAGATCCGGCACTTATTGTGATGCCAACAGGCTCTGGTAAAACTGCTATCTTAACTATAGCTAGTTTTCTTTTACGTTCAAAACGAGTTTTAGTACTGAGTTCTACTGTGCTTGTACGAGGTCAAATAGTAAAGGAATTTAAGCAACTCCAAACTCTTAAAAAGCTAAATGTGGTTCACAATGAGCTTGAGTGTCCAACTGTTTATGAAGTTAAAGGCCCAATAAAAAACCAAGAACAATGGGACCAAATTTCGCAATTTGATGTTGTGGTCGGAATACCAAACAGTATTTCTGAAGGTATAGAGAACTATAAACCTTTGGATGATCTTTTTGATCTTATTCTTGTTGACGAAGCTCACCACATACCTGCAAAGACATGGGGAAGTGCAATTAATTCATTCCCAAATTCAAGAAAAATCTACTTTACAGCTACCCCTTTTCGAAGAGATGTGACAGAGGTTCCCGGTAAGATTGCTTATAATTATCCTCTCTCTAAAGCATTCGAAGACAAAATATTCGGTGAAATTGGATTCATACCAGTAAATTCTCAGAAGCAAGAGAGCAAAGATTTAGCTATTGCTTTGAAGACAGAAGAAATTTTCAATAAAGATAGAAATGATGGTTTTGAACATTATTTACTTGTAAGGACTGATACAAAAGATCATGCCGACCAACTTGCTAATCTATATTCTTCAAAAACAAAACTTAATCTGAGAAAAATCCATAGCAGATTGAGTTTTAGAACGATTGAAAGAACTATTAAAGACCTAAAAGCGAAGAAACTTGATGGAATTATTACAGTAAACATGCTAGGTGAAGGATTCGATTTCCCGAATTTAAAAATTGCAGCTATTCATGCTCCTCATAAATCGCTTGCTGCTACCCTTCAATTTATTGGAAGGTTTGCAAGAACAAATGTTGATAATATTGGAGCCGCTAAATTTCTTGCATTGGAAAATGATATTATTGTAGGTAACGAAAAATTATATAAAGAGGACAAAGTTTGGAACGAAGTTATTCAAAACTTGAGTGAAAACAGAATTTCTAAAGAGGGGTCGATAAAAACACATATTGATACATATGAACAAACCCAAGACACACGATCTATTAGATTCGACCAAATTTCTTTATACAATTTGACTCCGTATACACATGTGAAAATTTATAGAGTCGCTGATTTTTTGATACACGGCGAAATCAATATATCATCACATCAAATTGTTCAGCACTATATAAGTGAAGAACACAATGCTGTCGTTTTTGTCACTAAAGAACAAACAAAACCTAAGTGGCTAAGTTCGGACGAATTAGTTAACACCCAGCATCATTTATTTATGATCTATTATGATAAAGAAACCAGATTATTATTTATCAATTCATCTATTAAAACACCAAAGTTCTATGATTCATTAATTTTGAATTTCATATCTTCTGAACCCCAAAAAGTGCCAAAAAGCCAAATTCATAAGGTCTTATTGGGCCTAAATAATACTCGAATATTTAATATGGGATTACAAAACCGATCATCTTCTAGCGGAGAATCATATGTAACTAAAGCAGGGCCAAACACCGAAAATACCGTTACGGCTAGTGATGGCCGGATGTATTCAAATGGTCATATTTTCGGTACGGCAGATGAAAATGGAACATCAATAACAATTGGTTATAGTAGTGGAGCTAAAGTTTGGAGTCAGGGATATTTTCAGCTTCCTGAGTTCATCAAATGGTGCAAGAAAATTGGCAATAAGATTATTAGTGATGGTATAGTAAAAACGAATTCTGGTTTTGATAATATTCCAGTGCCTACAGTTATAGATAAAGTTAATTCTAATGCAATACCTTATGCAGCAATCTTTAATAATGTTGTGTATGAGAAAATTCCCACTATTTTGAATATAAAAAATGGAAATATTCAAAACGCCATACCTTTAATAGAATTTGATATAAATATTTTGGGAAATGAATGTACTGAATCCAAATTTTCAATTGATCTATGTAATGACCTTTTGGACATACAAATCGAATTTTCATTTGGGGATCACTATCACTATCGACAAGAGTTAGATAGCCAAATATTAATTCAATATGATAACAGGGAATCAGAAGATTTCCTTGATTTTTTAAACCATTACCCTTTTACCTTTTATTTGACTGACTTCTCCACTCTTCAAAATAATAATGAATTAATCGCAGGAGGGAATTATGAATACCTGCCTTTTGACAAGTCAAAGATTCAAACTGTAAATTGGACTGCCTATAATTGCGATATAACAAATGAGTTTCAGGAGTCGAAAATCAAAGGGAAAATTTCTATCCATGAATGTATTTCTACTATTCTTAAATCGAAAGACTCAAACGTAATTATTTATGATCATGGGACAGGAGAAGTAGCTGATTTCATTACACTAAAAAGCGATACAAATTCCATCTTAGTGGAGTTATATCATGTAAAGGGGGCTGGAGGTGCCAAACCGGGAGATAGAGTAAATGATATTTATGAAGTATGTGGACAAGCAATAAAGTCATTGATTTGGACGAAAAATAAACAAATTTTCCTTAATAAACTCAAACAGCGTGTAAAACAAAAAAAGGAAAAAATTTATTAAAGGCGATTGGGGAAATACAGAAACTATATTGACTGAAAACAAGGCGGTTAAATTTAAAATTGTAGTTGTTCAGCCAGGGATAGAAAAAGAATCTCTTAGCTCCAAATTGAGTCCTATCTTGGCAGCCACCAATGATTTTATTAGAACTAACGGCAACCTAGAATCATTAGAAATCTTGGCTTCATAATCGACATATAGTTCTTATGTTTTAGTATTGTTTTAGTATTAAAAAAGGACTCACAGCAAAAAAGCCATAAGTCCTTGGTTATCAGTGTGGCGCAGGGGGGAATCGAACCCCCGACCTCAGGGTTATGAATCCTGCGCTCTAACCTTCTGAGCTACCGCGCCTGATCGCTCGCACTTTCGCGCAAAAGCGAGTGCAAATATACGCCCTTTTTGCTTTTTGTAAAAATGTTATTGAGACTTTTTAAGGGAAAAAGGATTTAGGCTTAACCATTTTTTATAAAAAACTGATTTTCAATAGCTTATCTATCATCGACTAACCGTCGACTTAAGCAGTCCATCGAAGATGTACAGTCTCCAGGAATTTATTCCTAAATTTTCTTCCCACCATTGGCCCGGATTTCAATCTATTGGCCCGGATTTCAATCCGGGAACTATTGTTTTTCATCAAAAAATCAAAGAATTTGAATATCGTATCCCTGGTTCTCATCCAGCTTACACCACAACAACTAATTTGCCCAAGTTCATGGAAAATTACCGCCTGGATTTATCTGTGTTATGTCTCGCCTTTCTGGTTATTTTTCAGCCAAAGGATGGTTTTTCTCAGGTTTCAGATTCATTGGATGGTCCCGAAAAAGTATACACCGGCATTTACCTGATCAATATTTATGACCTCGACATCAATGAGCATTCTTTTTATGCTGATTGTTATATCTGGTTTCGGTGGAAAGGGGACCGTGATCCTATGAATATTGAGTTTGTGAATGCTGTGGACAAATGGGGCGCGACACTTACTCCTTTTTACGAAGAACCCAAACAAATCGAAGATGGGTTTTGGTATAATGGGATGCGGTATGAAGGGCGTTTTTACCACCCTTTTGATTTGGAACGTTTTCCGCTTGACAAACATCTGATTGATATACAAATTGAAAATGTGGATTATCCCATAGATTCGATGGTCTATTTAGCTGATACGAACGCATCCTTTATCAGAGAAGAGTTTCAAATACCCGGATGGGATATTCTGGGCGCTTCGTCCAGTAGTAAAGGCCATCATTATCCGGTTGATTTCGGAAACGTCGGGCAAACGAATACTGACTATAGCAATATTACTTTTTTGTTTTCCCTGCGCCGTCCACTCAATTATTTTTTATTGAAACTCCTACTCCCTCTGGTAATTGTTATCCTTGCCAGCCTGGGAGCTTTATTTATCCATCCTTCCAGCATTGATGCGCGAATTTCCCTGCCAATTGGGGGATTACTTTCAACCGTTTTTTTACAACAATCCTAGAGCTCTGCCCTCCCCGATGTCGGATATATGGTTTTGATGGATGATATTTATCTGCTGGTTTACGCCATGATTGCAGGGATTATGTTCAGGGTCATATTGGTGGGTAACCGGGTCGCAAGAGAAAAGAAGTCGGCTGATATTCAAACGATTCGTAAAAAAGATCGGCGTATGGCGATGATTTTATTGGGAGCCCTTTCTCTGGGAATCGTGATATTGGTATTATAAAAACTTAACATCTCTTTTATATCTTTATCCCCAAACAAACCCATAATGAAAAAATCTTTCCCTGCGATTGCTTTCCTCTTTCTGTTTTTTTGTCTTTTTCTTCAAACGAACGCTCAAAAAAAACGAGCCTACCATGTTCCTGAATTTGCCTATAACTGGGCCAAACCAGGGCTTCACCCTGATCATATCGTCCTGAATCTGACCGCTGATCCGGCAACTTCCATGAGCGTTACCTGGCGAACCAGCACGGATGTTCAAAAGGGATACGCAGAGGTTGCCATTGCAACAGGTGGACCTACTTTCTGGAGAAATGGCAAAACGCTAAAAGCTACCACTACTACGCTGGATGCATCAGATGTATTACATGCAGAGACGGTTTCCAATTATCATACAGTTACATTTACAGAACTATTGCCTGATACAGTCTATGCCTATCGCGTTGGGAATGGAAGTATCTGGAGCGAATGGATTCAATTTCGTACAGCCTCAAAAAAGCTGATCCGTTTTCCTTTCTCTATGTGGGAGATGCACAAAATTATATTCTCGAATTGTGGTCAAGGCTGATCAGAGAAGGGTATCGGAAAGATCCAAACGCTGCCTTTATCATCCACGCCGGCGACCTCATCAATAATGCCCACAGTGAACGTCAATGGCATGAATGGTTTCGGGCAGGAGATTGGATACATAGCATGCTCCCCTCCATTTCTACCCCGGGCAACCATGAATATCAGGCGCGTACCAAAGAAGATCAGGAAAATGATATCAGAGAACTTTCTGTTCAATGGCGCCCACAATTTTCCTTCCCCGAAAATGGCGTTCCCGGCCTGGAAGAAACCAATTATTATCTTGATTACCAGGGGGCCAGAATTATCAGCTTAAATAGCCTCCGAATGATAGAAGAACAGGCTGAATGGCTGGACAGAAACCTGGAAGATAATCCTCAAAAATGGACCATTATCACCTTTCATTTCCCCATTTATTCTGCCTCTGCCCAAAGAGATAATGAAGAATTACGCGCAATCTGGAAACCCATTTTTGATAAATATAAGGTGGATTTGGTATTGCAGGGACATGACCATAGTTATGCACGTGGAAGAGATCGGGTTCCTGAAGAAAATATTGTTGGGGGATTTAATAAAAGAACTTCCACCGGAACTGTCTATGTTGTTTCCGTAAGCGGAGGGAAAATGTATGACATAAGACCCAATGGCTGGGAAGATTTTGAGGGGGCAGAAAGGGATCGCGCTGCTGAGAATACGCAATTATTTCAGCTTATCAGAGTTGATGGAGACAAACTTTCCTTTGAAGCATATACCGCCACGGGAGAATTATACGACGCATTTGATCTGATTAAATCAAAAAAAGGGAAACCCAATCGATTTGTGGAAAGAAAAGACGAGGCCATTGGTCCCAGAAGATTTGACAATACAATTTCCTATTATGATGAATTACCCACTGAAGTGGAAAAAGCCCTCCTTGAAACATATAGCGGATATACGGTTGACAGGGTTCAATATATTGATGAACCTGAGTTTAACGGCTATAAGGTGAGGTTGAGGAATGAGGATGCGAGAATGGATTTGACTTTGGATGCTGATGGGAAAGTGATTCCTGGGGGGAAGTGAATAAAAACTTTGGGAATTCCCCAATCGCGAGATTAGACACTGCGTGTCATCCTGAGACAGAATTTTCCCAAGGTTTGACAAAAATAAATCTGACGATGACATGGCATCTTAGAAGATCCCTCTCTCTCGTTCGGGATGCCCGCCTTTGGCGAAGAAATGCTCTTGCCAGGGCGGCAAGCGTTGTTTTCCCATCGTAGATGGGCATCCCGAACAGCGAAGCGTAGAGAGGGATCTTCAATAATCAGTATAACAGATAGTTTTTTTAAGATGTCATAGGTAGCTTACGAAGGATGACAAAATCCCTTTATATCACACTTCATGCTGCCGAAAAACATAAAATAACTTTTATTCCTTATGGAAGTCCGTTGGCTAATAGAAAATTCACTTTTACAAAAAAATCTTACATCCCCAAAACTTCCTTCCCTCATATCCCGTAACTAATCCCTGTCTGACGCCTTTGACCATCTTTGGTACTCAGACCCAAATTTCCAGTCTGTAAATTATTAGGAATACTTCCTGTTGGAACAGATAAAGTAAAATCCTGATTTCCCCACATTAAAGTTGATTTCACTAATCTTTTTGCCTGTTGAAAAAGGCCTGTCAAGGCTTTTCATTTGGCAAAAAATCAATGTCGCAATCAAACTTTATCAATCAGAATTTTAAAAACCTGTTTCCCAATATGAGTATCCTGCCCAAATTCAAGCGAAAAAAAGAACAAACTACCCCGCTGGTAAACCTGTTTGCCTATATCCGGGACTTGTTCACGACTACCCGCCCTACGCTCCGTTTTGACAAGAAGTCTCAAGGTCCATACTGGCCTTTGACCGCTTTTGAAGTCATTAACAATCACCCTGCCCTCGCTCAACATTCAGAATTATCCTGTCAGTGGGATGATCCAACCCGGCCTTTGCTCAGCCTTCAGCGTGTGGAAAATCATCAGATGCCTGAAATTCCCCAGGATCTCCAAAACTGGATCGAAATTCAGGAATTCCCCGGAAAATTGCCTGTCGTTTATCCGATTCGTAAAAGGACAGCCAGATTTGAAGAATCTGGAAACCGACGAAAAGCGTTTTATGAATTCCGAAATAACGTTCATGGAAAATCGCTGGATGAGGTTCAGGATTTAACCATTCCACCCATTCTGGAAAAATGGATTACCCTTAGCGAAGAGGGAGGAAAAATTCTGGTTCATAAAATTGAAGAAGCAGAAGAATCATTCCATGACGACGAACATCGCCGGGAGCTTCTCATCGCCTGGACGCGCATGTTTGAAAAATTTGAACAGGAAACCTATCCTCTCATTCAACTCAACCAGGCTTATGACGCCCTCCACGATTTGGTTTATGCATTACAGGCCAAGCCCGATCGCCAGATTTGTCTTTCGTTTGGGTTAGTTTCAGGGAAAATAGGAGATGAAGAATACCGAAATTTTCTTTTTCATATTCCTCTTACCATTAACCTGAAAAAACAAATTATTTCTCTCCAGGCTGATACCATTGCCCATGTCATTACCTGCGAACAGGCTTTTACCGAACTGATTGATCAGCATTTTCCAGGGGAAAGTGAGGAAAAATTGCGGGAACGGAAACTTAAGGTTTTGCGTGAAGTGGATCAGTTTAATTCTCAAAGCAGGGAGTTTAATTTTGCCATGGACTATCTCAGAGGCACATTTTATGAAACGGCCATCCGTATCCTGGAAATTTTCCCAGAAATTTCGGATCAGTTTTTCCATGGAGATGATCTGAATTATGAATTACCCGAATTTAATGGCAATGGTCCCATTACCTTTTCCTTTTCTCCAGTGATTCACCTCCGCGAATTGGCTTCCGGTGTACATGTCGCTCATGATGCAGACAAGATTATTTCAAAAATCAATGAACTGGGAAGTCAGGGACAAAATGAACTCATCCCCGATTTTTTCAAAAAATTATTCAGCCTGCGTAAACCGGGAAATCCGCTGCGAATCGCTTATCGGGTGGAAAATAAATCTGTAGAATCTCCTTCTATTACCCAGGATATGGATGAGACTTTTTTGTTTCCCCTACCCTACAACCAGGAGCAGCTAAGCATTGCCAAACAATTATCAAAGCAAGACGCTGTAACCGTTCAAGGTCCTCCCGGAACCGGAAAAAGCCATACCATTGCGAATCTGGCTTCGCATTTTGTAGCGCATGGAAAGTCCATTCTCATTGTTTCCAAAAACGCAAAAGCGCTTGAAGTAATTAAAGGAAAACTTCCTCCCGCTATTCAAAATTTAGCTGTAGCCCTGCTCGAAGGAACTCAAAACCAGGAAGAACTCAAACATTCCATCGATGCCATCAAAAATCATCTGAATCGTCATTATGATCCGGAAGAAGTTACTCGTCTGGAAGAGGAATTAGCACAACTGGAAGAAGAAGCGGATCAAATAAGGGAAGAGGTTCTGGCGCAAATTGAAGCGAACCAAACCGAATTCTCCCTTTATCATCCGGAGAAGAAAAAAATACTCAAAGGAAATGCGGCTTTCTGGGCCAAATTATGGGAAGAAAGCCCCAAAGAATTCAAGATTTTGCGCGATGAAGTCTCTGCCGAACAGGAAACAGAGGCCTGGGTAAATCAATTGGTAGAATTGAGCAATCAGGCGGCTCAAACCCGGTCTGATCTTCCGGAGCTGGAATTGCCGGAGATATCTGCTCTGCCTTCTATAGAGGACGGACAAAAGATTCTGGATCAGATCGAAAAACTCAGTGCTTCTGTTTCTACGGCAGACTATATCGGCATTTTACCTCATCACATCGATGAAGCGTTTTTAGGCCGCATTTCAATTATAAAAAATTTACTAAAGGAGCTTACTCCCTATCAGAAAATCTTCCAGCATCCACGGTTTAACCGGAAAGACATCGCCCATATTTGGGAAGAATACCGGGAATTGAAAGAAAAAATCGAAACCGTGAATCGGGAAATGCTCACCGAAAAGGTTGATTTGGGTGAATTGGCTGAGGAAGATCCCGATTATTTGCTGGAAGAATTACTTTCATTGAAAAGTAAATATAATGACGAGGGTAAGCTTGGTTTATTCAAAAGAAAAATCCTGCCCAAAGCTCAAAAATCCTTACTAGAAGTTCGCATCAATGGAAGAACAATCCGGGGTCCTCAGGACCTCGGTGTTCTCCAAGGCAAACTCCAACAGACTGCCTGGATCAAACAGTTGACCATTGTGATGGATAATTATCTCAGTCAGTTGGGGATTCCGGGAGAATGGGATGATGTCCTGGTCGTTTACCGGGAATGGGAAGACGTTATTCATGCACTGACACAGATTGACAAATTCGGAAGCGAAATAAAAAGTCGCAATCTGAAACCTCTGGAAAATACAGAAGCTTATTGGAATTATCTGGAAGGACTACCCGCTTACCTGGATTTGCGCACACAGGAAAACAACTGGAAAAACCTCATTGAACCGTTGAATTCTTTTCCCGAAACAGTCCATCCGGTTATGCAACATATTATTTCCGGTTGGCACAATCGGGACCTGGAAGCAGTAGAGCTAGGTTTGGAGGAAATGTATGCCTTGCAAAAGGAACAGGAAATGTCTGATTTTCTTCATGAATTGGCCGAAGAACTCCAAAAAATCTTACCCGGGACAGTGACAGCGATATTAGATGGGGACGTTCATCCATTTACCAATGAAGAATTGCAATGGGAAATTTATGGAAAGAAACTAACCGGATTTTTGGAAAAAATGATCAATGAATCAGGAAATCCGAATCAATCACTGGCCACTCTTTCCACCATTCATCAGCAGAAAGAAAACCTCATTTGTCAACTCATCGCCGAAAAAACCTGGGGCAATAAACAGGCTACCATCACCGATGAGCAGCGTTCTTCCCTGACCGCCTGGCGAAATGATTTGATCAATATTGGGAAAGGTTATGGAAAAAATACAGAAAGAAATATGAAATCTGCCGTCGCCAATATGCAACTGGCACGCGAAGTAGTCCCGATCTGGATTATGCAGCAGCAAACTGCGATTTCCTTCTTTTCCGATCCTCAGCCCGGACAGTTTGATCTCTTGATTGTAGATGAAGCCAGTCAGTGTGATATTAGTATGCTGAATTTGATTTTCCGCTGTAAAAAGGTCATTGTCGTAGGGGATGAAAACCAGACTTCCGTTGCGAATCAGGCGAAGTTTTTCCCACTTGGGCGCACCAATCAATTGCTGGACCGATACCTCTTGAATCACCCGTTTAAACAGCAGTTTAACATCAATAACCGAAGCACCAGTATTTACACTTTGAGTGGTGTGATTTATCCAAATATCATTAGTCTAAGGGAGCATTTCCGTTGCCGCCCGGAGCTCATTGGCTTTTCAAATAAGTATGTGTACAATTCTCATATTGTGCCTTTGCGCACGTCAACGGAGAATCACTACGGCAAGGCCACAGAGGTTCATTACATCGAAGATGATCCCAATGATTTGCGGAAACCAGCGATTGTGAAATCAGCTATTCAACTGATCGAAGGCTTAATTGAGGATGTGAAAGCAGGCCATTTGCCTGAGATTCCTAGCCTGGGTATTCTTTGTCTGGAATCGTCTAATGAGGTGCATCGCGAGTATCTTATTCGCGAGCTTGGAAAAAGTAAATTGATTAAAGCACATGCGGATGAATTAAAACTACTGGTGGGAACTTCCCGTGAGTTTCAGGGAGATGAGCGCGACATTATGTTGCTGACAACGACGGCCAGCCATAAGTTTTCTCCTGCCGGAAAAATCAAACCGCCCAGAGCGGTATTAGGCGAAGAAATGATGCGAATTTATAATGTAGCTGCCAGTCGGGCGAGAGATAAGGCCATTCTTTTGCATAGTATTCATCCTGAAGCAGTTGCACAAATGAATCCGGATTGTTATCGCAGAAGGCTAATCGAGTATTTTAGCCTGACAGGCGAAGATTTTCAGGAAGAATCCGGAAAAACGCTGGGCATGCATCCCAAAACCGGTGAGATTGGTAAAGAGTTTTATCATTAGGCTAATGAACAAAACCGGGATGCACATTTACACCCACAGTTTAAAATTGGTCCTTACAGTATTGACTTGGCGATTATTAGGGGAAATAAAATAGCTATTTTCATTGATGGTCAGGGGGAAATCAATCCGGAACAGATGGAAAAATCTCTCCGGCAACAATTAGTATTGGAAAGAGCCGGCTGGAAATGTTATCGGGTGCAGGCTATGCATTGGATGATTGACCGGGCGAAAGTGGAAAGGGAGATTATGAATATGGTTCAATAAATTGAAACAGTAGATTCTTTTATCATAACGAAAGCATGGGTCTCTCAGATAGAGTTGGCCCATGTTTTTCGTTTATTCATTCAGCATTTTACTGCCTGCCTATCATTAACATTTTGGTATATCTTGCCCCCTGATTATTCTCAAATGAAAGCGAATATAAACCCTCCGGTAGCTTGGGCAATGTCAATTCCAGTTTCTCATTCTCTCTGGCAAAAACTTCTTTCGCAAATAATATTTGTCCCTGAAGATTGATTAATTGGACAGAAAACCTCTCAGAAAGAAGTCCCTGAATCGTCAGGTTTCTATGGGCTGGATTAGGATAGAGGTGAATGGATAAGTCTAATTTATCACGATTAATTCCCGTAGACGATAATTCAGATTCTTCTCCAACAACCACACTCACCGTTTCAGGTGTTGGCTTTCTTACTCTCAGGTAATCCAGGTATATGGTTTGACTTCCTAAAAAAGAGGAAACGATAAAATGAAAACCCGTCATTTTCTCCTGAGTCAGCTGAAAAACAGAATCAGAAACGCTGTTATCATCCAGATTCGCGAAATAATCAATCGTCAATAAACTATCCTGAATTCCTGCTCGAATCCGTCCATTTTTGAATTCAGATCGGGGAAATCGAATCATAGGAAACAAGCCATTTACCTGATATCCATTGGAAACAGTATCTTTTGAATAAGCGACCTGGTTTAAGGTATCAAATCCGAAGACACTTTGCCTAAAGATAAATCGGGTAAGTGTACTGTCAGCACTGCTAAACCCAAACCCATTGGAATTAGAGATCCGGCTGCGGAAATCGAAAAATACTGTTTCGTCAAAACTCATTTTGGTGCGGGCAAATTTAAAACGAGGTCCGGGCAACATTCCATTGCTGGAATATTGAAAGATACTATCTACAACCTTAAAATTGGTATATCCACCGATTGCTTCCCATTTGTCAGTGTTCACTGAATCAGCGGAAAAATCATCGTAAAACAGAAAGACATCTTCCCCGTTGGTCACTGATTCAACAGAATCTTTCCCATAGTATAATTGCAATTTCACAGAATCATTTGCAGGAATAGAAGGCAGTTTTATCCAGATGACATTTCCGGTAGCATTGGCTGCACTATCCATAAAAAACGGAATCAGGTTACAACTTTCATCTGTAATCCTCAAATCGCTGCCATCAGCCTGAAGTTTGTTTTCTCCCACCCAAATGCTGGTATTTAAATCAAAAGGAATAGAGACATCTATTACCGCATCCGTTCCGGAATTATAAACCGTCAGAGGGCGATACCAGCTCCAGCCACTCAGGCAATTTTGTGCAAACAGAATTTGAGGAAGAAGAGTCAGGATAAAAATAATTTTTTTCATCATTGTTCAAATATGGATTGATTGGTTAAGGATGCCGGAAGCTTTTCCGGTTTCAAAGGTTGGTTACATGGGGTGGGAAAAATGTAACGTTACTTTTTGGTCAATTTCATATTGCTATCAAGAGGGAGACTTT
>JAWKMJ010000035.1:0-27561 GCA_041392305.1 Crocinitomicaceae bacterium
CAACTACCAGAGATGTGAATGACAATTTCATTAATCAAAGACAGATTACGAATGTGGTTATTTCAGAGCAGTTTGGTCCTTTAATTGGCTTAGACGCAACTTGGATGATCAAAGGCAAAAAAGGATCTTCAGGATTGATTACAAAATTTGAATGGAAGAAGGACCGTACGGTGAGTTTAGGGTTGTCTAACAATCAGGTAACTGAAGTAAAAGGAAATGAATTTGTAATTGGTGCCGGATACAAATTTCCGTCTGTTAAATTGCCTTTCAAACTTTTCGGTAAGAAACCAGAATCTGCTTTAAATTTAAGATTTGACCTTTCAATTCGAGATAACATAACAGTGATTCGAAAAATAGTAGAAAACACGAATCAGGTGACGGCTGGTCAAAATTTAGTTTCGATCAAATTTGCGGCGGATTACAATTTGGGTCAGAATTTGAATATTCAGTTTTATTACAATCAGAATATTACAAAACCGAAAGTTTCTACCTCATATCCAACTTCCAACATTGATTCAGGAATTAAGCTTACCTTTAATCTAGCAGAATAAAATCAATCAGCATGGAATTTTTATTGAGAGAAGCCCGAGAAAGCGACATGGAAGCTGTTTTGGGGCTGATTCAAGAATTGGCAGATTATGAAAAAGAGCCAGATGCAGTAATCAATACGGTTGAGCAGCTAACTCAAGATGGATTTGGTCCAAATAAGATTTTCGATTGTTCAGTTGTAGAAGTTGATTCTGAAATTGTTGGTTTTTATTTGACCTATATTTCCTATAGTACATGGAAGGGACGATGTTTGTACTTGGAAGATTTTTACCTTAAACCAGAATTCAGAAGGTATGGAATTGGGAAGATCATGTTTGATGAAATTGTTGAAAAGGCTAAGAAATCGGGAGTAAAAAGGATGGATTGGCAAGTTTTGGAATGGAACGAACCCGCCATCAATTTCTATGAAAAATATGGAGCCCATTTAGATAAAGCATGGTATAACGGACGTTTGTTTTTCGAATGAAAATTTTGAAAGACATACGATTTTGGATAGTACTTTTCTTTGTAATCCGACTTTTTAACATCACTCAGGCACCTCTGGAAATTTCCCATAACTGGAGGCAAGTAACCGGAAATATGATTGCCAGAAATTTCCTTGAAACAGATGCCAATATATTTTACCCAAGACTTGATTTTGCCGGCGAAAAAGATGGAATAACGGGAACGGAATTCCCTTTGATGAATTATTTACACTATGGGATTTCGAAAGTTTTCGGCTATCAGCATTGGTATGGAAGATTGATTAATTTGATTCTTGCTTCACTTGGTATTTGGTACTTTTTTAGGATAGTAAGAAGGTTTTTTACTGAGGAACATGCCTTTTATGCGTCTCTTATTTTACTTTTTTCACTTTGGTTTAGTTTTTCAAGGAAATCCATGCCAGATATTTTCAGTATCAGCTTATGCATGATGAGTTTGTATTATGGCTTGCGCTATTTGTATGACCAAAAGGGAGTAAAAGATCTACTGTTATATTTCATTTTGGGAACTTTAGGTATCCTAAGTAAAATACCATCTGCCTACATTTTCATTCTCTTCTTCCTTCCGATGCTGGATAAGAAGATTCCACTTAAGAGTAAAAATTGGTTTGCAATGACTTCCATTTTGATTTTACTTCCTTCCATTTGGTGGTATTTTAGTTGGGTGCCTCATTTGAATGAACAATCAGGCTTTGTGCACTATTTCATGGGAGATCCAATTTTAGTTGGGGCAAAGGAAATCATGGCAAATTTAGGACAAACGAGCATGAAATTTTATGCTGATGCCATGGGGTATATAGCTTTTATCTTATTTGTTGGAGCACTTTTCTGGGCGATAAAAATGAAGGAAAAGAAGGTCATAATAATTTTTGGATTAGTAAGTTTCACTTTTGTATTGTACATTTTCAAATCAGGTTACAATTTTCCTCATCACAGTTATTACATTTTGCCATTTGTACCTGCATTAGCTTTTGTATTAGGATGGGGATTGACTCAAATACCAAAAAAAGCAGTTGTTTATTCAGCATTGGGAATTATCGCAATAGAGAATGTAGCAAATCAGCAACATGATTTTTTCACTAAGGATTCGGAAAAGCACAAACTAAAACTGGAAAGCATTTTAGATCAGTTTTCGGGAAAAGATGATTTAATTGCGATAAGTGGAGCCCCAAATCCTCAGGAAATTTATTTTGCGCATAGAAAGGGATGGATTTTTAATGAAAATGACTTGCAATCGAATGAATTCTTAAAGAAAATAGATGAAGGTGGATGTAAATTGGTTGTCATCAATAAACATCATTTTGACCAAGTTATCGAAGGATCGGAGAAAATTTTTGAAGATGAAGATTACAGGATTTATGAGAATCCTTAAGTTCGTAGGATTCCAATAGATTAGAAAATTTCTACCTGAATTAAACGCATTAATTAATTAGTTTAGAGGGTTTAACTGTTTGAAAATTAATTAAAATGAAAAAAATTCTACTTTCGATTTTGCTTGTATTATTGGCGCCTTTTGCCTTCTCCCAATCCTTTACAATGTATCCTAACGATACGATTCAAACTGATTTAGATCCAAATGCTTATACAGAATTAAAGATTCTTCAAATTAATCAAACTCAGTCTGTTCTGAATTTGGGAATAGAAGTTTTACACAATGACATTCCCGGTTCTTGGGACGGTATGGTATGTGTCTATGGAGCTTGTTTGGGATATATACCTGCGTCAGGCTATTTGTATGACCAATCTCCAGTTTTTGTAGGTGATTCGGGATATGTTAGATTAACAGCACACCCAATGCAGGGAACGCAACAGTGTATGTTAAGAATTAAAGTTTATGATAAGGACAACCCTTCCAACGAGGAGGTTGCAACTTGGATTTTGAACCAAACACTTGGCATTGATGACTATACCGGTAAGAATATTGATTTTAAAGTTTTCCCAAATCCTGCTAGTGCTCAGGTTCAGGTGACATCAGACATTGCTTTTGACGAAATCGAAATCGCATCGATAAATGGTAAAATCATGAAAAAGATTAATTCTGGAGAACTGTATTCAAATTTTGTTGATATCAGTGACTTAACTTCGGGGATTTATTTTTTGACTGCAAAGTCCAAATCGAAAGTGCTTATTCGGTCTAAATTAGTTGTTCGTGATTAGATTTGCCCTAGCACTTCTTTTCTTCAACTCCTTATCTTTTTCTGCTACGATCAGTGAGAAGTTGTTTATCGTTTCTGACTCTATTCAAGCTTTTGATGGGTCCAAATTTCCATATACAACATTTAATTCCTCATTAGTTTTTGAGCAGTCTAATCCATTGTTGGAAGTTTTTCAAGATGATAGTCTTCTCTTATGGGTTGTGAATAAAGACGATGTTAGTCATGACTTTGAGATTAAAGGGAAGATTGGAGCTCAAACAATAGCACCAAACGATTCAATTTATTTACCTCTAAAGATGGAAGAATCAGGAGTGTTTATATATAGAGATCCTTCTTTGAATGATCAGATGGTTTATTTGGGCTTGGGGGGATCAATAATTGTAAAGGATCATAATCATCCTAGTTTTAGTTGGAATATCAGAGAGCACGATAGTTTATGGAATGTTCAGATAAAAAATTCAGGAACTGTAAATTGGTCTAATTATAATCCGAAGTATTTTACCATTAATGGAGTTAGTAATCCATTAACAAATGCTGATGCACAAGCCCGGATTACAGGAAGTATTGGAGATACAATTATCTTGTACATTTCTAATTGTGGGAAGAGCATACATTCCATTCATTTTCATGGATACCATGCAGTTATTTTGAGTTCTTCCGCACATCCTTTTCATCAAGGTCGTGAGAAAGATACTTTCCCAATTGAGTCGCAAGAAACGTTAATTCTGAGAATAGTTCCAGATAAATCAGGTGAATATCCTGTGCATGATCACAATTTAATAGCAGTATCTGGAAATAATATCTATCCTAATGGAATGTTTTTAACCATGTTGATTAGTCCATGAAAAACTATCTGTACATACTGATTTTTCTATTTTTCAGTTCTGTAGGACGATCTTTGGCACAGGATACGACTATACAGTTGGTTTCCAAAATGGATATTCAACCCAATTATACTTTTTGGGACGGAAACCAGACTATGTTGATGGGATACACTCAATTGTTGGGAGCACCGATTGAGCTACCATCTCCTACGATTATGTTATCGGAGGGGGATTCTGTGGAATTAAAGCTTAGAAACTTCTCCCAACCCGCACCGCACACCATTCATTTGCACGGTTTAGATGTTGATCAGCAGAATGATGGAGTCCCTCATCTTTCATTTCAGGTAAATCATGGGGAAAACAAGTCTTATTTTTTTAAAGCACCCCACCCAGGAACTTATATATATCATTGTCATGTTTTTTCATCTCTGCATGTTCAAGGGGGGATGTATGGTTTATTGATAGTCAAGCCTTCTCAACCTAATATGACTTGGAATGGTGGATTTTCCTTTGACAAAGATTATTCTTGGCTAACTTCAGAAATTGATTCGAATTGGCACACAAATGCAGTTATTAATCAATCTTATGACTCTACAATTATGAGTTATGCGATACCAGATTATGTACCACAATATTTTTTAATTAATGGTAAGTCTGAAACCCAGCTGAACCTTTCTAGTTCTGGGATCGAAGCAAATGCGAATCAGGAAATTTATTTACGATTGGCCAATATTGGTTTTTATGGAAATCGATATATTTTTCCTTCGGCTTTAAATACACGTATCATATCAAGTGATGGAAGGCCATTACCTCAGGTTGAAAATAATGATACCCTTCATATATATCCTGGAGAAAGATATGGGGTTCTTTTGAATTCTAGTTCAGAGTTGGTGGATTCGGTTTTAGTAGATTATTTGAATTTGAATACGGGTCTCAATGAAAATCGACAGAAGGTACCTGTTTCAATTCAGGGTTTTGCAATGGTCGAGAATCTGAAAATTTCTAAATTTTTAGTCTATCCAAACCCTACAGATAATATTTTGAATATTAGTATATTAGAGGATACAGATCGAGTTGAAATTATTGTGTTTGGTCTAGATGGAAGAGAATTAATGAGAAAAGTAGCAGAAAATCAAGAGATTAAACTACAAGTTGGAGATTTACCTAAAGGAATTTATGTAGTTCGAATTGAACAGGATAAAAATTTATTGTTTAATAAATTAATTGTAAAAAAATAACCATGAAAAAAGCGATATTTCTATTAAGTTTTTGCCTGACTTTGATTTCTTTCGGTCAGACAAATTTGAGTTTGAAGATCAGACATTTATGGAAAAATGCTCATTTCAGCTATGGGCAACAATATACGGACCAAAACGATAATGTTTTAGATTTAGGACGAGTGCAATATTATTTGAGTAACTTTTATATTGTCCATGATGGAGGTCAAGTTACACCGCTTGATAGTGTATTTGTTTTAGCTAGTGGAAATATATCAACCTATGCACTTGACACTGTGTTGGGAATTACCACCATTGATTCAATTGGTTTTGATTTGGGAATTGATTCGAATTGGAATCACTTGGATCCAAATCTTTACGATTCATCACATCCCTTAGCGCCTCAAGTTCCAACTATGCATTGGGGGTGGACTGGGGGCTACAATTTTTTGGTTTTAGAAGGAAATATAGACACTGATGGGAACGGGAGTTTAGATGGATTTTTTGAGTTTCATTGTGTTGGAGATGATAGTTTTATTAGGCATATTGAACCTATTGCACCTAATATTATTCAAAATGGAAATGATGTGACTATTGAGGTGATGTGCAATATTTCGGACTGGGTGGTTATGGTAGATTTACCCACAGCACTGGCCAATCATGGAGCAATGCCAATTAATGCTCAAATAATGGATAATACATTGGATTATAATGTGTTTAAGTGGACGAATAAATATGCATCTATTGACGAAAAAAATCTTGTTCAAAACATGATTCAGTTTGATTATTCCATGCCTTATGCGCCATCCATATTCTACAATTTTCCAAAAGCAAGTTCGGTTGATCTATGGATTTTAGATATCAATGGAAGTAAGGTTATTGAGTCAAACAATCTGGATAATGAGGGTAACTTCTTTATTAAAAAAGAATTGAAGACGGGGGTTTATTTTGCCAACTTCAGAACATCAGACGGAACACCGTATACAAAGAAATTTGTCATAAGAAACTAGTCTTTTGAAACTAATATTAATAGTATTTATTTGTCTTATAAATTATACTTTTTACCATCAGACAAATACTACAAATGACGATGGTATTGACCTTCCTAAAGGTTTTCCAAAACCAATAGTACCAGAACATAACGAGATTACACCAGAAAGGGTAGCATTAGGGAAGCGTTTATTCTTTGACAATGTAATGTCTCGTAAGAAAAATTTATCTTGTTCATCTTGTCATAAGCCTGAATTGGCTTTCACAGATGGGCAAGTTAGAAGCATAGGAAATGGGGGAGACACGCTTCTAAGAAATTCTCCGAGTTTAGTAAATATCGCTTATCATCAAAAAGGACTCATGCTAGATGGTGGAGTAGCTAGCTTAGAACAGCAAATATTAGTGCCTATTCAAGAACATTCGGAATTCGATTTCAATTTGTTGTTAATTGCTGAACGTCTTAAACAGGATTCACTTTATATTAAACAATCCAAAAGCGCATACGGCCGAATTCCTGATCCCTATGTCATAACAAGAGCTATAGCTTGTTATGAAAGGACTTTGATTTTTGGAGATTCAAAATACGATCGATATTTGAATGGAGACAGCAGTGCTATGAATCAATCTGAACTGAGGGGAATGGCGCTTTTTTTTGACGAGTTAGATTGTCATGGGTGCCATTCGGGATTCAATTTTACGAATTATGAAATCCTAAATAATGGTTTGTTTATGGATTCATATCCTCTGGATTCAGGTAGGATGAGAATTACGCTTAAAGAAACAGATCGAGATAAATTTAAAGTTCCTTCATTGAGAAATGTCGAGATCACTGCTCCATACATGCACAATGGAATGTTTACGACTTTAGATCAGGTTATAGATCATTATGCAAGTGGTGGAAAATCACATAAGAATAAGGATCATAGAATTCAACCTTTTATAATTTCTTATGATGATAAGAAGGATCTGATTGCTTTTTTAAAAAGTCTGACAGCAAAGAGATTTTCAGCTGAATTTTGATCCTCATTGGGATAAAGATCATTTTCCAAGATAAAAATCAACCGCATTCCTAACGGATCCATGTTGCAGTAATAATTCATTAGCAGTTTCATAATCCAAACCAGTTTCGGCCATGATCATCTTTGTACCTCGTTCCACTAGTTTATCGTTACTTAATTGCATGTCTACCATTTTGTTTCCTCTAACTTTTCCCAGTTGAATCATTACTGATGTAGAGATCATGTTGAGGACTAATTTTTGAGCTGTACCGGATTTCATTCGCGTACTCCCCGTTACAAATTCAGGCCCGACTACAGGTACCATGGAATGTTGAGCCAATTGGTCTAAGGGACTATTTGGGTTGCAAGTAATTCCGGCAGTGAGATTTCCATTTTTATTGCCTTTTTCAATTGCTCCAAGAACATAAGGAGTAGTTCCAGAAGCTGCGATTCCAACAATCACATCGTTTTCTGTTACATGATGCGCTTTTAAATCTTTCCACCCTTGTTCAAGATCATCTTCAGCAAATTCAACTGCTTTTCGGATGGCAGAATCTCCTCCAGCAATGAGTCCGATTACTAATCCATGTTCCACACCAAAAGTAGGAGGGCATTCAGACGCATCTACAATACCTAATCGACCTGAAGTTCCCGCACCTAGATAAAATAGTCGGCCTCCTTTTCGCATTCTGGAAACGCAAGCCAAAACGAAACGCTCTATTTCTGGAATTACGCGCTCAACTGCAAGGGGTACAGACTGATCTTCTTTATTGATATTGGCAAGTAGATCATGCACCGACATCTTTTCCAGATTGTCGTAATTGCTAGAGGATTCCGTTATTTTTTGCATGTTGTTTTTTGTTTAAAAATACTATTCAGAATCGAAATAGTGTGTTTTTTGTTTTACTTTAGTCTGAAGAAATGGATAAAAGACTTAAATATCTGTTAATAGGGCTGTTCATAATTGCTTTGCTTTGGATGCTTTATTATATCCAGACTGTTATTGCTTATATTTTGATAAGTGCAGTTGTAGGGATGATAGGCCGACCATTGGTTTGGAAGCTTAAAAAAGTTCGAATAGGAGGGAAACAAATTTTTTCTGATACCACTGGGGCTGCAATTGTATTGGTATTCTTTCTGGTTTTAATCGTTAATTTCATTGGGTTGATTGTTCCTGTGATCATAGAGGAAGCCAACACCATAGCCAACATTTCGCAGCATACATCTGCAGAAGATACGGATGGACCCATTTACAAATTGGGAGAAAAAATGCAAAAAGTGGGAATGATTCCTACCGATGCACATCCGAGAGGTTATTTGGTAGGAAAAATAAAAGATGCCATAAACATGGATGCCATTTCTGTTATGTTTTCAAACTTTATAGGATCTATGGGAAGCATCTTAATGGGATTGTTTTCGGTTCTATTCATTTCCTTTTACTTTTTGCAGGATTCCAGAATCATCACCTCTGCTATTTTCAGATTTACCCCAAGAAAAGACCGGGAAACCACAGCTCAAATGATGCGAAAAATCAAAGATGCCTTACAATCCTATTTTTTAGGGTTGGTTATTGAAATGTTGATAGTTGGATTCTTGATTTGGTTGGGAATGTCGATTTTGGGTGTTAAACATGCCGTGGTTATTGGATTCTTTGCCGGAGTCATCAACATTATTCCATATTTAGGTCCTTGGATTGGAGGATCTTTTGCTTTATCTATCGGGTTTATTTCAAATTTAGAGAATGGAATCAATGCGGAAATGGGAACTTTGCTAGTATCGCAGTTAATTGTTGTCGCGGTTGTCCAATTGATCGATAATTTTATTTTGCAACCCAGAATTTATTCAAAAAGTGTAGGAGCTCATCCACTTGAGATCTTTATCATCATTCTGATTGGGGGGACTTTGGGAGGAATTATTGGGATGATCATTGCAGTTCCCACTTATACTTTTATTCGAATCGTCGCTTATTATTTTTTCGAGGATTATTCTTTTGCTCAATTCATCACAGCCTCCATGCGAAAAGCGGAAGTGAGCAAGGAAGAAAAATCATAGGTTTCTTTTAAAAATTCCTTACTTTCGTGATTCTAAATTTTAGCAAAAAAGTTATGGATTACGATGTAGTGGTTATTGGTTCAGGTCCTGGTGGATACGTTGGTGCAATCAGATGTGCTCAATTAGGATTGAAAACCGCCTTGATAGAAAAATACGACACTCTAGGTGGAACTTGTTTGAATGTTGGATGTATTCCATCAAAGGCACTTTTAGATAGTTCAGAGCATTTTCACAATGCGAAACACAATTTTGACAAGCATGGAATTGGCGTATCTTCTTTAAAAGTGGATATGAAGCAAATGATCGCTCGAAAAAATGAAGTTGTGGAGCAAACTTGTGGTGGGGTAAAATTCCTAATGGACAAGAATAAGATTGATGTGCATCATGGATTGGGTTCTTTTGTGGATAAAAACACGATTAGAATTACACCAGCCAAAGGAAAACCAACCACAATTACTACAAAAAACACAATCATTGCAACAGGATCCAAACCAAATTATTTCCCAGGGATGGAGCCAGATAAAAAGCGAATCATTACTTCGACAGAAGCTTTGAATTTAACGGCTGTTCCAAAGAAAATGATTGTTATTGGAGGAGGAGTTATTGGCCTTGAATTGGGATCTGTTTATGCTCGATTGGGGACAGAAATTGAAGTAGTTGAATTTGCTGATTCTATTATTCCAACCATGGATAGAGAACTAGGGAAAGAATTGACTAAAGTATTGAAGAAAGAAGGGTTTAAATTTAACCTTCAACATAAAGTTCAAAAGGTAGAAAACAAAGGGAAGTCTGTTGTAGTTACCGCCTTGAACAAAAAAGATGAGGAAGTTTCCTTTGAAGCGGATTACTGCTTGGTTGCGGTAGGAAGAAAGCCATATACAGAAGGACTAGGATTGGAAAATGCGGGTGTGAAAGTAACAGAAAGAGGGCAGATCGAAACAGATGATCATCTAAGAACAAACGTAGAAGGAATTTATGCCATCGGAGATGTGGTTAAAGGAGCTATGTTGGCACATAAAGCTGAGGAAGAAGGGGTTTATGTAGCTGAAATGTTGGCCGGACAAAAACCGCATATCGATTACAATTTGATTCCGGGAGTAGTGTACACTTGGCCAGAAGTTTCTGCAGTTGGTAAAACAGAAGAAGAATTGAAAGCCGCTGGAGTAAATTACAAGAAAGGATCTTTCCCAATGAGAGCTTTAGGAAGAGCAAGAGCTTCCATGGACATCATGGGATTTGTAAAAGTATTGGCTGATGCTGAGACGGATGAGGTTTTAGGAGTTCACATGATTGCTCCAAGAGCGGCAGATTTGATTATGGAAGCTGTAACAGCCATGGAGTACAGAGCTTCTGCTGAGGATATGGCAAGAATTTGTCACCCGCACCCAACGTTTACAGAAGCTACCAAAGAAGCTGCATTAGCGGCCACAGATGATAGAGCAATTCATTCTTAGAAATTGAATAAATAAATTGAAAACCGGAACAATTTCACTTGTTTCCGGTTTTTTGTTTTATGGAGCAAAGCATGAAGAAGAAAGTAGGCGTATTGATGATCCAATTAGGAACTCCGGATTCCCCAAAAGTGTCGGATGTTCGATCATATTTATCAGAATTTCTAAATGATAAGCGAGTTATAGACCTTCCATGGTTGGGAAGAAAAATACTGGTTAATGGGATCATCGTTCCTTTTCGTGCACCCAAATCGGCAAAAGTCTATAAAGAATTATGGGAGCATGGAAAAGGAGAGTCCCCCTTGCTAACCTATTCTAAATCCATTACAGAGCAGTTGAATACACAACTTAATCCAGAGGGGATTTTTGTTCATTTGGGAATGCGTTATAAAAACCCACATGTTGTAGACGCATTGATTGAAATGCGCAAGAAAAACTACGATGAGATCATTATCTTGCCTCTCTTTCCTCAATATGCTAGTGCTACCAATGGTTCAGCAATTGATGAGGCATTGCGTGTAATACGTAATTGGTGGGTGATTCCAAATATCAAAATCATTTCCCAATTTTGGGATGAACCCGGTTATATCGATCAGTTTGTTCAAAATGCTCAAAAATTCGATTTAAAATCATACGATCATATTTGTTTTTCTTACCATGGGTTGCCAATACGTCAGGTAGATAAAGTTTATGAAGAAGGTTTATGTTCCGATCACAAGTGCGAACATGAAATTACCAGTGATAATAAATTTTGCTACAAAGCGACCTGCTTCGCAACAACTCGAATGATTGCAGAAAAATTGGGGCTTAAAGATGAAGATTATACGGTGTGTTTTCAATCCCGTTTGACTAAGAACTGGATTGAACCTTATGCAGACCAAGTCGTTGTTGAAAGAGCTAAAAAGGGAGATAAAAGATTGTTGTTTTTTTCTCCAGCATTTGTTGCAGATTGTTTAGAAACCATTATCGAAATTGGAGAAGAATATCAGGAATTATTTGAAGAATTCGGAGGAGAAAAGGTAGACTTGGTCGAATCATGTAATGCCAAGGTCGAATGGGTAGCTACTCTTGCACAAATGATTCAAACAAAATCAGTATCTTAAGAAAAAACTTTACATTGTTCATTAAGCAATACCTTTCGACAATCAATTTATTTTTTACCATTGTCTTTATTTTTTTGGCATTTGTTAATCATGATTTGGAAAAAGAGTGGCGATTTATTTTAGCTATTGAGGTTGGACTATTCCTTAATCTGGCTCGACTTACCATATTAGAAAATAGAATCTACAAAACGCAACAGTATTTGATTAGTACGGCACTAGTGGGTCTGTTAATCTTCAATATTTTGATACTTAAAAATGCCGAAGTTAGTTCTAAAGCCGCGGTAAGTATTGAAAAAGTCCATTATCCTACGACCTATTTCATTTTAAACATTCTATTCATTGTAGTCTTAATCCTGAATCCAAAGAATCAAGAGAGCTAGTTCAAGTTGAATTTCAGTGCAAGCTTAAAGGCAAAATTATCGATTGTTTTATCATTAATCCAGTATGGACCATATCGCACATACGTGGCAAATCCGAGACCGAGAAAATTAAGTTTGATGAGGTTATCAATTCGCACTCCACTTTCGAAGTAACCTTTCTCCATTGTTTTATAGTTCACTCCATAATCGTATTCCTGATTTTTCATTCTTCCCCATCCAGCCGAGGTTGCAAGAGTAAATTGAGGCTGAATAAATTTGATTCCAGTCTTGATCTTCTTGAATTCGAAATAGGCAAAAAGATTGGTGCTAAGATCAGAATAGAACTCTGAAGGCCCCATCGCTTCGAAAGCATATTTTGTTGCAATAGTAAATCCCGAATTAGTTCCTATTTCAACAAATCTTAGGTCTAGAGGCACATTTCCAAGAATTTGTGCATAATTGACTTGAAGGAGAATCTTTCCTAAAGCCCTGATATTGAATTCCTGATCAACAGAGAGGTTAAATCTCCAATAATCATATCGAGAATGAATCACTCCCTGAAATCCACGCATGATTACGGCATTGATTGTAGGCCATTTTGTACCCATAGAAATAACTTGACCCGGGAGCTGAATCACTTTTTCACGAATTGCCCAACGAAAAGTAATACCTGCTTCAAAGATATCGTACGGATTTTGGTGGTGAAGTGTATCGTTTGCAAAATGATATTCATAGTTGTCTGTATTGTTTCGTTGTTGGTAATTGACTACAACATTCAGTTTAAAGTTTCCAAAAAGCAGACCTCCAATTCGCAATCCGAGGTAACGATGATCCAACATGTTTCGGATATAAAATCGGTAAAAACTTGAGGCTGAAAAAAGATTGAAATCTTTATCTGGGAAACGGATTCCACCTCTTTGTACTATGTCTTTAAAGTACTTTAGCTCAATCTCGAACTGTTTCTTTCTCCATACTTTGAAGAGCAAACTGCCGCCATATTTCCATTCTTTATCTTTAAACCCATACCCAAAATAACCACCAATTTCCATCCATTTAAGCATATTTTGATTGGTATAAATTCCCAATCCTAATCGTAAGCCTTCATAATCGTTATAGTCAATGATCCGCATCATGTCGATATCGATAAATTTGATTGGGATTCTTCCCCTTAGCAAAGCTGAAAAAGTTTCTATTCTTTTTTCAATCTTTAGTTCCTGAGAAACGGAATCAATGACTTTGTAAGTTTTAAGTTCTTTTTTGGTAATTGAATCGGTTCGGTATGCATTCCAAAACAGGGAGTCTTTTTCATTGGCATCTTCTTCTACATCGACATTAATCGCACTGAAACTTACTCCCTTGTAGGAAGGTTCGAAATCAAATTCTGTAATGTATGTAGTACCTTTGAAAGAAATATTTGGGTTGATTTTGTTGATATTCACCATTTGCGTGCCAAACTCAATCTCCGTTTTGAGTTCGAAAGGAAACCACATGCCATTTTCCAGTTTTTTGTAATTCTGAATGATGGTTATTTCGGAATTCATAATCTTTTGGGCTGGACTAGTGATAACTTTTTCGAGGGCATAATTTTCTGAATTGATATACAATAAACCTTTCATTGCATTGAAATTGGACTTGGGTCTCGGGAAAAACTGTATAATGAAAGTGGAGTCTTTAGAATGAACAATGGTATCTTCAATAATGAAAATATAGCGTGATTCAGAATTTGGAGACAAGGGGTTAACGTACTCCGTATTGAAAATAGAGAAACTGTTTTTGTAGTAAGAAAAGGCCTGAATTTGTGAAAATAGGGCATTGATCAAAGGATTTTTAAAACCTGAAATTTTAGAGCCCAATACTATTTTTTTAGTCTTATTGGGACTTTTGTGAAAAGTTTCGGTAACCGACTCGAATAAAAAGAAATATTGAGAATCCATAAATTTGTAGGCCGCAAGGGTACTAGTATCGGTTACCACCCCATCCTCAATACGATTTACAAGAGCAGAATCCATAACACCTTCTGTATAATATTTCGAATAGGATTTTATTCGGAAATCCAAGTTTCTTTCGGGATCATTTTTTTTCCTGTTTTCGGAAGCTTGTCGAATAATTCTTAATGCCGGATTTTCACCTGCAAGTACCTCTACTTCTCCTATTTGGGTTGTTTTAGGGACAAGGAATACACTGTCCTTCAAATAAACAAACTCAATAATCTTATTTTCATACCCCACAAACGAGAACCGGAGTTTGGTAGAAATTGGGGCTTCGATTCTAAACTTCCCATCAATATTGGTTACCGTTCCTTTTTTGGTATCGTCGAATTGAATATTGACAAAAGGAAGGGCTTCTTTTGTGTTAGCATCTACTACCACACCCGTTTTCTGACTCCAAATTGGAACCTGCAGAAAAAGTGCTATGAATACCAACCAATTTTTCATCATAAAATGGGAGAGAATAAACGTGCGAATGAGGCAAATAACTTGTTGCCTAGTGATAAATTTTGCCAATAATCTGATTCTATGGGAACACTTTCGTCCAAGTCCTCATTGAAATGATCCACCAAGACTTTTGAGACGTTCCTGTCATAAACGATAACATTCACCTCAGAGTTTTGTTCAAAACTTCTATAATCCATATTGGCAGTACCAACAGTAGAAATCTCTTCATCAATAATTAGAATTTTTGCATGTACAAATCCTTTTTCATAGAAATACACTTTCACACCAGAATCTAAAAGGGGTTGAATAAAACTATTTGTGGCAGCTTGAACAAGTTTGCTATCCGAAATTCCTGGTAAAATGATTTCCACTGTTACTCCAGATTTTGAAGCATTGGTTATGGCAGTTAGAATACTTTCATTTGGAATAAAGTAGGGTGTAACTATTCGAATATTGGACTTTGCAGTAGTGATTAAACTGAAGAAAGTATCCATCATGATTTTAGGTTGTGATTCCGGTCCTGACCCTACTACAGAACTGAGGCAATTATTATGAATTTCGTTTTTTGGAAAATAGAGTTCATTTGGAAGAATCAATTCATCATGAACAAAATCCCAGGTAATTAAAAACAAAGTTTGTAATTCATAAACCACATCACCTTCAAGCCTTAAACTGGTATCGCGCCAGAAATAAGGATTTTCTTTTATAAATCGATTGTCATATCTTTTATCAATATTGATTCCCCCACAATACCCAATTTTGCCGTCTATTACTAATATTTTTCGGTGATCTCTGAAATTTAGTTTATTCGCAAACCGCGGAAATCGGACAGGAAGGTACTCTCCTGTTTTTACACCAGCCGCTTCCATTTTATAGATGGTTTTGTTAGCCAAACCAAGACTTCCTACACTATCAAAAATCACTCGAACTTCTTTACCTTCCTTTGCTTTGTCGATTAAAACATTGATGATTTGATTTCCGAGATCATCATCCTCCAAAATATAATATTCAAGGTGGATATGATGTTGAGCCTGTTTAAGATCTTCAATTAATCTTGGAAACTTTACTTCCCCATTTCTAAGGACTTCTATTTTATTTTCAAGTGTAAGAATTGCATTTTCTGAAGTAAAAAGAAGTTTAGGTGTTTTAATTCTTTCGCCAAACCTTTCTTCTAAAACCTCATAATTGTCCCGAATGATTTGCAGGTAATGATTTCGCCAATTTTCTAGCAATTGAGAGCTTTTAATCTTTCTTTTTGCAAATTTTTTCCTCCTGCGGTACTGCATACCAAAAAAGAAATAAACCAATAATCCTAGAACTGGAAGCAAGATTAGAACCAATATATATGAATGCGTTTTAAGTGGGTTTCGATTTTGGAGAAGTATGGTAAAGATTGTCTGAATCACCAAAAAAACATAGATGATCGTAACTACAGACACGATAAAAGTATACAATTCCAAAAGACCTCTTTTAATTTTACATCTTCTACGGTCTTTTGCTTCAATATGTTTAGATTTATAGGGATTTTAACAAACTTTTAATCAATTGCTGAAAGAACAATTTGAGATCATATCTTATTTGAATTTGCGGAAAATAAAAAACATGTTCCGACTAAGATTCTCGTTTTTAAAATCAAAAATAACTAAGCAAGTAGCTCATAGAGGAAGACCTTTTGCGATTTCTATTGAACCTACAACCGCTTGTAACTTAGGTTGTCCAGAATGTCCAAGTGGGTTAAAAAAATTTACTCGACCAACTGGGAAATTACAAGTTGCAATGAACCAAAAAATCATCGACGAGTTGAAAGATGATTTGCTTTACATTACTTATTATTTTCAAGGAGAACCCTTTATTCACAAGGATTTCCTGGATATGGTTCGATATGCCCATCTCAATCATATTTACACAGCAACATCTACAAATGCTCATTTTTTGAGTCCGCAAACTTGTCAGAATATTGTGGATTCTGGATTGAATAAGTTGATTATTTCTTTAGATGGATTGGACCAAAAAACTTATGAAACTTATCGAATAGGTGGAGATTTTGATCTTGTTGTTCAGGGAATGCAAAATCTACATCAGACTATTCAAAAAAATGGCGTTGGGCCACATGTGATTGTACAATTTTTGGTTTTCAAAAGTAACGAACATCAAATAGAGGAACTGAAAGCCTGGATGAAACAATTTCCTGGTTTTCAACTAAAGTTAAAGTCGGCTCAGTTCTACGAGTTTGAAAAAGGGAATGCACTCATGCCTGAAAATGAAAAATATAGGCGATATAAAAGGTTTGGAGATCAGTTCAAGATCGACAATCAGCTTGAAAATTCTTGTTGGCGATTGTGGAGTTCTTGCGTTTTCACTTGGGATGGAAAAATGGTTCCTTGTTGTTTTGATAAAGATGCGGAACACATTGTAGGAGATCTTGGAATTCAAAATTTTCAAGCAATTTGGGAAGGGGATTTGTTGAACGAATTTCGCAAAACTGTATTTACTGATCGAAGTGAAATAGAGATATGCAAAAATTGCAGTGAAGGCAGTAAAGTATGGATGTAAGGACTTTTTCTTTAGGATTATTGCTTACTTCTTACCACTAATTAAAATTGTTAACTTCTCATAAAAATGAACTAATTATCGAATCAGGTGTAGTATTTTCCGTTAAGAAATTGTTTTCACTAAAAACACGTGCATGAAAAGAATGATTCTATTTGGAGGTTACCTCATTTTTACCATGATTTCGCAGGCCAACGAAATTGAAATTCAGTCTAAAATTGATAAGGTAAAGGTTTTCTTAACTGGTGCTCAAGTTGAAAGGAGTGCTTCTGCTCAATTGAATGCTGGAAGAAATCGGCTGATTATTAAGGGAGTGTCGGCTAAATTAGATGAAAAAAGTATTCAAGTAAGATTTGAAGAAGCCATCAAGTTGATGTCGGTAAGTACGGAAATCGATTATGATATTTTTGAAGGGGATGAGGGTAAAATGGGAGAATTGAATGATTCACTCAAAATGATTGAGGCACGAATTGAGAAACTTAGTGACATTCGATCCGCTATCTTTTCTGAGAAAGAAATTCTGACCAAGAATCAAAAGCTTAATGGAAACAATGCCAATGTTTCAGTAGATCAGATTGAAAAGGCTGCGGATTTTTATCGCAAGCGCATGGAAAAGATCAATAAGGAGCTTACGGATATCAAAAATGAATCCAATGAATTAATCGACAAAAAATGGATGCTTAAACAAAAATTAGATGATTTGAATTTCAAGGAATCCACCAGAAGCAATCAGATCATAATGATTTTGGATGCAAAGCAAAGCACCAAAGTCAAATTGAACATAGAATATTTTGTTTCCGGATGTGGTTGGGAACCAAACTACGATTTACATGCTTCCGATCTGAGCGGAAAAATTACTATGTTCTATAAAGCAAAAGTCTTTAATGATACGGGTAACGATTGGGAAGGAGTAGAAATGATTTTATCTACAGGAAACCCAAATTTGAGTGCTACCTTCCCTGAATTGTCTCCTTGGTATTTAAACTACATGGAGTATCTAGAAGATCAAACCAAATTAAATGGGCAGAAACGAGCCAATGTGAATTATGTGATTCCCGATAATACGGTGAATTGGGATATGGTTGTAGAAGATAATGAGAAAAAGGTGGTTCAACTGCAAAGTGAACTCAGTAATTACAATGGGTATTTTAATGATGTCCCTCTTAATTTTGAGCAAAGACAACAGTATTTTAAAAAGCCTGCCAAACCAAACGTTGCCTACAGAACTGTTGAGGTATCACATCTCAGTAGCGAGTTTGAAATTCAGGAAAAGTACTCGATTCCATCAGATAAAAAGCCTTATTTGGTGGAGATTAAAGAGCACAATCTTTCAGGGACTTTTGATTATGTAGCTATTCCAAAAATGGAGAGAGATGCTTACCTCCTTGCACAAATCCCGGGTTGGGAGCAGTTGGATATCGTCCCTGGACCCACAAAAGTCTACTTTGATGGGACTTATGTAGGAGAAAGTTATATTGATACTAGAAATGTAGAAGACACATTAGGGTTGTCTTTTGGTCGAGATTCTAAGATTATAACGGATCGAAAATTATTGTCTGAATTTTCAAATAAAAAAGTAGTAGGAAACAATAGAAAAGACAGTTACACCTATGAGCTCACAATCAAGAATACAAGGAATGTTGAGGTAGAAATGGAAGTACACGACCAGATACCAGTTTCTCAGGACAGTGATATTACTGTAACTGCGGATGAAATTTCAGGAGGAATACTTGAAGATGTTACAGGAATTGTTTCATGGAAAGTGAAGCTAGGCCCTAATGAATCGAAGAAGTTCAGAATTTCATTTACTATTAAGTATCCAAAAGATAAAAAAATACAAGTCAGATCATTTAGAAAGATGAGTGCTCCACGATTTTTATAATCGAATTGTAGTCATTTAATCCTTTCAATTAAAAAAGAAAAACTATGAAAACTTTATGTATAATGTTGATTTTCCTGCTTTCCTTTCAAGTTAATGCAAAAGACATATTTGGAAAATCTAAAATTGAAAAAGTTAAAATCTTTTTAACAGGTGCACAGATCGAACGCACTTCAAAAGTGAATCTAAAAGCCGGACGAAATCGTCTGGTACTTGAAGATATAAGTGCCAAGTTGGATGAAAAGAGCATACAAGTTCGATTTAAAGAAGAGTTAAAACTGATGTCGGTAAGTACGGAAATCGATTTTTCAATCTTTGAAGGGAAAGAGGGTAAAATAGGTCAACTAAATGATTCACTAAAATTAATTGAAAGTAAAATCCAGAATTTAGATGATGTGAAGTCGGCAATCAATTCTGAAAAGGAATTGCTAAACAAAAACAAAGAATTGGGCGGTGCCAATGCTAATCTAACGGTTGAAGAAATTGAAAAAGCCGCCAATTTTTACAGAAAGCGAATGGAAAAGATTAATATGGAACTTACCGACATTAGAAATGAAATTAATTCGTTGAATAAGAAAAAATGGATGATTCAAGCGAAATTGGATGTTTTGAATTTTAAAGAATCAACAAAGAGTAATCAAATTATCATCATTTTAGATTCGGAGAAAGAACAAGCGGTAAACTTAAATATTGAATATTTTGTCTCCGGATGTGGTTGGGAACCAAACTATAATTTGAGTGCAAAGGATTTAAGTGGTAAGATCACCATGGAATACAAGGCAAAGGTCTTTAATGATACAGGGAATGATTGGGAAAATGTTGAAATGATACTATCTACTGGAAATCCTAATTTGAGTGCAACCTTCCCGGAGTTATCCCCTTGGTATTTGAATTATCAAACTTATGTTGAAACCAAAGGTAGAGCCATTTCCAACAAAGATCGAGGAGAACGGAACTATTACATTCCTGAAAACAATATGAACTGGGACATGGTAGTTCAAAGCAATGAAGACAAAGTCAGAGAAATTCAGCAAGAGGTACAAACAAATGCACGCTATTACGATAATTTGCCAAAAGGCGGCGAACAAAGACAAGTATTTTTGGGGAAGAAACCTGATAAGAACAATGTCGTGTATCGTACTATTGAAGTATCCCATTTGAGCACAGAATTTGAGATCAAAGATTCCTATTCTATTCCATCCGATCGCAATCCTTATTTGGTGGATATCAAAGAACATGAGTTGAATTGCACTTTCGAATATGTTGCTGTTCCAAAGATGGAGAAGGATGCTTTTCTTTTGGCCCAAATTCCAGGATGGGAGAGTTTAGACCTGATTCCCGGGCCAACAAGAGTTTATTTTGACGGGACTTATGTGGGAGAAAGTTGGATTGATACTCGAAACGTAGAAGACACGCTAGGACTTTCTTTTGGAAGAGATTCAAAAATTATGGTAAGTCGCGAGTTGCTAACTGAATTCTCCAATAAGAAGGTTATCGGAAATAATAGAAAAGACAGCTATACCTATGAAATAACTGTCAAAAATACACGTAATAAGGCTATAGAGTTGGACTTACATGATCAAGTTCCTATTTCACAGGATAGTGAAATATCTGTTGTGGTGGATGAGATCTCTTCTGCAAACAAAGAAGAGGAAACCGGAATTTTGACTTGGAAAGTGAAGTTAGGCCCAAATGAAAGTAAGAAATATAAAGTTTCATTTACTTTAAAATACCCTAAAAACAAGAAGGTTCAAGTAAGATCCTTTAGAACGATTTCATGTCCTAGTTTTTAGATCAAACAAACACACACAAACTAGTCCGGACTTTGCGTTCGGACTTTTTTTTCTCAGTTAAAATGGATCTCCCAATTCAGATGGCAAACGACTTAGTAAAGTTTCTATCAGAACATTGGAATTTTTACCAGAAACATGAAGCAACAAAAAACCCCAGCATTGCTGCGGGGGCCTTTTGTCAAATTTTTCGGTGTATTAATCAAGGTTTATATTTTAGTGCAATACAAATTTTATAGGAATCGTAAAGCGAACTCTCACTTTTTTTCCTCTATGTTCCCCAGGTTTCCACTTTGGCATTTTCTGAACTACATCCATTGCAGCTTCATTCAAACCAAATTGAAGACTTTGGCGAAGAATTTTAACATTCGAAATAGAGCCATCTTTCTCAACCACAAATGAAACATAAGCCGTACCCTGTTCCCCCATTTCTTTCGCTAAAATCGGATAGTCTACGTTTTTAGAAATGAATTCTAACATCGCTTTGTCCCCTCCAGGGAATGAAGGCATTACTTGCGCCCACTCTTCAATCACTCCTATATCCTCTATTTTAGGACCACCGCCTCCAATATTGGCAAAATCGAAATCGTCGATATGAGTGTTCAAATTATTATCATTTGTGATTGTAACATTGTTATTGTTATTGGCATTGTCATCTATGATCACATCTACATCAATCGGGGGTGTTTGAGGTGCCGGTGGAGTAATTTGCCTTGGTTTTGGTGGCTCTGGCAATTCCGTGAGCATTTCTTCCTCAATAACATGCACATCTTCCTGAAGATAATTCTTTGCATATTTGTTTTTAACTGACAGCGTTTTCCATTCGAAAGCAGCTAAGGATAAGCTACTTACGAGAATCAGCCCCGCTGAAAAATAGGCCATACGATTCTTCTCAAAGCTAATGCTTGATTTTTTCTTTTCGATCATAATTAAAATGTTTATTGATTAATACACTTTACCTATTTCAAACCCCGTGCCAAAATCATTTTGAGAGTGAAAAGTGAGTTTGATGGATGTTTGATTTATATCCTTAAAACTCTTTATTTAAGCGGATTATTATCTAAGTGTTACATAGAATTCCTGAATTTTCTACAAGTCTATCAGCGACAAAAAAAGGGGCAGAAAAGCTCTACCCCAATTATTAATTGTTAATTATTCATTTTTCATTGAATCAGTCCATCATTTTTCCTTTCAGCATTTTATTCCAATAGATGTAGGGTAAACCGTACTTTTTCAGAAGCCACATACTGTATTTTTCATGACTTGTATCAACAAATTTGGACAACAAAGGATCGCTCATTCGTTTTCCGCCGTATCCAAATTCAGCTAAAAGCATTCTTCCTTTCCCAGTAACAAGCGGACAAGAAGAATAGCCATTGTAATGATGATCAGTAATTGGCTTACCATCAATCAATGCCAAAATATTATCAACCACCACGGGAGCTTGCTTGCGAATTGCTGCTCCGGTTCGAGCCGTAGGTACTGCTACGGTATCCCCAACGCCAAAAACATTTGAATAATCTGGATTTTGCATGGTAAATTGATCGACTTTCATCCATCCTTTATCAGGTCCATCCTGATGAGCCAATTTTGATTTCTGAACCCATTCAAAGGCTCTTTGAGGTGGGGCTAAGTGGCAAACTTCAAAATCAATTACTTTTAAGCCATCTTCAGATTCAGTTTCTTTGATTTCATTGTTTGGATCATTCATGGTAATCGGACCACCGTCAGCGTTTTCTTCTCGGGTTTGTTTGTAGTAGGCTTTTTTATTCGGACCATCTATTTTTACTAAAGAATAAGCATGTTTCAAAACAATCCCTCTGTCTTGATTGATTTCATACAATCTAGATTTGAATGGTTCCACCCCAAAACAGATTCCTCCAGGAAAAGCATAAATCACTTTTGCACCATGGTTAAGGATACTCTTTTTATTCAATCTGTCAGAAACTAAATAGGCTACTTTTTGAGGGGCACCTGGACATTTCAAAGGCGTATCAGGGAAAGTGAATAAACCATTACCACTTTTGAAATTCATCAAAACTTCTTTTGCATAATTTGGATCGGTGTAAACTGAACACACATTGTTTTTCCCCAATGTTTCTGCCAATCCCTCTACCAAATCAGGTCTGTTTTCTAGCCCAGGAGACATAACCAAATAGTCATATGAAACCACATCTCCAGAAGCCAATGTGACTTGATTGTTATCGGGATCCAATTCCGCAACTTTATCTTTAATCCATTTCGCCCCTTTCGGAATATAATCTTTCATTGGACGTTTCGTTTTTTCATAATCATACACATCCGCAGAGACCAAAGTCCACGCAGGTTGATAAAAATGATAATCCGCTGGATCAATAATTGCAATATCTAGATTCTTCCTTTTTCTTAAAGCATTCGCTGCCACCATGATTCCTCCAGAACCAGCACCAACAATTACAATTTGATGTTTTGTATTAGCCATGTTTATAATTTTATTTGGACTCTGCAAATTACAGAACACACCTCTAAAAGTATGTGATAATTATTACACATTCAAATTCTTCTCGAATAACTGACTAAAATAACTTCTTCGTCTGGGTTTGATATTAATTTCAGGTTATTTTTAATATCGAACAATCTTTTCCAAAGATAGAGCCTTCGGAATCATAACTTGTTCTTCCAGTTCGGAATGGAAATGCAAATCTTTTTCAAAATTTTCTAAATGCGAGATCAATAAACGGTATTGAGATTCTGCGTTTTCGGGAACTGGAAATTCCTGAATAGCACGTCTTACTATGCGAATATCAGTTTCTGTATCTGAATGTTGTTCATGAAAGGTAGAAAGTAAGTATCGATCGCACAATTTTAAAAGGGTTAATTTTTCAAAGGCTCCATTTTCAATATCTACAAGAGTTTGAACATAAGGAATTATTTGCTCATCCTCTAAATCTAAATGGGATTTGAACGCTTTGTAGTACTGATGAAAGAAATGATTTAAAATCAAAGTTGAAGGATGGGTACTGCCAAATGCGCGACATAAAGAATGAATTAATTGAGAAATTTCGGGCAACTTCTTTTCTATATAAAATCGGTGTGAGGCTACCACATAGTTTAGTAATTCTTCCAAATTGCAGCTTTCGAGAAGTTGAATGGGCATTTTTCCAGTTGAAATAAATTCTTCGAACCCTTTTTCTATGATTTCAACAACTTGTTTATTGCTATCTGAAAGCTCATTGCGTTGTTTGATAAAATCCATCATTCGATCCTGATACATCTTTCTATTTTTTTGAACCTAACAAAATTGTTGAATGTTCGATGCATTGTCAATACCAAGAAAAAGGTATTCGGAAAACATTTTTTCAATTGTAAGGTGAACATTTCTTTTACGTTCTTGTTTGTATAGTAAATCAAGTTAGTAGTAGTAATTAGAGTAGGGAAAAAGGTCGTTAGCATGCTGACGGCCTTTTTTATTGCTTGAATTTTAAGGCAATCACAGGTATTTCTAATTTTAAAGCTATAATCCAATGGATATCCGATTCAAATTCAAGATCAAGGTGAATTGTGAGGGATTTTAAATCAAAAAACGTCAAATACCAAAAATGAGATATATGAAAAAGAAAAAACTTATTTTCTTCTTGCTAACTTTTACATTCACTTCGCTAACACTTATACCGATGATAAAGTCGGAACAAATCAAAGTTGGATATATTCCAAAATATAAAGAAATAGATTATTTGAGTGCCTATTCTGTCGTGGATTCAATATTTGGTACAAAAACCTATGTGACTCTGACCGAAACCGCACGAATAATGAAAACCAATGCCTTGCCAAATCACAAAACGGGAAAATTTCCCAATGCAGGGAATCCAAATAAAATTTCGGCTCAACAGATGACTTATGAATTTCCATTGAAACCAAAACGAATGGACAAACCAAGATGGGCCAGAGAACCGGGAATTGCTTTAAATGGAGTTAAATTTGAGCCAGAAACAGCTGAAAGATTTGTTTGTGAAACTGGAGAAGTCTATAAAATTGAAGCTTTTCAGGATTTAGTGAATTTGGGATTGGATTTCAATAATGCCCATGTACAACCTACCGGAGCTTATCATTATCATGGTGTGCCAAGTGAATTGATCAAAGTTTTGGATAAGGGAGAAGATTTGATTTTGGTTGGATTTGCCAAAGATGGTTATCCTATGTACTACAGTAAAAGTGGAAAATACAAACCAAGTTATCAGCTTTCTGCAAAAAATAGAACCGGAGATGTTTGTAGTTATCGCAACCCTAAAAATAGAATCGATAAAAATTTAAACAATACTCAACCAGACGGAACATTTGTATCGGATTGGGAATATGTAAAAGGAAAAGGAGATCTGGATGAATGCAACGGGATAGAGATCAATGGAGAATATGTGTACCTAATCACCAAAGAATATCCTTTTGTGGGTCGTTGTTTAATGGGAGAATTTAAGGAAGAAAGACCCAAAGGACCACCTCCTGGAATGAGACCACACGGACATCCGCATGGTCCGCCACCGCAACATCACTAATTTTTAGTGAAATTAAACCAGAAATTACTATGAATGCCTAACTTTGCTTCATGGAAAAATTTCAAGTTTCTGTTGAGGTAAGATGGTCTGATGTAGACCAAAACCGACACGTTCGACATTCTGCCTATTATGATTATGGCGCACATGCAAGGATAAAATTTTTAGAATCCGTTGGTTTTGATGCACATACTTTGGGAAAACTAAATATTGGACCAATTCTGTTCAAGGAACAATGTAATTTTTTAAAAGAACTGAGTCCATCGGGCAAAATCACCATTAACGTTTTGAAAGGTGAAATCAGTGAGGGATCTCCAAAATGGGTTTTGTACCATGAAATTTATAATGAAAAAGGAGAAAAGGCAGCTCATATCAAAGCAGAAGGAGCTTGGATGGACTTAAAAGAAAGAAAAGTAGCCCTTCCTCCACATGAATTATTTGAGCATTTTGATTCTTTGGAACAGGGAGAAGATTTTGTTTATCAGAAGTAATTTTTGAACGGAGGAATGGAATTCCTTTGTACTTTTGATCTCTTATGAATCAAGTCATTGAGCTCCTTTTGGCCTTAGGTGCCGCTTCTCTGATCGTTACAGCTCAGTTTACCTATATAAAAAATATTTTTCAGAGAAAGATCAAACCAAGTACTTTGTCTTGGACAGGTTGGTTTTTACTGATGTTGGCCACCTTGTTTGCCATCGTACTGGAAAGTGGTTGGAATTGGAGTTTGACCGGATTTGCCATTGCTACTTTTGGATGCGGCTTTATTGCGTTATCATCTTTCACCCTGAAACAATTCAATTATCGACACAAAGACTGGATTTACTTTTTCCTAGGACTTTCATGTGGATTGATCTATCAAATATCAAAAGATCCAATGATCACCACTATTTTCGGAATACTTGCTGACTTGATCATAGGAATTCCCACCTTGATAAAGGTATTTACACATCCAGACACCGAACGATCAAGAGCTTGGTCTTTTGGTTTGATCTCTTGGACATTGAGTACCGTCTTAGCTCTGCAACACGATATATTATACATTCTTTTCCCAGCCTACTTGATGTTATTCAATGCCACCATGATTATTTTTACAAATCGCAAGAAACCAGATTCAAAAAGTAAAAATACTTTGTATCGTCAGCATATTTGATGGAATAATGAAGCTATTTGTCTAAGCTTTTTATCTTTAGAAAATGCAAAAAGCGATTTCCATTCAGTATTATAAAAGTCCGGTTGGAGAACTAATTTTAGGTTCTTTCCAGGATAAAATTGTTTTGGCGGATTGGAGATACCGAAAAAAAAGAGAGGAAATAGACGCTCGTATTCGAAACGGACTGAAAGTAGATTTTCAGGAAAGAAAATGTCAACAAATTGAAAATTGTCGCAATCAGTTGGAAGAGTATTTTTCTGGGGACAGAAAAGAGTTTGATCTTCCCCTTCTGTTTGTAGGAACTGATTTTCAAAAAAGAGTATGGCAGGAATTGAGGAATATTCCTTTTGGAAAAACGGAAACGTATCTTTCGCTAAGCAAAAAAATGGGAGATGTGAAAGCCATTCGAGCCGTAGCATCGGCAAATGGAGCAAATGCAATTTCCATTCTTGTTCCTTGTCACCGAATAATTGGAACAGATGGCAAATTAATTGGTTATGCCGGTGGACTTCCAGCGAAGAAAAAATTATTAGAATTGGAAAGTGAAGAATATCAATTAAATTTTTTTGAATCATGAGAAAAACAATATCCACAGGTTCTACCTTCGAGAATGAAATCGCTTATTCCAGAGCGGTAATCAAAGACAATTGGATTTTCGTTTCGGGAACAACAGGATTCAATTATGAAAACATGACCATTTCAGAAGACATTGTGGAGCAAACAGAACAATGCTTGAAAAACATTCAGAAAGTTCTAGAAGAAGCAGGATCTGGAATGGAGGATATTGTTCGGGTAACTTATATTTTGCCTGATGCCAAGGAATTTTCAAAATGCTGGCCAACACTTAGGAAATATTTTGAAGAGATTAGACCCGCAGCTACCATGATTTCGGCCGGACTCGCAGATGAAAGAATGAAAATAGAAATTGAGGTGACTGCAGTTAAGTAATCAGTGACCAGTAATCAGTGACCAGTAACCAGTGAACAGTGTCATGTCCTGAAAAAAGGAGACACAAATTAATACTTATAACTATGCTGCACTCAAGTAGAC
>JAWKMJ010000036.1:0-26790 GCA_041392305.1 Crocinitomicaceae bacterium
AAAATCGCCTTGATTCACAAAATTGATGGTTAATCCCTGACAATAATCTTCAAATCCATTCAGATTTTCCTGAGCTCGAATATCTGCCTGATAACTTAACGATGCACAAGCTCGAACAATAAAGAAAAAATCTCTTAATGTAGTTCCAATCAATTGTCCATTTCTATATTCTGATACCTGCAAACCAAACTGGAACATGCCTTGCTGATTTGGATTCATGGACAAAACTCCTGTAACAGGATCCAAACTCACTTGTGAACTTGCTCCAAGTGGTTGTTGAGCAGAATACCCAACCCCAAAACTAACCAAAGGATATGGAGGAGGTAGATTTGGATCATAAGTTCCAGAAAGCGGGTTAACGAGTTCATAAACCAACGAGTCTCCATCTGGATCACTACCGGCCAAACTAAAATCTATTGGAACACCGACACATAAAAAGATTTCTGGTTCGGGTCCAATTACCGGACTCGAATTGAATCCTATATTACTGTTGATACCCGGTATTGTTGTTCCTACTGTCATGCCCTCATTCAGACCATTGATCATGTTTGTGATACTTCCGGTTCGACAACATCGCGTATAACTGACATAATACCCCCCAGAAGTGGGTGGAAGACTCAAAATCTTTTCATAGGTCAGAAGTCGGTAACAGGCATTGTTGGGTGCTGAGTCACAAGCAGTGGCTCCAATTAAATGTAAATCCTCAATAGCTATCAATGGAAACATTTCAGGGGAGTTGGAACTGGTACCATTGGTTAAATCGAAAACATTTACCTCTGCTGGGTCTTCATAAGGATTGGTGGATAGATTGCAATCTCGATAGACTTTAAAGGTTACTTTATACAAATCATTTCCTAAATCCTCGTAGGACATTTCTCCACCCAGGATATGTGTTGTTCTTCCAATAAAAGAGAACGTCAAGATGAAAATACTTATGAAAAATAGTCTGATCACTCTAATTAAAAACGATTTGGTAGTATCAAGTTTACAAAAGTGACAGGGATTTTACAATTTATTTGAAAAGGTTTGACTTAAACGTGGTTCTGGTTGATTTTATGGCATAAAAAAAGGGTGATTACAAACTAACCACCCTTTTTAAAATAAGTTGAGAAAATGGCTTAGTGTGCAGCCTCTTCTTTTTTCTCGTCTTTTTTCTCATCTTTCTTCTCTTCACCTCCACAAGAAACGATAGCGAAAGAAAGTGCAGCTACTGCTAAAATTGAAAATACTTTTTTCATCGTAATAAATTTTAAGTTTTAATAATCATTTCGAAAATAACAATAATTTTTAAAACCGATAGGTGTAAACAAAAAAATCCGGTCTGAGACCGGATTTCTTGTATTGTGAAATATAAAATTTCTTAGTGAGCGTGCTCTTCAGCGTGCTCTCCTTCTGCGTGATCTCCTTCAGCGTGATCACCTTCAGCTGGAGCTTCTTCTGCTGGAGCTTCTTCTACTGGTGCTTCTGCTGGAGCCTCAGCTGGAGCTTCTGCTGGAGCCTCTTCAGTTTTTTTCTTGTCGTCTTTTTTCTCGTCTTTCTTCTCCTCACCACCGCAAGCAACGATAGACAAAGAAAGTGCAGCTACTGCTAAAATTGAAAATACTTTTTTCATTTTTCTTTGATTTTAATATTAATACTTTAATTCGCGAGGAACGAACTTACAACAATTTCTTCTTATGTTCAAATAAATTCACAGTACCGTACTTTTATTTTAGTGAATAGGAATATTTCTTGAGTAAAAATCCGGGTAAGCCGAAAACTTTAAATAAATTTGATGGTTAGATTTAAAGTAATAACCAAATTAAATAAACAATTATGGCTTTCGAGTTACCAAATTTACCCTATGCACACGATGCATTGGAACCACATATCGACACTGAAACGATGCAAATCCATCATGGAAAGCACCATGCAGGATACACCAACAATCTGAACAATGCGATTGCAGGTACAGATTTAGAAGGCGCATCTATCGAAGAAATCTTAGTAAAAGGAAAAGACAAACCAGCAGTAAGAAACAATGGGGGTGGCTATTACAACCACTGTTTGTTTTGGGAAGTGATGTCGCCAAATGGTGGAGGTCAACCTTCTGGAGAATTGGCTGACGCAATCAATGCTGCTTTTGGATCCTTCGACAAGTTTAGAGAAGAATTTTCGGCTGCTGCTGCAACTAGATTTGGATCGGGATGGGCATGGTTATGTGTTCAATCAGGTGGGAAAGTAGAAGTTTGTTCTACAGCGAACCAAGACAATCCATTAATGAATGAAGGATGCGGAGGAACTCCTATTCTTGGTTTGGATGTTTGGGAGCACGCTTACTACCTGAAGTATCAAAACAGAAGACCAGATTATATCGCGGCATTTTTTAATGTGATCAACTGGGATGAAGTAGCAAAAAGATACGCAGCGAATAAATAAATCGCTCTATTAGAAATAACAAAAGCCGATTCATTTTAGAATCGGCTTTTTTGTATCATTTAATAAGTCTATGGTCTTTAGTCTAAAATCTTAAAGCATTACTCTACAGTCACAGACTTCGCAAGATTTCTTGGTTGATCTACATTACATCCTCTCATAACTGCCACATGATAAGACAATAATTGCAATGGAATTGTAGCCAACAAAGGCACCAGATTTTCATTTGTATCTGGAATCTCAATGAAATGATCTGCCATTTCCTTTACCTGAGTGTCTCCTTCCGTTACAATCGCAATAATTTTTCCTTTTCTTGCTTTCACCTCCTGTATATTCGAAACCACTTTTTCGTAACTAGTTCCTTTTGTTGCGATCACAAAAACGGGCATGTTTTCATCAATCAAAGCAATTGGGCCGTGTTTCATTTCGGCGGCAGGATATCCTTCTGCGTGGATATAAGATATTTCTTTTAATTTCAATGCACCCTCTAAAGCAACAGGGAACGTAATACCTCTACCTAAATACAAAGCGTTTTCTGCATCTTTGTAAACTTCTGAAATAAACTGGATTTTATCATTTTGCCCCAAAACTTTTTTAACCTTCTCAGGGATCGATTCTAATTCATTTAAAAGCGATCTGTATTTAGATTCAGGAAGTGTACCTTTTCTTTTAGCAATTCTTAAAGCCATCAAAGTCAATACGGTAACCTGTGCCGTAAATGCTTTAGTTGAAGCCACTCCAATTTCAGGTCCAGCATGAGTATACGAACCTGCGTCGGTAATTCTCGAAATAGAAGAACCAACCACATTACAAATCCCTAAAATGGTGGCCCTTTTTCTTTGCCAGTTCAAGGGCCGCTAAAGTATCTGCAGTTTCACCTGACTGAGAAATGGCAATAACGATATCCCCTCATTAATTATTGGATTTCTATATCTGAATTCACTGGCGTATTCTACTTCTACAGGAATTCTTGCCAAGTCTTCAAAAAGATACTCACCTACCAAACAAGCATGCCAACTGGTACCACAGGCGACCATTATAATTCGGTTGGCATTTTTCATCTTTGTTTCGTAATCCGTGATTCCTCCCAAGTTTACCATTCCTTCTGAGGCATTCAATCTACCTCTGAAACAATCGTAAATGGATCTTGGTTGCTCATGAATTTCTTTCAGCATGAAATGTTCGTATCCTCCTTTTTCTAGAGCTTCTAAATGCAACTCTAATTCCTGAACATAAGGGGTGATTTCTTTCTTACTGATATCAATGATTTTCAAATCTTCGCCTCTTTCTACTATGGCAATTTCCTCATCATCCAGATAAACTACTTCTTTAGTGTATTCCACAATTGGAGTGGCGTCTGATGCTAAGAAAAATTCGTCTTTTCCTATCCCTACTACTAAGGGTGAACTTTTTCTGGCAGCAATTAGTCTGTTTGGATTATCCTTTGAAATCACTACAATCGCATAGGCACCATGAACAGAATTCAAAGCAATTCTTACGGCTTCTACCAAATCTACTTTCTCACTTTTTTGAATGTCTTCAATCAAATGAATCAATACTTCCGTATCTGTGTCACTGTGGAAAGTGTGACCCCTAGAAAGCAATTCTTCCTTAATGGTATCATAATTCTCAATGATTCCATTATGAATAATGGCCATCTTCTGATCCCCAGAAAAATGTGGGTGGGCATTTACATCATTTGGTTCACCATGTGTAGCCCATCGTGTGTGACCAATTCCAATCGAACCTCTGCTGTTACAGGTTTTAACAAAATCTTCAAGAACTGAAACTTTACCAGCTCTTTTATACAGATTCAAAGAAGTTTCATCAATCAAGGCTATTCCTGCGCTATCATAGCCTCTATATTCAAGTCTTTTCAGTCCTTTCAAAATGATCGGGTAAGCTTCCTGATTCCCGATATATGCCACAATCCCGCACATATATTAATAGTTTGAGTAAGTAATAATCAATCTTGGCTTCACTTTATTCGTGGTTTGTGAACCATTAAAAACAACCCTGTTTGCTGTTGAGAAAAAATCTGCATTTGTTATTCTAAGACCAGCGTTTGGATATTCCCCAGATAAAACCCTTTGCAAATATCGTGTAACAATGAATTTGTAAGCTCCTTCATTTTCATAATAGGCCCCATCTGGATTGGTATAATCTGGAGTTAAAAAATCTTTCCCAAGAGAATCTTTATACAACAGAAACATTGTTTGAGGCGCAAATAATTCATCTGCTGGATAGAATTGAGTTGGAATAATCAACTCCGCTTTGTTCACGATTAGTCCCTGATTGTTTTTAATTCCCAACAGATCTGGAAATTCAATAGCTCCCCAAATATGATTTGCTTGGTAATAAAACTCATATTCACCAGATAGTGTATCGTTTAAAACCTGATCTAAGTAAGTACCTGAAATGTCAAAATTTGCTTGTGTAAACCGTGCAGCATTATCTGAGTCAATCGTAAAGTCAAAGGTCTTAGCAATGGTGTCCTCTTTATAATAGATTGTCAGTTTCGAACTCAAATCTGTGAGATCAAAGTAGTAAATCGCACCTTCATTGTTTGACTGGATGCCATTATTTACTTTAATCTGCAAACCTTTGAAAAAGCTCTTAAATGTCGTATTGTCCAAAAGGTCTCCATTTGCTTGAGCATTAATTAATTGCCAGCCTAGGTTCGTGTCCAATCTAATTCTGAGTTGTGGCTCCAATGTATCTTCCCCAACAATTGCATCCAAGTAAGGTTGGGGTGTAATTGTCCCGGAACCTGCTTCAACTAAATTAGTTGGCTTGGTCAAAACTTGAGAAAATGTATAATAAGTAGAATCCAAAGAAAGATCCTCATCCAATTCATACACCTCAAAAGTTTGTGCACCATCTTCACCATATTTATTCACTCCACCCACTGATATATATTTCAGAGCAAGTACAACCGAATCAATGTGAATGAGTCCTACATCACCAAAATTTGGATTATTACTAGACAAAAGAATTTGAGTCACAGTTGCATAATCAACGGTACCAAATTTTGGATCTTGATAACTACCTAAAAGGTTAGCTGTTTTGTTAGAAGAGTTGACTGAATCTTGCAATTCACAGTAAGTTCTAATTTCAAAAGTATCTACTGTATTTAATCCTAGTGCATTCGTTCCGGTAAGATCCAATCCCAAATCCGAATCCTTTTTCTTACAAGATGGAAATACAAATAGTTGCAAAAAAACAACGGAAAGCATAACTGCTTTCCGTCTGGTATCAAGATTCTTTATTTTTATCATTCTTTCAGTCAATGAGCACTTCGGACTCAATGAGTTTGTCATAGAACTCAGACAAAGATTTAATTTGTTTTTCCTCCTCATCATACGCTACGACCTCAACATTTGAATCACTAATTGCTTTGTTAATTGCTTCACTTGGATCTTCAGTGCTTATAACCACACCATCCGACCACTTAACCGATGCTTTCATTAAACTATCATAATCTCCTGGTTTGATATCATTAATAATCTCTTCGGAGAAGCCTTCAAATTTAATTTTTTCCTCCCATCGGGTGTCCCAATTTTTGTTAAATCTCTCGTTATATATGGAGGTTACCACCTTAACATCTGCGAAGTGCGGATCGTTTCCATAAATGTCTTTAACATATAATGGCATTAGTGAAGTCATCCAACCGTGACAATGAATCACGTCTGGTTTCCATCCTAATTTTTTAACTGTTTCGAGAACACCACGACAAAAGAACATCGATCTTTCATCATTATCAACGAAATGTTCGCCTTTTTCGTCTGCAACTGTGGACTTTCTTTTAAAGAATTCATCATTGTCTATGAAATAAACCTGAATTCTTGCAGTTGGGATTGACGCAACTTTAATGATCAACGGGTGATCTTGGTCGTCAATAATCAAATTCATTCCAGATAATCGGATTACCTCATGCAACTGATGACGTCTTTCGTTCACACAACCAAATCGGGGCATGAATACCCGGATTTCTTTTCCATTTTCCTGAACTACTTGCGGAGATCGTCTGGCGTAATTTGAAATTTCTGATTTAGGTAAGAAAGGTGTAATTTCCTGAGAAACAAAAAGTATTCTTTTCTTTTCCATAAAATATACTTGGATTTTTAAAGAACACAAATTTACGGAAAAAATAGGCACATGTCAATAAAAAGTATAGATTTGTTCGTTTGCTTAAAAATTTCTTAACATCAGAAACATGCTTTTGGCTAAGACCAAAGAGGACTTGAAAGAGATCCTAAACTCCAACAATAACAAGACAATTGGACTGGTTCCAACCATGGGGGCACTACACGAAGGACACCTTTCATTGATTGAAAAATCGAAGGCTGAAAATGATTTTGTAGTAGTCAGTATTTTCGTGAATCCGAAACAATTTAACGATCCAAAAGATCTAGAGAACTACCCTTCTGATCTGGAAGGTGATTTAAATAAGATTAAAAATATTGCTGATTGTGTGTTTTGCCCGGACATTAACAATGTATATCCCGATAATTTTAAAGAAAAATTTTTCGAGTTGGATCATTTGGAAGATGTGATGGAAGGTAAACACCGAAAAGGTCATTTCCAGGGTGTATGCAATATTGTGTATATTCTTTTGGATTTAGTTCAGCCTACTAAAGCTTATTTTGGCATCAAAGACTATCAACAGCTCGCTATAATCAAACACATGTCCAAGACCTACTTTCCGCAAATCCAAATTGTTCCTTGTGAGATTGTTCGAGAACAGAATGGATTAGCAAAAAGCTCTAGAAATCTGAATTTAAGTAGGGATGAAATAGAAAAAGCTACCATTATTTATAAAAATCTGATGGTAGCCAAGGAATTGATTCGTACAAACGAAAGCATCGAGCAAATAAAATCTATAATCGAGCATAATTTTCAAAGAGAAAATATTCAGTTGGACTATTTCGAGATCACTGATTCAGAGACCCTTTTGCCGGTTGAACAAAAAAAATCGAAGTCGAGAGCATTTATTGCCGCTTATGTAGGAAATGTTCGATTAATAGATAATATGGAATTAATTGAGTAATTTTGCCGCGAAATCTGACATGAGATGATGGTAGAAGTTTTTAAATCCAAAATACACCGAGTTAAGGTAACTGAAGCGGACCTGAATTATATCGGCTCAATTACGATAGATGAAGATTTGCTCGAGGCGTCTAATATTTTGGAAGGAGAGAAGGTTCAGATTGTAAACATTAACAACGGTGAACGTCTGGAAACCTACACAATCAAAGGGAAAAGAGGTAGTGGAGAAGTTTGTTTGAATGGTCCTGCAGCAAGAAGAGTAGCTGTTGGAGATATCATTATCATTATTTCTTACGCCATGATGGACTTTGAAGAAGCAAAAACATTCAAACCCACAATTGTTTTTCCCGACGAAAACACGAATAAACTATCTTAATTGAAAAAAGCGCTGATCGCCATTCTGAAGATTGTAGTTCCCTTAGGTGTTGGGGTCTATTTAATTTGGTATTATTACAACCAAATGTCTCAGGAAGATCGCGATACAACGATCTATGCGATTAAAAATGCGGATTATTTGTGGTTAATTCTTTCTATGCTGATTGGTTTTGTGAGTCACATGTCCAGAGCCTACAGGTGGAAATATACACTCGAACCCATGGGCTACAAACCCAAGTTTTGGCACATGTATCACGGAGTCATGATTGGTTACATTGTCAATCTTACAATTCCCAGATCCGGAGAAGCAAGTAGAGCTGGATTCTTATACAATTCGGATGGTATTCCTTTTACTAAATCCTTTGGTACCATCATCGCAGAAAGAGCGGTGGATTTAATCGCCCTTGGAATAATCACCTTGATAACCATTGGAATGCAATACTCCAAAGTGGATGAAATGCAAGCCTTGATTTCGGGTTTCGGTAAAGACAATGCTCAAGAAGGAAGTGAAAGTGGTTTAGGTACTTATATCCTGATTGCCTTATGTGTTATGGCGCTTGTGGGTATTATATTGATTATCGTCAATAAAAAAATCAGATCTAAAATTTTCGAGTTGATTTCCGGTGTGATGGAAGGAGTAAAATCCATTTTTAAATCGAAAAATCCGGGTGGTTTCCTTTTGCATACACTCATTATCTGGGTCTGCTACTTAGCCATGTTTGTGATTGCATTTAAAGCATTACCTTCTACTTCGGACATGCCCATTGGAGGTAGTTTGGCTGCATTTATTGCCGGAACTTTAGGCTTGTTATTTATCCCTGGAGGAATAGGGGCCTATCCTGCATTGGTGGGAATCATTACAACATTTTATTTGTTCCCTGAGCATTTTGCTGATGGAGAAACCGGACCTCATCCTCAAGCTTATGCCATTGGATGGTTGATTTGGCTGGCACAAACTGCCCTCATTGTAGGATTGGGAATTATTTCTCTTCTATTGGGAAGCATGATCAAGAAAAAAGCTATCAATAATGAACAGACTGGAAATACTGCAGGCTAAAGTGTGCAATCTGCATCAAGCACAGCAAAAAGTTAACATGTGGCACGCTCAGGCGAGAAAAGTAGTGTTTACAAATGGTTGTTTTGATATTTTACACAAAGGTCATCTTACCTACCTTGCAGAAGCCGCAAATCTTGGAGATCGATTGATTATTGGTGTTAATTCAGATAACTCCGTTCGCTCTTTAGGCAAAGGGGATGATCGCCCGATTAACGCAGAATTAGATCGCGCTTTTTTGGTTGCTGGATTAGCAGTGGTAGATGCGGTGGTTGTTTTTGATGAATCTACTCCGAAAGAATTAATTCAATCTCTTCAGCCTGATATTTTGGTAAAAGGCGGAGATTATGATGAAAATGAAGATAATTCCTCAAGTAAAAAGTACATTGTTGGACGCGAAACAGTTTTGAAAAATGGTGGGGAAATTCATACCATTCCTTTGGTTCAAGGCTATTCTACCACCTCCATTGTGAATAAAATAAACTCCTAATACATAGCGTATTACATAGATTTTATTATCTTCAGCTCAAGTATAAATTAAAATATGGCTTCAAGGAAGTTTTATTTGGTTCTCATATCATCTTTGATTCTAGCGAATTTACTTTTTGTGTTGGTTGCAAATTTGCACTGATTTTCAAAACTTGAGCAGAACGTTAATAAACCTTAAACCGTAGGTTTTTTGGGTTGAATTATTCAGGTTTAATTCCTAAATTCGCGGTCATTCATTTTATTTTTCCATTTATGGCCGCAAGATATTTTTGTCTTTTTTCAACAATCATTTTTACTTATTTTTCATTTGGTCAGGATCGTATGTCCCCTGAACTCCTGTGGAAATTAAAAAGAATTGGATCTGTTCAAGTAGATGCATCAGGCGAAAAAGCCCTGTATACGCAAACAGAATATGAGTTGAAAGAGAACAAAGGATACAAAGATGTCTTCCTTATGGACCTTAAAACTGGTGAATCTGTTAATCTTACAAATTCGGCTGAATCTGAATATGGTGCTGAATGGTCTGGAAAAGAGAATACGATCCGTTACATGAAATCTGTTGACGGCGTGATGCAAATCTTTGAATTTAATATCGAAAGCAAGGAAGAAAAAAAGATCTCCTCGTTTAGCGAAAATATTAACGGCTATATCATTTCTGGTGATCTTATTGTGTATGCCCAAAATGTAAAGTTGGATAAAACAGTTAACGAAATTTACCCAGATTTACCACTAGCTGAAGCAAGAATCATGGATGATTTGATGTACAGACACTGGGATTCTTGGCATGATTACACCTATTCACATGTTTTCATCGCGAAAATTGAAAATGGGCTGATTGGTGAAGGGAAGGACATCATGGAAGGAGAGAAATTTGATTCTCCACTCAAACCTTTTGGTGGTATGGAGCAAATTGCTATTTCTCCTGATGGGAAGCAAGTAGTTTATACCTGTAAAAAAGTTTCTGGGATCAATTATGCGATTTCTACAAATTCTGATCTTTATGCTTACAACATCGAGAGTGGTGAAACAAAAAATCTTACGGAAGGAAGAATGGGTTATGACATGAACCCTAAATTTTCACCAAACGGAAAATACCTTTCATGGACTTCCATGAAAAGAGATGGATACGAGGCGGATAAAAACGATATCATTTTAAAAGATCAGGCAACTGGGAATACCCTAAACCTTACTAAAGACATTGATTTGACGGTAGCAGATTATGTTTTCAATGAGAAAGAAGATATGATCTATTTTAAATCTGATAAGCACGCCACAGTTCAACTATTTGAATTCGATCTGAAAAAGAACAAAACAAGACAAATTACAGATGGCGATCACAACTGGACTTCCATTGCACTAGCTGGAAAGTATTTGGTAGGAACTAAAACTACCATGAATCATCCTAATGAAATCTTTAAAGTAGATATCAAAAAAGGAGAAGAAACTCAGTTGAGTCATGCAAATAAGGAAATTTACGACAAGATCAAGACCAGTAAGATCGAAAAGAGATGGATTACTACTTCGGACAATAAAAAAATGCTGACTTGGGTAATTTATCCTCCCGACTTCGATCCGAATAAAAAATATCCGACTTTATTGTATTGCCAAGGCGGACCACAATCAGCTGTAAGTCAGTTTTTCTCTTTCAGATGGAATTTTCAATTGATGGCGGCTAATGATTACATTATTGTAGCTCCCAACCGAAGAGGTTTACCTGGATTTGGTCAAGAATGGAACGAGGCTATTTCAAAAGATTGGGGCGGACAAGCCATGAAAGATTATTTGGCGGCCATTGATTCGGTATCCAAAGAACCTTATTGTGACGAAAATAGAATGGGGGCCATTGGGGCTTCTTATGGAGGTTATTCAGTTTATTATTTAGCTGGAAACCATGAGAAAAGATTCAAGACTTTCATCTCACATTGTGGGTTGTTTAATCTTTATTCTTGGTATGGAACCACTGAAGAATTGTTTTTTGCCAACTGGGATATCGGAGGACCATACTGGTTGAAAGAAAATGCGGAATTGTATCAAAAGAATTCACCTAGCAATTATGTTCAAAACTGGGACACCCCAATGTTGGTGATTCATGGTGAAAAAGATTTTAGAGTGCCGATCGGAGAAGGAATGCAAGCTTTCCAAGTGGCTCAAATCAAAGGAATTCCAAGCAGATTTTTATATTTCCCTGGTGAAGGTCACTGGGTATTAAGTCCACAAAATGGAATCGTGTGGCACAGAGAATTTTTTAACTGGCTGGATCGTTGGTTAAAATAGAAAAGAGGGCAAAATAATATGTGGCAAAAAATCTCCCAAATCATACTTCGTAACCGACTCATTATTTCGGTTTTCATACTTGGTATGACGGTTTTTCTGGGAGCCAACATCTTTGGGAAACTCAAACTGGACAATAAATTTGGAGCCATGCTACCAAAAGATAGTCCTGCTCAAAGAGATTATCTGAAATTCAAAGAACGCTATGGAGAAGATGGTGGGACTTTGATTATCGCAGTCAATTCAGAAAAGCTTTACGATAAGGATGTTTTTGAGAAATGGATTGAACTCGGAAACAAAATCAAAAAGTTTGATGCGGTTAAATCTGTTATCTCTGAGGCGCAATTAATCTCCATGGAGAACATCCAGGAAGACAAGAGATTTAGGGTCAAAGAAATTTTTCAGGATTCAATTATTTCGAGCCAGGAGGAAATGGATAGTCTGATCCAGAGAGTCCGAGACATCCCTATTTATAACAACTTCATTTATTCAGATTCAGGTAAAATTTCCATGATGATTGTTTCCATCAAGGAAGAATATTTACAGGATCTGAAAAGAGGAATTGTTGTAATAAACATAGAAGAATTAGCCAAAGAATACGAAGACGAAATTGGAAAGATTTACTTTTCTGGTTTACCGCACATTCGAATTGTGGTAGGGAAAAAAGTGATGGGCGAAATGTACATTTTTATTGCTTTGGCAATTAGTGTGACTTCTCTCCTACTATTACTTTTCTTCCGATCAATCAAAGTTGTACTCATCTGTAATTTAGTTGTGGCTGTTGCGGTTATTTGGTCGCTGGGAACAATTGGGTTATTCGGCTTCAAATTATCTATTTTGATGGCTTTGATTCCCCCATTAATGATTGTGATAGGAATACCGAACTGTGTCTTCCTGCTCAACATGTTTCATCGGGAGGTCAAGATCCACGGAAATAAGGTGAAAGCGCTTTCCAGAGTCATTCACAAGATTGGAAATGCCACTTTCTTAACGAATTTAACCACCGCTTTAGGTTTTTCCACTTTTGTTTTTACGAATTCGGACAAACTCATTGAATTTGGAATTATTGCTTCCTTGAATATCATGGTGGTGTTTTTCCTTTCCATCACCATTATTCCAATCATTACATCGAATTTGAAAGCGCCTAAAGGTGGCCAACTTAAACACTTAGACCGAAACGTTACTAAGGGAATTGTTGATGGATTTGTTTGGTTGGTTCGTTTCCACAGAAAATGGGTGTATGGAGTGGCCGTTTTATTATTAGGATTGAGCATTTGGGGAATTACCAAAGTAGAAGCAACAGGAAATCTAACTGGAGATTTGCCTTCGGATGATCCAATTGTAACCGATTTGAAAAAAATTGAATCCGTATTCCATGGGTCCATTCCTTTTGAAATATTGATCAACTACAAAGAGAAAAACAGATTGCTCAAAAAATCAACTCTAAAAAAGGTTGAAGAACTTCAAGATACGCTTTCAAAGAATCCACTTTTTTCCAAATCGCTATCCGTTGTAGATTTTGTGAAATGGATCAACATGTCTTTTTACAATAACGATCCAACGAAATATGTCATTCCAAAATCAAGCGATAAAAAATACTTGTCGGAATACATCGAAAACATGAATACCAAATCCAACCAAAAGAACAATCCTTTTAGTTTGGATGAATTGGTAGACACCGCTGAAACCACCATGCGAGTGCGATTGCAAATGAAAGATATTGGATCTTATGAAATTGCTGAGATCAAGGAAAACTATAATAAAGTTATTGATGCCATACTAAACCCAGAAAGACCTCAAGTAGATTCCTTATTGAACTTGTATACTAACGCAGCAGACGACAAAAAAGACACTGTTTTGGCCGTTATTTATAGCGAGTTCCCAGCTATCTATAATGATGTATGCGCCTTAATTTCTAATGGAAATGATGAATTGCAGTATGAATTTGACTTGGATCCAAATAAAATCTACAGTTATCACAAAGAAGCTGGATTTGGTGACAAATTGAAAGAAGCTGCCGACAAGCAATATTTTGATTTTTACATTACAGGGATCTCTGTCATTGCTTCAGAAGGAACCCAATATTTGGTTTACAACCTACTTACTTCATTAGCGATTGCAGTTTTCATTATCGCCATCATCATGGCTATTTTGTTTAGATCCTGGCGTATGGTGATCGTTTCTTTGATACCGAATTTTTTACCGCTGTTGGTGACAGCAGCCATCATGGGATTCTTCCAAATTCCAATCAAACCATCAACGATTTTGGTCTTTAGTATTGCCTTTGGAATATCCGTGGATGATACCATTCACTTCCTGGCCAAATATCGCCTTGAAATCAAACATAGAGAATGGGATCTGAATCAATGTGTGATCAATGCTTTGAGTGAGACAGGGTTGAGTATGTTCTATACTTCGATTATTCTCTTTTTTGGATTTTCTGTGTTCGCAATTTCTGAATTTGGAGGTACTAAAGCATTAGGGATATTAGTTTCCCTGACATTATTAGTGGCTATGATAACCAATTTGGTTTTATTACCGTCTTTACTATTGTCGCTTCAAAGAAGAGTTACTACAAAGGCCTTCAAAGAGCCTTATATTGAAATCTACGATGAAGAAGAAGATATCGAGTTAGAAGAATTGGAAGTTACCGATAAAGGTCCAGAACCTGAACAAAACAAGGAAGAATGAAAGGAATCATTTTAGCCGGTGGAAGCGGAACAAGACTGCATCCTTTAACTTTGGCTGTAAGCAAACAGCTGATGCCGATTTACGATAAACCCATGATATATTATCCCTTGACTACCCTTTTGAATTCAGGTATTCGAGAAATTTTGATCATTTCTACTCCTCATGATATTGGGAGTTTTGAGAAATTATTAGGGGATGGGAGTCAGCTTGGTTGCCGTTTTGAATACAAAGTTCAGCCTAAACCAGAAGGACTTGCTCAGGCATTTATACTCGGAGAAGAATTTATTGGAGACGATTCCGTTGCTTTGATTCTAGGAGACAACATTTTCTATGGTAACGGAATGGGAAAATTGCTTAGAGAGAACATGAATCCAGAAGGAGGAATTGTTTATGCTTACCACGTTTCAGATCCTGAAAGATATGGTGTGGTGGAATTTGATGATGCAATGAATGTCATCTCCATTGAAGAAAAACCCGCCAACCCTAAATCCAATTACGCCGTTCCAGGTTTGTATTTCTACGACAATCAAGTAGTGGAAATCGCGAAAAGTTTGAAACCATCTCCAAGAGGTGAGTTAGAAATTACGGATGTAAATAAAAGATACCTTGAAATGAACAAATTGAAGGTTGGTTTATTATCTAGAGGTACAGCCTGGTTGGACACTGGAACTTTTCCATCCTTGATGCAAGCAGGACAATTTGTACAAGTAATAGAAGAAAGACAAGGCTTAAAAATTGGATGTATTGAAGAAGCTGCGTATATTAACGGTTATATTGACAAAGCTCAGTTGAAGAAACTGGCTGAACCATTAGTAAAAAGTGGCTACGGCAATTATCTACTTAGACTGATAAAATAATGGATGCAATTAAAGCATTGACAGCGGAAGTATCTCAGGAAATCCAAAATATGGAGGTTCCTAAATTTCCATCGAATTTATACGATCCGATCAAGTATTTCCTTTCATTGGGTGGTAAAAGAATTCGTCCTGTTATGTGCTTAATTGGTCATCAATTATTCGATGATAATTACAAGGATTCTATTCCACAAGCTATTGCTATTGAGCTTTTCCATAATTTCTCTTTGATTCACGACGACATCATGGACCAAGCTCCATTGAGAAGAGGAAAAGAAACCGTACATCAAAAGTGGAATCAAAATATTGGAATTCTTTCTGGGGATTCCATCATGATTAAATCATACGATTACCTGATCCAAGCTCCAGCACAGTATTTACCAGAGTTGTTGTGTGTGTTCAATACAACAGCGAAAGAAATCTGTGAAGGTCAGCAAATGGATTTGGATTTCGAAACCCAAGAAGACATCACAGTTGCTGATTATATTGAAATGATCCGACTGAAAACGGCTGTATTGTTGGGTTGTTCATTAAAACTAGGCGCCATCCGAGGCGGTGGGTCTAAAGAAGATCAAAACAACCTATACAAATTCGGTGAATCTTTAGGAATCTCTTTCCAAATCCAGGACGATATCATGGATGTGTATGCAGATCCAGATAAGTTTGGTAAAACCGTTGGAGGAGACATCATCTGCAATAAGAAAACGCTTTTGATGCTACGTTTACAAGAACTAGCTACACCGGAAGATAAATTGCTATTAGAATCTTATTTCGAGCTGACAGAAGCCGACGAAAAGATAGATAAAGTAAAAGCGCTTTACGAAAAGTACAATATCAAAGAAATCGCCACCAAAGAGATGATGAATTATTACAATGCTGGAATTGAAGCCTTGAATAATGTCTCCATCGATTCTGAAAAGAAAGCCCCTTTGAAAGAGATTGCTGAGTTTTTGATTCAGCGTGAGTCATAAGACTAAGAAAAATCCTACTTATTTCTTTTTTTAAGTAAGAGGTTCTTTTTGAATCTATAAGCAATTCCCAATTGAAATGCGAAATGCATTGGTTTCATCTGATAGTTCCCATTTGCAGTGGTTGTATTTAAAAATCCAATTTTGTAGTCAACTGAAGAACTAAGTAAGAACTGTTCCTTGATTAAATAGCCCAGATTCAATCTTGTTGCAAGACCAAAATTAAAATCATATAAATTACTAGAATATTTTAATTCAGTTTCCTCTAATTGTTTGGAATAACTAGGAAGTGGATTCCCCAAGGAATCTGTATCAAAAACATATTTATGGTAGATTTCTTTATTCTTTTCTATAAGCTCAACCGTAAAATATGGAGAAAGACCGATTTCAACTACAAAAGGTTTGCCTTTGGTCAAAACAAACAAATTCATCCATGAAATTTCAATATTTGTTTGATGAGAAATCGAAATATCATAATCATCAAAAGAATTCATCAAATCGTATTGCATCACGTTTTGTGATAAACCAAATCCTAAGCCTATTCGCGCAAAAGATGCTACAAATTCGGTGTAATGCAGTTGAATGAAAAGCCCATTTGAACTGGTTCGAAAATTATTCTTTATGGCCTCCTCTTTTCCAAATTGATAAAGTTTGCTAAAATTAACTCCAGCTGAAATTCCGATATCCGACTGGGAATATAAACCGGATAAATTTATAGTGAGGAATAATGCTATCGATAGGTTTTTCATCTTTATAACTTCACTATCTCATTTTTCTCTTTCAATTGTCATTGAACTCCTCCAAAAAAAGAGTTTTTTTAACGAAATTTTCCTTGCTACAAGCTATTAAGAGCGTGGTTAAGAAAAGGAATAGTGCAATGTGCTTTGCTAGCTTCAAGGCCTAGATTTTATCAATACAGAATTCCCCATCCCAGGTGAAAATCTCGATGGATTCAATAAACAAATCTATTTCGTGAGGAACTAGTTCTTGACCATATCCAATTATGAAAGACATCTTAAAATCATACTGATTAACCGAGGAATATAGTAAATCCCAATAATAATTAACTTCCTCAGAATTAATATATAATTTATTCATCGATCCATTTGGAAATGACAGAAGAACAAATTCAGATCCCTGAAATTTATTTTCATCAGGGAGTAAAGAATCAACTAAAACTTTAGAAGGGAAATCTATTCTATGGCCTCCACAGTAAAATCTTAATTTGGAATATTTTAATGTATGGCTATATGTATTTGGTCCTGATATACTATCAATTTTATTTACATGTTGAAAGAAACCATTACTCAATTTTACTTTAATTCCAATTTTGTCAAAATACTCAACTTTATTTAATGCGGAATCAGATAATTCCAGCTCTAACCACCCTCCTCCGCAATTTGATATGCCTAATCCTCTTTCAAAGTGCATTTTCAATTGTCCATCTTCAATTTTAATACAACCACTTGATGAAGACAAAATGTTAGAATCTGGTTTGGAATACCATCCTTTGGAATTATCATTAAACTCTTCTATAAATAAGGTAGTTTTAATAAATTTACCTTTATTACATGAAATTAGAATTGAGCTAATAAATAAAAGTTTAATTACTATTAATAGACTACTCAATTTGAATTGTTTTATTGTAACTGTATCCATCATTGGTAATGAAATTTACGAAATAAGTTCCAGTTTCTAAATTTGAAACATTTATTTTTCCATTAAAATCATCCTCCAAAAGAATTACCAAATCGCCTTTTGATGAGTACATTTTAATTTGTTTCAAACTATTTGAATTTGATTTAAATATATATTTTAATGATTCCTTTGCTGGATTAGGGAATAACTCTATTTGCACTCCTTCTTTATCGATATCCTCCCAGCCATGAATAAGTGCTATCTGTTCTTCTCTTGATAATTCCATTCTCTGTATGGGATCTATTAAAACCAAATTTGATGTCCCTAAAACATGAATATATCCTTGATAATACTCGCTTTGTCCACATCTCTGAATTTCAAAAACATAAAAATAAACACCATCACTCACTAAGTCGCCTTGGTTAGCTCCTACATTTACTCTTCCATCCCAATTTGGAACTAATTTACTATCTAGCTCTGATTTTGAGATATGATTTTCCGCGATTACATCTCCATATAACGATGTTCCATTAAACGGGCAACAAAAATCAAAAGTCCAACCCGAAAAATGGACAGGATTATTGTATAAATTAAATATTAATAATGACCAGCTATCCGCATTAAACATACAATTAGGATTTTCTTTATCATATATGTACCATATATCATTTACTTCGTCTCCATTAGGAGTAATTACATTTGGAATGTTATCTGAGTTAAAATCAAATCCAAGTATAACATCACAACAACTAGCGCAATTTTCAGGAGTACATACATTTGGATTAATTTCAGCAACAAAATCATTGCCAGACTGAAAATATGGGCCCAGTTCGATATATTCGCCTGCCCTAAAAAGTACGGAATTATTTCCTGTTTCAACTGGCTGGTTCAAACCCGCCTTAATACATGTTTTTGCTTTTGTATAAGGAGGTAAAGGATTTAAATTGGGTGAATTATTGTCGTATTCAACACACAAATCACAACTTGGGCAAATAACCTCAATAGTAATAGTTTTATCATTATCCAATGCACCACAAACATTATCATCAGATATTGAAATAGGCAAATAAATGTAACCTGAGAAATAGGGGATCAGAGATAAATTTACAGAACTTCCTGAAAAATTTCCATTTCCATCGTTGAATGGGGTATCCGATATAAAACCGAAACCAGAATTTGTTTGTGTATAATCTAACCAAGTAGCCGGATTTACAACCACATTTATATTTTCTTCCGGATTATCAAATGTTTCAATACTTATCTGCAATTGATTACCTGATTCCACAATGAAATAGTCATTTGCAGGTGCTGTAAATATTGGTGGTGTATTATTGTTTGAATGGACTGTTACTTCAAAGGGCAGATTATATTGGCAGCCACTTATAGATGTGACAAGACATGAATATTGAACAGGCTGACCCCCATTATAACTTGGGGTATAGGTAGCAGAATTTGTTTGGGAGGAATTATTTGTCCAATTATAAGTTCCTCCATTAATCCCATTTATTGATAAAGTTACAGGCTGCCCTTCACAGATAGGATCTTCGTCTCCAGTCGTAATGGCATTTACCGGTGCTTCAATACAAAATGTTTGCTCAGAAATAGCACTACAATATTGGTTAAAGACCTCCAATTCTACTTTATAGCATATCCCCGTCTGCAAGATAATCCCATTGGTAAGTAAAAGCTGCCTCAGATCATAATTGTTAGGCACAGTACCAGTCTGAACACCAGAATTATAAATATAATCGTATGAAGAGGAACCATTTATTTGTTCTGAAATTAGAATTCTATATGAAGTATAATTGATAGAGCCTGCATCATTAAACAAAATTGGATTATTTTGACAATAGCTAGAAGCATCCAAGCTAAAAGAAGAAATAATGGTGTTTCCAGATGCACTTGCTGTAGTTAAGGATACATCATCGATATTAGCATATATAGTAGTATTAAATACAGGATTAAAAGAACCAATATGAACGAAATATTCTCCACTTTGACTTGGAGTATAACATCCATAAAACCTTTGCCATTGGCCCACAGATATGTCGGAAGCTAGGAAAACCTTTTCTATTTGAGGTTGATAGTTTCCGATTGTTGTACCATTTGTAGGATTCCACAATTGATCTCTATATGTTTGGTCAAAATAGGCTCCAATTTTTATGTCCGAAGCAAGGTCAAATTGAATCCAAAACTCAAAATGATACTCCTGGCCAGCAATTAGATTTTCAGTCTCACCCACAATAAATTCATGCCTAAATGGGTACCCACTACCTGTCCCATTCAATGCCAATCCAGCGGCTCCGATACTATTGTTTCGAGTATGACATAAAGAAGGGTGAAATTGTCCAGGAGGTTGAGAGTAGCATTGATCGGATGACAATAAATAATAATCTCCAGAGGCACTATACCATGTTGAGTGCCAATCCTGAATTTCATCTATAGAGTAATCGTGTGGTGGATTTGATTGCTGAACAAAAACTGGTTCGCATGATTGACCACACCATACTTCAAAATCTCCATTTCTCATTAAATTTTGGCTAATACTTGAAAAGGCAATGAGAAAGCTTATTGCAAATAACTTCATAAATATAAATTTTTACTGGTTCTCAATTTGCTGCTTCAACTTTTCAATCTCTGCCTTCAACTCTTTATTTTCCTCATTCAGATGGATCACGTACAAATGCAATTCTTCCACTTTTTTCAAAAGAATTTTATCCATTTCAACCAAATCCACATTCTCTTCAATTACTTCAGCTTCGGATGGAACTTCAGGTAAATGTTTGTTTTTTTCAAGATAGACTTTCAATTCATCCAAAGACATCAATTTGTAATCTTCTTCAAATACATAGTCGCACCAAGAAGTGGCTTCTGCAACATATCTACACGCTCTAATTCCACCTTGCACTTCAACTTTGTATTGTGGGTCGGGAGAAGGTACGCCACCTATAATTACTTGGCCACCTTGCTCATTTATAACTGTATTGTAAGCAGAACCTACAGCTGTAGATTGAATTTTTAAATCACCATTGTCAGACCAAATATCATTGCTTCCTCCAGCAACTGGATTTGGAGTACCCAGATAAAGAGAACTTGTACCAACCTTGATAAAACCTTCCACAAACGCATTTTTTGTAATCAAAGCATTACCCACAATATGTAATTTGTGTGTAGGACTCATTGTTCCAACTCCTAAATTACCATGACATTTCATTACTATTTGTCCTGGAGAGGATTGCCATTGGGGAGTCGTGTTTCCATTCAAATCAGTTAAACAACTTAATGCTGGATTATAGATAATGTTGGAAAATTCAGAGATTGGGGTTTTAAACACTTTTCCATTTCCTCCTTGCACAAGAACAAATCCATTTTGCAATGAATTTTGGTTTACTGGAGCATTGGATAAGCTAGTCATATAAGTTTGCCCATTCAAATAAGTCGTACCTTCTAAATTCGACGTGCCCTGTGACGTGAAATCTCCTATCATTGTAGAAGTACCAAGAACATAGACATTCTTTTCAACTTTTAGGTTTTCCTTTATTCGAGCATCTTTTTCAACAATCATGGAGTCTTTGACGATAACCATGGAATCCATTTCAACAGTACCTGAGAGTCTGGTTTGACCATTTACCTCTAGATTTTTTGTTGGATTTGTGGTCCCAATCCCAATATTTCCAGTATTACTAATCTGATTGGTTTGAGAAAACAATGAGGTAGAAAGAATCATTCCTCCTACAGCTAAGAGAATTTTTTTCATGTTTTTTTAAATTTGCGAAAACAAAGACGAGAAAGGTCAAACTAGGTTGTAGTAGATTTCAAGTGTTCGTTTTCAGGTTGTTGATTCTCCAAATCTAAAAAAAAAAAAAATGACAAAATCCTAACTTTTTAGAAGAAAAATTTCAAGATTAGTTAAAACTTAACATTGTAAACCTTCCAGGTCTTGAAGACCTGGAAGGTTTTTTATTTAGCACAAAAAGCCCGCCATTTCTGACGAGCTCTTTTTTAGGTTTTAAATTAATCATAGTGACTAATTCAGATGTATGCGTTCCGTCTTTAACAACGGTAGCAATATTGAGTTGGCCTTTTTGACCATTTGAGTTCCTTCTTTGATTTTTTTCGGAGTTGGGAAAGGCAATAGTTTTTCTTTGGCTCCTTGTTTGGCTACCGCGTAGAAATGCTTCTTTAAATACGCTTCATCTTTGTTTAAAGCTCCCAAAATAGAAATCGGCCCTTCTGCTTTTTCTCCTCCTTTTTTAAGGTAATTGTAGCATGCCTCTGCCAGATTTCCATCAGAAAGTACTTGATACAATGCATCTGCCAAAATATTGATTGTTGCCGTACCATCGTGACGAGTTTCATAGAAAACCTTGATTTTCTCGTTCACATCCGGTGTATTTGCATAATCTTCAATCTGCAATAATTGATCTCCTAGTTTTTTCACATCAGAGAATACAGCTGACATTCCTCCACCGGTAATCGGGTGTCTCATGTTTAATGAATCTCCTAAAAGAACGGCCCCAGTTTTCATGAAAGGTTCTCCAACCAATCTGTGATTTGGGAACATGTCAAATGCACCTTCTTCCACTGCATTTTTAAACGATTCTTTTGTTGATTCCGGGAACAATGGATAATAATACTCCATCATCAATTCCTTCATTTTTTCACCAAATCTTGGTGGCTTTTCTCCTGGGAAGTCGATCAATAATCTTACTTCATTAGAAGAAATTGGGTAAATGATAAAAGGAGTCGTATCCGTGATCACCAAATGTCCGTGACCTGGATATGGTAATGGGCAATTCTTCAGTTTCAATCCTACAAAGTGACCATTTACTTTCTTGTTTGCCTTGGACAATTTTCCTCTTAATCGAGCATGTGGTCCTTCGCAAGCAACCGTTAAATGCGCTTTTAGAATTTTCTCTTCATTGGTGTCGTTTTCGATGTATTTCACCCCTATTACTTTTCCATCTTCTTCGATGAAATCCATTACTCTTCCCGAGATCTTGGTTATGTTTTCGTACTGATCCAATGTCGCTCTCAAATTTTGCATGAAGTGACCATTTCTCAATCCAAATCCAGTAATTTGTTTTCCTTCAACAGGATATTTGATGGTGAATTCTTCTCCCTGACGGTAAAGGGCATAACCTACCATTGGAACCGCGTCGATATTCTCGATGCAATCTCCCAATCCTAGATCACACAATCTCATGTAACCCCCTGGTTGTAGTAATTCTCCAAGGATTCTTTCCTGCAGACCCCAGTCAAATTCTATAATTGCGATGTTCTTACCTGATTTTCCCAAATAAGAAGCGATTGGAGCACCGGCAATACCCGCTCCAATGACACAAATGTCGTAGGTCTCATTTTTTACTTCTTTCATAATTCCAAACTTTGAAGTCCTTTTTTAACTATTTGTCTTGTCTCCTTATGAATCTTGTTGGAAGAATTTGCCTTCTCATCAATGCTCAAAAGGAATTTTTTAAAATACTGTTTCACATCATTCATGTCGGTTGTTTCCAACATGAGTTTTGCCGCCAACCCTTTACGGATTTTTACATTTTTGGCAAACACATCTTTGTTGTTGTACAGTTTTTCCAATGTAGCAATAGCCATTACCTGTGGGATGGCACAGAATTTAAACACCTCTTTATTTTGAAGTGTATTCAAATATGTGATACAATCCGGAATATGAGTAAGTGCATTGTTCAAAAGATCATTCAAACAGTCCATGGACGATTGCTTGTCAATGTTTTGTTCGAAAAGATCAATCGTGTTCTCGTATTTCCCCCAAATCGATTTAGGAAGAAACACACGATCCGAATGCAGGTCCTCATGGTAATCGCGGATGATGTTGGTTTTTTGTAAGAACAATCCCATTGAATTGGAAAGTGCTTCCATGTCCATCATCTCCTTTTTCTCTACACCAGAATTTGCAAATAGTTTGGATAATCCGATTCCAACCAATCCCGCCACATAATGGCAATACAAGTCAAAATCTTCGTTTGTGATGACATCCTCAGTGGCAAAGTGAGCCATTCCAGCTCCCATTTTTTTGGTGATGTCTTTGATGATCTCTTGTGCGCCCGGATCCAATGTTTTAAAAACACGGGTAATTTTTGGGTAATGCTCCAACAGATCAACATAATCTTGCTGATCACCTACGCCTTCGAGGTAAAAATCCTCGTCATCACATTTCTCATAAAAAGCTTGCAACAAAGGCATTCTCTTTTCATAAGGGTAATTCATATCGTCTTCTACCGTATCCAGAGCTCTCAGAACGAGATAAAAGATGCAAACGTCGTCACGTAATTGCTCAGGAAGTTGCTTGATTACAACAGAAAATGAACGGGAAACTTTCCCCAAGGCAGAATAACAGAATTCGATATCGGATTGAACTTTGGCAAGTTCTTTTAATGACTCTTTTGGTGGCGCATATTTTGCGCTGTCTTTTTTGATCTTAAACATGGCCTTGATCTCGGATGGATACAAAGCCGACTGATATAATTCAGTAATCATAAAGTTTTTTTCGTTTTCGATGTATAAATTCGCTGAAAAAGGCACAATTTTTGTGCCAAAATTGACAGATTTTAAAAGAATTTTATGCACGCGGAAAAAACAGTGGAAAAAGAGCTAAACACTCATGAATATTGGGATTGCTGGAGATTAGAAACCGATAAGGGAAGACAAAGATGGTTTTTTGACTATCCAGAAGGCGTGCATACCGATGCAGAAAAAGCAGATTTTCTTCAAAAAATGAATTTGGCATTCGATTTTGATAAGGCCAAAAATCCGAATAGTGCAGACAAAGTTGTTCGCTATTTGCTCGAAAAAGAAAATCCTGAAAAATCAGTTTCGAAAAACGACCCTGTAGACCAGGCATTGACTAAAGGATTTGAGTTTTACTCGCGCTTGCAAGTGGAAGATGGCAACTGGACGGGGGATTACGGAGGACCACATTTCCTAACTCCGGGTTTAATTATCGTTTCATACATTATTGGTCATCAATTTCATCCGGCTCAGGTCGAGATGATGAAAAAATACATGCTCAACCATCAAAATGCAGATGGAGGTTGGGGTTTACATATTGAGGATCACTCTACCATGTTTGGGACCGTGATGCAATATGTGAGTCTGCGAATCATGGGGATGTCTGCAGAGGCACCAGAAATTGTAAAAGCTAGAGCATTCATTCAAAATCACGGAGGAGCAACTGGAATTCCGCCTTGGGGGAAATTTTATTTATCGGTTTTGAACCTGTATGAATGGGATGGCAACAATAGTATTTTCCCAGAATTATGGGTTTTACCGAGAAACTTGCCTCTTCATCCAGGAAATTACTGGAACCACTGTAGAATGGTGTATTTACCAATGACCTATTGTTTTTCCAAGAAAGTAAAGATTGAAGAAAATGATTTTATCAAAGATTTAAGATCTGAAATCTATACGGAACCTTATGAAAAGATCAACTGGAAAAATGCAAGAAATGCTTGTACCTCGGTGGATATTTTTAAACCCGCTACCAAACTTTACAAAAGCTTCATTGTCGTTGCCAATGCATATGAAAAAGTAGCTTGGAAACACTTTAGAAGAAAATCTGATAAGTTTGTATTGGATTACATCCATGCGGAAGATGAACATACGAATTACATCAATATTGGTCCTGTAAATAAAGTATTGAATGCCCTTTGTATCTGGCATGCCGAAGGTCCAAATTCTGAAAAACTACAAAAGCATATTGAACGTTTTGATGACTATTTATGGTTGGCCGAAGACGGAATGAAAATGAACGGGTACAATGGGTCTCAATTATGGGATACTGTTTTTGCTGCACAAGCTTTGATTGAATCGAATAAGGTGGAGGAATTCCCTGAAATGGCGAATAAGATTTACCACTTTTTGGATGTTTCTCAAGTTCAAGAAGACGTGCGAGATCGAGAAAAATTTTTTAGAACAGTTTCCATGCATGGTTGGCCCTTTAGTACAAGAGATCACGGTTGGCCTATTACAGATTGTACAGCGGAAGGATTGAAGAGTAGTATTTTGCTGAATCAATATGATGTGATTTCCAATCGCAATATTCAGGAAGATCGGATGCCAGGTGCGATTGATTTTCTGCTTCAAATGCAAAATATTGATGGATCCTGGGCTAGTTATGAAGAGAAAAGAGGTCCGAAATGGATGGAAATGCTCAATCCATCTCAGATTTTCGGAGACATCATGGTGGAAGTGGGTTATGTGGAATGTTCTTCTGCATCCATTCAAGGACTCAAAAAATTCTCAGATAAATACAACTACCGCAAAAAGGAAATTGAAGCAGCCATTGAAAAAGGAAAGCACTTTATCAAAAGAATGCAAAGAGAGGATGGAAGTTGGTACGGTTCTTGGGCTGTTTGTTTTACTTATGGAACCTGGTTCGGAGTAGACGGACTCATTAACTGTGGAGAATCTCCAGACAGCGAACCCATTCAAAAGGCAATTAATTTTTTATTAGCCAAACAAAATCCAAATGGTAGCTGGGGAGAAGAATTTAAATCTTGTGTAGAAGGAAAATATTACAATATAGAAGAAGGTCACTGTGTCAATACCGCCTGGGCTTTAATGGCACTTTTAAAGGCTGAATGCAAAAACAAAACGGCCATCGACAAAGGAATTCAGTTCTTACTTTCCAAACAAGAGAAAAACGGGGATTGGCCACAAGAAAATATATCGGGTGTGTTTAATGGAAACTGCATGATCACCTATACTTCATATCGAAATGTATTTCCTCTTTGGGCGTTAGGAAGATATAATGAGTGTAGAGTTTAGAATGTAGAATGTAGAATGTAGAATTTAAAGTTTAGAACCGAGCGATAGCGAGCTCATCGACCATTACGTAGATAATGTAGTATGCAAAATTATAAACATCACCACTGTTGCTCAATACTCTTGCTCCCTACTCTTACTCTGTACTCAAAACTAAAAAAGGGACTCTTTCGAATCCCTTTCTTTA
>JAWKMJ010000037.1:0-25394 GCA_041392305.1 Crocinitomicaceae bacterium
TAGCGATTTAAGCTCATTTATTTTAAAATAAAAAAAGCCCTGACAATTCATCAGGGCTTTCTTTTCAAATAATTTCTTTTATTTCTTCACAATGGAAATTGTCTTTTTGTCTGCTGGCGTTTGAACATCAATATAATATACTCCTGCAGGTTGATCAATTTGTAAATTGATTTTATCCGTTCCTTTGAAAACTTGATTTTGAATTACTTTACCATCAACACTTAAAATAGAGACTTCTACATTCGTCATCACTTTTTCAAATGTAAGTTGGAAGGATCCTTCAGTTGGATTTGGAAATACAATGAACTTTGCATTATCACCATTTTCATTAAGACCAACAGAGCTAATAGTTACACAAGAAGAAGTGTCTTTACAACCATTTTCACTCAATTCAACTGCGTATTGACCATTCGCAGTAGCAGTAAAATCTTGATTGGTTTCACCATTAATTACTGAATGACTATTGTTACAATCTAACCATTGATAAGTAGCAGAAGTATTGTTTGCAGAGACTGTTAATCCATTTAGTGTAGTGGTAATATCACCTACACTCACAATTGTTAGATTTAAATGAACTGTAGAATCACAACCATTTAATCCTGCGCCTGACAAAACGTGAGTTGCCGTACTGTTATCTGCCGTATAAGTGATTCCATCTAACCAAACTACTGAATCACATTCAGTTCTTGTATCAGTTCCGTTTAATGCAGAACAAACATAGTTAGAGTATAATTTTGTACTTGGTCCTACAGTTGCTTCTGCTCCTGAAATCAATACATCTATATAGGTATCATTATTGATGTCTGCAAAACCACTTGCACTCACATTCACCCCAGCAAAAGGAGTTCCAGATAAATAGGAGAAACTTCCTGTACCGTCATTTAGATACAATCTTGCGATTCTAGAAGCGCCCATATCAAATCCTGTGATCAATACATCTTGGTCAGAATCATTATCAACATCGGCAAACTCTACGGAACTATTTTGTACACCAGTAAATGGATTTGCGACACTGGTAAAGGAACCAGTTCCATCATTTGTATATAATCTGGCGATTCTTTGAGAACCAGCATTATAACCTGTTAGAACCACATCGATGTCCGTATCGCCATCAATATCTGCATAAGCCATTGCACCTCTTTGAACATTTTCAAGACCTGATCCTACCAGAGTAAAACCTCCTGATCCATCATTTTTATATAATCTAGTTGATGGTTGGGCTGCACCATTGAGTCCATGGATAATCAAATCCATATCTGTATCTCCATCTACATTAACAAAATTCGCAGATCCAAAAAACACGTTGTCAAAGGGAGTACCCGCAACTAAAGAAAAAGTTCCAGATCCATCGTTTGTATATAGTTTAGAGACTCTTTGTGCACTATTATTTTCTCCAATAATAATGACATCCATATCTAGATCGCCATCAATATCAGCAAAATCAACATCGCTATAGCTTACAGGGTCAAAAATGGTTCCGATAACTTCTGTAAAGGTACCGCTTCCATCGTTTGTATATAGTTTCGCGATTCTTGTTGTCCCATCGTATCCAGTTATTAAAACATCTTGATCTGTATCTCCATCTACATCTGCAAATGCGATTGAACCAATATACACTTGAGTGAAAGGAGTTCCCATAACTTCTGTAAAAACACCATTACCATCATTGGTAAAAAGTTTTGTGGAACCCATATTTGAAGCATTTTCACCAGAAATGATAACGTCTAAGTCGGTATCCCCATCAACATCTGCCCAGGCGATAGCACTATTTTGTACATTCTCAAATGGTGTACCTGTTACTTCTGTAAATGATGGTGTTTGTGCATTTAATCCCGCTATTGATAAAATAGAAAGGACTGAAAGAGTAATCTTCTTCATAATTTAGTTTTTGAAAGTTTATTTTTTTTTAAAAATGGGCTGATTGAGTAAGGATTGAGTAGTAGTCGTATATCTTAAGATTAATTGAAATTAAAGTGTTAAATGTAATAATAAAAATAATCCAACATATCTTTAGAAATAAAAAATAACCTGAAATAAATATTGAAATGAATGTTGATTAATCCACCAATACAAAAGCCGCCCAGAAATAAGGATCATATTTCTTTCGCATTTCTAATTGCGTTTGATAAAAGGCTTGCTTATAGTCTTTCATGGAGATCAAATTAGCATAGTATCTAGCCATAAATTCTGATGTTTCTTTATCCGGAACTTGCCATAGCGACATAATTAAATACTCGACTCCAGCAATTTTAAAAGCTCTTTGAAGACCATAAACCCCTTCGGATTCTTGAATTTCTCCTAAGCCCGTTTCGCAGGCACTTAAAACAACCAATTTGGTGTTGTTTAAATTCATGGTTGCAACTTCCTCGGCAGTGAGTACGCCATCTTCTGATCCCTTGCTTTGTGAATCCAGGTAGTCGTTTGCTCCTGCAAAAACGATTCCTGAGCGCATTAATGGATTGGAAGAGTTTACAAAATTTCGAACAAATTTGTTGTCGGTTTTTCCTCTAAAAACAAGGTCGTTTTCAAATTCTATATCGAGTTGGTCATGGATTTTTTTGGGGTCCTGAAAAAAGAAACCATGGGTAGCCACATGAATAATATCCATATTTTGTACTGTATCCTTGAAGGCTTTTTCTGTTGCATTTTGAGAAAGAAATACCGATGGATGTATTGATTTGTTTTCCAAGAGTTTATTTATTTCCAGGATTTCAGACTTAGTACCTTCCAGATATTCCCAAATCTTAAACTCGGCATTTTTACCGCTAAAATCAATACCTCCAAAAAGTGCAATGGACTTGTTGGTGTCAAATTGACTTAGCTTTTTAGATTTTATCTGACTGGTCGAATTCATGAAATTGATCTCATGCAGGTCACATAAATAAACATTCTTTTCCTTTGAAATGGCGGGCAATGCTATTTTATGCAACAAACCCGAAGGAGAAAGGAATATTTTGTCTGATTCATTGAGGTGTTCTTCTAATGGTTTCCAGATCAAATCATACAATTGATGATTTTCATTCTTCTTGGTGCCATAAATTTTGTTGATAAATTCAAAACCAGTTTGAGGTCTTTTCCCAATAATTTCAATCAAGTCACTTTCGCTAAAAAGATGAACATATTTTGGGCTTTCCCAATCTTTCTTTAGAATCAAAGCACCATAAATCACGCTATCTGCATCTAAATTATACCTTTGAATTGGACTAAAATCCATGATTTCAATAGCAACTTCCCCTTCTTCTAAAGCATTTCGAATGTCTTGCCAACTTTGATTTGTTACTTCATTGAAATTCGCAAATAATTTTGAGGAGGTAGATAACTTTTTTTCAAGTGCAAGGGCTTGTTCTTCTAATTCATGGCAGTCAATACCTTGGGCATATTTTTGGGCAATGTTTCGCTTTAAAGTCATCCAATTTTGAAATTCTGTTTGGAGTAGCGTATCACCAGATTCCATGATACTCATTCGCATTAATCTGGAACTTTTCAATAAGATTCCTTTAATAAGTAATGAGATGTCGTAGGCTTTTTGACAAGCAAGAGGGTTGTTCTTGAAATCAGTAGAAGCCATTACAAAAATAGACTGAAACTCATGTTTCATTTTAGTTAAGAACTGTTGCTTTTCTAGTTCAGAAAGTAAAGGGAAATTGGCACTGATATCTCGTTTCCTTTTTTCTACAAGAAGTGAGCTATTGATAAAAGAAGAATCCATATTTTCTGCTAAATAATAGGCTCTATTCAAATTGAAATAATTCTCAAGAATATCTTCCATTTTATGATTTTCCTGTGCAAGATCCATTGATTTATTTAGGTAGTAAATCCCTCTATTATATTCTCCCATTTTCAAGTAGGTGCTACCCATATTCTGATAAATTTTGGAAGTAATATGCTTGTGTTCCCGACTATTTGAAAAATCAAGTTCCAAGCATTTCTGGAAATAGACAATCGCGGTATCATATTTTCCCTTTGTAGAATAGACACTAGCCAGATTGTGCAAGGGATAAACGATATCTGAATGCCGAAGATTTTTTTCAACTTGAATTTCATAACATTGTTGATAGGCTTCTAAAGCTTTGTCATCATCCCCACTTTTTTGGTAGTTGGCGCCTATTTTATTTAATGTTGATGAGAATTTTATGCTGTCTCCATTTTTTAAATGAAAATCTGCTATTTCATTCAAAATATCAATTGCTTGCTGATACAATCCTTGTCTGAAATATGTTTCAGTAAGCCATTCTCTTAAAGATATTATATCGGCGATACTCAAACGATTTGAGGTGTCATTCAGTTCCTTTTCTATGAAGTGAGTAGTCTCAGCGAAGCTTCCCATGGCTATCATTGCCTGAGAAATCCGGAACAAAGCGGGTTTGGTTTTAGTTGGATCATGAACTTTTAAAAATTGATACCATTCCATATAAAGTTCCTTGGCCTTTTCAAATTCTCCTAGTCGATAATAGGCATTTCCCAAAACCCCTTTCGATTTTTCAACATAAATTGTGTCCTTTAGTGCTTGATGAATTTCTACTGATTTAAGACCATATTCCAAAGCTTTTTCGTACTGAAAATTATTTTCAAATATTAAAGATTGGTTCAATAGGATTCTTGAAATGTACTTCTGATCATTCTGTGATTTTGCTATTACCATGGCTTGGTCATACAAATGAATGGCCGAATCCGGATAATTGGTCTTCACTTCTTGTTTTATGAATGCATGCAAGGCTTTAATCCGAATCTTGTAGTCTGTTTGCTTATTTTCCCAAACTTGGAAAAGACTGTCTGCATCTTGTTTTGCATTTTGAGCATTCGAGATGAGGGTTAAGAAAAAAGTGAAAATCAGAAGTAACCTTGTTTTCATATTTGTTGTCATATAAGTTGTAATTAAAATAGCTTAATCAATCAACACAAAAGCCGCCCAAAAATAAGGGTCGTATTTTTTTCGCATATAAGATTGAGTAAATTCAAAGGCTTTATTCAAGTCTTTTAATTGAATTAAATTCTCGTAAAATTTGGTCATGAATTCAGCTGTTTCTTTATCGGGAACTTGCCAAAGAGACATCACCAAATATTTTACTCCCGCTACTTTGAAGGATCTCTGTAATCCATAAACACCTTCCGAACCTTTAATGTCTCCCAATCCAGTTTCACAAGCGGAAAGAATGACCAAATCCGTTTTTCTCAAATCCAAATTGGAAATTTCTGAAGCAGTCAATATCCCATCTTCGCCCTCATCAAAAGGATCTCGTTCCCATACGTCATTCGCTCCATACAATACAAATCCTGAACGCATTAATGGGTCGTTGTTCTGGATGAAATTCCATTCGGCATAGATGGATCTTTGTTTAGGCGCTTTGGCTTCTCCTCTGAAAACGAGATCTTCTTCAACCGTAGTACCTTCTTTTAATTGCGCTTTTACTTCATTAGGATCTGGGAAGAAAAAACCATGGGTGGCTACGTGCAAAATGGTAGAACTTTGTACTTGATTTTTAAATTTTGTTTCGGTTGCAGAAGTATCTTGGAAAAAACGCACCGGGATATTGTTTTTATTTAAAATTTGAGCAATTTGTTGGGTTTCAGAAAGTGTACCTTTTAGGTAAGTCCATACATTGTTCTTAGTATCATTTGTGCTGTATTGTACCCCTCCAAACAACATGGCGTTTGGGTTTTTCATTATATTTTCATTGGCATTTACTCCCACCTTTCCTGTTGTAGATTTTAATTGAATCTGCGTATTGTCACACAAATACACATTTTGTTTTTTTGCAATTGCTGAAAACGAAATCTTGTGAAGTAAACCAACCGGAGATAAATAAATTTTCTCGTTTCCAATCAGTTCTTTCTCCATTGGCTTCCAGATCAAATCATAGAGTTGCGTTTTCGTATTTTTTTTCGATCCATATACTTGTTCGATATAGCTCAGATTGTTTCCAGGGAAAGTTCCGATGATTTCACTAAGCTCGGGTTCGTTAAATAAGCGAACTAATTTTGGAGATTTGGAGTTTTTGGTAACTATGAGGGCCGCATAGGTGGTAATTGCAACGGTATCGAGCATAGGCCGCTCCCCATGTTCAAACTGAATGAATTCAATGGCTGCTTCGCCATTTTTTAATCCCGACTGAACTATTTTCCAATCTGTTTCGAAGATTTTTTGTTGGGAAGAAAACTCGTTGGATAAAAGGGCTAATGCTCTTTCCATTTCATTCGCCTTTTTCTCCATTTCTTCTATATTTTGGTTGGAAGCATAGGCTTTTGCAATTTCTTTCCTGAGATCGATCCATTCTTGATATTTCTGAATAAGAGTGGAATCTCCTGTATTCAAAATGGTGTTTCTCATGGCCGAAGAAGAGCGCAGGAGTAAACCTTTTGATAGTAGCGTATAATTGTAAATAGCAGATGTCAAATCAGCTAACTCCGGGTGTTTCATTGAAAAAGCGCATATCAGATTGAATTCACCAGTCAAATCGTTAATGAAATTTGCTTTTTCTTTTTCAGAAAAGGTGGGAAAGTTGATTTCCACGTCTTTTCTTCTATAATCCATTAGTTTTAAAGCATACTCTTTTGCTTTTTCAGCTGAATCTAATTTGATGTACATTTCTAAATACAGATTCGAGCTTCTACGAATTAATTCCGCGCTTTTTAAGGATTTCATCAAAGAATCACATTTTTCCAAAGCTCCAAAAGCTGCATTAAAATTCTCCTCAGCTATTGTTTTATTACCATCTCTATAACCTTTTGTAGCAATGGACTGATACGCGTTGGCCATATTCACATAAGTCGTTGCTTGTCCATGTGGATCTTCGGTTTCAATCTTTTGTTGCAGGCTTTCTTCCAACTGAATCAAAGCTTTTTTCGGATCAGAATGCGTGTAAACTACCCCTAGGTTATTGATGGCCATGGCAACACCTTTTTTATCCCCAGCTTCTTCACCTAGTTGTTTGGCTTTAAGTAAATATTCCTCAGCTTTATCCAATTGTCCCATTTTTCTGTAGCAGGTACCAATATTGTTGCATATGATCCCGAGCATGTATTTGCTACCTAATTGTTCAATAATCGGATAGCACATCAAAAAATACTCCAAGGCTCTATCCAAATTCGATTGCAATTGAAAAACAACCCCAATATTTGCTAAGGCTTTAACCGTACTAACTTGATCTCCTATTTCCTGAGCAATATCTGCTGCTTTTTGAAAACTTAAATAGGCTTTTTGATATTCTCCTGAATTCACATAAAGAGTCGCTTTTGCCATGGCTGCTTTTTCGATACCACCCTTGTCGTTTTTTGCGGTATATATTTCTTCAGCAAGTTTGAAATTTTCTTCAGCTTCCTTAAAGAAACCATGATTTTTCTGAATGATCCCTATATTGATGTGTGCTGCAGCTTTGGATTTGTAATCACCGGTAATTGCCGAAATGTCCATGGCTTTATTGAGGTAATCAAGAGCCAATTTCCACTCACCAATTTTGTCGTAAAGATTGCCTAGGTTCGATAGATCTTTTCCCATGCTTACAGTATCTTTAAGAGTGGAATCTATGGCATAACTATGCAGCATTAAATCGATTCCTTTCTGATCTTCTCCAATCATTCCACATAACACCCCCCAGAAATTTAACGCAGCTGATTTTTCATCGAGGTTATTTATTTCTTCAGCCATTTTTAGACTGATTTGTATTCGATCAATCGCTTCTTTGTATTTGCCTTTTTGTCTTAGGTCAGTACTAATGTTTCTATTCGATGAAATGGAAGCCATTTGAAAGAATTCTTTCTCCTTTGCTTTTAATTTTTTAGAAAGATTTTTATTGCAGATACTGTCTATTTGATAATTCAATTCAAGGTCTTTGTCTAGATCCATGGAATAGACCAGTAAGCTCCATTTATTTAGAATTTTGATTTTTGTTGTGTCATTTTTGGCTTTAGGAAAGGCGTTTTGAAGAGAATCTACTTTTTGTTGTATTTCTGGCGGGTACTGGCCAAAAACAGAAAAAGAAAGAAATAGGAAAATGAGTATTAGTTGAAGTTTCATGATCTATTTTTCCACTAAATTAATTCATTGTAGGAGAATAAGTCCTTGAAAGTGAAAAAAATAGAGAACAAATGAATTGACTTTGAAAGAATTCTAAGGTTAATTCTGAAAATGGACACCGAATCGACCCTTCATCACAGGAATAACATCTGGGACTTCATCTGTGTCTAGCATTTGTAGCAAATCAATCTCAATGGTTCTACAAATCGAATTCAGTGGAGTGTCTGCTGCTCTTGCTTCGAAAGGGGTTTCGGTCATGACTCCGCTTTTGTTGAGTATATAAAATGCGAAGGAAATCGCAATGCTCAGTGGAATCATCAACCAATTTTGCATCACTGTTGAAAGTGCAAAAGGTAAACTCAAAGTGAACAACCACAGAAAAAAATTGGTAAAATAGTTATAGTAAAATGGGAACACCGTGTTCTTTATCCGTTCAGATTTCCCCTGATCATCATAGAAATTTTTCAAGGTTCCAATCAATGCATTAAAACGAAATTCTTCAATCCATCCCTTCCGAAAAGCTCGGTCTATATCATTCCCTTGAATGATCAGTAGTTGGGTTGCGATATTTTTCTTGTCCTTGAGCAATTCCAAATCATGCTTATCCAAATAGTGAGAAATTTCGACCGGTTTGTTGCGCAATTGAGCATTCAGGGCATATAGCCAAGCAAGGTGTCGGTTGATGACCCCTCTTCTCCATTTTTCAATTTCTTCCTCTTCTTCGTTGGTTTGCCCGATAGGATAAGTGATTAATTCAAGTCCGAAAGAACGACTATTATTGACAATGGATCCCCATATTTTCCTCGCCTCCCACCATCTATCGTAGGCCGAGCTATTTCTAAATCCAAGAAAAATAGCCAGTGCTCCTCCTAAAATACTCACTGGGATGGCAGGAACATGGATTTCATCCACTTTTTCATAAATGCAGAAATAATAGGCCAGACCTGCAAAGAGAATAAATGAAAAAATAGCTCTTCGGTTATAATAGGAAATACCGATAAATTGGTTGAACGGGCTTTTAGAAAAATGTAAAATCATGGAAAATGCTTAAATCTATGGTGCCTCATTTTTAGTTATACGCTCCTTTCTTTTCATTTTTAATTGTGTAGAAATCAGCGATATAAAGAACTTTTTGCTCATCTGTAAGTGGATCAATTTTGCCCATTTTATCATTGATTTTTTTACGAATCAAATTGTTATTAGCAAAATAATACCGGTATTCAGTGGTTTCAGGTTCTTCTCCGTCGCAGTCGTAATAGCTGGTAAAAATGAAAAATAACTTGCCATTTTTGTAATAGTATTCTGAAGTCTCCTGATTGCCGCAACTTTCGGCATAAGTCACTTCTTCAATGATTTTTACTAGTTGACCATCCTCATAGAAGTAGGTGATGCCCCCGTAACCTAATTCCATTCCTCTGCGAGATTCGAAGCTTCTTTCTTCCAGATCCAAATCGTTGATTCTTTTATATTCTGCCCGAATTGCAGTAATCGCTTTATTGGTGTCTGCTGGTGCCTCTCCAATAGCATCCGCCCCCTCTGTAAAATTTTCTCTGTCAGGAGCGATTTGCGGAGCCTTGTCTGCAGATTTGGTTTCGCTGGTTGTTTCTTCCGTTTTCGCTGTTGCATCTGTAGTAATGGTATCCTTTTTAGGTGGATTTTCTGATGGCGAATCGCTTGATTTTTCCGAAGCACAAGAAGGGAGAGTAATCAATAATATAAGTGCTAACAAGCTGGAAGTAAGTTGATTTGGGGAACTGATTTTTTTTTGCATGGTGTTTTTTGGTCAAGATAAATATCTTTTTTTGAATAGGTTCATTTCTTCAACATAAAACACAAAATTTGCTTTCAAAAGGTGTTTATTCCTCTAGGATTTGGGCTCTTTTTTCCTGATCATTTAGGGAGATGGTTGTTGCCAGTTCTTTTTGTTTTTTAGAAGTTAAGTATTTCCTTAAAACACCTCCTTTAACATTGTTCACATCAAATTCAATGACAAAGGCATTCTGATCTACTTTTTGTACCGTTTTGTATGCTTTTTTTGAATCGATTCGATTAATTACTGTGTGAATAATATCGAAATTGGATTGTACCCCTTGACTACCATATCCTTTTTTTCCTTGATAAATAGTGAGACCTTGCCCTACTTTTTCCAGAAGCTGTTTTTGCATTTCATCAGATTTAGCTGAAACAATCATCAGTCCTATATAATCTTCAAAACCTTTTAAAACTAAATCTATGGTCTTCGCTGTAACCAGATAGGTAAGTACAGAATACATGGCTGTTTCCAAGGGGAAGAGCAGACCTGCCAGAGCGAATAAAACAACATTGAACCAAAGAAATATAGTTCCAATGGATAAGCCTGTTTTTTCGTTGATGTAGACACCTAGAATCTCAGAGCCATCGAGAACCGCTCCGTTTTTTATAGCTAGACCAATCCCGGCTCCAAGAAATAAGCCTCCGAAAACGGAAATAAGCAATTTGTCTTCGGTTATTGCTTCAAAATGCTCAAAATGAATAGCAGCCGCAAGAATGAGAACGGAAATGATTGACTTGATCAAAACCCTCCGCGAAATAGTAAACCAGCCAACGATAAAAAAAGGGATGCTTACTGCTGTTAGAATGATGGAAATATCTATTTGAATAAGCTGACTCAGTAAAATAGCAATTCCTGTAACGCCCCCATCGAGGAAGCCATTTGGAAGAAGGAAGGCTTTCAGTCCAATACTTGAGAGGACAATTGCAATACTAATTTGCAAAGTTTCTGAGATCAGCACTGCAGCCTTTTTCATAATTATCAGTTTTTCTACATTGCTTTCAAACAAGCTATGAGTCTTAGAAAAGAACAAAGAAATAGGCAATATGTTCTTTTAGTAATCAGGTAGAAAAGGCGGTTCAATGAAGTTCAGAATTCAGCATGGCATGGCCGGAACAAGAGATTCAATGAGTAGATCTCAATTGCTTTAGAGCCAGCATATCAAAAATAATCTTCAGCCAAATGAGAATACAGGGGACAGCTTTTAGGGTGTAGGGTTTGACAATTTCTTCGCGTACTTCTTTCGGGAAAATATCGGTAGGTGAGAGGGAGGTGAAAATGATGGCACAGATAAAAAGAAGGATATTAAGCCAGTTTTTTTCGCTCATTACAAACCAAATAGAGACTCCAGCCATGGCTAAAATATAGGTAGCCGACTCAGCCTTATGATTGAAAATAACCACCCAAATCAATATGGAACTAAGAAGTAAGAATTGGAAACGGGAATCTTTGTGAAAATTAACTTTTGCCAGAGGGATTAAAAAGATGAGGATCCCGAAGGCAACAATGTAATTTTTTCCATTTTCTAGCGCAAACCAGCTATTCAGCCAACCCATTACAGAATAGCCGTATGTTGTCCCTAAATCCTGAAATAAGGCATTTTTTTCATGGTCTGAAGCCAGAAGATCAAAATAGTTTTGGTACAGTATTTTGTATTCTTCAATACTAATAAAAACAAGCGGGAGTAGAAATAGAATTGTTGCCCATCCCAAGGCAAATAAAGCCGATTGCCACTTTTTAGGATAAAGGAGGAAGAGTGTAAAGCCAACAATTCCAAAAGGTTTGACAAAAATGGCGAAAACAATGCAAAGAGTCGCAAGCATGTACTTGTTTCTTGACAGAAGTCCGTATGCCAGAATAAATAAACCGGCCAGCAAAGCATTCGACTGCTGACTTTGAATGGAGGTCATCAGCTCAAACACAAGAAAAACTAATATCCATCCTTTTTGTAGATCTGTGAATTTAGGTAAACAGTAAACCGCAAATACGAGGAGCAACACATTAAGCAAATTCCAAAGGTTGAGTCCGAGCCAGTCGGGAAATATGTGAAAAATCCCAAAAAACACCGCAAATGTGGGAGTATATTTGTAAAGATCCCAGTGTTCTTCAGGATAGGTTCGATACAAATCTTTGTGGTCGTGTAAGTGTTCAAATGATTTCTCGAAAATGGTGTAATTGTTATATCGGTTGTATTCTTTTCCCCCTTCATAATAAGATTTTGTTCCGAATAAAGGCTGAATACTTGCAAAAATGGACAAACCAACAAAGATGGGGATCAGAATTTTTTTGTTGCTGATGATATTTACAAGATTCGTTTTCATATAACTCTTATACTCTTAGAGGAGAATTAGAATTGAACTACTGCGAAATACGTAATAAAAAAGCGATCTATCAAAACAAAACGCTTTTAAGGTAGGTAAGCAAGCACAAATTGCCCCCTTTTCTATTTTAGTTCAATAGGAGTGATGATATAGCCCATGTTTTCTTTCAGAGCAATGAGGGACCGTTATCTTTTCATTCTGTGCTTGAAATGGTTAAAGCCATTTGCTAAGAAAAAATACTCTGCCACATCATTTCCAGTCCAAAAATCTAACTGAACTTCATTGATGTTTTCTTTCAGGGCGAACGCATTAACTTTTTCCATTAATTTTTGTCCAATTCCGTGCTTTTGATACTCTGGAATTACTACCACCTGATCAATATACAGTACTCTTTTTTCATACTGAAATGCGGATTCAGGTCGGGTTTGAATGTATCCAAGTAAATAGCCAAATGACTGACTCTCATTTCTAGCGATGAATGCAAAAACATTTTCTTTGTTAAACATTTTTTCAAAAGCCTGTTCAATTTCATTTTTATTGAATGGCTTAAATTCATCCGGAAAGTTTTTATGGTGCCAGGTTTGAACCGTTTCATTAAGTTTGGCGAGTTCATGAGTGCTTCTAGTATGTTCAATTATCATCTGCATCGATTACTTTTTTAACATTCATCGGTCTTATTTAAAAAGAAAAGTACTAGTATAAATGTAAGCTTTTCATTAAGATTTCCATTAGCCAGTAAAACGCTTTATTTCTCTAATATGGGTCCGCGTAAAGCCTCTTGAATTTCAATATCTACCTTATCCAAAGAGTGATAATTTTTAGCATCCTCGCTGACTTTAAATTCATTCCAGGCGTACATCACTTTATCTGCCCAATCTTTGCTGTTTAATAGCAAACAGAGGTGAATCACATAACTTCTTCGGGTAAAAATTTCGGTTGGAGTCAAATAAAATTGAAGTAATTCTTCTGCGGAAGACATTCCATTCAGAAAAGGAATACCTTTCTCCAAGACTTCTATGGACAATTGATGTAGTACTTCACATTCTTCTGTTCCATCTAATTCATAAACACCAAAAGTAGATAAATCAAAATCCCAGTTTGGAATTCTTCTTGGTTCAAAAGTGTCGAAGACATTGGTTTTCCTGTTCAGTAATTTTGCCAGAGTTTTCGAGCCTATTGCTAGCTCCAGACGTACTTCCTGTGGTTTAAATGTGTTGAGGTGAAAGGCTATTTCTTGTTGAATGACATTACAATTTCTTTTGAAAACATGCTTAGATTGAAGCCACTTGAAACCATGTTTGGCTAGATTTGGTTCCAAATGCTCTACTAGTAATTGTTCTATTTGTTTTTTGGAGGGCAAACTAATTTTTCCGCAACACTTTTATATTAGGCTAAGTGATCTTTTTTAATTGGAAAGACGAATCCGTCGATTTAGGAATTCATGGAGTTATTTTTTTACAACATAGGTTCGGGCAATCCTGTCATGCAGGGCTCTTTTCTTTTCATCTCCAAGAATAAACCAACAACCAATAAATAAAATAATGTAGCCTAAAATCCTTAAAAGTGCCGAATCTACTTTTATTTTATTTCCATTTTCATCGACAATTTTCAATCCCAATATAAGTTTTCCAATGGAAGATGAAACAAGAATCCATGACAGTAAAAAATAGATTAGAGGAACCAACATTTTCTCGTCGTTAAATTGTATGCTCAAACCATGATCTGTATTGACTACTTCTTTACCCCAAATCATGTAGGCTAACAGCGTAATAATCACAAAATCAATCAAATAAGCCAATAATCTTATCCCAAATTCTCCATATTGCTTTTTATCAGAATTTGTTGGATTCGCGTCTATGATTTCTTCTTCCATGTTTTTTTGTTTTGTCCAAAATAATCCTCAATTATGATCAACTGAAAAGAAAATGCTAATCAACTTCTCTCAAATGTATTAAATCTCAAAGACTTTTTTCTTCACAAAAGAATCAAAATAGACCGCAAGGTTATTTGCTTTGCCTAGAAGAAACAATATAATAATGAGTGCTATTTCCCCGATCTGGCACCAAACCTTCAATTTTATGCACCTTCAGTTCGGCATCGCTTAGATCCGTGGTATATTTTCGAAAGTGGGTGTAGCCTTCTTCATCAAAAATGATGATTTCATTGTTTGCAAAACAATCTTTGGTCAGTTCCCAGTACACAATTTCCTTACAGTGGAAATGAGAAGTGGCCAAATACATGGGGAAGCTTGGCAGACTAAAATTCCTTGTAAAAATGACTTCCTGATCTGGATTGTATTCTTCAATGATGTATTTGGCGGCTATTTTCGTTGTACTTCTTTGATCTTCCACGGATGGTACAATATAAGTCCAGGCAAATACTGAAGGCAAAAGCATTAAAGAACATAAAATGAGGAAGCTTTTATTGTGGATTCTAAAGCTATAAATTCCCATTCCAAGGCTAAATAAACCAGCTACAATTGCAAGGATGGTAGCCATTCCATTCAAAAACCAGAAAGCTGCAACTAGAAGAGCCATTCCAATTAAAAAGGTAAAAAAGAGCTGAGTACCTTTAGCGAATTTTTGCCATTTGATAGAATGACTGATGTACTTAGAATTCACAATTTGGTCGGCAATGAGGATGGAAACGGCAGGTAAAGCTCCAATTGCATAAGCAGGTAATTTACTAGTGATCAACTCATAAACAAACCAGCCTCCAAATAGCCAGGCGACCAAGAAAATAGTGGTTTCATTTCGCTTTTCTTTATTAAAAAATGAGCTTAATCGATCTTTTAAACCAAGAATTAAAAAAGAAGAAAAAGCGAATAAACCACCTAAGAATATAAGCAGAAAATAGCCGGGTGGGCCCGTTTGACCAAAAACACCATTTCCACGTTTCAAGATGTACCAATCAATCATCCAGGAAATGAAAACACCTCCATCCGAATCCCACGCCATTTTTCCCCAGAGATATATGGGAAGCAGACCAATTAAACTGATGAAGAATAAAAGTAGGGTTTGTATTCGATAGGTTTTAAATAGGAACAGGATTCCCAAAATTCCATAAGTTAGGATGAGTACAGGTGGACCCTTTGTTAAGGTTCCTCCGGCAATTCCCAAAACAAAAAACAAGAGATACCAAAGCGATTTGGATTGAATAAAATTGAACAAACTCAATACCGCAAGCGTCTCGAAAAAAAGAAGGGTGCTGTCGGTCACTGAAATTTTGGCTAAGGCAATTACTAAAATACTTGTGCTGGCGATAATCATGGCCATGTCAGCCACAGCTTTACCAAACAAGTTTTTCCCCATGAATTTAATCAGCAAAAGCGTCCCAATAATTGCCAAAACGCTGGGGATGCGAGTAGCAAATTCATTGACTCCAAAAAGTTTGAAGGAAAGCGCAATATTCCAAAAATGTAGAGGAGGTTTTCGGTGTGCTTCAGACCACATAAAATCGGGTACAACCCAATTTCCCGACTCAATAAAAGTGTGAGCAAATCCCGCATACGCCGACTCATCTTGATCCCAGTAAGCAATGCCCCAATTTTGAATCAGCATGCAATAAATGGCCAAGGCAAAAATGAACCAATAATAACGCTCTTGTTTTTTTGAGATTACCATTTAAGAATTCGTCGAATATTGTTTTTGTGGATAAGAATTTTTAAATCTCATTTTGGGCCAAGGGTTTCTTAAATATGATTGTTCAGCCTGTGATAATTATTTGCTTTTATGCTGCGTTTCCTTTTATTGGCTTGATGTTGTTAAGTTCCTTGCTTTTTTGAAGACGTTCTTCTTCAAGATCATAGTCATCTTGTAAACCAAGCCAGAATTTAGCACTAGTGCCGAAAAATTTGGAAAATCGCAAAGCAGTATCGGCTGTAATTCTACGTTTACCTTTTAGAATTTCACTAATACGAGTTTGTGGTAAAAAAGTATCCTTAGCCAAACGGTACGCAGAAATACCGAGAGGTAACAAGAATTCCTCTTTCAAAATTTCTCCTGGGTGTATATTTTCTAGTCTTTCCATAATACTAATGTCTAATGATAATCAGCAATTTCTACTTTGTAAGCATCATTATTCAGCCACATAAAGATGATTCTCCATTGATTGTTTATCCGAATACTGTAGTATTCTGAAAGATCACCTTTAAGCCTTTCTAATCTATTAGCTGGAGGAATTCTTAGATCGTTGATATCAGTTGCATTGTTCAACATTCTGAGTTTTCTCCTAGCCACATTTTGAATCTCGCTTGGAAGTTTTTTAGATCGAATACCATTCCAAATTTTTTCGGTCTCTTTATCTCCAAACTCTTTTATCATTAAGACTGCTTAACGTTACTAACGCCAAAGGTAAGTAAAAGTTGTCTTGAATGCAATTTTTCGGGAGTAGTTGTTATGAAGCACAGCGGTTAGTATAAGCTTAGCGCGGGATTTAAAGCACTTTACTTTCGGACTACCACTATGTTTGATAATATTCAATTCCTTTAATTTTAGCACTTTAGACCGCATTACGCTTATACAATGTTGTAGGCAGTTATTATTTCTTTTTCCATACAGTGAAATGGATATTCTCGTTCAGCAAAATTGACATTTCCACGGATGAAATAATTTCGTTTTATGTAAAAATCAATCACTTTTTTGTTTTGGCTGTATGCATCTAATCTTATCGAAGAATAATTGTTGTCTTTTGCGAATTTTTCGGCAAAATCCATTAATCTTTTCGCAAAGCCTTTCCCTTGATATATTGGGTCTATCACTAACCTGTGAATGACTAATACTTTTGAGCTGTCGAATTTCCAATTTATGGTTTCATATTCGGGTTCTTGCTCTTCGCTTATGTTGATTGCACCAATAATTTCTCTACCGTTTTTTAAAGCGAAAAGAACACTCTTTTTTATATCACTTTCAATTATCGAACGAGTTGGATAATTGTTTGTCCATTGGTAAATTCCGTTTATTTCTAATTCATTTTTTCCGTTCAAGTAGATTTGAAAAAGTTCGTTTAAATCTGATAATGATCCTTTTTCAATTTTCACCTGTTCTTTTTCTGCTTTCTCTGTTTTGGTGTCGTAAATCAGTAATCCTTGATTATTGGCATCAAGTTGTTCAATTAAAACGCCTTTTTTGTCCCAAACTGCACTTTGTCCAACACTCATAAAATTGTCGCAATATCCAACACAATTTGACATCAATATTGGCGTGTTGAACTCGTTTGCGATTTGAGAAAAGTGCTTATAAGCTTTTTCAATTCCTTCTTTTGGTTTAGCTACACTTGCAATGTAGATATCCGCTCCTTGATTTTTTGCATTTAAGAAATGTTCTCGTTGCAAGGTCTCATAGCAAATTCCTATGGCGATTTTTATTCCATTAATGGATAAAAAAGTCTGACTTTTGCCGCAAACAAAATATGGCAATTCGTCTGAGTGTAGCAATTGTTTTGAATACACCACCCTTTCTTTTTTCGGTTGAAAAATTAGCATGCTGATTTTTATTCCATCAGTTGCTTTGGTCGGTATTCCAATTCCAATAGTTATTTCATTTGTACTGGATATTTCTTGGAATGGACTAAAAATATCGTCTTCTATATTTGTCGCTAAATCTTTAGCTAAATCAGGTTCGTAGTTGGTTATTGAAAGTTCGGGAAAGACTATAAAATCAGCTTTTAATTTGATTGCGCCTTCAACAAATTCCAAATGGTTTTCAATGTTTTTTTGAACGTTTCCTTTTTCAGATTTTGTTTGTGCAATGCAAATTTTCATTTCTCTTATGCCATTCTCTTCAATTCCATTTGTAAGGAAGGTTAATAAAACGCAGTAGATAGGTAGGTGAAATTTTCAGTTGAGAATGAAAAATAACAGAAAAGAGCTTGACTTATTGTTTCACTCTTTTCTGCTATTGTAAAAACACTCTATTTTTTTAAAGGTTGTTATTCTTTAACAAACCTTTTACTTACCGCTCCCTTGTTTGTGGATATTTTTAAAAAGTAAATGCCATTTGCTAATTCGGATACATCAATCATGAAATAATTTGTAATATCAGAATTGACGGTCTTTCCGAAAATGTCAATGATTTTCACAGATTCAATTATTCCTTCAGCATTTATATGAATTTTTGATTGTGCAGGATTTGGGTAGATGAAAACGCTATTAGATAGATCCATGTCAACCATTCCCGCTGTGGTATTGCAATCTAAGCTAAAACTTGCTGTAGCGTCTATGTTTGTCCAGTTAGTAGTCGCGCTAGACACGTTATCAACTTCTATGCAGGTAAGATTTGGATTGTTTGTAGCGTTAAAAGTGGTTAGCGTGGTAGTGCTAATATTTTTCATGTTTAATACTGTTAAATTATTATACGCACAATTAAGATTTACTAAATTGGGGCACATACTCACGTCTAAGGCACCTATATTATTTACATAACAGCCTAATTGCTCTAATGCAGTATTTTGGCTTATGTCTAAAGATGAAATATTATTGTTAGGTAAAAATAGAAAGGTTAAGGCTGTATTCTGACTAACATCTAATGCTGTTAAATTATTATTATAAACATTTAGATGGATCAAATTTTGATTTTGACCAAGATTTATAGTTGTTAAACTATTGTCAGATGCATCTATTTGGGTCAAAGCAGTATTCTGACTAACATCTAATGCTGTTAAGTTATTTATGTGACAATACAAAATTGTTATGTTTGTAAATGCCTCAATACCAGTTAAATCACTTATCCCTAAATTTGAAGCCTGAATCGTTCCGGTAAAGGCAGTGGCTTCACTTAATTGAATTTCAGTATCACTATTTGTGTTTATTAGTGAGTTGCCAACTAAATAGGCTTTAAAATTTGCATCCGGAATGTTCACATTTTGAGCAAATGTACCCCAGCTAGTCAATACAGATGCGACAGTAAAAAGTAATATTTTATTCATATTCATTAGTTTTAATGATTTAAGAATCAAAAATATATGAAGGGAGAATTTTCGCCTAAAATTTTGAGGGGACAAAGGCGGGGACAGAATTTTAAAATGCAGATAATCAGCAAGTAATGTTATTTGTCAAAGGACTTTAAATACAAGTTTAAGTCTGTGTTTTCCTCCAAAAATAGTTTCTTTCTTACTCTGCTTCTAGCTTTTTTTACGCTATCCGGCGCAATGCTTAAAATGTTTGCAATCTCTTTCTGGGAATATCCTATTCGAATGAGCATTAGCAATCGCATTTCATGTTTAGATAAATCGGGGTGCTTTTCTAGGAGGGATGATAAATAATTTGGGTTTAAAGAATTGAATCTTTCTTTAAAGTCATCCCAGTCAGATTCATTAGAAAAGGAATTCTCAACTAATTTAAAAATACCAACAAGATGGTTTTTAGAACTTAGAATTTTTTCTTTTCCTAAAAGAGTTTTACGGTTTTGGGAAAGTTTACTCTCAAGTATTTCAGCTCTCAAAAAATTCTTTTTTATTAATAATGAAATAAAGAAAGTGAACCCTATGAATTCCAGAATAGTTCCAATTTTAAAGTATGAAAAGGGATCGCCTGGCAACATGGTTGTGTGACTGTCAAGAAGACCCAAAGTAACAAATAGAAGAAAGGTGGAATAGGCTACCAGATAATAGATCGAAAGAGTTTTTCTTTTTTTAAAAGCAACACCAACTGTAGCCAGTGAAAGTAGAATCCAAATGAAGCCTATAATATTTTCAAACTCGTGCAATGTTGCAATTGAAGAATTGAAAAAAGCGAGCTGATAAAGGGTTGTGCCACCAAGTGTTAAAAAAAGCAGGAGAATAATAAATCTATAATACCTCGGGTTTGTTTTCTTAGTTTCTAAAAAGTTAAGTGTAAACAGTAGGCTAGAAAGAATCCAAATTCGAATGGCGATAAACATGAAGTGATCAATAAGAGAATTGCTCACACCTAAACCATAGAGTCGTCCTTCAACGAACAAATACATTAAACAGCCTGCGAGAATGTAAGCCGCGTAATAGTGGTATATGTCATTGCGAACTAATCTGAAATAAAATAGATTGACAATTAAAAGCAAAACCACAAAACAATAGAAAACAATATCGAATATTAGGATTTGCTGTTTAATGGATTGAAAATCATCCATTCCAACTAGCTGAGGTGTAGCCTGAAGAATTCTACCGTCACTATTTGTAGTAATGAGAAAGGTGCTTTTCTCATTTTGTGCCAGGTCGATTTTAAAATTTGGTTTAGCAAAATGATATGACCTATGATCATATTTTTCAAGATCTACCTTATTCTGGGGAATAAATGCTCCCTTTTCCTTATCTAGTTTGTAAAATCTGTAATTGTGATTAATTAGGTCGTTACATAAAACAACGTAAGATACGGGAATATTGCCGTTTGTGATATCAAGTTTAATCCAAACTTCTCCTTTGTAAAAACCTAAATCAAGATTACTTTCTGCACTAAATTCAACCTCATCGAATTCAGATATGTCTTTCTTAACATCTTTAGCTACTTGAAAGGTATAGTCGACCTTTGGTGATTGTGCATCCGAGCAGGAATTGAAAAAATAACTGACTAATAAAATGAAAATAATATAGTGGTATTTGCTGTTTTTCAATTTTTGATTTACTTCAGTGCAACGGTTCTCAAATAAGCTCATACGCCGATCGCCGAATATAACACTTTTCAGAATGATGGGTACCTTGTTTTAACCTAATTTCGTTTCGAAAACTAAAACATTTGCTTCATTGACAAACTCCTTTGGGAACTTATAGATTTCAAATCCCAGGATCACATTTGCTTATGAAGACTTAAAAAGGCAAGCTTATTTTACGCTGTATTTTAGCCATTGTTGGCAAACGCAATTATCTTTTCGAGCAATATAATTCAGTGATTATGGCAGCTGAAATAATGACTAATTTGTACCGACCATCATCGTAATGGTACAATTCCATGCTATGATCTGGCACCGGATTATTATAATAGAGGTTGGAGCGATATACGGTATAATTCTCATTTTTTGATCCTTCCCCCAATTCCAGCTCTAATGCATATTCTGTTGATTTTCCTTCTTCCAAAAACAGACTATAGCCAGATAAAATCAGTTTCCCATTTTTTAGGTCTACAAACATATCTTTTTCAGGAAACCGCGGTGAATCGCTTCCTTCATATATAAGGCTGTCTACCTTAAGGTTAAATGATTCCTGACAAAAAATGTTGGTGATGGTAAATACAATTAGTAGAAGGAATAGTTGTTTCATATTTTAAGAGGTATTCTTTATAATCTTTTGCTTTGACTCTGACCTTATTCAATACTTTAAAAGGAATTGTTGTAAAAGGTTTATTCTTTAATTAGTCTTACTGAATACCCGTCCCCTTTAGCGAAGAAACCAGTCGGTTTTGCTTCCCAGAATTGATCATTTTCGTATGCATCAATACCAAAAACCATAGCTCCAGTTTCTATAGTCCTTGTATCGCCTTGGCAAATCACATCTCTCGTTGTATTTTCAAGATTAAAATCTGTCCAATATACAGCACGAACAAAGCCTTCATAGAAGCTTGCATAATCATCCCATATTCCTATATAATTCCTATAACCACTGCCCTTTGCATTAAAGCCTGTACTGTTGTTTCCATTGCAATTATATCCTATACAATCACAACCGGCATATTTTAGGTTTACTAATATTTGCCAACCCGTTTCTGATTTTAATGCCTTGCTACCATAATTTATGAGAGAATTCCAATCTTCATTTGTAGGAATTCTGTATCCTTCAATACCCATTCCCCGTGGATCATTAACAGCATACCAATTATATAGCTTTCCAAATGAATTAGGCTCCTGAGCTGCTTGTGTGAGTTTAAGCTCTTGGGCAAATGAGTTGGTTGAATCATTTTGAAAATAACACCAACACCCAATTTTTTTCTCTGCACATTCCTTCCATTCCTCTTCTGTTATAGCATGTTGTATTGGGTCCCCATTTTTATAATGCGAAACACTAAGATTTGAATTTATCCATTCATTTCCATCAATTATAACAGTTTGATATTGATTGCTGTCAAGATCAAATACTGTACCTTGATTGTAGGATATGATTGGAGAGAATAATACGGATAGAAATAATATTGATAATGTCTTTTTCAATTTTTTTAATTTATGTTTTACAACGGTTGGCTAAGTGGAGTGGGGGAATGCGAGTTGTGAATATTCCTTTACCAACAAAGCAAAGCCAAACTAAGTTTTATGTTTTAAATATCTGAATAAAATATCAAACTTATTTTGGCGGTAAACGGAGATGCACATTTGCTATTTGGAGTACCCCCCCATTACATTTAGCCATTGTTGTAAGCTGGCTTTATTTTTTTTCGATTTGTTTGTGGTAATAGTTAAAGCTCTTTGCAACCGCAGGAACGAGGATTGCAATGTGCTTGAACGATGCTTAGAAGGCTATTGTTTTAAGATTTTTTTACCGTAATTATCATCAAGAAATTATTTTTATTACATTTGTTAGTAAATACTAACTAAAGTGGTTATGAAAAGCATATTAAGGATAGCAGTAATAAGTTTAACTCTGATGACTATTAGCTGTACGAACCAATCAGATTCCAAGGAAAATTCTGAATCAAATAAGAATACCTACAATATAGAATTGGTAAACGATGAGAAATGGGAAGTGAACAAGGAAATGATGGTTCATATTAAAAATATGGAATCGGATATAGAAGCTGTATTAAACCAATCCAGTCCAAATTATGAGGGACTTGGATCTAGGTTATTAATGCCATTGGGAATACTTGGTGAGGTCTATTTAGGTTTGCCACCTGTTTTTGTTCTATTAGGAGCTATTGCCATGACAGCATCAGTTCTAATTTTAGGTGTTTCATTTTTTAAAATTAAATCATAATGAAAGCAATTTTAACAAGTATAATCCTTCTGCTGCTAATTACTAGCTGTACGAACCAATCAGGATTCCAAGGAAAATTCTCAATTAGAAAAGAATACCTACAATATTAAATTGGTAAACAATGAGAAATGGGAAGTGAACAAGGAAATGATGGTTCATATTAAAGATATGGAATCAAATATAGAAACTGTATCAAATCAATCCAGTCCAAATTATGAGGAACTTGGATCTAAGTTGGATGAAAATATTGGTCTTCTAACATCAAATTGCACAATGACAGGAAAAGTACGATGAACTTCATAAATGGCTACTTCCTTTTTTATAGACGGTTAAAGAACTGAATGCAAGCAGACCCAAAAGAAAAACAAGAGAAATCTTTTGAAGCTATACAAGAATCAATGAATGAATTTAATACGTATTTCAAATGAATATAAAAGACAAGCACTCAGACAAAGTCGTTTCCGCATACCCTTTATTCAAAGGAGTTGAAGGAAGCGCAACATCAATACAAATCCAAAAAGGGGAACAATTGAAAGGAGCATATTACTAAAACGGAAGCTTTTTTTAATTTGTGTAAGTGGTTCTGCTCGATTCGAAAATGAGAAAGGAGAAAACACACGATCTAAATGGTGATTGTGTTTTAATTGAACCAATGGTAAAGCATTGCGGATGGAATAGAAACCAAGTCAAATTTCGTATTGTTGAAATAAAATTTTGCGCTATGAAGTTAGTGATTACTAACGTTTTGATTTTATTCTTAAGTAAAAGTATAAATCTATATGGACAAACATGGACACTAGAGCAATGTATTGATAGCGCTTATGCGAACAATCAGAATTGCCATATGGAAAACACCCAAGAATTATCAGCTCTGAAACATATGAAGTTAAATCTAACCTTTACCAAAGCTTAGTTTCTTAATGGTATAAATACTTTATTGAACTCCCATATCAGCTCATGCCATTATCTGTTTTCAGGAATTAGAGGGACAATTTAAAGAATTAATTTGGAGTACCTCTTATAACATCAATGCAAATGTGTGTTGTTACAAGTCTTGTTTATTCATCTGGGCTGATGGGCAACATTAATAAGTTGAAACCTCTCAAAAATAGTAGAGCTAGAAGTCCAAAAGACGTATGACCAAATTTATTTTGAAGTCTCGAACATTTATCGAAATGCTCAGCTATTAAAAGCCAGATGGTTTTTATTGATTCGACCATTTCAAATACAGAAAGAGTAAAGCAAAATATTGAATTATTTGCCGAACAAAAGTTAGCGAATCAAAATGATGTGAAGAAGTTGGAATTAAAAGTATCTACACTACAATCGTATCACGCCAATCTTGATGTCAAATTACAGCAAATCTATAATGCACTTCAATTGCTTACAGGAAGTGCTTCAACTATTGAGGTAGAGGACGATATATTAATGATTGACCTTATGCAGTATGAAAACAATGGGAATAAGGACATTGAAATAATTCAATTGCAACAAGAGATTATCAATATTGATTTAAAGTCACTTAAACGATCTAAATATATACCAGAGGTTGGATTTGTAGCAACATACGGAACGCAAGGCTTTGGATATGATCAGAGTCCAAATCAGTTTCTAAACTTTTATCCTATTGGATATGCTGGAATTAGATTCTCTTTTCCTCTATTCAATGGTACGGTTACGAATAAAAGGATAAGTCAAAAAAATCTAGAGTTAGAGAACTTAAAATTAAAGGAGGAATTAACTATAGATGCGCAACAAGTTGAAATTGAAAATGCTGTTTTGCAATTAGAAAATGCTTTCAATAATGTTACGCTAAGCGAACAACAAGTCGATCTGGCTCAGTCTATCTATGAGCAGGAGGAAAAGAAACACAAGCAAGGGCTAATTTCTGTGAACGATTTAATGATCGCGCAAAACGAGCTTATTCAGAATCAGCAAAACTATCTCCAAAGTATAGCTGAATTCCTTGCAGCTGATTTAGAACTAAAAAAATTAACCAACAACATTTCAAATAATTAGGATCATGAAACCGACATGATTGAATAAAATCATTAAAACAATAGAAATGATTTTTTCAATCATCCAAGGTTCCATGTGACCAATGAACTAAAAACAAAATCACATGAAACGAATCATTAGCATATTAATAATTGTGGGTTTGCTTGCCATAGTTGTTATCCAATTAGCTCAAAACAAAAAAGAAGCAGAAAATCGAGTTTATCAATACGATAAAGAAGCTTCAGTAAAAGTATTTGGTGAAGTAGTGAAAGACAAAAGCGAAACACAAAACAAGACATTTAGTGGTTTGTTTGAATCTATGAATGAAGTAAAAGTGAGTGCTGATATACAAGGCAAAATCACCCAAATCTTTGTGAATGAA
>JAWKMJ010000038.1:0-23046 GCA_041392305.1 Crocinitomicaceae bacterium
GCTGGATGTCAAATTTATTTTCAATTTTCTTTAAAACTCTAACCGAACTATCAATCGAACAACCAGAGGCTTCTATTTCACTCTGATCTACAGCAAAAATGAGAAAACAAGGAGCTATTACAAAGCAGTTCGTTTTCATTTTACTGCCATGTGTGGCCCATTCTTTGTTGAATTCTTCGAGAAGGGCATTTATTTCAACTATTTCGCTGGGATGAAGCAAACGATTGGACTGGTAAATCCAAATTCTGGTTTGATCACTGAATCCTTGTAGTTTTTCCATCTTGCAAAGTTAAGTTCTTTGATTAACTTTAGTTTTAATTATGATGAAACATTTTTGTATTCTTTTCATTTTTCTGAATAGCCTTTTAAACCATATTTATGGGCAAACAGATTCACTTTGGGGAAAGTATAAACTTACTGAATTCAACGGGATCAATTACGAGGGTTTTGCTTTGCTTCCAGATTCGAAAGCAATCCTGCTTAAGGTTTACACCAAGAAATTTCTCTATGATCATGATTTACCAAAAGATAGTCTCACCTTGGTTTTCAATCCAGGAATTAAAAAAATTACTGAATTTCCAGCAGAATTGTCTTTGGTTCAGCCTATTTTGGTTCGATGGAAAATGGAAAATAAGAAGTTAATTTTAATGGATGGAGAATTACAGACTGTTTTCAGATGGTACAAAACTTCTTTTGTTGCAGATGAAAGTCAAATTATGGATTTTCGAATTACGGATAAGGCTCCCATGTATTATCAAATAGAAAGATGGGATAGTTCAGGGCAACCAATTTCAAAGATGAAAGTTTTTACGTTTAATGGGGATCACATCCCAAGTAATTTTGATTACTACGAGTTTTTTGCTTCTATGCCAAAACAGGTAATTTTAAGAACTTCCGATGATTCCTACCGAGATACGATTTGGTTTGAAAAAGGAAAGGGAAGAAAGGAAATTGTATTGGCATCAAAGTCTTTAAAACCAAAAAATAACTTTTTTTCCAATTTTGAGCTAAACAAGAAAAGATTAGCTGGGTATTTTTACAATACACGTCATGGCTATGAATATACGTATTATCATCCCGATGAAATCATGGATACCTACGTAGGGAAAAAGTTTTTACTTAAGTGTGAAGCATGGTATGAAAGAGGAGAAAAACATGGGAAATGGCTCTACTATGATACAAAAGGCAATCTGGTAAAAACTGAGATCTGGAAAAAGGGTCAACTTTCAAAAACAATCCCGAATTAATAGCGCAAAACAAAGTGTTCTTTTCTTTGCTCTGCTCTTCGCCAAAGAATTCCTAAATTGAATAGTTCTACACTTACATGAAATTCCGAATCTAAAATCAATTCTTTCCAGGCCTTCAACATTCCATCACTCCAATGAATATCATCAAATATGATCAATTCGACACTTGATTCATTTTTGATCCAATTGAAATAGGTTAAGGTCGCCTCGTAAGTATGATTTCCATCAATGTAGACCACCTCTGGTCTTTGGGTTTCCAAAAGTGAAGGAACAATCTGTTCAAATTGAGAACAAGAAAGATGGACTTTATCTTGTTCAGATAGTTTTTCACTGGAAAATTTAAATAGGTTAGGACAACCTTCAATACTCCAAACTTGATTGCATTTTGAACTTTGAGATAAAGCAAAAGTGGTAACCCCAAGATTAGTTCCGAGTTCAATCACTTTGAAGGACTCTAGTTCGTATGCGCAAATTCGTCGAATGAGATCAGCCTTCTTGGGATGAGAGGAACTGTTTCTGTAGATTTCTTTTATACTTCTGATATTGGAACTACTTTTTCGAGATCCTGCTCCAAAATCATGGATTTCGATTCTAGTCGAATCTTTTTGGAGTAAAGAACAATAGGGAAGAAGGTCATTTATGTTAGAGGGGGCTCGAAGAACTTCGTTGATAAAATTAAATACAAAGGGTGAGTGCACATGATAACGCGTTCGAGATTGCCATAAGTATTTCAAATATCTTCGAATCAATTTTATTATTTTTTTGCAAACTTATGAAGAATTCTTCCGTAAACAGTTTTACGACAAACGTATTTCAATATTCATGACAATCAAATACTATTCTGAGGAAGAGCAAAAGCACAAATTGCATAATGGAAATCCCCTTTTGATTCTCGATTACCCATGCCATGTCAATGATGGAATTATTAAACTGAGAGAGAGTAAGGAGAATGAACTGATTGAGCTATTTGAGGAAAAGAAAATTGGGAAGAATATTCAGTTTTTTATCCCTGCATCAGGCAGTGGGTCTAGAATGTTTCAGTTTCTTTTTGAATTCTTAGGAGATCCTAATGAAGAGAATAGGTCCAAAGCTGAAAAATTCATCAATCGGATTAAGGAATTTGCCTTTTATTATAAACTTCCTATTCAAATAAGAAACCGATTTGAAAAGGAGGAAATCGAATTGTCCGAATTTATCGAGTTCATACTATTTGATGAGTGTCTTAATTTTAGCAATAGTCCCAAAGGGCTAATCCCATTTCATAAAAGTGGGAATTTCATTTTGAATCCATTTCAGGAGCAAATTTTACAAGGAATTAATATTGCTGGAGAGGATACGGTTTTCAATTTTTCGATACAAAAAAAGCACGAAAGTCGAATTAAAGATTCCTTAAAAACTCTTGCCGACATTTCTGGGAAGAATCCCGAAATCCTCTATTCAGAGCAAGATGCCAAAACCGATGCAATTGCCTTTAGTACGGAATTGATTCCAGCAAAAGATGAAGAAGGGAACTATATATACAGACCTAGTGGTCATGGAGCATTGCTTTCCAATTTAAATCAAGTGGATGCGGATATCGTATTGATTAAAAATATTGATAATGTGCAGCATATCGAGAAATCAGCAAAAGCCGTTGATAATTTTAAAATGCTTGCCGGAATTTTAATAGATGTCCAATCTAATATTTTCGAAGCCATTCACAATTTAAATGGCGGACAACGAAAAGAAGGAATCCACTTGATAAAAGAACTCAACAAAAGTTATCAACTGTATCACCATTCAATTGATTTGGAGAGGTTTACTGACGAACAACTGATAGAACTTTTACATCGACCTACTCGAGTTTGTGGTATGGTTGTCAATGAAGGACAACCCGGAGGTGGACCGTATTGGGTGAAAAATGAGGATGGAATTGTATCCAAACAAATTGTGGAAAAAGCTCAAATATCTAAGGATAAAGAGCAATATTATAAAATGCTAAAAGCGACCCACCACAATCCAGTAGAGATTGTTTGTGGCTTGAAAGACTATCAAGGTGAAAAATTCGACCTGTCAGAATATGCCAACGATGACTTGTATTTCATAGTAGAAAAGGATCAACAAGGACAAAAAATCAGATACATAGAAAGGCCTGGCTTATGGAATGGTTCCATGGATGATTGGAATACGATTTTTGTGGAAGTTTCCTCCAAAACATTCACCCCTGTCAAGACCATACTAGATTTACTAGAAAAAGGTCATCGAGAAGATTAGTTTTGATTTACGATTTACGATTTACGATTTACGATGGTAGATTAAGTTATTTTAAAAGTCTAAAAGTCTAAAAGTCTAAAAGTCTAAAAGTCTAAAAGTCTAAAAATCTAAAACTCCATTTCATCTTCAACAACGATTGTTTCTTTTCTTACCGGATGATAGAATTCAATTCTTTGTGCTTGTAAATAAAGTCGATCGGCTCTGTTGCCATACAAGTCATCTCCTTTGATTGGAGCATTCAACCCATCTGGATGAGCAGCATGAACTCTGAGTTGATGTGTACGACCCGTAATGGGATAAAAGTAAATTTTGGTTTGATGATCTTTGACGGAAAGTACTTCGTAATATGTCTTGGCTTCTTTTCCATGTTCGTAGCAAACCATTTGTTGTGGGCGGTTGTTGAGATCTACCCGAAGTGGAAGATTGATTTCTCCTTTTCTTGAATTTAACTCTCCATCCAAAATGGCAACATATCTTTTTTTAATGGTTTTTTTCAGGAACTGGCGTTGCAATTTTTCATGTGTTTTAAGATCTTTTGCAATTAACATTAGTCCGGAAGTAGACATGTCTAATCGGTGAACACATAGAGGGCCACTGGCTTCCGGAAAAAGTTTTTTTACTCTTACATACACCGAATCCGAAATTTTTTTCCCAGGAACGGATAGAAATTCATTTGGCTTATGAATTACTGCTAAATAATCGTCATCAAATAAAATCCGTATTGTTTTTCCCTTTGCAGGATTTTCTAGCATGGGGTTTGGGTCAACAGCTATACCTTCAAGCATATGGCCCAGAATTGGCTCGCATTTTCCTCGGCAAGATGGATAAAATTGTCTATGCTTCCTTATTTCAGATGCTGGAGATTTTCCCCACCAAAATTCTGCAAAAGTGATGGGTTTAAGTTGATTCAAATACGCATATTGAAATAACTTTGGTGCAACGCATTCACCTGCACCAGCGGGAGGTAAAATACCCGAAAAGCTTTCGAAGATGTCGAGTAAAGATTTATTTTCTCCCTTTCCATTTAAAAAGGTGTACTGCTTAAAAAGCCATTTTTGAAGCGTATTGGATTTCTGAGCACGTTTTTCTTTTAGAGTTTGTATTTTATTGATAAAAAGATCTAATTCTACTTGTTTTTTACCGAGCGTATCAGTCCATTTTTTTTGGATTAACTTTAATTCGATGCTCTGCTTTTTGCTTTCAAGGCTTAATTGATAATCCAGTTCTTTGTCATTTGGAGCACTCTTTCTTAACTTGTCTCGTTCAGATTTACCCTCTTTGTTTCTATTTTTAATTTGATCAATTTCAGAATGAGCTTGCTTTGTAAGTCTTTCTAAATCACTTCTCAAATCAACAAGTTCATCTGAATTTTCTAATGCCTCAATTTCTAGATGTAAACTATTTACTTTTTTTTCTTCGGATCTAAAGTAACTTTCATTTCCCAGCATATCGAATACAGGAGGTACAAATCCTTCATAATGACTGGTATCACCAATCTTTCCGCTAAAACCAGCAAGGTAGCCCAGTTCTCCGTCTAAATTTTGAACAACTAAAACTCCAAACATTTTCCCAAAGGAACCTGGTTTTTCCGAATTTTCAATTCCAAAATCATGATTGAAAGTTGTTTTCGGAATCAGTATTTTTTGCACTTCATCCATAGCGATTTCAGCCAAGGGATGTACGGTATAATAAAATGGAAAATTCAACTTTTTCGGTTGTTCAATTTCTGAAATTAGGGACTTAAAACAATGAAAAAGAGAACACATTCTAAATAAAATTGATGATTATTCTTTTAACTTGAAAATGGTACAGAAATTATTATTTCCATAGGTGAAATTATGAAACTCATACGGCATCAATTCCTCGAAATCGTGGGGATGCCATCTGTAAATTACAATAAAGTAGTCGGTGTCTTTTGAATCGGGACGGAACTGATAGCGTACCCTTTGATCTTCAGGTAAAAATAGATGCGCATCAAGGCCAACACTTGGGTGATCAAAGCCAACCACGATTTGATCCGTATTGTCATGATCCAAAATGTATTTCAATGCCCAATAATAAGAAACACCCCAATATTCCATTTCCCAATGATTTCGTAGATCATTATGTGTGCTGTGGTCTATATAACGATTAAAATAAACATACTGCAAAGGGTATTGCTTGATCGAGTGAAAACATAAAAAAGTAAATGTGAGTCCAAAAGCAATGTAAATTCCCTTTCTAATTTTTTCTTTTGTAATGATGTGTATTCCCAGAATGATAAAAAGGACAATTGGAACGTACAAAAAGTAAAGTTGTCGCCATGAGTCATAAATAACGGATTCATGATATATGATTAAGGTTACGGTTCCAGATAAAACAGCAAAATACATGATGTAATTTCTATAGACCGTATTGAACAGAAATTGCTTGAATTTGGAGACCACAAGGAATAAGAAAACTAGAATCCCGAAACCAAGGAACAGTATGAATAAAATCGGTGTGGTAATAAAAAACCAAACCGGAAAATAATACCATGGGGTTTGCACAGTCGGCACAAAATTTCCATCGAACCAGGTAGAGGACTCGAATCTAAATTTGGATGCTTTTTCGTAGGCTTCGAGAAAGTTATTGATAGGATCTTCCCAAAGATAAGGCCAGGAGATATAGGTCACTAATGTAGATGCAATCAGGAAAGTAAATAACAAAAAAATGTTTTTTCCACGGGTCTTCTCCGTGATGAGGTCAATCAAGAAAAATCCAGCTACAATCACTGGAACCATGATGCCCATTATACGCATGTTTATGAGTAGTCCAGTGAAAATACTAAGATAAATGATGTTTTTAATGGATTTATCAGCAAAAGCTTTGGCGGCAAAATAAAATACGATAATGAACATCGAAAGAAAAGGCAAGTCTTTTGAGTTGAAAAAGGAATGTGAATAGATGGAAGGATGTAAAACCAACAAAAGAAAACCCAGGGTTGAAAGCCATTTACTCTTGGTCAGAATAAAAATGAGGCGATAAAGGCAAAGGGCAGCCACTAAAAAGAAAAGGTGACTTAGAAAATGTCGCATTAAAGAAATCTCTCGTGTATCTGTTATGTTAAAAGCTCTTTCAACAATGATCAAAGGAAGTTCAAAAGCTACACCATAGTCTTTATCTTTCCATTCTTTTAAAGAATTGTCATCATCAAAAATATAATTGTAGCTGATAATCCCAGTTTTTCTTTGGGTGTTTTCGTCCCAAGAAATACCATAATGCTGGTAGGTAAAACAGGCAATTAAAAGGAATAAGAAAAAAAGAAATTTCCCAGGATCATGTGCAATTAAATTCTTGATATTTTCTTTTTTGAAATGGTTGAATAGATTTTTCATTTTAGGAATACTATAGGTTTTAGGTTGTCTATTTTTTTAATGTTAATCCAATACGTTTTCTTTCGAGGTCCAAACTTACAATTTTTACTTCCAAATGCTGATCCAATGATAAGTATTCAGCAGGGTCTTCAACATATTCATCTGCTATTTGAGATTTGTGAATTAAGCCGTTTTCTTTGATCCCTATATTTACAAACGCACCAAAATTGGTTACGTTGGTCACAATTCCAGGAATTTTCATCCCAACTTGCAAGTCCTCTATTGTTTTAATATCTCTTGAAAATTCAAGGACTTTAACTTTATTTCGGGGATCACGACCAGGCTTCTTCAATTCATTCAAAATATCCACAACGGTAAAACCTCCAAACTGCTGAAATTCAGAAGGGTGAATACTATCAATCAACTCTTCATTTCCAATAAAATCTTCAACATTGACATTTTTCGATTTCGCGATTGCTTGAACGATCTTATAACTTTCCGGGTGAACAGAGGAATTGTCTAAAGGATTTTCTCCATCCCGGATTCGAAGAAATCCAGCACATTGCTCATAGGCTTTATCACCCATTCGAGCTACTTTTTTTAGTTCTTTTCTCGACTTAATGCCTTTATTTTCTTTTCGATACTGAATAATATTTTGAGCCAACTGCGGACCTAAACCTGAAACGTATTCCAGCAAATATGGGGAAGCCGTATTCACATCAACACCTACTGAGTTTACCGCGGAAATTACTACTGCATCTAAGGATTCTTTCAGTTTTTTCTGATCTACATCATGCTGGTACTGACCCACACCAATGGATTTTGGATCAATTTTCACCAATTCTGATAAGGGATCCATCAATCTTCTTCCAATGGAAACTGCCCCTCTTACCGTAACATCGTAATCCGGAAATTCTTTTCTTGCAATTGGCGAGGCCGAGTAAATCGATGCCCCGTCTTCACGAACGACAAATACTAAGACATCCGATCGGAAAGTAATTTTCTTTACAAATGATTCAGTTTCCCGGCTTGCGGTGCCATCTCCAATTGCAATGGCTTCTATTTTATAAGTTTCCACTAGTTGTGAAACTTTGGATGCTGCCTTACTGGATTCTTTTTGGGGTGGGTGAGGGTAAATGGTTACATTGGTTAAAAGTCGACCCGTTTCATCTAAACAAACCACTTTACAACCTGTTCTAAAACCTGGGTCAATGGCTAAAATTCTCTTATTTCCTAAAGGAGAGGCTAGAAGTAATTGTTTCAAATTCTTACTAAAAACTTCAATAGCTCCTTCGTCAGATTTTTCTTTTAAAATTCCCTTGATATCGTTTTCCAAGGAAGGTTGGATCAATCTTTTCCAGGCATCTTCACAAATTTCTTCAACGATCATAGAAGACAAAGCAGACCCTTTGACAACTGTTCGACGAATAATTTCGATGATCTTTTCCTGATTTCCAATAATCTTAACTTTCAGAAACCCTTCTTTTTCGCCTCGAATCATCGCCAAATAACGATGAGAAGGCACTTTGGAAACCGCTTCTTCCCAGTCGAAGTAATCCTTGTATTTGTCAGCTCCTTCTGCCAACATGGTAGATTTCTCTGACTCGGTCGTCTTCACTTTTTTTGTTTTAATCACAGAGGAAGCAATTCGACCATAATTCAAAAGTTGATCTCTTAATCGTTGTCTTAAGAACGTATTTTCATTGATCCATTCTGCAATAATATCTTTAGCTCCTTCTATAGCTTCCTTTGTTGTTTTTACTTCCGAATTCAGAAAATCTCGAGCACGGTTTTCAACATTGTTTTCGTGTTGCTTGTAAATGATTCTCGCTAAACCTTCCAAACCTTTAGCCTTTGCTTTTTCTCCTCTGGTTTGCTTTTTCTTTTTATAAGGCAAATAAATATCTTCCAATTGCTGAGCATCCCAACAGGTTTCGATACTTTCTCTGATCTCGGCATTCATTTTTCCTTGCTCTTCAATAGCTTTTAGAATGGTATCTTTTCTAGAGCTGATCTCGTCGTATTTGTCCCCATGTTTCTTAACGGCTTCTACTTCCGTCTCATCCATGCCTCCTGACATCTCCTTTCGGTATCGGGAAATAAAAGGAATGGTAGCACCTTCCGAGAGTAATTTTAAAACATTGTCAACGTATTTGGTTTCTTTTGAGATATATGGATAAACGTATGCTGATTTTGTCATAGTAAGTTCTTATTTCGGCCAAATATATTTCATTTTTTTACTTCTACATCCCCCGCCAAATAAAGTTTTTAGAAATATTTTTAACATTTTTTGTAACATTTTGTATCCGTTTACTTATAATAGTAAACACACACAGGGATAAACACGGAAATTAGTCGTCGATCAAATCGGCGGCTTTTTCTTTTTTAGGGGGATTAGTTCTAAGTTCTAAGTTCTAGGTTCTAAGTTCTAAGCTAATCTAAATGTGTTTACCTGAATTACTAATTATTTCCCTATCGGTCAATGAGCTCGCTATCGCTCGGTTCTTAATTTTTAATTCTACATTCATAATTCTACATTCTTCATTCAAAAGAATCATTTAGATTCATTTCAAATTAGCCTATAATTCTCTGATTTTGATCTACATTCCTTATCTTAGGTCAAACCCATGAATTTTACTAATGCCATTCAACCGCAAAGACAAACACAACCCCGGTGAGATTCGTCCGCGTTTTAAGTTGCGAACGGATCATACCAAAGATGAAGTTTTTGAACTTCTCAATTCTTTCTGTGAAAAGGACGATACGGTTCTTGGACGTAAAGTTTATGATCAGTATTATCTGGACATTCCCAATAAAGACCGACATTTTTGGTCTCCAGAATTGAGGGTGACATTGGAAGATGATGAAGAAAATGAAGGATATACACTAGTGAGAGTTATGGTCGGACCCCAATACACCGTTTGGGCCATGTTTGTGTTCATTTATATCTTACTCGGGTTGATATCCATTTTCGGTGGAATGTATGGCTTTTCTCAAGTCTCTCTCGGAAAAGATAGCCCTTGGATTTGGGCATTTCCTTTTGGTGTGTTCCTGTTTATTTCAGTTTATATAGTAGCTAAAATGGGCCAAAGAACCGGCAGAGACCAGACCTTGCATCTGGTTTCAGTTCTCTATCATTCCATTGGGGACCACAAATTGGAGAGAGTGGAGATTTAAGGAATTACGAAGTACGATTTACGAAGTACGAATCCTTTATTCGGTTTCATGCAAATATTCAATTGCTTTATGCTCAATGGAGTCTGTTAATTTTGAAAGTGTCTTGTATTGTTGAGTTCTAATTATCAAATATGATATCACGGAAAAGACAGTGCTAAATAGAATCGGAAATATCCAAGGGTTATTCGATAAAAATCCCCACAAAAAAACTGCAATATTTAGCAATATCAAATAAAAAAAGAAACTTGAATTTCTAATCATGTAATGCACAAAAAGACCTTTTTTATCCTTAGTAATTTTAAATAGAACATCGGAATAACTAGTTACATGTTTCCCGCTTGAAATTACATTTTTAATGGATGTTTTAAATACAGGAATATCGTCCAATGTAGACTCGTTTGTGATTCTTTCATAATGATCTTCACAATATTTCAGAATGGTTCTCTGGTCGGTTCGGTATATTCTAATAAATATTTTCAAATCAACATGAAATCGGTTTTCAAATAGACAAAAACTTCATAAATCATAAATCATACTTCGTACTTCGTAATTCCTACCTCGTACTTCTACTTAATTTCCTTCACCTCAAATGCATTCACGAAAAGGATATTTCCAAGTTCAGGGTAGCCTTCGAAAACTTTTTTGCCTTCTTTGTAAATGTCTGGATCGTCGAAACCAATTATCGTGAGGTCAGAGTCTGTGGAAGTTCTGTTGATTATATCCTTGGGAGTTTCTCCTTCTCCTTGTTGGATCATTTCAATATTGTTGGATGAAATGGGGAGTCGTCCTTCAGTGATCAAAGTTTGCAGTCTTTCTTTTTTGGATTCAAAATCATCAATGTCGTAAATCGAATGGATTTTGATTTCTGCTTTGTTCCAGTCGGGGTGACCCAAAATGATGTAACCTAACAAAATCATCAGATTGGAATTCACGAAATCGGTGGTTGTAATCCAGATATGAATGTTTTTCATCAATCCAAAACCTCTTACCGATGACCTTTGCACACAGATATCCATTTTAGAAGTTTCGAGCAGATTATAATTCTCGAAGAAATAGTCAAACTGATCCAATTCATCCTCGCGGTATTCCAGCAGGATCATATTATTTTCGTTTCCTGAAACGTTGGCTTCTTGCAAAATACTGGAAAGTGCCAAGGTGTGATTTTCAGAAATTGTGGTATCCAAATACACCTTGTTTTTAATTCCCTTTGCTACATCTAATAGTCGGTTGACAACCTGATCCGAATCTGCTTTGTTTTTCGCATCAAATGTTCCTTGAATGTAATGGTGGTAAGTTCCAAAACCATATTTGTACGAAATCCAGGAGGTCATCTGAAGCGCTGTGGTCCGCTTAAACGAATTCTCTGAAAAAGTCACCATGAAAGGTCTCCAGTTGTCGTCTTTCTTTTCGGCATCTCTTCTTTGCAAAAAGATTTGAAGGGATCTGGAAACTTGGAAAATAACTCCTTTAAATAAGTTAGCCAATCCTGAAGAATCGTTTTTTACTTTGGTAATCCAAATATAAATTCCCACCATCAACGCAATGGCTAAAATGGCATAAGCTGAATTCATTTTAAACATCAACCAAAAGCAAAGCAATCCTCCCATTAAAGAGATATACCATTTGGATCTGAAAGTGGGGCGATAAGAAGGGTCTGCAGCAAAGTGCTCAAAAAATGAGATCATGCAGATGGCACCATAAGTCACCATGAAAAACATCGAAATAATTTCGGCCACTACATTGATGTCTCCCAAAGTAAGAAAGGCAAATGCAATCAAACAGGTGATGATCGTTGCATTCACAGGTTCAGCATCGGATTTTCTCGCCTTGTTAAGAATTTGATTCGCTTTGATTCCAGGGAAAACGCGATCGTTCCCCAAGGCCTGTAATGTTCTTGGAGCAATCATGATTGACCCCAAAGCGGAAGAAATTGCTGCAGCTGCCAATCCGATTGGAATAATATGTGGCCAAACAGCAATTTTACTCATGATCAGTGACTCTTCATTGGCAAGGTCCTCAGGAGAAGCAGAATAAAACAATTTAACTGAAACCAAGGTGTAAATAATGATCCCAACAACCGTGGCCCAAAGTGTTCCTCTTGGAATTGAAATACGTGGCTCTTTCAAGTCACCCGACAATCCTAATCCAGCTGCAATTCCAGTAAAAGCAGGAAAAATAATGGCAAATACATAGAAAAATGAATCTGTTGGTTTTCCTTTGTCTGCAATAGTTTCAGTAATGCTTCCTGCATGCTCCGAATAACTCGATCCCATGAAAAACATGGCTAGGGAAACGGCTAAGATTGCTACAACAAAATACAAGGCTTTCACTCCCATATTGGCTCCGCGAGTAAGAATCAGAACCGAAAGCATGGCCATTAATGCAAAGGTGATCGAACTCTTGTAAATCTCTAAACCATAAGTTTCCATGATCCAGATTCTGTAAGGTTCCAAGGCTTCTCCAAAAGCAATGATGTAGAAGGCGATACTGATGGCCTGTGCTAAATACAAGGCAATTCCAATTGATCCTCCAATATTGATCCCAAACGAACGCGAAATGATATAATAGGCTCCACCACCTTCCACCTTTTGGTTGGTGGCAATTTCAGCAACGGCCATGGCTGTGGGAATAGTAACCAAATGCCCTAACAGAATGATTAATAAAGTCCCCAACAAACCAACATGTCCAAGCGAATAACCAAATTTCAAGAAGAGAATGGCTCCCAAAATGGTACTCACGGCAGTCATGAAAACCGGCAAGGTTCCCATGGTTTTGGTTGTATTGATCGTAGCTTGGTTTTTCATGCTAAGTCAACGAAAATAGGAAAATTTAATTAGACTTTTAGATTTATGGAATTCTAGATTTTAAGTTAGGTGAAATAAATATATATGCGGAAGGCGGATAGAATGAGTTTACTTTTTCACAATCTTTCCCTGTCCTATGGTAACATCATTTTTATCCAAAACTCTCAAGATATAAATATCATGAGGAAATAAACTTAAATCTAATTTCAATTCTTTCTGATTATTCTCAATCTCCAACTTCTTTTGAAGTATCCCCGCAGAATTATACAACTGAATTTCTCTTGAGTTTTCAAGTAGCTCAATTGTTAAAAAGGTACTTGTTGGATTGGGATAGCATTTTAAAATAGGAAGTTCCAATCCCAGCTCTCTTTCTCCTAAATAGCAAAGTGGTACATCACAGCCCATAGAATCTACCTTGACTACCCAAACATCTTGTGTTACTCCTGGGGTGCCATCCGAGAACACAAAACCAGTTAAAGCGTACCCTCCATCTGATGTTTGGATTAGATCTCTAAAGTATTGATCTGAGTTTCTAATGGAATAAATCCGTTTCCAGACAATTTCGTTTGCTGGATTAACCTTAATAAGAAAGCCCTTAAAATCTGCATTTAGAGCTTCTTCATAAGATCCTGCAACTAAATATGATCCATCTTGAAGGACTAAAACACTAGAAGGAGAATCATCAAATGGGCTCAATTGGTAGGTTGTGTCCCATATTTGAGTTCCATCCAAAGACAACTTAGAAATGAAAAGGTCAGCATTATTACCATCTAATTTATTTGCACCGTAAAAAATGATTGTTGAATCATTAAATATTGTCGAAAAACCCACAACTCCCTCCGTGTGCGTCCACCAATGATGCCAAGCTAAATCACCATTTCCATCTAGCTTTCTGATATGATTATTGTACTGTCCTGTTGAAACACCACTTCCCCAGGAACTTGAACCACCAGCTAACACAATTCCTCCATCAGAAGTTAAACACATATTCCTCATTTGACTACTTCCTATTCCATAATCAATCTTTTTGGACCATATCTGATTACCAAGAGTATCAAACTTTGAGACAAACACATCTATTTTGCCGCTTGCTTTAACATAATTACCTGCAATCATGAAATATCCAGAATCGGAGTAAACAGGATTATAATAATTGGCTTGATCAGGAAAAGATTTATCATGATACGTCCATAACGTATCATTTGTAGGTCCATAATATAATAGATATGGTTTGGGATTTGAAGTAATTATAGACGATGAATCCTTCCAACCTGATACTATGTACTTATTTAAAAATTTAAATATTGAAACTGTCAATTTTTCGTATTGAGCAAGGGAATCCGTTGATAAATGAGTACCCATTTCATCCAGATAATAAAGTTGGGGCTTATACAATCCTCCTCCAAACACATTTAGATTTCCAACCTCATAACCTTGAGCAGTCTGTTTTATAGTGATCCCACCTTGAGATAAGGAATCATCAATAGTCAAATTAAATCGCTCTTGCGAAAAGCACATAGCTCCGCCAAAAAGCAGAGCTATATAAAGAATATGATATTTTAACTTGATCATTATTGAACCACTATCTTGCCTCTGTACTCAGAAGCATCTTGGATAAGTATATTGTAAATATAAATACCTTTAGCATTTCCAAGTGAAACTATATTTCTAAAGCTATTACCTGTTATTTGGAATTGAGCTACTATTCTTCCACTTACATCAGTAATAACGATTTTTCCTTCTGTTTGGTTGATTTCCAGAATGCAATATAATAAGCAAACGGTAAATTATTTGAGAAAAATAACGAAATTTGTAATATGATCAATATCAAGGAGTACATAGAGATTGTCCCAAATAAGCGATTTGGAAAACCTATTGTTATTGGGACTAGGATATCAGTATCCGACGTTCTTAATTGGTTGGCCAATGGGATGAGTAAGGAAGAAATAAAGCATGATTTTCCAGAACTATCAGAGGAAAAAATAAATGCTTGTTTGCTTTACGCTTCTTCTAGAGAAGGGTATATCGGATTTGCCTCGTGAAAATTCTATTTGACCAAAATATATCGTTTCGTTTAGTTAATCGAGTAAAAGACATTTTTCCTTTAGCCCACCAAGTTAGAGAGGTAGGTATCGAAAATTTTTCTGATCGTGAAATATGGCTTTACGCTCAAAAGGAAAATTATATCATCGTAACCTTTGACTCAGATTTCTATGATTTTTCAGTTATTTGGGGACAGCCACCCAAAATAATTTTAATCAAGAGTTTCAATCAAACGTCTGATAATATTGAAGGTTTATTACGTAAACATTTAAAGACTATTCATGCGTTTAGCGAAGACGAGGAGTTGGCTTGTCTTGAAATTATTGATCGTGCTAGCAAAAAATAACATTCACAGACCGTTAACTATATTGGTAATTTTAACTCTTACAAACCAGCATTATTGACCAACTTCCTCAATTACTTCCTTAATTATATTCCCAGCCTCCAAAATCTCTTCTTTAGAAATCGTTAATGGGGGAGAGAGTCTGAAACTATGAGGATGAGATAAAAACCAAAATGTAATAACCCCTTTTTCCAAGCATTTTTGTACTACTTCTGCTACGATTTCTGGGCTTTCCATGTCAATGGCGTACATCATTCCAATTCTTCGAATTTCTTTTACGGCAGAGCATGAGCCCAGAAGATCTTCTAGCAACTGAGCTTTCTCTTCAACTTCCTGATAATTGATTTCATTAGATAAAACTTCCACAAAGGCTGTCGCAGCTGCACAGTTTACGGGATGTCCTCCAAAAGTGGTAATGTGACCCAACATGGGATCGTGACTCAAAGTCCTTAGTTTGGATTGGTCTGAAATGAAGGCTCCAATACTCATTCCTCCTCCCAACGCTTTTCCAAGTGTCAGTATATCTGGTACAACTCCAAAGTGCTCAAAAGCAAAGTGTTTTCCAGTTCTACCTAAACCACATTGGATCTCGTCAAAAATCAATTGGGTTCCGGTTTCATCACATCTTTTTCGAAGAGCGGATATGTATTCTTGACTAGGAAGTCGGACTCCTGCATCTCCTTGAATAGTTTCCAAGAAAACTCCGGCTGTGTGCTCTGAAATCTTCAGCAGGTCATCCATATTGTTCAATTCAATGAACTTGGTGCCTGGCATCAATGGTCTGAAAGCAGATTTTTTTGTTTCATTGTAAGAAATACTCATGGAGCCAATGGTATTCCCATGGTAAGATCCTTTATGCGAGATGATTTCGTATCGACCTGTTATTTTACGAGCCAATTTGATCGCAGCTTCATTTGCTTCCGTTCCAGAGTTAACCACATAAACTGAATTCAGTTTTTGGGGTAATATTTTGATAAGATTTTCAGCTAATTTGTTTTGGGATTCCTGAATGAATTCCCCATACACCATTACATGCAAGTGTTTGTTAATTTGCTCCTGAATGGCTTGAATTACTTTGGGGTGGCGGTGACCAATATTCGATACGGCAACTCCTGAAATCATGTCGAAATATCGTTTGCCGGAGGTATCAAAAATAAAAACACCCTCCGCCTTGTCAATTTCAAGGAGAAAAGGGTGTTCGTTCGTTTGACCTAAATGGTCTTTAAAAAATTGAATTTTATTTTTCTGGTCCACCGTTTCCTGGTCCTTTACCTTTGTGTTCCTTCAATCTTTCCAAAAGCATTTTTTTGAATTTATGCTCAGCTGCAATGTATTTCGCTACTTTTTTTGGAGGCAAGAATTCAAGTAAATCATTCATGAATTTCTCTTTGTGTTCTACTTCTTCTTTTTCCAATTTGATCATTTTCTCCAAAGCCGATTTAATTTCTTTGTCTGATTTGGATTCAATGTCCTTCATGGATTGCTTTAATTCTTTTTTCGCTTCACGATGCGCTTTGGTTTCTTCTTCCATGGCATTGTATTTAGGCCAGAATTTTTCAGCTTCTTTTTCGGTAAAACCAACTTCCTGAGTAATGAAAGCAATTTTTTGTTGTTTAATCATTTCTCTCTTTTCCCCTTTCCCTTTGTCTTGTCCGAAAGTGAAAGTCATTGTAAGCAGTGCAGTTAATAAAATCAGATGTTTCATAATTGATAAAATTTAATGTCTATAACTCGTCTATTATTTCTTCCTCGATGTCGTCGTAAGCATCCAGGACATAATTCTCTACATCAGAAGAAGAAACTTCTGTAAGATCCACTTTTTGCTCCACCGTGAAGTCTTCATTGTCGGCTAGCACGTCAATAATTTCTTCTGTAGTATAATCAGTCAGATGATCTTCAACATATTCAATATAAGGTTGAAGGGTGTCTTCCTGAACAACTTCTGGTGTTTCAACTACTTGAGCAGGTGCTTCTTTCGATCCACCAAAATCCAAGTTTTTCACCGCAAAAAACACCAATGCAACAGCTGCTGCCACCCCAATCGTATAATACAAATACTTGATATTGAATTGAATTTCCGATCCTGCAGCATCGGTATTCTCTTCTTTTTCTGATACTTGTGGCTGAACGGGCTTCGGAGGACTTACTTTCTTTTTCTTATCCTCCGGAGTTACTTCATTAAGCATCTTCGTCTGAAAGTTTTTAAAGTAATCCTTCGGCGCTTCCGGCCTTGGAGTCTTTTTAAAATTGGATAATATTTCGTCTTTTTCTTCTTCCATTTGTTCTTTAGACATTACAAATTCAAAAAGGTTTAAATGATCTTCATTAATTCTTTAATTTTTTTCACCGCATGGTGATAGGATGCCTTCAATGCACCTTCTGAAGTGCCTAATAATTCAGCGATTTCAGTATATTTTTTATCCTCGAAATATTTTAAAGTAAAAACGACTTGCTGTTTCTCAGGAAGCAATTCAACTGCTCTCATCAGCTTCTGTTCAATCAAATGTCCTGGAATGGAATAGCTCGAACTCATGGCTGATTCTTCAAAAAGAACTGGATCCAAATCAACAGTTCGTCTAGAGGACGCAGAATTTAAAAAGTTTAGGGTTTCATTTCTGGCAATTCGGAATACCCAAGTATACAAAGCTGAATCATTTCTGAAGTTTTCAATATTCTGATAAACTTTCAAAAATGTATTTTGCATAATGTCATTGGTGTCATCATGATTTTTGATTTGCCTTCTGATTTGCCAATAAATGGGTTCTTGGAATTTCTCCATTAGCAATCGGAACCCTTCTTTTTTTGTATCCTCCTTTAAACATAGGGAGAGGATCTCAGAATCTGTTGTTAGACTCATTTTCTATTTTCTCGAAATTACTTTTTTACATGCATCCACGATATTGGAAGAATCTAATCCGTACTTCACCAATAATTCGGCTGGGGTACCACTTTCTCCAAATGTATCGTTCACTGCTACAAATTCCTGAGGTGCGGGGTTGTTTCGTGCTAATAGTCCAGAAATACTTTCTCCCAAGCCACCATTAATCATGTGTTCTTCTGCAGAAACTACACAACCTGTTTTCGCAACAGATTTTAATACAGCTTCTTCATCCAAAGGTTTGATGGTATGGATATTCAATACTTCTGCGTTGATTCCTTGGTCTCTTAATTTCTGAGCTGCCAAAACGGATTCCCATACCAAATGTCCAGTACAAACAATGGTCACATCTGATCCTTCATGAATCAAATTGGCTTTTCCAATCACAAAATTTTGATCAGCTGGAGTGAAATTAGGCATGCTTGGTCGTCCGAATCTTAAATAAACCGGACCATTATGTTTTGCAGCTGCAATAGTAGCCGCTTTTGTTTGATTGAAATCTGCCGTACAAATCACAGTCATGTTGGGCAACATTTTCATCAAACCAATGTCTTCTAATATCTGGTGAGTCGCTCCGTCTTCACCCAAAGTTAAGCCGGAGTGAGACGCTGCGATCTTTACATTCTTTTTTGAATAGGCAATTGATTGTCGAATTTGGTCATAAACTCTTCCAGTAGCAAAATTCGCGAAGGTTCCAGCAAAAGGGATTTTACCAGCATTGGCCATGCCTGCAGCCACACCCATCATATTCGCTTCTGCAATTCCAGCTTGGAAAAATCGGTGCGGAAAGGCATCTTGAAAGGCGTTCATTTTAAGTGATCCGGTGAGATCAGCACATAAACCAACCACATTTTCATCGGCTTTTGCAATTTCTAATAAACCCACACCAAATCCGGATCTGGTGTCTTTGTGTTCCGTAATTTCGAAATCTAACATACCTATAACTTTAAACTTTTTGTTCCACCTGAAAATATGGTGAATGTTTTTTCTGTTGTATAAATCGTTTCTTGAAAATGTGTTTGCCGATAAACAATTTTGTAATTACCAGGTTGCAAATCAAAATACCCATTCATAGATTTGTGAATATTGCACACCCATTCTTGTTTGCCATTGCGTAAGACAAAAATTTGTCCTGAAACGGGCTTAACACATTCATATTCAAATTTTCCTGGAGATTTAATTTCTATGTAATTTGTAGTACTTTGTTCAACTTTAACATCATTCATATAGATTCGTGGTAAGGTCAATATTTCAAGATCATAGGTGCCTGTAATGTATTTTTCCGTTGTAAAAAATTCTTGAACATTAAGGGTATTCATCAGATCCTTTTGTCGAACAATTGCTTGAATTCTCTGGTTTGGGCGTTCCCCAATCACATGCAATTGAATAAAACCTTGCGGAGCATCAATCTTAATATGATTGTGAATTCCAGGTGTTAGGGATACATTTTTTTTCTGTACGGGAGGAATCGTATTTACAAAAACATCATATTTCTGAACCGGATCCATGGTCAGAGTATCCGGGTTACCATATCGGTTTAGCGTATGAAAAAAGGTATATTTCAATTCTTGTGTACCTGCTTTGTAGCAGAAAACGGTGACATCAGTTTCCTTAGGTTGTTTAAGTGTGTTGAGAAGATCAATTTCAACAGAAGTATTATTTAACGCCTCTTCTACAACCAAATTCAGCACATTTTTGAAGGATTGCTCATTTTGTACATCATGAAACTCCCCGATACAATCAAAGTGATGAATGTATTGAAGGTCAATCCCTAATCCTACCACAAAAGGTTTTACATTAATCCCTTTTGCTCTCAGTGCCATCGCAATTCTACAAGGATCTTTACCACAGGCTTCAACCCCGTCGGTAATCAAAACAATTACATTTCTAGATTCTTTGTTGGGGAAATCGCCAGCAGCTGCTTCCAAAGAAAGTGCAATAGGGGTTGTTCCTTTAGCCTTGATATTTTTGATTGTTGCTTTTGCAAGATCGTGGTTATTAGGACCGAAAGGGACTTCCAGTTTTGTGTCGTTACAGTCTTGAAACGTAGCTGTAACGGGTGATTGGTGACCGTAAATTCGAAGCCCAATTTCTAGATTGGGTATTCCTTTTAAGCTGTCAACTGTGGAAGCTAATAATTTTTTTGCAACTTCCAAACGAGTACTTTCCTGCCATTTGCCATTCATACTATTGGAAGCATCAAAGATGAAAAGAATGCGTGTAAGGTTCTTTTGAGACCAACTCAATTGAGTAGCCCCCAGAAGTAAAAATGCTATGAGAAGGAATCTTTTCAAATTAATAGTCTCCTAGTGTTTCTTCCAACTGGCTCAATGCATTGGTAGTTTGTTCAGCATTTGGAGGTGAACCATGCCATTTGTGAGTTCCCATCATGAAATCTACGCCTTGACCCATTTCTGTTTTCATTAATATCACAATAGGCGTGCCATTTCCTGTCATTCCTTTTGCTTTCTCCATGGTTGAAAGGATGGAGTCGAAATCATGTCCGTCCATTTCTAATACTTTCCAGCCAAACGCCTCCCATTTTGCTCTTAGATCTCCTAAGCTCAAAACATCATCTAAATCACCATCAATTTGTCTTCCGTTGTAATCAACAGTTGCTATAATATTGTCAATTTTTTGATGCGCTGCATACATGGCTGCTTCCCAAATCTGACCTTCCTGTAATTCACCATCTCCGTGAAGTGTATAGATGAGATTTGGGTCATTATTTAGTTTTTTTGCTTGTGCAGCACCACATCCAACAGACAATCCTTGTCCTAATGAGCCCGAAGCCATTCGAATCCCCGGAAGGTTTTTATCTACCGATGGGTGACCTTGCAATCTTGTATTGATCTTTCTAAAAGTAGCCAATTCAGAAACTTCAAAATAGCCTGAACGAGCCAAAGTGCTGTACCAAACTGGAGAAATATGGCCATTTGATAAAAAGAAAATATCCTCTCCGTTTCCATCCATTTTGAAGTTTTTAGGATCGTGTTTCATGATATTCGAATACAACGCCACGAAAAAATCAGTACATCCTAAAGAACCACCAGAGTGTCCAGATTGAACGGCAGAGACCATCCGAATAATGTCTCTTCTAACTTGAGAACTAAATTTCTTTAAACCTTCCTTGTCCATTTTAATTTCAATTTGAGTACAAATTTACTTTTATTCCAAAGCCACGAGTGGACAGTTTGGAATTATTTTATATCAATTTTTAACAATTGTTCATTATTTACAAAGGCACAAAGCTGATCTCCAATTTGAACCGGACCGACACCAGCTGGAGTTCCCGTAAATAAAAGATCTCCAATTTTCAAAGTAACAAATTTCGAAACGTAGGCAATGAGCTGATCGATGGTGAAAATCATTTCTCGTGTATTGCCTTTTTGTACGATTTCACCATTTTTTTCTAAGTGAAAAGCTAAATTATTGAGGTTCTCAATTTGCCCAACAGGTATGAATTTCTCACTTACCGGAGCACTGTGATCAAATGCTTTTGCTTTCTCCCACGGAAGGCTCTTTTCTTTGCATTTTTGTTGTAAGTCACGTGCAGTAAAGTCAATTCCAATTCCTATTTCATCATAATATCTGTGTGCAAACTTCTCAGAGATATTTTTCCCTAGACGATTTATGCGAACTACAATTTCACATTCATAATGCAGGTCATTTGTGAAGTCTGGGATATACACAGGGTTTCTTTTTGGTAATAATGCAGTATCGGGTTTCATAAAAAACACTGGTTCGGATGGAGTAGGGGAATTCATTTCTTTCGCATGGTCTGCATAGTTTCTGCCGATACAAATTATTTTCATTTGTTGTTGAATTTGTTTTTTAATTGATCTAATTTATCATCAGTGATTTCTTGGGATTTCGTTTTTTTCTGCTTGTATACTTCAAATAGATCCCTAAGTACTTTTTTGGTATAAGCTGGAAAATCTCCATTCAGCATCCAAGAATAGTAGGAAGGCTCCAGGTCAAATACTTTCTCAACAGGAACACCTTTATGCTTTCCAAAATTGAATACTACTTGATCTTTGTCGTTGCGAACAATTCGTTTCGCAAAGTCGACGGATTTACCTCCTTGAACAGTGAAATCTGCTAGAAAATCAATATTGTTCTCAAGATTTTCATATTTGTCTAGTTGAGAAGTCAATACTTCAAAAGTAGCTGTCGTGTCGGCTTCCGCGGAATGAGCGTCAATTAACTCTTTGTCACAATAAAATTTATAGGCAGCGGAAAGTGTTCTTTGTTCCATTTTGTGAAATATTGTTTGAACATCAATGGTTTTTCTTTTTTCAATTTCGAAGTCCACATCTGTTCTCATAAACTCTTCCACTAAAAGGGGAATATCGAATCGGTCAGAATTATATCCAGCCAAATCGCCATCTTCAAAGAAGTCTCTAATCTCTTTAGCCAGTTCCGCAAAAGTAGGTTCATTTGCCACATCTTTATCCCAAATCCCGTGAATTTCTGAGGCTTGTTTAGGGATAGGAATAGTAGGGTTCATCCTTTTCGTGTAAGTCGCCTTACTTTGATCAGGCATTATTTTTAAAATGGAAATTTCTACGATTCGATCTTGAGTGATATTGATACCGGTTGTCTCAAGATCAAAGAAACAAAGAGGTTTTGACAGTTGAAGATTCATTCAGTTTTTTATCGCAAAGATAAAATAACTTGACCTACCTCTGGCATGGTAACATGAATTTCTACACGTCGATTTAGTTGTCTTCCCTCAGGATTGTCACTTCCGTCAGGGTTCTGATTGGCAGCTACTGGTTTTTCTTCCCCAAACCACACAGAGCTCAATCTATTTTCTGATATTCCAGCTTTTACTAAATAGGTAAATGCACTCTCTGCGCGTCTTTTGGAAAGTCCCATATTGTATTCATTAGTGCCAATATGATCTGCATGACCACCCAATCGAATATTTACATTTTGGTTGGCCTCTAAATAAGATTTTAAG
>JAWKMJ010000039.1:0-22734 GCA_041392305.1 Crocinitomicaceae bacterium
AATAAGCTCATCAAACAGTTTGATGATACCCGTAAGATGATGAAGATGATGGGTAACAAAAAGAACATGATGAAAATGATGGGTCAGTTCAAAGGAATGGGCGGAGGAATGCCCGGTATGTAACCCCGAGAAAACTTGCTCAACAGATACTCCCGAGATTTTTGGTTGTTGTGTCTGAACATGCTTTTGTTCATGACCTCCTTCAATTTGATTTTACCGGAGTTAAACGAATTCCTATCCAATTTGGGAGGTGAAGACTACAAGGGATATATTTTTATTTTTTGGGTCATTTCCGCAGCCATTTCCAGACCATTTTCAGGAAAGCTATGTGATGAGATTGGAAGGAAGCCGATTGTTTATTTCGGGCTAATTGTTTCTGCCATCATGCTTTTAATTTATCCTCTTAGTACTGGAATCATGATGTTTTTCATCATTAGGTTTCTTCATGGTTTTTCTACTGGTTTTCAACCTACTGGAGTGACCACTTGGGTATCTGATATTGTGCAGGCAGATCGCAGGGGAGAGGCAATGGGGATTTTTGGGATCACGATTTCTATTGGAATTGGTTTGGGGCAGTTTATGGGGTCCATTATTGCCCAAGCCATTGGAGTCGAGGGCTTGTTTTATGTGGCCAGTGGATTCGGTTTTGTTTCACTTCTTTTGATTCCAGGAATTCAAGAGCCATTGGAGTCCAAGGATCGAATGCGGCTGCGACATTTATATGTAAAACCACATGAAATTTTTGATCCTTTGGTTTTTACTCCAGCTATTCTGATGTTGATTACTGCTACTTGCTCTGGAATTGTGTTTGTGACTGCTCCAGATCATGCACAGTTTTTAGGAATCGAGAATAAAGGCTGGTTTCTGGCGTTTTATACTTTATCTACAATGGTAGTAAGAGTTTTGGCAGGAAAATTTTCCGATAAGTATGGCAGACGCAATAACTTAATAGCCGGGTTATTGGTTTTATCGATATCCATGTATATTACGGGAATTGCAGAAGATCCTACAATTTACACCTTGTCTGCTTTTGCTTATGGCATAGCGACCGGAATAAATAGTCCGGCTTTATTTGCATGGACTTCTGATTTGAGCAATCCACAATTCAAAGGAAGAGGTTTGGCAACTTTGTTTATTTGCCTGGAAATAGGAATTGGGCTAGGGGCTTTTGCAACCAACTCTTTTTATGAAAATACGTTTGAGACATTGCAATGGATGTATATTTTTGGTTCGGGAATTGCTTTGATAGGATTTGTATTTGTTTTGTTTGCGAATTCCATGAATGCCTATTTTCAGAAAAGGGCGATCCGCGATTAGAAAATAAATATCTATATTTAAGTTTCGATAATAATTAAGCAAGAAATTAGATGAGAATTCGTTCTGGAGAACATTTAATCAGTGAGGTGAGAAGGGTTGCTGAGCATGCCTTACAATTTGGAGAAACGGAACTGAATGGATTGACTTCCGAACAATTGAATTTTCGTCCAAAAGGAGGGGCATGGAGTATTAATCAAGTTTTGGCTCATATTAATTCCTTTTCGAGCTATTACAACAAAGCTTTCAAAGAGCGAATAGAAAAAACACGGCATGATCATCCGAAGGAGAAATATGTGTCCTCACCACTAGGATTGGCGCAGATTAAGTCCATGAAATTGGGGAAAATGAATAATGTACGCCGGAAATTGAAATCGCCCAGAATGCATAATCCGGCTATTCATCCGGTTCTTGAGGAAGGAGATCAGGTGAAAAAGTTTATGGAATATCAAAAGGAAATGTTTGAAATTTCTGAAGAAGCCGCGGAAGTGAATTTAAGACGAACCAAAATTCCATTGGCTATTTCAAATCGAATAAAACTAAGACTTGGAGATGCTTTGATTTATGTTTCCTATCACGTAGAAAGACATCTTCAGCAAATAAAAAACATAAAATTGGACCCCAAATATCCGGGTAAATGAAACAAGAATTGTATTATGTACATCTTGCAGTAATTCCTGTAAGAGCAGAGCCGAGAGATCCCGCTGAGATTGTTACCCAATTGCTTTTTGGAGAATTACTTGAAGTTCTAGAAGAAAAGGAGCAATGGAGACGAATTCGATGTGTACATGATGGTTATGAAGGCTGGACAGATGAGAAACTATTCAAACCATTTTCTGGGAGCAAGAAACAAACCCACCGGCTTCACGCAAATACATTAACGATCAATACACCTTCGGGACCGCAAACCATTATCAAAGGAGCCAATTTACATAAAGTTAAAGGTAATTCCATTGAGGTAGGGGAAGATCAATATTCCATTTTAGGAACACACACTGAAAACTGGAAAGAGAACTTAGAAACCCTGGCGATGTCTTATCTGAATGCCCCTTATTTATGGGGAGGTAGAAGTATTTTTGGTATCGATTGCTCCGGATTCACTCAAATTGTTTTTGCTTTCAAGAACATTGATCTTCCTCGAGATGCTTATCAGCAGGCTGAAGAAGGGAAGATGATCGAACTAGGTAATCAGAAACCCATGGATTTAGCATTTTTCATAAACAGTAAAGGAAAAGTGATTCATGTTGGGATATGTCTTGAAGATTCAAAAATTATTCATGCGTACGGAAAGATTCGAATTGATAAGCTGGATGAAAAAGGGATTTGGGTTGCAGATATGAACAAATACTCCCATACCTTCTCCCACATCCGAAGAATTTCCTAAGATTTTTCTTGATTTAGGAACGATGCTGATTATATTTGAGGAAAACTCGGATTATGCAACTACTAGACGGAAAAAAGACATCAGCAGAACTCAAAGAAGAGCTTAGACAAGAAGTTGAACAAAGAAAAGTGCAAGGAAAGAAAGTTCCTCATCTTGCCGCTATATTAGTTGGAGATGATGGTGCAAGTCGAACCTATGTCAATGCCAAAGTGAAAGCCTGTGAAGCAGTTGGGTTTGAATCTACTTTAATCAGAAAAGAAGCTGATATTTCGGAAGAGGAATTATTGAAATTAGTTCATGATTTGAACATGGATCCTGAGATTGATGGTTTCATAGTTCAATTGCCTTTACCAAAGCACATAGACGAGGATAAAGTAACGTTAGCTGTAGCTCCAGAAAAAGATGTAGATGGATTTCATCCTGAAAATTTAGGACGGTTAGTTCTTGGTTTGCCCACCTTTGTATCGGCCACACCGAATGGAATCATGGAGTTGCTGGCAAGATACAATATTGAAACTTCAGGGAAAGACTGTGTGGTAATCGGAAGGTCAAATATTGTGGGAACCCCAATGAGCATTTTGTTGTCGAGAAATAGTAATCCGGGTAATTGTACGGTGACCTTAACTCATAGTCGCACTAAAAACTTAGCTGAAATAACTAGAAGAGCGGATATCGTGGTCGCTGCAATCGGGAAACCAGAATTCGTGAAAGCCGACATGATTAAAGAGGGAGCAGTTGTAGTAGATGTTGGAATTCATAGAATTGATGATCCTTCAAAAAAATCCGGTTTTAGATTGTTGGGAGATTGCGATTTTGATGCAATCAGTCAGAAAGCCTCTTATATGACGCCTGTACCTGGAGGAGTAGGACCTATGACCATTGCCTCTTTAATGGCGAATACCATGAAAGCAGTAAAAATGCGTGAGTAAATACTAAACTTTCCATTTTTAGCGTCTTAATAGAAAACCAGAGAATTTATGATGCAGAGGAAATTAATCGCGAGTGGACTCGTATTGGCTTTTCTTTTTTCGAGTTTGGCATTTAGTCAAGAAATCAAGGAACCTAAAGACTTTCGAACAACAGATGGAGGAACATTTTCTTTAGGAATGCGTTCCACAGGCTCTTTTTTTGGAGTAGACGGCAATGCAGGGTTTGGATTTGGAGGACAGTTTAGGTTGCAATTGTTGAGGTGGCTAAACACCGAATGGTTTGCAGATTTTATCACAACAAATATTGGAGATCTAGGAAAGCGGGAAGACTACCATATCGGTTGGTCGGTGATGTTTTATCCATTTAAATTCCAGCAGAAGTGGTTTCAGCCTTACCTGTTGGCGGGTCATTGCTTTGATTATACTAGAGTAACGGCATTTAGTACCCCGACCCAGGATAATTCGGATAAGACTCAAGACAGATGGAGTGCAGCTGCTCAGGTCGGACTCGGGACGCATTTTCATGTTGGAAGGCGGTTTGATATTGGTGTAAGTGCGCAATACATGTTTCATTTAGGAAAAGAAATTCATGCAGATATTGTGGACAATAGTGGGTCCAGAGAATTACATGTTGAAACACATAGTGGAAATATTTTGGAAGGACACCTCCTGATTACCGTTAATTTTAATGTTAAAATTGCAGACTTATGGAAATCAAAAAATCAATAATTGTACTTTTCATGCTTCCATTGATGTTGATGGGACAAGATAGTTTGCAAAATAAATACCCCAAAAGAGTTCTTGGAAATGGGATGCTTAATGCAGGACTGACCTTTTCAGTTGGTTTTGCCAATTCTAATACGCAGAATATTTATGTTCAGGGATATTTAGAATATATGTTTCAGCGAGATTGGTCGGTGCGCGGCGATATTTATGTTTTTATCAATAGTTTGGGCGAGAATGCCCGATTGAATATGAATCATCAGTTATCCGTGATTTCCTGTTATCACATACCCAATAACTCGCCCATTGATCCTTATATCGGAATTGGTCCTGGTTTGGCTCTTACACGATTGACAGACGGAGGAGGCTTGGATTCAATTTCTGGAAATGTAAGTCAGAAAATGGGCGTCAATCCATTTTTAAGTTTCAATTTTGGATTGAGATATTACGCACCTAAATGGTTCCACATGTATATCGAGGGAGCTTATATTCTGGGACGTCACATGGCCAATGCCGAAGCATTTGATATGTCTGAATTGCGGATAAGTTTTGGTTTAGGATTTAATATCAATGTTTTGAATAGCAAAGGTCGAAAGGGTAAGAGTGAGCGTTAATTTGTGTTTTGGTGTATGTTTAAGTTCCTAGTTCCTAGTTCCTAGTTCCTAGTTCCTAGTTTCAAGTTCCTAGTTCCTAGTTCTTAGTTTCAAGTTCCTAGTTCCTTGTTCCTGGTAGGTGGTAGCTTGGTTTTCGTTTTATTATAAAATCACAAAATTTTTACCACTTTCTATTGACAAAAAAAGCCTTCCGAAGAAGGCTTTTAAAAAGAAATTATGCTTTTGCTTTTTGTTTTTCCTTGAAATAGACGATTGAACTAATAATCAGATAAACCCAGGGGAGTCCGTGTAAGAACAAATCGAACCAATCCATTGGTTTCATTCCAACTGCACCTCCCATTACCCACTGAACTTTACCAATAATATGTGGGGGTGTAAAAGGAGCCAATCCCAAAGTCAGGGAAGCCATCAATCCTAATCGTACATCAAATATTTTAGTCATTCTTTCTTAGATTTTTGATTCCAAAGATCTCCAACCACCACCATTATGGCAATCAATCCCATGTTGGTTCAATAGAGATTTTGCAGAACCTGAACGCATTCCACTTGCACAACAAGTAATAACCGTTTTGTTTTGCTTTTTAAGGCTTGCAATTTGACCTTGAAGTACATCCAATGGAATGTTTTTCGATCCTTTAATGTGCCCTGAAGCGAATTCGCCTTTTGATCTTACATCAACAATAATAGCACCATCTTTAACTAATTGAGCATAATCTACACTTGCTCCGAACATTGATTTTAATCCGAACATTTTATTTCAATATTAAGTTTGTAATTCGATTTGAGTACAAATATCATAACAACGAAATTGTTTGGAAGTGATTTTAGTCACAATTGAGTATTAGGTGCTAAGTTTTAAGTTCCAAGTTCCAAGTGTCATGTCCTGAAAAAAGGAGACACAAATTAATACTTATAACTATGCTGCACTCAAGTAGACCTCTTGAGGAGTTTTCAGATTAATACTCCAATGTGGTCTTTTTTGGTTATATACTCTTATGGCTTGACTTACAGCTTTCTTTGCTTGATTTAGGTTTTTAAAGTTAGTACGAGTTTAAATTAAATTGATTTCAATATTCCATTCATTCTTCTGCAATGGCATTGCATAACAGTTTCCATTGCTATCATACTAATTTTCACTCCTTACTTTTTAGTTTATCTGTGTAAGCATATTAGAGCAATACTGACTTCCTCGGATCAGAATGATGGATCTCAGGAGTCGCTAATTGTAAAGCGTTATTTAATGCTTTCAGAGTTCCAGTAAGTTCTAATGTATTGTTCACATTAAAACCAACGATTTTACGACTGTAAACATCTGTTATTAAAGAAAGAAACAAAAAACTATCTCCCATTCTTAGGTAAGTAATATCGCTTACCCATAACTGATTCACTCTTTGCTATTTCTTTTCCTTTTATCAAGTTAGAGTGCTTTTTTGAAAGGATGATTACTATTAGTTGTCACAGCATACTTTCTCTTTCTTTTTCACAAGTAACCATGATCTTTCAACAGTCTAAACAATCGATCCTCTCCCTAAAATGTATGTCCTGATTTAACAGAACTCTCCTGAAGTTCATAAATTTTACGTCCACCAATATTGGGCATTATTTGTTTGATTTCAATAACCTTAACCAACACTCTTTGATCCACTTCTTTCTTTTCTGTTCTGAACTTTCTCTTTATAAAAGAAGACCTATTATACTTTAAAGCTTTTACAACTTCTGCTACAGCATAGCCTTTTACTTTGTTTTTCTTGCGATTGTCTTTCTACTTTTTTATCCTAAATCAACTCCAAAATCTTCTGCGATTACTTCGCCATACTTTCCTTAGTAACGGCTACTAAAGTTTGATGTGCTAGAGCTTTTTTAAGTCTTTCAACTTTTTCAAGCTCTTTTTTATTCGTTCTTTCGTTTGGCTTTTCCACTTTACTATTCTATTTTGGGAACTCTGGGATCCATACTTATTAATCCAGTTGCAAATCGTACTTCCTCCTTTTGATACCATATTTTAAACTCAGTTCTTTCCTGGTAAGATAGCTCTCTTCATACTCTTTTACAACTTGAAGCTTAAAACTTTCACTATACCTTAAGATTACTTTTTTATTCATAAACACTCTTTTTAAAGTGTCTACTTTTTTTCAGGACGATACAAAGTACTAAGTTTATTTAATTGTCTGTTTAATTACTATATACATGGAACTAACAACTTGGTACTAAAAAAGCCCTCGATTCGAAGGCTTTTTTAAAGTTTGATGTTTGTTTGTATGTTATATCGTATGTTTTTGTGTCTCCATGATGGTTGCCAGGAACTCTCTTGCTCTAAATAGTTGTGCTTTGACAGTTCCTAGAGGTAATTTCATTTCATCGGCGATTTCGTCGTAAGACAATTCTTCAAAGTATCTTTTTACAATGAGGTCTCTGTAACGTGGTTTTAACTGATCCACTACATTTCTCATCAATTTGGTTTTTTGGTCTTTGATAGCCACTTCTTCCGGATCCAGTTCATCACATTTTACATCCATGGAAATAGTTTCACCATCTTTGTTTTCAAATGCCGAATCCATAGACGTGAGTTTTACTCTTTTCTTTCGAATAAAGTCAATACTATTGTTGGAAGCAATTTTGAAGAGCCAGGTACTGAAAGCGTAGTTTGGAGAATATTGTTTTAATCTATTAAAAGCCTTTCCAAAAGCCTCCATTGTTAAATCTTCTGCATCGTCTGGGTTTTTGACCATTTTGAGCATCATGAAATAAATCGATTCACGATATTTTTCCATCAGCTTTGCATAGGCAACTTGGTCACCTTTTTTAGCAGCTTCAACCAGGATCAGGTCTTTTTTTCCCTTTTCAGACAAAGTATTGTCTATTTCTCCCATGAGTTTCTTAGAGTTTTACAATAACAAATTGGGATTTAATGGATGACTTTTGGTTACGGATCAATTATCAACACCACTAAATTCCAGCTAATTGGATACAATATAACTAAAGAAAATAGCGCAAAATTGAGGGGTGGATCAAATGTTACGCACAATAAATTTTTAATAACTCCCTAAAAATGTTGAAAACTTAAGATAAAATCCAGCCCGAAGAAACTTACCACTTTCCCTTCTTCTGAATATCGTTTGTATAATAGATAGAAGGGATTACGATCAAATGAATGATCTCGAAAAAAGGAAAGAAGGGGACTAGATCTCCACTTTTAAAACGTGTGAATAACATTCCGTTTATAATCCAGGATATGGCATATCGAAATAGCAAGATGCATAATATGAACATCCAGAAAGAACTAGTCAGAATTAGAAAAGTAAAGGAAACAAGAAATATTAGTAGAGCCAATGGTTTTAGTCCGATCCATCGTTTGTGATTTGATTTGTATTCAGGTGCAGTGGTAAAATGTCTTCTTTTTTGATTAATCCAATCGGTCCAATTGCTTTTCGGTTCGGAATAAACGAAAGATTCGGGATTCAGCTCTACAGCAAAGTTTTTTCCTTTGGCAGCTTCTTGAACAAACAAGTCATCATCTCCAGAAACTAAATTGTAATGATTTTTAAACCCCCCTACTTCGAAGAAAAGATCTTTGGTGTAGCCCATATTTCTACCAACCGCCATATAGCATATTCCAGCTTTCGCAAATCCTAAATAATTGATGGCTGCGTGAACCGTGTCAAAGCGAATCAGACTATTGAGGAATCCTTTTTGTTTTTTATATGGCCCATACCCCAAAACTATTTCCTTTTGATTGAAATTTCTAGCCATCAATTTAAGCCAGTTTTCAGAGGCCGGTTCGCAATCCGCGTCGGTAAAAATTAAATTGTCATATTTGGCACCTTTCACTCCTACTGTGATGGGTAGTTTCTTTCCTACTTTAAGGTGTGGGCTCCTTTCGATCGTAATCATCCGGAGGTTATCGTGTTTCTTTTCCAGTTCACCAACAATCATTTTGGTATAATCAACCGACTGATGGTTCACTACAATGACTTCAAATTCAGGGTATTTTTGATTGAGGATTTTTGGTAGAAAACTATCTAAATTTTCATCTTCATTTCTGGCAGCGATAATCACAGAAATAGGTGGGTAGTTGTTGGCCATTTTTTTATTAGAAAATAATCGCGAGCTAAAAAAGAGGTCATAAAACACCAGTACTAGAGTGGCCAAAATGAATAACAAGATGATCAGATTTTCAAGACTATATTCCAGACTTGGGATTTGCATTGGTTACAAGTATTTGAGCAAAAGTCGTTATTTTTTTTAAATAGAGCGAGATGGGGAGGGTTGGAAATTGAAAATGCAAAGTTCAAAGTGCAAAGTTCATGGTGCAAAGTTCATGGTGCAAAGTTCATGGTGCAAAGTTTATGGTGCAAAGTGCATGGTGCAAAGTTCATGGTGCAAAGTTCATGGTGCAAAGTTCATGGTGCAAAGTTCATGGTGTAAAGTGCATGGTGCAAAGTTCATGGTGTAAAGTGCATGGTGCAAAGTTTATGGTGCAAAGTGCATGGTGCAAAGTGTCATGTCCTGAAAAAAGGAGACACCAATTAATACTTATAACTATGCTGCACTCAAGTAGACCTCTTGAGGAGTTTTCAGATTAATACTCCAATGCGGTCTTTTTTGGTTATATACTCTTATGGCTTGACTTACAGCTTTCTTTGCTTGATTTAGGTTTTTAAAGTTAGCATTTAAATTAAATTCTGATTTCAATATTCCATTCATTCTTTCTGCAATGGCATTTTCATAACAGTTTCCATTGTCGGTCATACTAATTTTCACTCCTTTACTTTTTAGTTTATCTGTGTAAGCATATGAGCAATACTGACTTCCTCGATCAGAATGATGGATCTCAGGAGTCGCTAATTGTAAAGCGTTATTTAATGCTTTCAGAGTTCCAGTAAGTTCTAATGTATTGTTCACATTAAAACCAACGATTTTACGACTGTAAACATCTGTTATTAAAGAAAGAAAACAAAAACTATCTCCCATTCTTAGGTAAGTAATATCGCTTACCCATAACTGATTCACTCTTGTTATTTCTTTTCCTTTTATCAAGTTAGAGTGCTTTTTGAAAGGATGATTACTATTAGTTGTCACAGCATACTTTCTCTTTCTTTTCACAAGTAAATCATGATCTTTCAACAGTCTAAACAATCGATCTCTCCCTAAAAATGTATGTCCTGATTTTAACAGAACTCTCCTTAGAAGTTCATAAATTTTACGTCCACCAATATTGGGCATTATTTGTTTGATTTCAATAACCTTAACCAATACCTTTTGATCCACTTCTTTTCTTTTTCTGTTCCGAACTTTCTCTTTATAAAAAGAAGACCTATTATACTTTAAAAGCTTACAACTTCTGCTTACAGCATAGCCTTTTACTTTGTTTTTCGCGATTGTCTTTCTTCTACTTTTTTTTTAATCTCCTCTAAATCAACTCCAAAATCTTCTGCGATTACTTCTGCCATACTTTCCTTAGTAACGGCTACTAAAGTTTGATGTGCTAGAGCTTTTTTAAGTCTTTCAACTTCTTTTTCAAGCTCTTTTATTCTGTTCTTTTCGTTTGGCTTTTCCACTCTTACTATTCTATTTTGGGAACTCTGGGATCCATACTTATTAATCCAGTTGCAAATCGTACTTCCTCCTTTGATACCATATTTTAAACTCAGTTCTTTCCTGGTAAGATAGCTCTCTTCATACTCTTTTACAACTTGAAGCTTAAAACTTTCACTATACCTTAAGATTACTTTTTTATTCATAAACACTCTTTTTAAAGTGTCTACTTTTTTTCAGGACGATACAAAGTTTATGGTGCAAAGTTCAAAGTTCAAAGTGCAAAGTTCAAAGTTCAAAATTTAAAATGCAAAGTTCAAAGGCTGTAGTGAGCGTGCTGAAGGGTTTAGAGGGTGAGAATAATGATTTTATTTCCGGAATATCGAAGTCAAAGCTTTATGGGCTGATGATGATTTTATCTCCAACTTCCAATTGATCATAAAGAGGGATAAGGTCCGAGTTGTTGATTGAGATGCACCCCCAGGTGAGGTCTCTGTTTTGATTTGGATCCCATTCTCCAGACCAGCCATGGATTCCGATTCCGCCTCCTAGTTGGGTGTTTTTGGGTGGCATTTGGTTGTTTTTAATTGCATTTTCGATTTGTTCCTTTTCTGCTTTGCTTATAAGCTTTCGTTTGTAGCCGATTTCGGCATCATAGGCGTTTGGATAGCTTAGGCGGATCCATCTTTCTCCGAAATAGGGACCAACAGTACCAGAAAAAGGACCTTTAGCCTTCTGAGATAAGCGGTATTCCCCTTCAGGTGTTTTATTGTCTCCTTGCTTCACTTTGTGTCCTTTGGGACTCTGGCCTAAGGCGATTTCAAGTATTTTCGTAATTTTTCCTTTCTGAATGAAGTAAATTTTATATTCGCTTTTGATGGCGATAAGTAGTTTGTTTTCCTTATGCGGACAAGTTAGGTTTTTGTGTTTTGGTATGAAGGATTTCATATCGATAAGGTCCTTGGATTGAGTATATTCTCCTTTTTCCTTGTTGGATAAAAAGATTTGTAAGTTCCCAATTTTACGTTTTCGTAGTTCAAAATTTTCTTGCATGGTAAAATTTCCTAAATTCTTAGACAGTAGATAATTTTTCGGGAGTGTGTCCCCGACTTTCCATGAAGGATTGATCTCAATTTGTTTGTAGACAGAATAAATCGTATCTGCTTTCCCATTTTCAAGATAAACATGCTTGATAGCGATACCCTTTTTGTTTTTCTGATTTAGAATTTGAGTGATGACACCGGTGCTGATGGTTTCAATGGTTTTATTTTGAATAGGGAAGTCGAAGCTTCTTGAAGTAAGGGGCGATAAGTACTTTTTGATTTTCGAACTGGTTTTTATTTTGGGTATTCCTTTTTTAGAAAATTCCATATTAAATTCTGACGCATAACTTACTGGTAACGAGTCTTTAGTGTGATTCAGACTCATCAAAATCAAAAATATCGCCCCTTTGTAATGCATCTTTAGAATTGATAATGACGTATTTAAATAAAGTAACAAATTCATTGACAATCTAATTTTATTTAGTTAAATTTTAACCGCTCTAGAATTTATTTGTGTAGCATTTAACAGAAGAGCAGACGACTAAACAGGCAGCCCAATTAAATGATTGATTAGGGGAGGTTTAACAAATAAATTATGAAAGCCTAAGAAAATATTAGGTGATTGTATTGAATTAGATTATATTTACACCTGCTGCAAACTATGAAGAACAGTGCCTTAATACTGCTACTATTATTCTATTTAACGAATAGCTTTTTCGTTCAGTCTCAATCTATTTCAAGAAAAGATTTGGAGGGCATATTCTTTGGTAAAATTCGAGCCAAAGGTTCCATGAGTGGACAGGATATTGCTTTGCGTTTTTATGAGGACGGCGAAGTAATTGCTTTAATTGTGCCCAAGCGACCTTCCTATATGGATAATTTTTCCCGAAGTTTTGATCGAGGAACGAATAACAGAGTCTCTAAAGGCAAGTACGTTCTGGAAGGTGAGAAAATTACTTTTGAGATTAATTTGGTGATGGAAAATCGCAACGGGATTTATAGCTTTCAGGGAAATTTGTCATTTACAAAATCAATCAAAGTTATTCTGTTTACCTTGTTTAATAAGTCAACGGGCATTGGCTACCGTTTGTATTCAGAAAGAGTTTGGGAACCTGAAAAAGGTGCAGTGGCGGGGTACAAGGAAAAGCCTGAAATCGACAAAAATGAAGAAAAGAATAAGCTTCCATCTGTTGTAGAGACAAATAAAAATATTCAGGAAGAGATTCAGAATTTGGATGAGAATCTGAATGAAGATGATCTAGCCGGGGCAACAAAAAACCTGAACAATATTGGGCTTTCTCAATTTGAGAACAAGAATTATGAAGAAGCCATTAACAGTTTTAATGATGCATTGGTTTTGAGTGAAATGTCTGGAGATCAGAGGGCAGCAGCCAATATCCGTAATAATTTGGGGGCATCTCATGAACGATTGAATCAGAAAAATGCAGCCTTGAAGAATTTTGAATTAGCTGTGCGGGATTACAAAGCTTTAGGCGATGATGAAAGCGCTGCCAAGGTGATGTATCAGATTGCACTACTTCAAAGAAATCATTTAGAAAATAAAGAGGAAGAAGCAACATTAATGGAACTCATTAAGTTGGAGGAAAAAGTGAAGGATCCGGAAGAGATTTCGGCAACCTACAACAGCATGGCAATCAATTTAATGAAACAAAGCAGGCCAGAAGAGGCGCGAAAAATGTTGGAGGTGGCAATGAAAGTTGATGAAAAGAACAACTTCAAAGCCAATGAAGCGATTTCAATAAACAATCTAGGAAATATTCAATTTGAAGCCGGAAATGTGAATGATGCAATTAATTCCTACAAGCAAGCTCTGGTAATCAAAGAAGAATTGAATGATAAGGGTTCACAAGCGATCACTTTCCATAATTTAGGCAATGCGCTTTATACACTTGGGGATTTTAAAAAGGCAGAAGAGCATTTACGAAAGAGTCTGTTGCTGGCTCGAGAAGCAAGTTCAGTTCGAACAATGAATGCCAACTACCGGGCATTAGCAAATTTGTTGGCCGATGCGAATTCATGTACAGACCCTTTAGATAACTACAAAAGCTATATCACGATGCGTTTTGCGGTTTTCGAGGCAGATGAGATTAAACCGCTTTATGAGGAAAAGGCAAAATACTTAGATGCCAACTTTAATTCTGAAGAATCCCTTTCTGAGGAAGTGCAAAAATTGGGAATGGGAAATGATGATTTGATTTCCATCAATATGCTTCAAGAAGATCTGCGACAAGCACAAAAGCAAGCAAAACAAGAAGTTGAGATCAAGGAAAAAGAAGTAGCGCTACTGGAGAGTCAGAATATGGCACAAAAAGAACGTGCGAAAACTCTGACTTGGATGGTTATTGGGGCAGGTGTTTCCGGGGGATTGGTTTTGATACTATTAGGTTTAGCCTTAAGAGCAAAAAACAGAACAAAAAAGGATAAGCAAAAAATTGAGGAACAAAAGGAGGTCATTGAGGAAAAGAACAAGAACTTTATGGATTCAGTGAATTATGCAAGTCGTTTACAAACAGCAATCTTACCTCCTGAACCGGTATTGAGCAAGTACTTAAATGAGTTTTTTGTACTATACAAACCTAAAGATATCGTGGCCGGTGATTTCTATTGGACTGAAAGTGTTGGCAATTATGTTTATGTTGCTGCGGCCGATTGTACCGGTCATGGAGTGCCAGGTGCAATGGTGTCGGTAGTGTGTTCGAATTCACTTAATCGCGCTGTAAATGAGTTTGGCCTAAGAGATACAGGAGAAATTCTGGATAAAACAAAGGAGCTCGTTATTCGTACTTTCGAAAAATCGGTAGAAGAAGTTAAAGATGGTATGGATATCACCTTGGTTCGATTTGAAAAAGGAACGCAAAAAATACAATACACAGGTGCAAACAATTCTTTGGTGATTGTAAGAGATCAGCAAGGCAAAAAGGCACTAGAAGAATACAAGGCGGATAAACAACCCGTGGGTCAATACGCCTACTCAAAAAATTTCACTACGCATTTTATAGATGTGAATCCAGGGGATCAATTGTTCTTGTTCTCTGATGGTTATGCGGATCAATTTGGTGGTGAAAAGGGCAAGAAAATGAAAGTCCGCGCCCTCAAAGATCTTTTAATGGATGTTTCTGAACTCCCTCTTAAAGACCAAAAAGAAAAGCTCGACCTTGCTTTCAATCAATGGAAAGGAGATTACGAACAAGTGGATGATGTCTGTGTGATTGGAGTCCGTGTTTAACCCTAACTAGGAGGGACTCGAGTTCTGGGTCCAGTGATTATTTTTCAGGGCAAGTTTTTGGTTTTTTGGATTTCTGGATATCTGGATTCCTGGATATCTGGACTCTTTCTTTTTATCAGAAACACAAAGTCCAGTTTCCAGCAGTCTAGGGATCTCGTAGTCAAATCAATTTGGGTTTGAGGATTGAAATCCTCCTGACGTTCATCTAATTGTTCATTTTTCATTTTGAACTTTGCATTCTTCCCCTCTTCACCCCGGACTGAAGTCGCAGGGTTGTGTTTTAGATTGTCAGATTATAAGATTCAAGATTGCCAGATTAAAGGTTTTGAGACTCTCACCCCGGACTGAAGTCGCGGGTTGTGTTTTAGATTGTCAGATTTTAAGATTCAAGATTGCCAGATTAAAGGTTTTGAGACTCTCACCCCGGACTGAAGTCGCGGGGTTGTGTTCTAGATTGTCAGATTTTACGATTCAAGATTGCCAGATTAAAGGTTTTTGCTTTCTCCACCCCGGACTGAAGTCGCGGGGTTACGAAAAGTAGGGACGTTTTTGATTGAAGTTTTTTTTGTTTGGAGAAAGCTATAAGGAATTAAGTTTCAATGAAGGTTTTTGGATTTGAGTGCTGATCACGGTGCGTTTGAGGATTGAAATCCTCCTGACGTTCATCTAATTTTTCATTTTTCATTTTTCATTTTGAACTTTGCATTCTTCCCCTCTCCACCCTGGACTGAAGTCGCGGGGTTACGAAATTACTTTTCGATTTCTGGATTTCTGGACTCTTTCTTTTTATCAGAAACACAAAGTCCAGTTTCCAGCTGTCTAGATATCTAGTAGTCAAATCAATTTGGGTTTGAGGATTGGAATCCTCCTGACGTTCATCTAATTGTTCATTTTTCATTTTTAATTATTCATTCGATATGTCCAATTTCTAGCAGTCTAAAAGTCCAAAAATCCAAAAGTCCAAAAATCAAACAGTCCAAATAATTACTAACTTTAACTTTGGTATTTGACAGTTCGACAGTTCGGCGATTCGATTTGGTTGCCTCTTCACTGTCCAAAAGTCCAAAAACTTGCCCTGAGCGGTAGTCGAAGGGTCCAACAATCAAACAGTCCAAAAAATGAGTGATAACAAAATAATTTGTCCCAACTGCTCGACTTCCATCGACGTTTCCGAAGTGCTTTCTTCTCAGGTAGAGCAGGAAATGCGTAAGAAATATTTGGAGGCTTTGAATAAGGAAAAGGCTGTTTTGCAAGCCGAGATGGATAAGGTGAAGAAAGCGGAGCGACTCCTAGAGGAAAGAAAAAAGAAAGAGGATGAGTTGTTGCGTGAGACTTTGGAAAAGCGACTCAAGGAAGAGAAGGCGGAAATGGAGCTGAAGATCAAGAAGCAATTAACGGAAGATCAGTCTGAAGCCATGGCCTCGTTGCGTAAAGAATTGGAGGAGAAATCAGAGAAAGTAAAGGAATTGCATAAGTCGCAGGCCGAGATTGAGAAATTAAAGCGAGAGAAAGAAGAAGCCAAAGAAGCGGCAAAAGTAGAAGCCCAACGCGAACTCAATAAATTGCTTTTGGATGAAAAGGAGAAGATCCAGAAAGCGGAAGCAGAGAAGAATGAATTGAAATTCAAAGAGCTTCAAAAACAGCTGGAAGATCAAAAGAAACTCACCGAAGAAATGAAGCGCAAGCAGGAGCAGGGGAGTATGCAAATGCAAGGGGAAGTGCAAGAATTGGCTATTGAAGAATATTTGATGCAGCAGTTTCCACTGGATACCATTGAAGAAATTAAGAAAGGCGCAAGAGGAGGCGATTGCATCCAGATTGTGAATACAAGAATGAGTCAGAACTGTGGAATGATCTATTACGAATCCAAAAGAACCAAGGACTTCCAACCCAGCTGGATCGAAAAGTTTAAGGCAGATATCCGTGATCGTGGCGCCAATATTGGGGTGTTGGTTACCGAAGTAATGCCCTCGGACATGGAAAGAATGGGCTTGAAAGATGGGATTTGGATCTGCACTTATGAAGAATTTAAGGGATTGTGTTCGGTACTCCGCGAGTCCATCATCCAACTCAATTCTGCCATGGCTTCACAGGAAAACAAAGGCGATAAAATGGAACTCCTGTATGGTTATTTGACGAGTCCGGCCTTTAAAATGCAAGTAGAAGCCATCGTGGAAGGGTTTACCCAAATGAAAATGGATTTGGACAGCGAGAAAAGATCCATGCAGCGGATCTGGAAGCAAAGAGAAAAGCAGATTGAAAAGGTGATTACGAATACGGTGGATATGTATGGGAGTATTAAGGGGATTGCGGGTAGTGCGATTCAGAGTGTGAAGGCGTTAGAGTTACCTGGTTCTGAGGAGGATTTTGAGGGGTTAGAGGATTAGGTGATTTGAAAATTTGAAGATTGGATTTTGGTTTGGAGTGGAACCGAAATTTAGAACTTTCTAAAAGTCTTTAAATCATAAATTCTAAATCACTTCGAAAATCGGTGTCCTCGGCTCTACTTCGACTAGCTCTCAGCACAGGTCGCTCGGACACCTAGGTTAATGAAAACATACTGAAAATAGGTCCTTGAGCGCGCTGGTCCATACATTTATCGTTTGGGAGCCAAGAGGCCGGGTGTGTAAAAACCCTCATCTCGATTCCATGAAATAATCATCTGAAGGCCGGTTTTATGGTTGGGAGAACCTCACTCTCTATGTATCGCCATGTAACAGCCTTTGCGAAACTTTGCGACTTCTTCGTGTAACTTCGCGTAACCAAAAATACTGGTCACCGGTCACTGGTCGCTGGTTCCCGATCTTGCTAGGTCTAAATCTCGGTTCCATGAAAAATCTTCTGATGGCCGTTTTTTTATGTCAGAGAAGAACTGAAATTTGTACTTTTCTTAAAGTCTTAAAGTCTTAAAGTCTTAAAGTCTTAAAGTTTTAAAGTCTTAAAATGCCGCAGATTGTACGAGAATAATTTTATATCTAAAAGCATATAATTTACCTTATTATAAAGTATTTATATGTAAAAGCATATATTTAAATGTTTTTTCGTATTTTTGTATGTAAATGCATATAAAATGAAAGAATTGTCCAACTTTGTTAAGATGCGAAGGAAGCAATTGAATCTTACGCAGGAAGAATTTGCTGAGAGAGCAGGGGTTGCTCTTACTGTAGTTAGAAAAATTGAGCAAGGCAAAGATAACTTGAGTTTGTCTAAAGTCAACCAAGTGTTGAAAATGTTCGGGCACGAGTTGGGGCCGGTAACTAGTAAATCATGAGACAAGGAGTTGTTAAATACAATAATATTATAGCCGGAGTTTTAACCGAAGAAGATTCAGGAGATTATGTTTTTGAGTATGATGCAGGTTATATTCAACATTATCCAAATCAGTTTATAACGTTTGGCATGCGAGTAAGGAAAGAACCGTTCAGAAGCAAAATTCTTTTTCCTTTTTTTGATGGTCTTATTCCAGAGGGTTGGTTGCTCAATATTGCAGCGGAAAGTTGGCGGATTAATAAGAATGACCGTATGGGCTTATTGCTAGCTTGTTGTCAAAATGCCATTGGAGCGGTAAGTGTTCACCCTATAAATTCAGAAACCAATGGCTAGGTGTTTATATTGTTATAAGGAATTGGAAGTGGGGCAAGTCGACTATCATCCTAAATGCGTGAAAGTCTTTTTTGGAACTGAGAAGGCTCCAGAGTTACCTTATCAATTATCCGAAATGGAAAAGTTGGCTAAATCGGCTGCTGAGCAATCCGTGACGGTTCCGGGAGTTCAACCAAAATTGTCTTTGGGTTGGATTAAGAATGAATTTGAAAAAGGTTCTGGAGGAAGACTTACCATATTAGATGCACTTGACGGACATTTTATATTAAAACCTCAGAATCTTCAATATCCTGAAATGCCGGAAAATGAACATTTATCCATGAAATTAGCCTCCCTATTTAAATTGGATATTGTACCGATTAGTATGATTCGGTTAGCATCCGGAGAACTCTGTTTTATTACCAAAAGAATAGATCGAAATTCCGATGGTACTAAAAATCATATGATCGATTTTTTACAAATTCTGGAACTTTCGGATAAGTATAAAGGAACGATGGAAAATCTGGGCAAAGAGATCGGTATATTATCCGTAAATACTTTGCAAGATAAGTTGCGATTTTTCGAAGTTACGCTGTTCAGTTTTGTTATCGGAAACAACGATATGCATTTGAAGAACTTTTCTATGTTTTTATCAGAGATGGGATGGGTTTTAGCCCCTTTTTATGATCTATTGAATGTGAAATTGGTATTACCAAAAGATAAGGACGATTCTGCTCTCTTATTAGGAGGTAAAAAACAAAATTTCAAAAAAGGCTATTTCGATCGACTCGGAAGAAGCCTAGAATTAAATGATAAGCAAATCAATTCGGTTTATAAGAGACTTAAAAAATGGCTTCCAGATGCCCTTGAGATGATTGACCATTCTTTTTTGAGTGAGGCGAAGAAGAGGGAGTACAAGAATTTGGTTGTAGCTCGGATTGGAATGTTTGAAGATCTTTAAAAGCGAAAAAAGATCTATGCAGCGGATCTGGAAGCAAAGAGAAAAGCAGATTGAAAAAGTGATTACCAATACAGTGGATAGGTATGGGAGTATTTAGGGGATTGCGGGTTCTGCGATTCAGAGTGAGAAGGCGCTGGAATTGCTGGGGAGTGAGGAGGATTAGGTGATTTGAAAATTTGAAGATTTGAAGATTGTTTATAGTTCGATGTAGAACTGAATTTAGAACTTTCTTAAAATCTAAAATCTAAAATCTAAAATCTAAAATCGTACATAGATTACGTTCTAAAACCTTATCCTGCGCCCAAATGTTGAAAAATTAATCAAAAATGAGTGGATTCCTCTATTTGTATGCTTTGCACAACAGATAGGAATTGTATATATTGGAGGTCACTAAAATTTAAGTAACTAACTACTACAATCTATGGGCAAAGCCGATATCGATTTTGAGAATGAACTCTGGAAAGCTGCGAATGAATTAAGAGGGGCGGTTGCAGAGAACCAATATAAAGATTACGTCCTTTCTTTGATCTTCTTGAAGCACATGTCTGAGCGTTATGAGGTAAGACGCGATGAGTTGAAACATCTTTTGGAAGATCAGAAATCCGAGTACTATACCCAATCCGAGGATGAGCGTAATTTCGTGATGGAGGATCCGGATGAGTATATTTCCAAAAACACATACATATTGCCGCGAGAAGCGACTTGGGAGTATTTGAAAGAAAATGCTGAACAGGATGATATCAAGGTGAAGGTAGATGACGCTTTTGATTTGATGGATGAAGCGATTTCTCAGTATCGCGATGATTTGAAAGGGATTTTACCAAGAATTTTTGTAAAAAGCCAGTTGACTCCAGTGCAAGTCCGTGGATTGATTAATTTATTTTCCCATAAACGCTTTTCTGAAAAGGAAAATCCGGAAAGCGATATTTTGGGAAGGATTTACGAATACTACATTGGACGCTTTGCCATTGCAGAAGGTTCGGGTGCCGGACAATTCTTTACACCTGGCAGTATTGTACGCTTGTTGGTAGAGATGCTAGAACCTTATGAAGGAAAGATCTTTGACGCTGCCTGTGGTTCAGGCGGTATGTTTGTACAATCACTGAAGTTTTTAGAATCTCATGGCGGAGATAAAAAGAACATTTCCATTTATGGGCAAGAGCGTTATGACGGTACCTTGCGTCTGTGTAAAATGAACCTGGCTCTGCGTGACCTTTCATTTGATGTGCGCATTGGAGACTCTCTGTTGAATGACCGTTTTCCTGATTTAAAAGCAGACTTTATATTAGCCAATCCTCCTTTTAATGTGGACTCTTGGCACCCAGAAGAATTACCTGATAATGACCCTCGTTTGTTTGGACCCAAAGAAGAATTTACCACAGACGGTAACGCCAATTACATGTGGATGCAGACTTTTTGGAGCCATTTAAGTGCTAAAGGAACTGCCGGAATTGTAATGGCCAATGGCGCCATGACTTCCAATAATAAAGGAGAGAAAAACGTGCGTCAACACATGGTAGACAATCATATGATTGATTGCATTGTGCGTTTACCAGACAAGCTCTTTTTAACCACGGGTATACCAGCTTGTATTTTCTTTTTGAGTAAAAACCGAGATGGAAGGGATGGTTTACACCGTGAAAGAATGAATGAGATCTTATTCATTGATGCCTCTAAAATGGGTGAAATGGCCAACCGTAAGTTGCGTGTGTTCAATGATGATACCATTGAAAAGATTACGGAAACCTATCATAATTGGAGAAATTTAAATGGCGCGACCCCTGAGGCTCTCGAAGGACAAGCGAGCGGTACTTATGAAGATGTGCTAGGCTTCTGCTACTCCGCTTCATTAGAAGAAGTGCAAAAACAAGACTACAAGCTCACGCCTGGTATTTATGTTGGTACAGAAGCTGAGGAAGATGACGGTATCCCATTTGAAGAAAAAATGGCCGATTTGAAAGCTACTCTATTGGGGCAGTTTGAAAAATCAAATGAATTACAAAAAGTGATTGAAGCGAATTTTGAAAGAATATGATCTAAAAATGGCCAAAAGTAATAAGTTCAAAATAAAGAAAACCCATAATATTGGGTCACCTGACGCGGAAACTGATGACGATCTTTTTGAAGTTTTTGTTGATATTGAAAATCTCGAGTTAATTTTAGATACGAAGTCACAAAAATCAATATTAATAGGAAGAACTGGTTCGGGGAAAAGTGCAATTATAAGGTATCTTAAAGAGAATTGTGAAAGTATTCAAGGCATAAATCCAGAGTCTATGTCTTTGAGGTTTTTAAGTAATTCAACAATTCTCAATTACTTTAAGAGTTTAGGGATAAATCTAAACTTATTTTATAAAGTATTGTGGAAACATGTTTTTGTTGTTGAGTTAATGAAACTTTACTTTGATGAAGCCGATTCTCAAAAGAAAGCTTCAATTTTTCAAGGGCTAATCGATAAAATTCAAGGGTCGAAAGTTAAAAAAACAGCTCAAAAGCAAAGGGTGGTTGAGTACATGAAAAACTGGACAGATGACTTTTGGAATAAAACTGAATATAGAATACAAAAACTGGAAAAAACTATTCAAAAGGAATTTGCAAATTCCATGGGAATGAATCTTGAGGCTTTGCAACTAAAGATCTCAGAAGGAAGTAGCGAAAGCGAAAAGATATTGATAGAAGCAAAGAATAAAGCAGAATCTATAATCCATGCTACACAAGCAAATGAGCTAATGGATATTATTGAAATTTTGAAAGAGGATTTCTTCTGCGACCATCAAAAAAAGTATTTTATTGTTATAGATGATCTTGATAAAGAATGGATTGGGGATGAAATTCGTTATGATCTGATTGGCTCTATGATTGAAGTAATAAAGGAGTTTAGACAGTTTAAAGGAGTGAAGATTGTAATTTCATTGCGTGAGAATCTGAATGAAATGGTTTTTTCTGGAATTAAAAACAAAGGAGGGCAAAGAGAGAAGTTTAAACCAATGTTTTCAAATATTGAATGGTCAGAAGAAGAATTAGAAATTCTGCTCGATAATAGATTGAAAAGACTGTCAGAGAATCAATTAAATGTTAAAAATGCCTTCTACAAATCAAGACGAGGGAAAAATACAGGAATCGATTACGTATTAGAACGAACTTTTCATAGACCTAGAGATATAATTTCCTTTGTTAATCACGCCCTAGAAAACGCTAATAATAAAGAGTATTTCACAAGTGATATATTATCAAAGGCGGAACCTTCGTATTCTTTAGATAGATTTCACGCGCTTGAAGATGAATGGAGTGAGAATTATGGGAGGCTTGGGAAAATTACTGAGTTTTTGAGAGGAATACAAAATGGATTTAAACTAAAAAGTTTGAATGAAGACCAATTTGCTGAAGCTTATGTTATAGAAA